>NZ_JJMW01000022.1 GCF_000714435.1 Exiguobacterium alkaliphilum 12/1
CATCGTTCAGTTTTCAAAGTTCGTCTGTCGCGCTTGGCGACTTTATTAATCTATCACGTCGTCGTTCTCCCAGTCAACAACTTTTTTCACAAATTGTTTTTCTGAAATAATCTTTTGCCGTGACAACGTTTATAACTATAATCTCTAATTCCCACATCGTCAATAGAAAATTCATAAATAAATAAAAAAAGTTGAGCCTCGTCTCTCGAGGCCCAACCCATTAGTCTTTAGCGAGTGGAACATACCCTGTTCTCTCTACGAGCGTCTGCCCTTCTTCCGAACCCATCCAGTCTAGGAAAGGCTTGAACTCTTCATAACGATCCTCAGTCGTGATCGCATAAAACTCCGACGTAATCGGATACGTCCCATCGGCAATCGTTTCAACCGTCGGAGCCACACCATTCACTTGAACCAGTTTAATGTCATGGTCTTCAATCATCTCGGTCGCATAGAAGCGGAAAGAGAAGCCAATCGCATTTTTATGGTTTTGGTAAGCGGCCGTCTGTTCGATGATGCCACCCATACCTTCCGGGACATCCTCGACCGGGGCGTCCATCAATTTCCGTTCACCCATCATTCGCTGCAAAGCAGTCTGACTTCCGCTTCCTTCCGGCCGCTGAAACGCACGAATCGAGTCATTCTTACCACCGACTTCTTGCCAATTCCGAATATCCCCTGAATAGATTTGCTGAATCTCTTCTAATTCAAGTGAGTCGACCGGATTGTCTTCATGGACAAAGAAGATGAACGCCTCACGTCCAATTGGTGTCATGTTGAACGCGACACCTTTTCGTTCCGCTGCGGCGATTTGTTGATCTGAAGGGCCGGCGACAAAAATGATATCCGTTTTCCCATTAATCAATCGTTCATACGCTTCACCCGTTGTCGTTGAGACGACCGCACTGTTCCCCCACTCGATATCGTACGGGTCATAGTCTCCTTGTGGATAGGTCGCCTCGACAAAAGAAGCATAGAGTGGGTAGAGCGCTGTCGCCCCATCGAGACGAGGTAGTTCTTCCTCGACCTTAAAGGAAGCCGGCGCATCCAGTTTTGCTAAATTGGATTCCGGTTTAAATGGACGGTAGTCTTGTAGCTCCACGCCCCGCTCTTCAATTCGCAGCCCCGCCGTATATACATAATAGCCTTTGACGGATGCGAACAAGACGACCGCGATGACCGTTCCAACCAAGCCGACGCGTTTTAAGTTTTGTTTGGAGAGTTTTGAGAAATCATATAGCGCAATGATCACAATCGCCAGTGCGGCGACAAACCAAAGCGTCCATATGATTGGACGCCCTCCCGCAATCGGGTCTCCCATAGTAAATATCGCGACCACGAAAGTTAAAAAAACAGTCGCAACGATGATGGATACACTACTTAATAGAAACTTTATCACTTTCATCAATCATACAATCCCCATTCTCATTCTATTCTTAAGAAATTTCATACGCGATTGCTTCAACCCCGACGCCCTTCGTCGGACGCGCAACTGCCCGGACATAGCCTTTCCGGACAAGGAAACTAATGATGCTCCCTAAATCGACACGTAACTCTTGCAAGTCCGGGTGTTCCATTAGTTCTGAGAATGACCATGGTTCTTCTTGTCGTTGCATGACTTGAAGCAACAACAGTGTTCCCGGCAACACTTTCGATTGAATCAAGTGCTCCATCCCAATGATAACGAGATGAATGCGCTGTTCGAGCTCTTCGCCCCCGCTCACAAGCTCTTCGTGTAGCTTATACACTTCTAAATCTAATTTTCGGACTTGTTTCCATAAGATAATCTCCGGATGAATGCCGGCCTCTAAAATCGACAACCGCGCCAAGTGCGTCAAGGCATGATGGATTTGCGTGAATGCGTCTTGATATTCTCCTTGTAAAAACAAACTGCGGCCGTCTTCGAACCGTCTGAGCAGTTTCGCGAACGCAAGCGAGAGTTGGAGACGTTGTTCTTCATTTGAGAAGTTGCGCAATCGCTGCCGAAGTTCTAGTAAGAATTCATTTCTCTCAAATAACACCATACCGTCCTCTATCCAATGAATGGCACGTCGATTTTCATTCAAGACAATCCAGCGATCCATCATCGAATCGCTCACAACGTGAAGGACAATTTTTTCTTGCCCGATTTGATAGTGTTTCACCGTCCAAAACGGATCGTCTTTCGCCTCGATAACAATCAACAGCCGATCCGATTGATCAGTCAACGGATCTCTCGGTCGCTTTTTCTTCACCTCGATAATCCCGAGCGTTGTTTTCAAGGCTGCATATTCTGAATAAATCGTTCGTGTGGCGTATTCCATCGTCACCTTGACCCCTTCTTTCTCATTGTGAACACTTCGTCCACACAAGTATCTACTCTGCTACGAAATTGATTCGCCTTGTTTATAAAATTCTCCTGCCATTGAACGCACGAACTTCTCACCGCTCGATAGATAAGATATAGTAAAGGCAGACATGGAGGGATTGTGGAATGAAAAAACGGGGGAATAAAATCAACCGAGCTCGGAACGTCGCGCTATTGCTCATCTTCGGCGGAATCGGTGTCATGTACCTCGGGTTGCTCGCGAAGAACATCACGTGGCTGATGATTATTTTCATGTTACTCGGTTTCTTGATGGTGTTATCGAGTTCTGCCCTTTACTTCATCATCGGAATGGCATCGACGAAAGCAATCATCGTCACGTGCCCGAATTGTGAGAGAGAGACAAAGATGCTCGGCCGCGTCGATTTATGTATGCATTGCGACGAGCCATTGACGATTGATCGCTCATTAGAAGGAAAAGAGTTTGACGAAAAGTATAACAAACGCCAATCCGGGCAACACGATTAAAAAACACATCCGCGTGTCGGATGTGTTTTTTAATGTGTATGCGTTTGTTCAGCCTGGCACGTCGGACATGTCCCGTACACTTCAAGACGGTGACGATCGACTTTGAAGCCGGTCAACTGAGAAGCGACCGCTTCAATCTCATCGAGTACCGGGTAGTTGAAGTCGACGACTTTTCCGCACGTATCACAGATAATGTGATAGTGACGCGAAGTGACGAAATCAAATCGGCTCGAGGCATCTCCATAGTTCATTTCTTGAACGAGTCCAATCTCTTTGAAGACGCGCAAGTTATTATATACCGTGGCGACACTCATGTTCGGAAAACGTCCCGATAGCGCCTTGTAAATATCATCCGCCGTCGGATGACTGTGCTCCGTGACGAGGTACTCCAAAATGGCCTGGCGCTGAGGCGTCATTCTGACTCCATGTTCTCGGAGCGACTGAACAGCATGGTCAAGCATCTCGCTTCCCACGTCAATCCCTCATTTCTTCTATTAGAATTCATGCGAAATGTTAGTTAGAATTAACCTATTTCTTACATAGTAATCTTTATAAATAGTGTACTGATTTCTAAAGCAGTCGTCAAACGTCGAGCTTAAGCGGTTGACGGCTATGATACAATAAGTGCGAATTTGTAAAAGGAGGCAATACATATGTCAACATCATCTACCCGGAAACAGTCAGACGTCTTGTACGAAGAGGCACAGACCCACATCGTCGGTGGCGTCAACAGTCCTTCACGCTCGTTTAAGGCCATTGGCGGCGGCGCTCCCGTCTATATGGAGCGCGGGGAAGGGGCATATTTTTATGATGTGGATGGCAATCGCTATATCGACTATTTAGCGGCTTACGGTCCAATCATCACCGGTCACGCCCACCCGCACATTCATCGCGCCTTGATGGAGGCGTCGTCAAAAGGACTGCTTTACGGGACACCCCACGCCCTTGAAGTCGATTTTGCGAAGAAATTGAAAGCTGCCATCCCATCGATGGATAAAGTCCGGTTCACCAACTCCGGGACGGAAGCCGTCATGACGACGATCCGGGTTTCCCGTGCCTACACCGGACGCGAACTCGTCGTCAAGTTCAGCGGTTGCTACCATGGCCACTCAGACTTGATGCTCATCGCCGCAGGAAGCGGTCCGGCGACACTCGGCTCACCAGATTCTGCCGGTGTCACACGTGCGACCGCCAAAGAAGTCATCACCGTCCCGTTCAATGACGTCGAGGCGTTCCGTAACATGATGAACGAATGGGGCGAACAAGTCGCTTGCGTCCTCGTCGAGCCGATCGTCGGGAACTTCGGCATCGTAGAACCAAAACCAGGTTTCCTCCAAGCCGTCAACGACATCACCCATGAACATGGCGCCCTCGTCATCTATGATGAGGTCATCACGGCGTTCCGCTTCACATACGGTAGCGCGCAACAAGTGTACGGCATTGAGCCAGACATGACGGCACTCGGAAAAGTGATCGGTGGCGGATTGCCAATCGGTGCTTATGGCGGGAAAGCTGAAATCATGGAGACCGTCGCGCCGCTCGGCCCTGCGTACCAAGCCGGGACGATGGCCGGAAACCCTGCTTCGATGGCGACCGGGATCGCCTGCCTTGAAGTGTTGGAACAGCCGGGCGTCTATGAGAAACTCGACGCCCTCGGCGCCCGGCTCGAGGCCGGAATTCGCGAGGCGGCAAACACACACGGTGTGACGATCACCCTCAACCGCTTGAAAGGGGCGCTCACGGTCTACTTCACAGACGAAATCGTCACCGACTATGACGGTGCCGAAAAGTCGGACGGCGAAGTGTTCGGCCGTTTCTTCAAGCTCATGCTCGAGAATGGCGTCAACCTGGCCCCTTCGAAATACGAGGCCTGGTTCTTGACGACAGAACATACGGAACAAGATATCGACGAGACGATCGCCGCGGTCAACCGCGCGTTCGCCGAACTATAAAGAAACGGAGATGCCGCGGCATCTCCGTTTCTTTATAGCGATGGTCGAATCCAAAGCTGCTCGTAGCGCGGATGACCATAGATGTCGATCGGCACATCGCCGAGGAAACTCGGGAATCGTCGTTCGCGGGCCACATGATAAAGCGGGACGACGTACGCTTGCTCGGTCACGTAACGTTCGACTTCACGATGAAGGTGCGGCCAGACGTCCAAATCGACTTGATGATATCGGTCCATCATCGTCCGAAGCGTCGCGTCTTCACCGAGCAACTTCCCGACAAGCGATAACTCGCTCGTCATGAACGCCAGAAACGCCAAGTCGCGGTCTTCATTCATCATCTCGCCACAAAGGATGATGTCGGCGCGCCGGAGCGTCTCTTCCTCGAACAAGACGGACAACGTATACACTTCTGTCTCCACGGTGAAACCCGCAAACGTCAATTGTTGTGCAATCAAGTTGGCGTCTTCCGTCGCCGTCGCGTAAGGCAAATGCAAGAGACGGATCGGACGCACATCGATGCGGTCTTCCGCTTCTCGCTTCACTTCTTGACTCGCTTCTGGGAAAAAGCCATGGGCGACTTGATGCCGCTCTCCGCCTAATGCGACGAGTGCCGTTTTGTCGATGGTACGGAGAATCGCTCGCCGAACGTCCGGGGCGTCCTTCAACCAAGAATGCCTCATGTTGAAGACGGCGTAACGCGCCCCAGCTTCGGCGACCCATTTCACGAGGCGATGGTCGTCTCGCATGCTCCATTCGGCGTGGTCCGCCTCCGAGAACGTCACGAACTCGACGACATCCAACGACGGCCGCGGACGCAAGCCCCGTTCGAACGCTTGGAAACGCGTGACGTCTTCGGACACACGTTCGAGTTTGAACGGCCCTGTCCCGACCGTCCCCTCAAACCCTTTATACGAAATCGAGGCGGGCGTCTGCGCTAAGAGCCGCTCGATGTAACCACCGTGCGCAGATGTATAGATGTCGACGATAAAAGGAGCCGGTGAATCGACTCGCTCGATTGGCGCGAACAGCCACCGTTGTTTCCCGTATCGCAACAATCGGTTGAGCGAGTAGACGATCTCATTCGCCGAGAGCGACATCCCGTTATGGAACAGTACCCCTTTTCGGATATATAAGCGAAAACCGAAACGTGTTGCTTCTATATGATGGGCGAGCGATGGTCGGATGACATTCCCGTCCCATTCGAACAACCGGTCGAACAGGTGGCGGGCGAGCGACGCCTCCATCGCGATGTGGATATCGAGCGGGTCGAGCGAGGCGAGCGCTCTCGTTCGCGGGAAGATGAAACGATCCTCTTCCGTCTGTTCGAAGCCGAATCGCCCCCAGATGTGAGCCTGGATTTTCTCTCGCAACAGCGGCGGCCATTCCCACTCTAGCCATTTTGCCGCCTCGGCCATCGTGATGCGGGCGAACGTCGTATCTACCCAAGTCGTCAACACCTGATTAAACGACGGCGCGAACTGAATGACGGACTCGTGCCCCCTGCCCCGGCCCGGGCGATACTCGACCCATCCGGACTGCGCCCACACGTTCACGTCTCGCTTGATTTGTTTTTCACTATACCCCGTGGCGTTGACCGCTTCGCGTAACGTCACGTCCTCTCGGTCCCGCTCGATGGCATAGCGATAGATGGAAACAAGCTTCGGATTCATCGGACTCCCCCTTAAAAGTGGACATCTCCACTTTATTTGTCTCTTTTTTCCAAGTGTAGTCCACGTTTAAAGTAGGTGCAAGGAGGTGCTCACATGAAATTTAAAGATTTTCCTACAAACGTCCGACTCCGGCTCGTCTGCGGCTTTTTTATCCGCATCGTCGGTTCGGCTATCTTCCCCTTCATGGCTTTATACTTTTCAGCAGAACTCGGCAAAATCGCCGCCGGGATCATCATGACATCTTTTGTCATCGTCGGGTACGTCACCGGCTTGTTCGGTGGGTACTTCTCGGACCGGTTCAATCGAAAACACGTCTTGCAAATCGGGCAAGTCGTTCAAATTTTATGCTTCATCGGCATGACGGTCGCGATTCACCCCTCGAACAACTGGGCACTCGCCGTCGCCGTCCTTTACTTCGGTCATGCGATTTCAAACGGATTGAACTATCCGGCGCTCGAGGCGATCGTTATCGACTCGATGGAAGAATCGAATCGAAAAGCGATTTACGTGTATGACTACTGGCTTGTCAACTTGGCCATCGCAGGCGGGGTCATGCTCGGCGGGTTGTTCTATCGCGATCATCGCTTCGCCTTATTCGTCGGGATGACGCTCGTCTTACTCATCACGACACTCGTCCTGCAGCGGTATCTCGTCGATTCGTATACCGGTAACCGCGCCACACCGGCGAACCCGATCGTCGGAGTCATCACGAACTACCGGATCGCCCTCGCCGACCGGCGTTGGATGCTGTTTGTCCTCGGCAGCATGCTCGTCTTCTCGACCGAGTTCCATATGGCGAACTATATCGGTGTTCACCTCGCCGAGACGTTTCAAGAACGAACGATTGTCGGTGTCCCATTTGACGGGGTGCGGATGATGGCGTTCATGCAACTCGAGAACACGCTCCTCGTCGTCGCAATCACGTTCGCCGTCACCGCCTTCGTCAAACGTTTCCGCGAGAAACACGTGTTCTTTATCGGTCTCGCGTTATACGTCACCGCATTCGCGGCAATCACGTCAATGAGCTCATTTTTCGTCTTGGCCGTCCTCGCCGTCGTCTTCACGGTCGGGGAACTCCTTTATTCTCCTATTCGCCAAGTGAAGCAAGTCGATTTGCTCGACCCGGAACGGCGGGCCTCATATTTGGCGTTCGGCGGATTGACGTTCCACGGGGCCAAACTCGTGGCCGCTGCCGGCATCGTCGTCGGTGCGTTCATCGGACCGGTCTTCATGAGCGGCTACATCTTCGCTTTCGGCGCGCTTGGAGGATATTTGTATTACTTGTCTCTCTACAAGATGGCGTCGACCCGACAACTGGCGGCATGACGTTTAACCTTTTGCTTGAGCGGTAACTACGAAGAGTGAAGGAGGCGATGTTTATGCCAGCAATCGTATTGTTCGACGGGGACTGCAATTTTTGTGATGCGAGTGTCCAATTCATTCTGAATCGTGACACGAAAGGTCACTTTCATTTTGCATCGCTTCAAGGCGAAGCCGGAAAAGCGTTACGGACCCGGCACCGGATTCCAGAAGCCATCGATAGTATCGTGCTTTTGAAAGATGGTGTCCCTTATCTCAAGTCAGATGCGGCCATCCGGATTGCAGAAGGGTTGGATGGGGGATGGCGTTGGCTCGGGCTCATCCGTATCGTACCGAGACCGCTTCGCGATTTCGGATACGACGTCATTGCCAAAAATCGCTACAAATGGTTCGGAATGAAAGAGACGTGTAAACTTCCGACACCAGAAGAACGGAGTCGGTTCCTCGATCAACAGACAAACCCGCCAACCTCTTGAAGGTGGCGGGTTTTCTTATTGCATACACGTGAGGTATGTCCAGTGACAGTACGGTAAAGGCTGAGCCATAAAGCTGACGCCCAAATCGTCGGCTCGGTGAATGGTGATCCACGGCGCCTCTCCCATGCGAAGATAAATCTCATGGTGGGGAGACTGTGTATGCTCACCAGACAACTTGAACGTCGGTCGATTTTTCAGATGTGCGACAATCGTATACTTAATGTCCGGTGCAATCACGAGCGGATTGCCGACTGAATGTTTAAGACGATACGTCACTTCTCCGGGCTCGATGGAGACATCTTCTAAATAGACTTGATCGACGGAAGCCACGTCTTCTCCCGTCAATTTATGATGTTTCGTATAGCCTCTCGTCACGTTCGCATCTTTCTTAATCGAGACGAATGGCACGTCACGCAACTGTTCGACCATGACTTCGGTTCGCGTTCGATAATCTTCAGCGTAAACATTGTATGAGCGACCATCCCCCTCAAAGTAAGGATGCGGGGAGAACACGTTCGGATTCTTTAAAATTGGCGGTTTTATGAACGGCTGGACACGTAACTGCACGTCGCTCACTTCTATGGTTTCCGGAGTCGACGGACTGACCATAAAGTACATGACATACAGCTCGCTATCCCGTCTCGTCGAGAGCGTATGTTCTTTCCCGAGCGTCATCGCCTTCCCGACAAAATCAATCAACTGCGTACCGGGCTTGCGGGAATGTTTCACCGGACGCAATGCCCGTACTTCATAAAACGTCGGCTCGTGTAACGGTGTATCATCGATATATCCGGACCCGCTCACTTCCGCGACGCGGCGCCCTTGGCGATAAATCGCATACGACTCCACGTCTGGTATCGGATCCCAATGCAAGTAGGTGCCTGCATCGGTTACGACAGCCGCGGTCAAATGTCGGTTCCAATATACGTCGTCTTTCGGGTTGACGGCCGCCGTGTAGACGCACGCCTCTTCCCCTGACGCAAACGTCAACTGATAGGCCACTTGTTCGCCGACTTTTGTTTCAAGGTCCACATAATGGTGCTCGGTTCCTTCGTAAACGTCCGTGCCATTTCGAACGACGTGTACTTCCCCTTCGAGTGACCACGTTAATTCAATCCCTTCATTGAGCGGCCGAACTTGAATCAATCCTTCCCCGTTCATCATTGAATCGTCCCCCTTTTCATGTCGTTACCTCATTCCCGTCTCGCACGAACGAAAAACAAAAAAAAGACTTCGAGTTTAGAACTCGAAGCCAGCTTGTTGACTAACATCAATCGAATCGCTCGTCCTTCCGGCGCCCACGCTTTCCGCAGGCAATCCCGGAGCCGCATCGCGACTTTCGTCGCTGCTGGGTCTCCGTTGGATTGCGTTCCTGTCGGAGTCGGGGCGCCGTCGGAAGATCAACACAAACGGTCGCCGTCTGGCGGCCATTTTTTTCTGTCGCCACGATGGCCGAAACGACCGTCGACATCGTACGTCATCCATTCCGAGTCGGGGTGAACAGATCAAGCTCGTTGAACACAAAAAAAGACGAACCCATTCGCTTTTTACGAATAGATTCGTCAACAGCCAGACTTCGAGTTTAGAACTCGAAGCCTTATTCGACGACAGCTAAGTCTTGAATCATATACAGGTCGTAGTAGGCACCCCGTCGACGCATCAATTCTTCATGCGTCCCGGTCTCCATGATTCGTCCATTGTCGACGACGACGATTTTGTCGGCGTCCGTGATTGTAGACAAGCGGTGCGCGACGATTAACGTCGTCCGCCCTCTCGTCAAGCGCGCGAGCGAGTCTTGAATCATCGCCTCACTCTCGAGGTCGAGTGCACTCGTCGCTTCATCGAGGATGATGATCGGCGGGTGTTTCAAGAAGACGCGGGCGATGGCGAGGCGTTGCTTTTGACCGCCTGACAGTTTCACGCCTTTCTCCCCGACTGGTGTATCATACCCGTTCGGCAAGTTCGAGATGAACTCGTGCGCGTTCGCTGCTTTCGCGGCGGCGATGACGTCCTCGTCTGACGCTTCCGGATTCCCCATCCGGATGTTCATCGCGACCGACTCGCTAAAGAGCACAGAGTCTTGCATGACCATACCGATTTGATCGCGGAGCGCGCGCAGTTTGAAGTCCCGCACGTCGACACCGTCGATTTTGATGCTCCCATCCGTGACGTCATAGAAGCGCGGGATCAAACTGACGAGCGTCGACTTCCCACCGCCGGACATACCGACGAAGGCGACCCGTTCCCCTTCCCGAATCGATAGGCTCACGTCATGAAGGGCACGTGTGCCTTCCTTCTCATAGGCGAACCCGACACGGTCGAGCTCGATTTTACCGGCCGTCTGGACCGGCACGAATGCGCCTCTTTTCTCTTCGATGTCATACGGTTCATCGAGGAACTCGAACACCCGGTCCATCGACGCGACCGACTGCGTGAGCGTCGTCGCCGAGTTGACGAGTCGGCCGAGCGGTGCATACAACCGATCGATATATGCGATGAACGCGACGAGCGTCCCGAGTGAGACTTGATCTTGCAAGACGAGCCATGAGGCCGTCGTGAAAATCAAAATCGGGGCGATGTCCGTAATCGTCGAGACGACGACATACGTCTTCGCGTTCCAACCCGTGTGTCGAAGCGCCGCTTTCAAGAAGCCACCGTTCTGTTGTTCGAACGCCTTGTTCTCATACGGTTCGAGGGCGAAGCTGCGGATGACGGCCATGCCGTTCACCCGTTCCGTCAAATGACCTTGCAAATCGGCGAGTGCGGCCGAACGTTCACGTGTCAAACGACGCAGGCGACCGTAAAAGTAACGGACAGCAATCGCATAGAACGGGAGCGGCAAAATCGCGATGAGCGTCAGTTGTGGGTCGATCGTATACATGATGGCGATGGCGATTAAAATCGTCACCATATCGAGCCAAATGTTCATGAGGCCGGTGATGACGAAGTCTTTCGTCTGCTCGACGTCGTTGATGATGCGGGAGATGATTTGCCCGGTCTTGTTGTTCGAATAATAACGGAGCGATAGCTTCTGCACGTGGTCGAACAAACGGTTCCGGACATCGAATAAGATTCGCGTTGCCGCCCATTGTGCCAAATATTGACGTAAATATTCAATCGGCGGTTTCAAGACGAGAAAGATGAAGAAGACGATGCTGAACAGCCAGACGAGCTCGGTGTAATCGGCCGCCGGGTCTGGATCTGTCAAATAAGTATCAATGACATATTTATAAAGTAACGGTAATCCGAGCGGAATCGAAAATTTCAAGATTCCGACGAAGATGGTGAGCGCAATCTGTTTCTTATACGGTTTAACAAATTGCAAATAACGTTTAATACTGCCCATAGTTCCTCCTTCAAGAAAAAAAGCGGAGATGAACAATCATCTCCGGTAACGTGCTTCGTATTCGCGATACCATTCATCGACGAATGTTGGGTTGAACGGCCCTTTCCGTCCTCGAATCCAGTTGATAAGTTCTTGAACGTTCTGTTTCAAGATTCGATCAATCGCTTTCGGATAATTCATCTCGCGACGATGCCGCTCGTATTCATCCTCATCTAAAATCGTGTACGACATATCTGGGAACACCTTGATGTCCAAATCGTAGTCGATGTACTTGATGGCGCGTTCGTTGCCATCAAACGTCGTCGGCGAACCTAGATTACAGTAATAGTAAATCCCATCTTCGCGAATCATACAGATGACATTGAACCAAAACTCAGATGAAAAGTAGCAAATTGCCGGCTCTCGCGTTCTCCATTGCCGGCCGTCTGACTCGCTGACCATGATACGGTCATTGAATCCGATCATATCCGTTTTTGACGACTGAAGGACGAGCGTTTCTTCCCAAACGCGATGCAAAGTTCCGTTGTGCTTGTAGCTCTGTATCTCGATCTTGCTACCTGCTTTGGGAAATAAGCTCATAAGCTCCTCCTTTCCGCTATGATGCTATACAATTCTCATATTTAATTATAGCGACTTTCAGAACCAATGAAAAAGGAAATCTCTTATTTTCAGGAATTTAGTATGTTTTGGAAAGCAGTAGCGCGTGACTTGAACATCGAGCGCAGCACGAAACGTTCGACGAGCACGTTCGGAAGATAACTGTCGAACGTGACTTCATCGATCATGACCGCCCGCCCCTCACGTGTCTCGACGCGATGGACGTGGCAAAATCGTTTGAACGGAAACGGTAGCTTCACGCCTTGATCACAAAAGGCACGGTCTCCAGCCAACGTGATGACGCTATTCCAAGGCAAAGAGACCGGACCGATTCCGATGCGGAGTTGGACGACGTTCCCTTCAACCGAGGCCCCGTCCCCTACGAGCGTCACTTTCGGGAATGACGTCAGTTTTGATAAGAGCGATGCGTCTTGCAGCAACGCCCATAGTTGCTCCGATGACGTCTCAAACGTCGTCGTTACGTCGAACTGTCTCATCGTCTACACCTGCCATCTGTTCTAATTTTTGTTGCGCGACCGACACCGTCAACTTGGCCCGCTCTTCCCCGTCGAGCCAGACCCAATCCCCTTCCGGTAGCGTCTCGACGACGTACAAATCTAAATACCAAACGATGTGCGAGAAAACATGCTTCACTTGTCCCACATAGGTTCCGTTTACCTGTTCCCCTGTTCCACGTTCTGTAAGCGGGTATTGCCACATTCCGGCGAGCAGACCCGCGTCCGGTCGTTTGACATAAGCTGTCTTCCCATCGCGGCGGCAATAGAGTGCGTCATACATCTCAATTCGGGACGCCCCTTTTTTCGTTTTGACAGGGAGTTCCTCTTGCACGTTATGGGTGTAAGCATAGCAGTGCTCTTGGACGGGGCAAAGCGAACACATCGGGTTTTTCGGCGTGCATACCGTCGCCCCGAGTTCCATAACGCCTTCATTAAAATCAGAGGCATGGCTCGGGTCCATCAAGCGCCGGACGACTCGTTCGAACAGCTTTCGCGTCTTCGGGAGGGCGATGTCGTCATAAATACCGAACTGCCGCGACATGACGCGCATGACGTTGCCATCAACGGCCGGTTCCGGTTGATTGTAGGCGATTGAGAGTACGGCCCCTGTCGTATACGGTCCGACCCCTTTTAGCTTTTCGAACCGCTCTTTCTCTTCCGGGACAATCCCGTCATAAACGGCGACGACTTCGCGGACCGCTTGATGAAGGTTGCGAACACGTGAGTAATACCCGAGCCCTTCCCAATACTTGACAACATCTTCTGGTTCGGCCTCAGCGAGCGACTCCATCGTCGGGAATCGCTCCATGAATCGATTGAAATAGGGGATGACCGTATCGACACGCGTCTGCTGTAGCATGACTTCGCTGACCCAGACACGATATGGATTTTTATTGTGGCGCCAAGGTAAATCGCGTTTTTCTCGATTGAACCACGTCACTAAATTTTCATTGAATTCAGGAATAGTATAATTTGTGAACAATTTATCAAGATCAAGCATTTCGTTTCCCCTCGTTTTAGAAATATTGTATGATATATGAGATCAGTTAACGACGTGTTTATTTGATGGAGGTGCTGAAGCACATTGGATACAGCTACTCACATTGGGATGGGACTTGGTTTAAGTGCCATGGCGACACTCAGCCCGGAAGTGTCAGGCGACGCACAGCTTTTCCTCGCCATGACCGCCACGGCGCTTGTCGGCTCGCACGCTCCGGATTTTGATACGGTCTTCAAATTAAAAGGCAATAGCACGTATTTACGCCAGCATCGCGGTCGTTCACACGGAATCACCGCACTCCTTGCTTGGCCGATCATCGTCAGCGCAGTCATCGGGACCGTGCTTGGCGTCAACCCCGCTTCGCTCTGGGTCATGGCCCAAATCGCCGTGTTGCTCCATGTTACCGTCGATTTGTTTAACGCCTATGGGACGCAGGCGCTACAACCGTTTTCGAAAAAATGGATCGGTTGGGGCGTCATCGGAACGTTCGATCCGTACTTGTTCTCCGCCTATTACGGAGCATATGTATTATGGCTCATCACAGGGGCGACTGTCCCGATTTTTGCATTGCTCATTGCGCTCGTCGTCAGTTATTATGCGATTCAGTTCAAGTTGCGTAACCGCGCGCTCGCCACGGTCGCGCGTCACTTCGCCGGTGCCCATGAGCTCTTCATCTCCCCAGGAATCGGTTGGGATGATTGGCACGTCGCGGTCCGTTTCCGTGATGGTCTCGGTGCCGTCAAAGTGAAAAAAGGGGAAGTCATTGAATGCGGCCGGTTCCGTGACAAACCGATGCCAGGTGAGGACGACCTTCATTTCGTCGAGGCACGAAAAAATGCCGACTTGCAAGCGTTCCTGGCGTTCTCGAAGATTCACACGTACACGGTCACACGCCACAACGGCATGATCGAGTACCGGTTCACGAACTTGCGCTACTTTTCAAAAGACATCTATCCGTTCGTCGCCGTCGTCATCGTCGACGAAGGATCGAACGAAGTGTTGTCTTCGTTCACCGGCTGGGTGTTCAGTGAAGAGAGCTTGCAGAAAAAATTGGCTTATGAATAAGAAAAGTCGCTCCGCGGAGCGACTTTTTATTATGCCTCCGATTCCGTGAACTGGAGCTCGAAATCGAATTTGACTTTCTTATCGACGAGGACGCCGCCCGCTTCGAGCGCTTGGTTCCACGTCAAACCGTAGTCTTCACGGTTGATCGACCCATCACCGGTGAAGGCATGCTTCATGTTGCCCCAAGGATCTTTGGCGCTTCCTTCATACTCGACTTCAAACGTCTCTTCACGCGTCGTCCCGCGAATCGTCAAGTTGCCTGTCAACTCGAATTCGCTGCCGCCTTTTGAGCGGAACGACGTCGACTCGAACACGATGTCCTCGTGTTGCTCCACGTCAAAGAAATCACCGGACCGCAAGTGGTTGTCGCGATCACCATTGTTCGTGTCAATCGATGCCGCTTTAATCGTCACCTTCACACTCGCGTTCGCGAGATCATCCGGTTGCCCGTTCGCCTCGACGTTGAAATCTTTAAATTCGCCTTTCACTTTCGAGATCATCATATGTTTGACGGTAAAGTTGATGGTGCTATGGGCTGGGTCGACTTGATACGTTTTTGCCATAAGTACGTCCACTCCTTCGGATTATGAATTCATTCTAATATGGTTTTTACCACAAATCTTGACTTCAAAACATTTTTTCGCAAATGTGACAAATTATTGTCGAAAAATTTTGACTTTTATCACAACTACCCGTTAGGATGGAAAAGGGAGCTATTTGCTTACTTGAAAATGTAAGCGCATACATAGGTTCCCGATACTTTACGGAAAAGGGAGGAACGACCATGATTTATGAAGTCCCAAACTCGACAGGCACGAAAGTACACTTTAAAGACCGCTATGAGAATTACATCAATGGCAAGTGGACAGCGCCTGCCGGGGGAGAATATTTTGAGAACACCTCTCCGGTCAACGGTAAAGTTTTATGTGAAGTCGCCCGCTCGACAAAGGAAGATGTCGAACTCGCGCTAGACGCGGCTCACGCCGCAAAAGAAGATTGGGGCAAGACGTCGGTGACGGAACGTGCCGTCATCTTGAATAAGATTGCCGATCGTATGGAAGAAAACCTTGAGATGCTCGCTTACGCCGAGACATGGGAGAACGGGAAAGCCGTCCGCGAGACGCTGAATGCCGATCTTCCGCTCGCCATCGATCATTTCCGATACTTTGCCGGGGTCATCCGCTCCCAAGAAGGTGGCATCAGCGAACTCGACAACGACACGGTCGCCTATCACTTCCAAGAGCCGCTCGGTGTCGTCGCGCAAATCATTCCTTGGAACTTCCCAATCTTGATGGCCGTCTGGAAAGTCGCGCCGGCCCTCGCCGCCGGGAACTGTATCGTCTTGAAACCAGCGGAACAGACACCTGCGTCAATCATGGTGCTCCTAGAATTGATTGAAGACCTGCTCCCGCCAGGCGTCTTGAATATCGTCAACGGGTTCGGGCTCGAGGCGGGTAAACCGCTCGCGTCGAGCGACCGTGTCGACAAGGTCGCCTTTACAGGTGAGACGACGACAGGCCGCCTCATCATGCAATACGCGTCACAAAATATCATCCCGGTGACGCTCGAGCTCGGTGGAAAATCGCCGAACATCTTCTTCGCCGACATTATGGATGCGGACGATGATTTCTTCGATAAAGCGATTGAAGGGCTCGTCATGTTCGCCTTGAACCAAGGTGAAGTATGCACGTGTCCATCACGTGCCCTCATCCACGAGTCGATTTATGAGCCGTTCATGGAACGCGTCCTCGAACGCGTGAAAGTGATCAAGCTTGGCAACCCGCTCGACCCTGACGTCATGATGGGCGCCCAAGCGTCGAACGAGCAGCTCGAGAAAATCTTGTCGTACCTCGAGATCGGCAAATCGGAAGGTGCCGAGTGCCTCATCGGTGGTGAGCGCAACGTGATGGATGGTGAGCTCGCGGACGGCTTCTACGTCCAACCGACGATTTTCAAAGGCCATAACAAGATGCGTATTTTCCAAGAAGAAATCTTTGGACCGGTCCTCTCGGTGACGACGTTTAAAGACGACGCCGAAGCAATCGCCATCGCCAATGACACGCTCTACGGCCTTGGTGCCGGTGTATGGACGCGCGACATGAACCGGGCTTACCGTTTCGGGCGTGAGATTCAAGCCGGTCGCGTCTGGATCAACTGTTATCATCAATACCCGGCGCACGCGGCGTTCGGCGGCTATAAGATGTCAGGGATCGGCCGTGAGAACCATAAGATGATGCTCAGCCATTATCAACGGACGAAAAACATGCTCGTCAGTTACAGCGAACAAAAACTCGGGTTCTTCTAAGATGGTGAACCGCGTCGAGGCCACCCCCGCCACGCTCGCGCTTCTCGATCGACTGAAACAAAAGCATGGACCACTCCTGTTTCACCAGTCTGGCGGATGTTGTGACGGAAGTTCACCGATGTGCTTTCCCCAAGGTGAATTTCTCGTCGGTGATCACGACGTCTTACTTGGCGAAATCGGGGGGTGTCCGTTCTATATCCACGAGAAGCAATATGATTATTGGAAGCATACGCAACTGATCATCGACGTCGTCGATGGCAGAGGCGGCATGTTCTCCGTCGAAGGCGTCGAAGGGAAGCGGTTTTTAAGCCGTTCGCGTGTCTTCACAGACGAGGAGCGGGCCGAGCTGCAACAGTCGTGAATGAACTCTCACTTGAATACAAAAAAGTCCCGCTCATCTTCGAGCGGGACTTCTGTTATTTACTCTGCATTTTGAAGCGCAAATACAACTCGTTGTAATACGCGTTCATGCGCTTGCCTAAATTCTCATACACCTCAAGCTCGTCCGTCACTTCTTTATCGGGATAGAACCGTTCATCCGTGACGACTTCTTCATCGAGGAACTCGAGCGCGGCCTCGTTCGGTGTCGAATAGCCGACATAGTCCGTGTTGCGTGCCGCAATCTCGGCGTCGAGCATGAAATCGATGAACTGATGGGCCCCTTCGACGTTACGGGACGTGCTCGGGATGACCAAATTGTCGAACCAAAGATTCGTCCCTTCTTCCGGGATGACGTACGTCAACTCTTCGTTCTCGTACATGATTTCTGAGGCGTCACCGGACCAGACGACGGCCGCGGCTGCTTCCCGGTTCGCCATGAGCATCTTAATCTCATCGCCGACGATCGCTTTAATGTTCGGCCACAGCGTCTCGAGCTTTTTCTCCGCCTCGAGCAGTTCCGCTTCGTCAGTCGTATTGAGCGAGTAACCGAGCGAGTTCAGACCGAAGCCCATGACTTCCCGTGTTCCGTCCGCGAGCAAGATGTCGTTTTCAAGCGGCATCTCCCATAAATCGTTCCACGACGTGATCTCTCCGTCGACAAGTTCTGGATTATAGACAATCCCGACCGTTCCCCAGAAGTAAGGGACCGAGTATTTATTGCCGGGGTCAAACGACTTATCGAGGAAGCGCGGGTCGATGTTGTCGAAATTCTCAAGCTTGGTATAGTCGATTGGGACGAGTAAATCCTCTTCAATCATTTTGCTGATAGCGTAGTCGGACGGGACAGCGATGTCGTAGGCCGTCCCACCTTGCTGGATTTTCGTGAGCATCGCCTCGTTCGAATCAAACGTCTGATAGATGACCTTCAACCCGGTCTCTTCCTCAAACTCATCAATCAAGTCCTCATCGATATAGTCGCCCCAGTTGTAGACGACGAGCGTATTGTCCCCGCCAAACCCTTGCGCCATATTGATTTGATAAATCCAAAGCAAGATGCCGAAGCTGACGACGAGCGGCGCCGTCAACATGATGACTAACTTTTTCATCGTCTGACCTCCTTCGCCGTGCGTCGCGCGAGTACATAGTACCCGAGGACGAGCATGAGCGTGAACAAGAACAGTAGCGTCGACAAGGCGTTAATCTCAAGCGAGATCCCTTGACGTGCCCGTGAATACACTTCGACCGCGAGCGTCGAGAACCCGTTCCCCGTGACGAAGAACGTGACGGCGAAGTCATCGAGCGAATACGTGAGTGCCGTGAAGAACCCGGCGAAGATGCCCGGTGTGATGTACGGCAAGATGACTTTCGTGAGCACGTCCCATGTGCTCGCCCCTAAATCGCGCGACGCATCGATTAACGTCGGGCTCATCTCTTGTAGCTTCGGCAAGACGAGGATGACGACAATCGGGACCGAAAACGCGATATGGGCCAACAGCACCGAGTAGAACCCGAGCTGAATACCGAGCATCGTGAACAAGATGAGAAACGACGCCCCGATAATGACGTCCGGGCTGACAATCAGCACGTTGTTGAGTGACAAGAGCGACGTCTTCGTGAACTTCTGCTTGGCCGTATAGATGGCGAGCGCACCGATGACTCCGAGCACGGTCGAAATCGTCGCCGAGAGCAGCGCGATGACGATTGTATTTAAGACGATGACGAGGAGACGTGTATCGGTGAAGAGCGCCTCGTACCATTCGAGGGTGAACCCTTCAAAGCTGCTCATCGTCCCACCGCTATTGAACGAGTAAACGACCAAATAGAGAATCGGCGCGTAAAGAATGAAGAACACCGCCATCAAATACAAGTTCGCTAATTTGAATTTTCGTTGTTTCATCGGCGCACCGCCCCTTTCGCACCCCAGTCACGCGTGATGACCATGACGAGCACCATCGCCAAAATTAAGAACACGGCAATCGTCGAGCCCATGCCCCAGTTTTGCGTGACGAGGAATTGTTGTTCAATCGCCGTACCGAGCGTGATGACACGGTTCCCGGCGATGAGACGTGTAATCATGAAGAGTGAGAGTGCCGGGATGAAGACGATTTGAATCCCGGACTTGACGCCGTCGAGCGTGAGCGGGAAGATGACCCGTCGGAACGTCGTCCAATTCGAGGCCCCGAGGTCACGCGACGCATAGACGAGTGACGGCGGCAACTTCTCGATGGCGTTATAAATCGGCAAAATCATGAACGGGATAAAGATATACACCGACACGAACACGAAACTGAAATCCGTGAACAAAATCTGCCGTGACCCGATACCAATCGCATCTAAAAACTGGTTCGTGATACCGTACGTCCCGAAAATCCCGAGAAACGCGTAGGCTTTGAGCAACAAGTTGATCCATGACGGCAAGATGATGAGGAGGAGCCACAACTTTTTGTGCTTCGTCTTCGTCAACAAGTACGCCGTCGGATAGCCGATGAGAAGCGAGAAGAATGTGATTAAGAACGCGTACCAGAACGACGACAGCGTCATCGTCAAATACGTCGACGTGAAGAACGTCCGATAGTTCTCTAAACTCAAGTTCCCTTCAATATCAAAGAAGGAATAGTAGAGAACGAGGAAGAGCGGTGCGATGACGAACAGGGCAATCCACACCCAATACGTCGTCATATAGACCGTCTTCGCCGTTTGACTAGTTCGATTCATGGCCGACCTCCTCATACGATTCGAGGCGGCGGTCGAACTCTTCTTCCGTTTCTCCTAGGCGCATGACATGAATCGCTTCCTCGTCGAACGTGAGCCCAATCTTGGATCCGACGACTGATTTTTTCGTCGAATGGACGAGCCACTCGTTCCCTTCCTCGTCATAACAGCAAATCTCATAATGGACGCCGCGGAACAGCTGGGAATCGACATCGACGACAAGTTTTGCCGACTCGACCGACGTCATCTCCAAATCCTCTGGACGAATGATGACTTCGACGTTCTCATTGCGGTCGAATCCTCGGTCGACACAGTCGAACGTCTTCCCAGCGAACGAGACGATGTTGTCTTCCGGCATGACGCCCGGCACGATATTCGATTCGCCGATAAAGTCGGCGACGAAACGGTTGATTGGTTCGTCGTAAATGTCGGTCGGCGTCCCACTTTGGACGATGCGCCCGTTGTTCATGACGAAGATCTCGTCCGACATGGCGAGCGCTTCTTCTTGGTCGTGTGTGACGAAGATGAACGTGATACCGAGGCGCTGTTGCAATTCGCGGAGCTCATACTGCATCTCGGTCCGGAGCTTCAAGTCGAGCGCCGAGAGCGGTTCATCGAGCAAAATGACTTCCGGCTCGTTGACGATGGCGCGCGCGATGGCAACACGTTGGCGCTGCCCGCCCGACATCTCATCGATTTCACGCGATTCGTATCCGACCAAGTTGACGAACTTGAGCGCTTGCTCGACTTTCGTCTTGATGTCGGCCTCTTTCATCTTCTTGATGCGTAGACCGAACGCGACGTTCTCGAACACGTTCAAATGAGGGAAGAGTGCATAGTCTTGGAACACCGTGTTCACTTGACGTTTATTCGCCGGCACGTCATTGATTCGTTTCCCATCAAAGTGAATGTCTCCATTGGAAGCCTCGATAAACCCCGCGATGAGCCGAAGAATCGTCGTCTTCCCGCATCCCGATGGTCCGAGTAGCGTGTAGAACTTCCCTCGCTCAATCTCAAAACTGATGTTCTCTAAGACGACGGTATCGTCGTAGCGTTTCGACACGTTATCAAAACGGATAATTGTCTGTTCGTTCATCTCATTTCCTCCCTGTTCATAAATATGAATGTGTCGCGACAACGAGACATTCGGTCACGTCCTCGTAATCGTTGACGAGTTGGTGCGAGTCCGACGCGACATAGTAAAGTGTTTCACCCGCTTTGGCAAAATACGTATGGTTCCCAAGCTTCAAAGCGACGCGTCCCGATAACACATAAACGAACGTCTCCGAGCGCGAAGGCTCGTAACGCTTGAACTCACCGTGTCGGGCGAACGTCAGTAAAATGGGCTCCATCTCTTTCTCATTCGATTCCGGGATCAGCCACTCGGTCCGGTATTTTCGTTCCTCGTCGGCATAGACGGTCCGGTCGTCCTCAGTGTAAACGACTTTTTGAAAAATCTCTTCATCGAAAAACTCTTTCGGTGAACAACCTAGCACTTCCAATAAGTCAAAGAGTGTCTCAAGCGAGGGCGAACTCAAGTCCCGCTCAATTTGCGAGATGTACCCTTTGCTCAAATCGGTGCGTTCCGCCAACTCTTCTTGCGTCAATCCGTTTTTAACGCGGAGGCGCTTCAATTTTTGACCGACTTCCAAGTCGCGTTCCTCCTTTCGACTTTGCGGTAAGTTTAGTGAAAGATGATTCCAACTAAAGAAAGTTTATAAATACTTAACTATCAAGCAAACAAATAGCGCCTTTTATTATAACCAACTGTAACACGTTTGCAAGTAAAAAATCACGCCAATTTGGCGTGATTGGCGTGATTTTAGTGAAGATCTCGTTTTGACATCAAGTGTTTGAACTTCTCGTTTTTCGTTTGGAATAGATGTAGTTGCGGGCCATACGCATCAATCTGTTGGACGACGTACTGAAACGATTTCGCCTCCCCCGGATACGGTTCTCCGGCTCGGGCAAGCGTCGTTTCAAAATCCTCCCACAGCACTTCGACCCACGTCAGCGCTTCGAGCTCGCTCAACACATCGTTTTTCGCCTTCAAGATTTCGGCCAACCTTTCATATTGCTCGGACCGGTTCATGCCTTCACCTCCGACAGTTCAGAGAGCGGAATCGCACGCTCCATCATTTCGCCTTCGAACGTCCCCCACCCCATGACGCCGTTGACGAACTTCAAGCGGAACGGACGTTCATTGTAGTTGACGATATACGTCTCTCCCGGTTTGAACGACGACGGGTCAATCAAATAGCTCTCGGCGATGGCGATGCGGCGCAAGACGACTTCAATCTCACTTACCATCCCCATCTGCTCCGCTTTCCGCTTCCGTTCGTGGAGCGCTTGAATCTCTTGCTCCAATTCGTATTTCGATAAGTCACTCAATCGTTTTTCCATTTCGTTCACCTCACTTGTAGCGTATCAGATTTTCGATAGAAAAGAAAAAGGCGAAACTGAACAGATCGTTCAGTTCGCCTTGAAGTTGTAGAGCGGTTTAATGACTTGGTCGATGGTGACGGCCGGTTCGATATAGCGAACGATTTCCTTCATCGATTTATAAACGAACGGTGACTCGTCAATCGTTGACGGCCGGACCGACGTCGACCAGACGCCGGACATCGCTCGTTTGAACTCATTGAAGTCGACACGCTTCCGCGCAGCCGAACGTGACATGATCCGTCCGGCTCCGTGCGGTCCGGAGAAGTTCCAGTCGGGATTCCCTTTCCCGGTACAGATGAGCGAGCCATCCCGCATGTTCATCGGGATGATGACCCGTTCCCCGTCTTTCGCCGAAATCGCCCCTTTTCGAAGGATCCGATCGTCATGGTCGATATAGTTATGCACCGTGTCGAATTGGTCAAGGACGCTCCAGTTCATCGCCTCGACGATGACATCGGTCATGGCAAGGCGGTTCATCGCGGCATACTGTTGCGCGATCCGCACGTCGTGCATATAATCTTGCATCGCGTCGCCTTCGACGTAGGCGAGGTCGCGGAATTGTTTCCGCGTCTCACGCTCTGTCTCGAGATACGTTGAAATTTCATGCTCACGTCCGGTAGCTTTCAACTGTTCAATCGCTTCCATCACATCCGTCGTCTTCATCATGTGTTCGATTGCGCGACTTTGATAATGATCGGCAATTTGTACACCGAGATGGCGTGACCCCGAATGGATGACGAGATATGTCCGCCCGTTGTTCTCATTTACTTCAATAAAGTGATTGCCCGACCCGAGCGTCCCGACCGAGCGTAAGGCACGGTCGAGTTTGAACGGGGCCCGGACGTCTTCTAACGGAAGCTTCGCGGCATAAGCATGGGCTTCTTCCCGAATGTTCATCCCGCTCGGCACCGCTTGACGAATGACGTCATCGAGTTTTTGAAAATCGATTCGTTTCGCCTTGATCTCGGTACAGAGCATGCCGCATCCGAGGTCGACGCCGACCAAATTCGGCACAATCTTATCGTGAATCGTCATCGTCGTGCCGACGACCGAACCTTTACCGGCGTGCATGTCCGGCATGATGCGAATCGTCGCGCCTTCTGTGAACGGTTGATCGACGAGCGTCTGCAGTTGCGCACGCGTCATATCATCCATCCGTTCATTGAATACTTTGGCGCGGTTGTGCTTTCCGATAATCTCCATATTGCCTCCTTAACTGATGGCTTGTTGTTTACTTTGTAGCTCATGCATGCGGGCGTAGACACCGCCGTCTGCGATGAGCGATTGATGGTTCCCGCGTTCGATGATGTGACCATGGTCGAGGACGAGGATTTGGTCGGCTTCTCGAATCGTCGACAGGCGGTGGGCGATGACAAATGTCGTCCGGCCTTTCGTCAGCGTCTTAAGCGCCTCTTGGATGAGCGCCTCTGTCTCTGAATCGACACTCGCTGTCGCCTCGTCTAGGACGAGGATGGCCGGGTCGAAGACGAGCGCGCGCGCGAAGCTGATCAGTTGTCGTTCACCGCTCGAAAGCGATGCGCCACGTTCGATGACCGGTTCCTCTAGTCCGTTCGGCAACTGCTTGACGAAGCGGTCGGCTCCGACCGCCGTGAGCGCCCGCCAGACGCGCTCATCGGAAATCGTCTCGTCGCCGAGCGTCACGTTCGTCTTAATCGACCCCGTAAACAGGAACGGGTCCTGGAGGACGATGCCGAGATGGTCACGGACCGCTTGTGTCGGCAGTTTTGTCACGTCCATCCCATCGATGTTGAGCGCCCCATGTGACGGATCATAGAAGCGCATGAGCAGGTTCATGATTGAGCTCTTGCCACTTCCGGTATGCCCGACGAGCGCCACCGTTTCTCCAGGTGCGGCGTGGATGTCGATGTGTTGGAGCACCGGTTTTCCGGCCTCATAACTGAACGAAACGTCATCGAAGACGACTTCGCCTTTAAAGCGTGGGATGCGTTCTGACGACACGTCTTCCCCTTTCTCATCGAGCAACTGGAACATCCGGTCTGCCGAGACGAGCGCCTGCTGGAGTGGCGACAGTTGGTTCATGATTTGCGTCACCGGCTCGAAAATCCGTGAGACGTAATCGATATACGCGTACAGAATCCCGAGCGTGAGCACGCTGCCCGTACCGAGCGTCTGCGCCCCAACGACCCAGATGAGCAAGGCAAGTGCCATATTGCGGAAAAAGTTGACCAAGTTGTGCGACATGAGCGCGTCGAGCTTGAGCAACTTCCGACGCGTCTGGAAATTGTCACTGTTCTTCTCGTTGAACTCGTCATAGACGAGGTCTTCTTTCACATACGATTGAATGATTGGCATCGTTTGAATGCTTTCATTCAATTGGGCGTTCATATCGGCGACGAGTGCCCGCACCCGGAAGTTGTTCCGTGTCGACAGACGTTGGAACAACTTGATCCAGACGATGACGACCGGGATGATGATGAGCGAGACGAGACCGAGTCGGACGTCTAAGAAGAACATGGCGATCAAGACACCAATCATCATGACGACGCTTTGGAATACACGGGCAAGGACGCCTAAATAAAGGTCGCGAATCGTCTCGGTGTCGTTCGTGACCCGGCTGACGATTTTCCCGATTGGTGTCTGGTCAAAGTAACGCACAGGAATCGTCTGTAAGTGCCGCATGACATCGAGCCGCATCGTCTTGACGATTTGGTGGGCCGAACGTTGGAGGAGCATCTGTTGTCCCCAGTTCAACCCTGCCGCAATCAAAAGCAAGATGACATAAAGTCCGGATAAGAAGAGGACAGCCCGGAGATCTGTCTCATAAAATCGGAACACGTCCGTCGATGAGAGCGGCACGATGTTTTCGTAAGTGGCGGCCTCATCGCTTCGCGTGATGGTGAGGACGTCGTTCTCTACTTCGCGGACTCCCCCGCTCATGACGGCATCCGGTACGAGATAGTAGCCATCTGTCGTCTGGACGATCGAGACCGGCCGGACGACCGTCTCCCCGTCGAGTCTTGATTCTTTCTCGTAGACGTTCCCGGCAAACGAGACGCTACCCCCTGATTCGACTTGTACCCAATCGCGCTCGATGGCGACGATATGGTCGTCAATGATGATTTTTGCAATATACGGACCGGCAAGTTCTGCGCCGACCGCTAAAAAGAGTAACAACAGACCTAGGAAAATCGAACGCTTCACTTGTTTGGCATAGCCGACGAGTGAGCGAATCGTCTTTTTCCTGCGAACTGGATCTAATTCGTGTTGATCGATCATGAGAGATTCCCCCTTTCCCGGATTACTCCGTCTCCCCTTGTCGAACGTATTGTTCATAATACCAACCGTGTCGTTCCATCAGTTGGTCGTGCGTACCGCGTTCCGTGACGCGGCCGTCTTGTAAGACGAGAATCTGGTCGGCATGGGCCACGGCCGATAGGCGGTGGGCGACGATGAACGTCGTCTGTTCCGACCGGCTCGTCCGGACCGAGTCGATGATTCGTGATTCCGTTTTCGCGTCGACTGCAGAGAGCGAGTCGTCGAGTAATAGAATCTCAGGGTCTTTGAGCAAGGCTCGGGCAATCGAGAGACGTTGTTTCTGTCCACCCGACAGCATGACCCCTTGCTCACCGACGACCGTATCGAGTCCGTTCTCTAAATGATTGATATCGGTATCGAACGCCGCAAGGCGAATGGCCGTTTGAAGGTCGTCCTCGGTCGCATCGGCCGCCCCGAACAAGATGTTGTCGCGGACCGTCTTCGAGAACAGCAAGTGTTCTTGCGACACGTAGCCGCTCCAGCCTCGGACTTGTTCGAGCTTGATGTCTGAGATGGGGATGCCGTTGACGAGCAACGCATCGTCAATCGGGTATTCCCGGAGCAGTTGACGCAAGAGCGTCGTCTTCCCGGCCCCGGTCGGCCCGACGATCCCAATCGTCTCTCCGCGTGACACGTGGAGCACGATGTCTTCAAGCGACGCACGGTTTGACCCCGGGTACGTGAACGTGAGCGACTTGAACGTGATCTTCTCAGGAACGGCGACATCCGTCGTCCCCGTCGACTCGACGTCTGGCCGTTCGTTCATCGTCGCTTCAATCCGCTCTAAGCTCGCCGTTCCGCGTTGGACGACGTTAATCAATTCTCCGAACGCATACATCGGCCAGATGAGCATCCCGAGATAAATGTTGAACGAGACGAGTTGACCGAGCGTGATGTCGTTCGTGAAGACGAGATACGTCCCGAACGACAGGCCAATCAAGTAGCTCAGTCCGACGAGTAGTTTGATGACCGGCTCGAACAAGACGTCGATTTTGGCGACGTGCATGTTTTTCGCCATGACGTCGTCGGTGATCGTGTCGAACTTCTTCGTATCCGCCTCTTCTTGGACGAACGAGCGGACGACACGAAGCCCTGAAATCGATTCGACGACTTGGTCGTTCATGACCCCGAACGAATCTTGCGCCGCCGTGAAGCGTGCATGGATTTGGCGCCCGAGCTTGTTCATCGACCAGGCGAGAATCGGCATCGGCAACAGTGCCGCGAGCGTCAGCTTCCAATCGATGAACACGCCCATGATGGTGAGCGCGATGAGCGTCATGTTGAACGAATCGACGAGCGTCATGACGCCGAACCCGGCCGTTCGTTCGACCGCTTTCAAATCGTTCGTCGCGAGCGCCATCAAGTCACCCGTGCGATGCTGCTGATAAAATCGCGGCGTCTGCCGAAGCAAATGACCAAAGAAGCGACCCCGCAATTTTTTCTCTAGCAGGAAGGCCGTCCCGAACAAGCGGGCGATCCACAAGTACGACATGACGTACGACAAGACCATGATCCCGAGGAGCGACCCGACGATGAGGATGAGCCGCTCTGTCGTCAAACTCCCTTCCCGAATCGCATCGATCGCCTGGCCGATAATCCACGGTGGCAACATGTCGACGACACCCGTGATGATTAACAGAATGATGGCGATGAGATACGTCCGTTTTTGCCGTTTAATAAACCAATCCAATTGTCTAATCAGTTTCATGACTGATTTCCCCCTTCCGCCCTTTCCATGCACGCAAAAAAGCGCACGTCACCTGATTGTGCAACCAATCGGATGAAGTGCGCTTGACAGTCTTCAGTCTTTTGCATGGTCAGGGAAAGGACACTACCCCTATCCAGCTGCCCGTTTAAGCAGTCAAATACGAGTAGCCATATGATGTTGTGTGTGTGCGTTGTAGTGTTGTGATGTACTTCATCATGCTGGCTCCTCTCGTTTCATAGTTTTAAAATCTACTAAAACCTTAGCAGACTGTTCAGAAAATTGTCAATATTATTTTGTAAAGAAATTGTAATTTATTTTAGTTGATGAAGAACGTCGCCAAAACCACACCGACAATCCCCGTCGCCACGACGTAGTAAATCATCGGCATGAGCGTGTAACGGATGATCGTTCCTTCTTTTCCGAGGAGACCGGCGACCGAAGCAACCGCGACGACGTTCAAGACGCAAATCATGTTACCGGCGTTCGCCCCTGCCATTTGCATCGATAGGGCGAGCGTCTCACTCATGCCGACCGATTCGGCGACACTCGTCGTCAAGCTCGAGAACATCATGTTCGAGAACGTGGCGGACCCGGATACGAACGACCCGAGTGCCCCAATCCACGGCGCGACGAGCGGCCAAACCCCACCGAACGTGTCAGCCGCAGCCGTTGCAAGTTCGACCGGCATGGAACCTAACCCTGCCCCGCCATTCTCCGAGTGGATGAAGATGCGGACCATCGGCACGGACGCCGCGAGGGTGATGAGTGTCCCGCCGATGCCGAGCGTCGTCGATTTAAACACCGACGTCACTTGCGACCAACTCATATTGTGCAAGAAGAACGTCGCGATCATCGTCAAAATGAACATGAACCCTGGCGAGTAGAACGGCTCCCACGATGTCGAGATTCCGACGACCCCTAAGATGTCTGGCAAGTTGATGCGGACACTTCGCGTCAGTTCGTTCAAGAACGGGACAGTCCGCGTCAAGATGAGGAAAATCGTCAAAATCAAGTAAGGGGCCCACGCTTTCCATTGCGGCAGTTCACGCTTGCCTGTCTTGACGGTCGGTTGTTCGAGCGGCTCGTCGAGTTCGTCGACGTATCCGTCAAACGTCCAAACACGCTTCGGCATCAAGATGCCCTTCTTCGCCATCGCAACCAAAATGACGAGACCTGTCAATCCACCGAGCATACCTCCAAATTCAAATCCTAGGGCGAGCGTCCATAAATAGGCCGGGATGCTGTAGACGAGCGCTGCGACGAGCGCGATTGGCAACACTTCAAACGCCGGTTTGACCGACTTTTGTTTACTGAAGAACCGCGTCAGCATCAAAATGAGAATGAACGGAATAAACAGACCGACGACCATATCGATGAGCACCGTCTGCAAGACGACGCTCGTCAAAAACTCAATCGCTTCCGGTTGACTCACGTCGAGCGAAAGACCGTTCCCGATTCCGATGAGCGCCGGTGTTCCGACCGCGCCGAACGTGACGGCCGAAACGTCAGCCGACAAGGCAATGACGACGGCCGCAATCGGCGGAAAACCTAACGCGATCAGAAGCGGAGCCGCGACCGTGGCCGGAGTCCCGAAACCGGATGCCCCTTCGATGAAAGAAACGAACAGCCAGCCGACGATGAGTACTTGAATCCGTGGATCCGGCGTAATCGTGACAAACCCGGAGCGGATGGCGTTCATCCCACCGCCCTCTTTCATCGTGTTCATCATTCCAATCGCACCGTAGACGATCCAAGCCGCCGTAATGGCGATGACGAGCCCTTGTAGAACAGCCGCCGTGATTTGTGTGGCGTCGAGTTGCCAGACGAAAAATGCGAGAATTGCTGTTAAAACGAGCGAAAGTGGCATCGCAATCGATGCCGGTAACCGCATAATGACCAGTAAGATGAGCACCGATACAATCGGCATCAGTGCTGTAATCCATTCGAAAATCGTCAATGTAGACCCACCTTTTCAGTTTTTTCCCCTATACCGTAAACCGATGTCCCACTACGATTGTTCCTCAACGAGGCGCTCTAACGCGCGCTCGATGACATCATATGGAAATCCTTTGCGCCGAAGCTGCATCTTCATGCGCTGTTTCCGTTCGAATGCATCATATCCGCTATACTTTCGATTCAACTTTTCGGCTTGTGTCAAACAGGCCGCAAGCTCGACGTCCTCATCCTCGTTTTCCCAAAACGTGTGAATCGCCTCTGAAATAATATCAAACGTGAAACCCCTTTGCATCAGGTTTTGTTGAATTCTTTGTTGCACTTCTGTGGCGGAACGTCGATTTGTTTCCATTTGTTTCCTTTTAACAAACTTTCCGGCCTTTTCGAGCTGATCCTCATGCGTGAGGGAGGCGATCACGTCTTCGATGATCGTTTGGGCGATGCCAAATTGCGCAAGCTCTCGTTTGATTTTCACAGGTCCGCTCGGACTCGTGTTGAACTTCGTCTGCACGTAGGCTTTGGCGAACTCTGCATCGTTCAAGTAACGCTGTTCGATCAAACGGTCCGTAACGCGTTTAATGACCGGTTCGCTTACTTCTTTCTTCATCAAATAGTCATGCACCTCTGAAACGGCACGCATTCGGTACGACAAATAGTTAACGGCCGCTTTGTAAGCCTTTTGCTCCTCTTCGGCTTCGAGTACGTCACGGACGAAGTCATCTTCAAGCTCCATCCCTCTCGTCAATCCATATTTAATGAACACATCGACATCGATCGCAAAGGCAAACTCTTCTTTGCCGTCTTTCTCGACGAAGACGTTCAACCGGTCTTTGTTTTTCTGTTGCGTCGTAAACTTGGCGATTTTCACAAAAACCCTCCTTTTCCTAGTTCTAACATATCACGTTCCCCGCTTAAGGAGGATTTTTGATAAGTTAGAAGAAAGGGTATTCACAATACGAACGACCCACTTTCTTTATGGAACTCATACCCGTTTTGAAATCGCTTCAATATACTGGAGGGAGACTCATGAAAATTGCAATTACCGGTGGGACCGGATTGATCGGTCGTCCGCTCGTCCGCGCCCTTGCTGAGGCCGGCCATCAAGTCGTCGTCCTGACACGCAATCCGCGGCCGCGGCAAGGAGGCATCTCCTTCGTGGAATGGATGACACCGGACAGCCAGCCGGAAACAGCGCTCCAAGACGTCGACGCCTTCATCCATTTGGCCGGCGCCTCGATCAACGACGGGCGTTGGACCCATAAACAAAAACAAGCCATCCTACAAAGTCGACTCGACGGAACGAAAGAGCTTGTGCGCATCATTAAAAATATGAAGCAAAAACCGAGTGTCGTCATCAGCGGCTCGGCCATCGGAATATATGGTGAAGACCGCTCGATCACGTACTCCGAGTCCACACCGCTCCCGGAACGGACAAACTTCTTAGGGAACGTATGCGTGCTTTGGGAAAAAGAAGCCGCCCCAATCGAAGAGATGGGAATCCGGCTCGCATTTATGCGGACAGGTGTCGTCCTATCAAATGACGGCGGCGCGTTCCCGCTCATGAAGTTACCGTACACGTTTGGCGTCGGCGGAAAAATCGGTTCCGGAAAACAGTGGGTCCCGTGGGTTCACCTCGACGACCTCGTTCGTCTATTTGTCCATGTCATCGAGACCCCGGCCATCGCGGGTCCCGTCAACGGAACAGCCCCGACGCCAGTCACGATGGATGAGTTCGGACGAACCATCGCCCGCGTCATGCATCGTCCGCACTGGATTCCCGCACCGGCACCGCTCATGAAACTCGCGCTCGGTGAGAAAAGCGTCATCGTCTTAGAAGGCGCGAAAGTCGTCCCGACGAAAGCGCTCAACCATGGGTTCAAGTTCCGTTATGAGACATTGGAGCCCGCACTGAAACAACTGCTACATTTAACTTGAGGAGGATATACAATACGTGAGTAACTTATTGATTCGTAACGCCCATATTTACCCGATCACCGCTCCCCACTTCTACGGGGACTTGCGCGTCAAAGACGGCAAGATTGTCGAAATGGCCGATCTTCTCGACCCGCTCGAAGATGAGACGGTCATCGAGGCCGAGGGAAACTTCTTATTCCCCGGTTTTATCGATGCCCATACGCACCTCGGACTCTATGACGAAGGAACCGGCTCGGTCGGGAACGATGCGAACGAGACGGTCGAAGCGATGACGCCGCATGCCCGGGCCATCGACGGTGTCTATCCGCTCGACGAAGGGTTTGAAGAAGCACTTCGGGCCGGTGTCACGGCCGTCCAAGTCATGCCCGGTAGCATGAACGTCATCGGCGGCGTGACAAGCGTCATCAAAACACACGGTCGCTTCATCGAAGATATGATTCTCAGGCGGTATGCCGGGCTCAAGATGGCGCTCGGCGAAAACCCGAAGCGCATCCACAGCATGGGCAAGACAGGTGATTTGACGAGGATGGGGATTATGGGGCTTCTGCGCGAGGCGTTCCGGACCGTCGACTCGACGAAGACGATTGGCACGTTCGGCAGCCAGATGATCCAGCTCGCCCTTGACCGAAAGATGCCGGTTCGAGTCCACGCCCATCGCGCCGATGATATTTTATCGGTCGTCCGTTTCGCCGAAGAGTTCGACCTCGACTACCGCATCGAACATTGCACGGAAGGTCATCTCGTCGCCGAAAAGTTGCGTGAGCTTGGGGTGAAGCACGTCACCGTCGGGCCGACGTTCACGCGCAAATCAAAAATCGAGCTTCAAAACAAGACGTGGGAGACGTACCGTATCCTACACGAGCACGGCATGATCGTCTCGATCACGACCGACCACCCGTATACACCGGTCCAATACTTGAACCTTTGTGCCGGACTCGCCGCACGTGAAGGGCTGCCGGTCGATGTCGCGCTACGCGCCATCACGATTCACCCGGCCGAATCGCTCGGTGTCGACGACCGAATCGGCTCGCTCGAAGTCGGGAAAGATGCCGACCTTGTGCTCTGGAGCCACTTCCCGCTCGACTACATGTCGAAGCCGATTATGACGATTGTGAACGGTCAAATTGTGTATGCGACAGAACGCGCGAAAACGCATCATGAGATGGACTAATTTTCATTATTTTTCATAAGCGTTTTTACGCATAATTTACTTGCTTTTTTAAAAAATCTATATAAAATTATCTTGTAACTTCAAAAAAGCAACCAAGGCGGTTCGAACAGCGAAGCCAGAAGTATGCTTTCGTTACGACTATTCTTCAGCGGTCTGAAATAGGAGGAGGAATGTAAAGGTGCTCAAATTTCGTGAGCTCACCGACTGCGCGGAGTTGTTCGAACTGATGCAACACCCAGATGTCTTTCCGTATGTCCGTCAAAAGACGGTCCACTTTGACGAGTTTTTATTTAGCACGAAGCAAGTGATCGAGCTAGAAGAGCAAGGAAACATCATCTCACGCACCATCACGAACGAGTTCGGGACCCCGATTGGGACAATCAGCTTGTTCGATGTGGAATCCGGCTACGGGTTCCTCGGTACGTGGCTTGGCAAACCGTATCACGGGAAAGGTTACAATCAAGTCGCGAAAGAAGCGTTCTTCTCAGAATTGTTCTTCGAGCTTGATATTGAAAGTGTGTTTTTAAAAATCCGAAAATCGAATGAACGCTCGATCGCCGCGGCCGAAAAGTTGCCGTACGCGTTTTGCGCCAATGAGATTCGTTCGGAGCTGCTTGCTGAAATCAATCAAGGGGACGTCGAGTACGTACTATATGAAGTGTCAAAGTCGAGCTTCCAGCTTTACTTGCACTCGCTCCATGCCCCAGAATTCGAGATTGCCTACGAGGCGCAACTCGAAGCTTAAGCCAATTCTGACAAAGAATTGGCTTTTTTGTGGCGTTTTTGTGTGGATTGCATGAGGACAACTTTACGGCGATGAATATTTCTGTTCTAATTCGGAGAGATAGGTATGATAGAAGTATGAGGGATTTCTCACACGCCCCGTTAACTGTTTTGTAAAGGAGAATGGACCATGTCAGAACCAACGTTTCGAATTTTAGTGACTGATGATGAAGAACAAATGCGGGATTTGCTCGTCTCGAACTTAGAGAAGGAAGGATACGAGACCGTCACGGCGACGAACGGGCTCGAAGCGATCGAGCTGTTGAAAGCACAGTCGTTCCACCTCGTCTTACTCGATGTGATGATGCCTGAACTTGACGGGCTAACGGCGTGCATGCGTATCCGTGAGTTCTCGAACGTGCCGATCATCATGCTCACGGCCCGTTCCGAGGAACTCGACCGCATTCACGGATTGAAGATTGGGGCAGACGACTACATCACAAAGCCGTTCAGCCCACGGGAACTGCTCGCCCGGATTGAAGCGACGCTTCGCCGGACACACAACTTCTCAAAAGAACAAGAAGCGACGTTCGATGTCGGCGTGTTATCGATTGATATCGAAGGACGTGCGGTCAGCGTGAAAGGAAAGACCGTCAACTTGACCCGTAAAGAGTTCGACCTCCTCTACTTGTTCATCACGAACGAAGAGAAAGTCTTCTCTCGCGAACAGCTGCTCGACCAAATTTGGGGAACCGAGTATCACGGGAACCTTCGCACGGTCGACACACACATTAAAACGCTCCGCCTGAAGCTCGGCGAAGCCGGCGGCTACATTCAAACGGTCTGGGGGATCGGCTATAAGTTCGAGGCGAACGTATGAAGCAATACACGATCCGGAAGCGGATTTGGATCACCATTTGGACGGCCAGCCTCTTCTCCGCGTTCGTGTTCATCATCATGACGTTTTACTTGTACGACAAGTTCTACATCCAGACGCAAGAAGAACTACTCATCAACCGCGGAGAGAAGCTCGTCACCATCTACAAGGCAGACGGGTTCTCTGACGCGTTCTCTGACAGCATGACCTACACGAACGAATTGACGGAGACGAAAGTGTTCTTATCTTCCGTCAAAGAGGACGGGCTCGGCTCAGGCAAGACGTTTTTGCGCGAACAAGACCTAGCCCGACTCCAGGACGGCTACGCCATCTCGGTCACACGCAAGCATCCGACCGAGGACGTCGATATCCTCATGTCGGCCTTCCCGCTCATTCGTAACGGAGAGCTCGACAACGCGCTCATCCTTTATATGGAGCTGAGTAAAATCAGTGAGCCGTTCCAACCGATTCGGCTCATGATCACGTTTTTACTCCTCCTCATGGTCGTCAATCTGCTCATCTTCGGGACGCAAATCATCGACACCATCATTCAACCACTCATCCAGATGAAACGCGCCTCACAAGTATATGCCAAAGGCGACTTTTCGCACCGCATCCCCATCTACTATGATGACGAGATCGGTGAACTGGCCGAGACGCTCAACCGGATGGCCGAATCGCTCGGGCTCGTCGAAGAGCAGCGAAAAGAGTTTTTGGCGAACGTCAGCCATGAGCTCCGGACCCCGCTGTCTTACATCCGCGGTTACACGGAGATGCTTCAAGACCCATCGCTCGATGAGAAGACGAAAGCACAATATTACGACATCATCGAGAACGAGACGGAACGCTTGCAACGGCTCGTCAACGATTTACTCGACCTCGCCCAACTTGAACGCGACTCGTACCCGATGACGAAAGAGCCGGTCGTCTACTCGCAAGTGCTTGAAGACGTATTGTATCGCTTCGAACCGATTGCACAGGCGAAAGGCGTCGCCATCGAGACGGATCTCGACTTTGACCTCATCATCCTCGGAGACCACGATCGCCTCGAACAAGTCGTCGGGAACTTGCTCGATAATGCGCTACGGTATACGGAGGCCGGCAAAGCCATCCATGTGAAGACGTTTTCTGAGGAAGGATATGCCATCACCGAGATTCGTGATGAAGGCCGCGGCATCCCGCGGGAAGATCTCGACAAGTTGACGGAACGATTCTATCGCGTCAACAAGTCCCGGACCCGCGAAGACGGTGGCACCGGTCTCGGACTCGCCATCGCCAAACACATCATGGAACGTCACGGAGGCTCGATCCATTTCGCTTCCGAAGTCAGTCAAGGCACACGGTCACACTTGGCCTGCCACTGCTACCGGATGACGAATTCGACATATAAAAAGGCAGCTGCGGCTGACTATCGGACTGTAGACAAAACATTGTCTGCAGTTTTTTATTTGTCCGACCGGGCACAGCTCGCTTTTCTGGGGGCAAGCAGGGAGCCGCATCGCTTAACGCTGCTGGGGTCTCCCTTTGCTTGCTGTTCCCCTAGAGGTCTCGCCGTGCCCTTGGTCGGTCCACGCATCCATCTCTCTTTTCGTACCCTCGTCCCTTTTTTATAATGAGAGGTAGAGAACCCGTCATGGGGGCGAATCGGACGATCAGGAAATCAACAGAATCGGAAACCAATCGAACACGATTGGAGATGGTCACGCCAGACGAGCGCGTGTTCGCGGACGCAAAAGAGAAGCATGACATGCGTTGGACCCGTTACCGGGGACTTGAAAAAGTTTCAATGCAGACGATGCTTACCTTTGCTGCCCTCAATCTCAAGAAGATGGCGGGCAGAGCGCCCTCATTTGTGTGGCCGTCAACAGTGGTTGAGGTCTTTTTACTTTAATTACCGAAAGCTGCTGCACATGATCCGACCACTGATGATACCCCGAAAAGGTCTAATAAAGCCTCTCTCGTATCTGGACCAGCATCTTTGGCAGCTAGTCGGACGGCTTGATTGAGTGATGCTGTCTTACTTAGCTTATCCTCTCGCGACATTTGGTAATACGGTTTGACGGCTTTTACGAACTTAGTTGCTCCTCCGACCGATTTAAGTGCAGATTTGATTTTAAGGATTTTAGCGGGTGTGAAGTTAACCACGAGTGCAGTGCCCACTGCTCCTACACAACCAGCAATCGACGAGACACTTGCTGCCCGGAACACAACTGATTCTCCATTCTCATTTAATTCAAGATGGAAGCTGACTTCGCTCTCGATATGAGCCTTAATAGCATCTTCACCCTGCAAGATTATCTCATCAGGCATGTTCTCGATTGCAGTCAATAATTCAATTAATTCCAAATCCTCCTCACTTAATTCTTCCTCAGCACTAGCTACACCCATTGGGATGAAAGCTACTGAAAACAGGAGTACTATCGACATTACAAGAGATAAAAGTTTTGACTTTTTGGGCATGATCTCAGTCCTCCTTAGTAGTTTTGACTGCAAACTTAAGTCCAACAACAGCTATAAATACTGCAATGGTGACTATAGTCTTTGTTGTATTGGTCATTCCATCGACAAAGAAATACATAAATGTTACTGCGGCGAGCAACAAAATGTAAATCCACTCTTTAGCTGAATTTTTCATATGTCCAACCTCCTAACAGTTGCCAAATTAACATACTCAATCATGGAACGAAACCCCTGGAAAAATCGTTAAAGGGAAAAGACATGCGTCTTAAATTGGAACTAGGGAAATATATATTTTACGGCGGTTATGAAAAAAGTAGACTTATGAAAGGTAGAGAACCAGTCAACGAAAAAGTCACGTTTCAGTTCGCCTGAAACGTGACTTTTTCTTCAATCTGAAAGGCAGCCGCGGCTACCTTTTTTTATATGTCTTGGCCTTTGAACGTTTCTTCCGATTCGTTCATGAGCCGCTCACGCTCGGCGTGGGTCTGCGGGAAGCCGTTCGCTTGCCATTCGGCCCGGTGGTTCGAGTCGAGCTGGGTGAGTCCCGCCTCGGCCTCGTCCTTATCCGAATCGACACTCTCCATCCGGTCCATCTTGCTCCACGTGTCATCCTCGCGGTCTTGCGTCAGCAGTGCCGCCACTTTCGGCGCCACGAGCGCGGCCCCGGCGACGCCGAGGACGATGCCCATTAACACTTTTTTATCCATGCTACCCCTCCTTAGTCACTATGTACGGATAATTCCACCATTGTTTTAAATCGAAACCATTTCGTGAAGCGTTTACACGAAATCGGAAAGTGGAATAACAGAGAGACAAGGAGGCGAAACGAATGAAAAAAGAAAACCAGCCATCTAAGCGTCGCTTCGACAATCCGGACGCCGTCGATACAGACAAGGACAGCATCTTCGACGAGGAAGGGATGGAGACGGTCGACCCGATTCCAGTCGAAGAATTGAATCAAGAAGTGAAAGACGAGAAGCGTAAGCGCCACTCAAAAGACGACTCGGTTAGCGAGAAAAAATATAACTAACGTAAAAGGATGCGGCTCGGCCGCATCCTTTTACGTTAAATCTTTCGGCGAGAAGCCGTATGGAAGCATCTCTTCTTTCGTCATCACTTTCGTGTCTCCCGCCATATTCGCCAAAATCAACGTGAAGTCGTCACTCGCGAACTCGGCGATGACTTGACGGCAAGCACCGCACGGCGAGATCGGCCCGTCTGTGTCACCGACGACGACGACCGTCTCAATCGTCTTGCTGCCTTCTGACACGGCCTTAAAGATGGCCGTCCGTTCAGCACACATCGACAAACCGTATGAGGCGTTCTCGACGTTACAACCGGAAATCTCTTTCCCCGTCTCATCGATGACGACGGCGCCGACATTGAATTTTGAATAAGGCGTATATGCGCGCGTACGGGCCGCGATCGCCTTTTGGACAAGTTCGTTCACTTGGTCTTGTGGAATCATTGGATGTTCCTCCGCTTCGTTTTCTAAAGGAAGTCTGACATCTGAACTATACAATGAAAACGCTTTCTCATCAAGCGTTTTCATCGACTTGTCAATATTTCTTCTTTTTCTTTTTCTCGAAGACGACGACCGACTCGACGTGCGCCGTCTGCGGGAACATATCGTACGGCTGGACGTAATTCACTTTGTATCCGGCTTTCATGAGTTGGTCCGCGTCACGGGCGAGCGTCTGTGGGTTACATGACACATAGACGAGTCGTTGCGCTTTCGAAGAGATGATCGCGTTCAACAGTTGGTGGTCGACTCCGGTGCGCGGTGGGTCGACGACGATGACGTCAGGGATCCATCCGTCCTTCACCCAACGCGGAATCCAGTGCTCGGCCCGACCTTCGACATACGTCGCATGGTTGAACCCGTTCTCGCGCATATGGGCATTGGCGTCTTCGACCGCCTCTGGGACGACTTCCATCCCGCGAATCTCTTTGGCGTGCGGCGCGAGCCACAGCCCGATCGACCCGACGCCGGCATACGCGTCGATGACACGTTCTTCGCCCGTCAAAGCGGCCGCCTCGACGACTTCACGATACATGACCTCGGTCTGGGCCGGGTTCAGTTGGAAGAACGCGCGTGGCGACAAGTGGTAATGGACGTCGTCGAGCTGTTCGTCCATCTTCTCTTGGCCGGCGATGTGAATCGTACGATAGCCGAAGATGACGCCCGAACGGTTCGAGTTGATGTTCAAATGGAACGAGACGACGTTCGGCAACCCCATGATGCGATCGCTAAGTTCGTCTAGGTCCGGTACATCTTCATGCCCGACGACGAGGACGACTTGGACGTCGTTCGTCTTATAGCCCGAGCGGACGACGACAGTCCGGGCAAAGCCAGTATCACGACGCGCGTCGTACACCGGGATGTCGAGCTCGTTCAAGATCCGGACGATGGCGTTGTTGATATTCGTCGTGTCGCGCTGTTGGACCATACAATGTTCAATCGGGACGAGCGTATTCGAGTTCGGTTTATACAGCCCCGACACGATTTCACCACGACGGACACTGAGCGGGAACTGAGATTTGTTTCGGTAATACCAAGGATCTTTCATCCCTTTTGTCGGGCGGATGTTCGATTTGTCGACGTTCAGTTTCGTCTTTTGACGGAACGCGTTGCGAACGATTTCTTCCTTATACTCCATTTGAAGGCGTGGGCTCATATGTTGAATCTGACAGCCCCCACACTCGTCATAGATTGGGCACGGCGGTTTGACACGGTCTTTTGACGCATTGTCGCGCTTGACGACACGGGCCTCGGCATAGTTTCGTTCGACGCGTGTAATCTCGACTTTCGCCTCTTCACCCGGCAACAAGTTCGGAATAAAGACGACCATCCGATTGATGGTCGCAATCCCCTCCCCGTTAATTCCGAGACGTTCGGCGGTGACGCTCTTGTAATCTCCTACGATCAGTTTCAATGTGTTTCATCCTTTCGATCCTTGTTCTAAATCTTTGGCGTAACGTACGACTTTCGCACGTAAGGAATCAATGTCAGCTAACAGGCGATGCAAATCCTCTGGCGTCGTGTGCTCGTCCAACGTATTGACTGACAGACAGAGCAATTCCGTTCTCGATTTCAACACATTCATTTTTCCTGCCGTATCGGTTCGTGATTTACCCATCTCATGATCGCTCCTTTGGTTCGTGACAAAGAGTTGTTATTATAGCATACTATTTCGTGTGACTAGATGAAAAGGTGGAATCAACATGCAAAACATCTCGACAACGTTTGATCCGTGGGAAGCGTATCTCGATCAAACCGAGTTCGGTCGTCTCGTCCTTTCGAACGTGGAAGTGACGACGACCAAACTATGCAACATGCGCTGCGAACACTGTGCCGTCGGCTATATGCTCGACCAGACCGAAACTCCTGAAGTGCCCCTCGAACTGCTCATCTCGCGTCTCGACGAGATTGAACATTTGCGTGCGTTCTCGATTACGGGCGGCGAGCCGATGCTATCAATGAAATCGGTCCGCAACTACGTCGTGCCGCTGCTCAAATATGCCAAGGAACGCGGGGCTAGGACGCAAATCAATTCGAACTTGACGTTGCCGTTGTCTCGCTATCATCTTATTACCCCGTACCTCGACGTTTTGCACATTTCGCATAACTGGGGGACGGATGCCGACTTTTTAGAAGGCGGATTCGCGATGATGGATCGGAAGCCGAGCGAGGCCGCGCGGTTGAAGATGCTCCAGACGATGAAAGACAACGCCCGTGCCCTCACGTCAGAAGGCATTATCGTATCGGCCGAGACGATGCTCAACAAACGGACGATTCCTCATCTGAAGGCAATCCATGAGGAAATCGTCTCGCTCGGCTGTCAGCGCATGGAGGTACACCCGATGTACCCCGCCGACTTTGCGAGCGCGCTCGAATCGGCCTCACTCCCGGACATTCGCCAAGCCATCCACGACCTGCTCGACGTGCGGGATGAAAACGTTTGGATGCTGTTCGGTACGTTGCCTTTCTATGCGTGTTCCGACTTACCGGAAGACCGCGCCTTGTTGAAGCGGCTGCATGAAGCGAAAAACGTCACGGTCCGAAACGACCCAGACGGCCGTTCTCGTTTGAACACGAACATCTTTGACGGTGAGATTATCGTCACTGATTTCGGCGATGAACTCGGGTCGCTCGGGACGTTGTATGACACATCGTTCCAAGAGGCGTATGAGACGTGGACGAACAGTACCTTGAACGCGACGTTGTCTTGTCATTGTCCGGCCGTGAAATGTCTCGGTCCGAACGCGCTCGTCAAGCAAGCGTACTATCCAGAAATTGACTTTCAAAAACGTGTCGCCGACCCGTTTTAATTCCTTCGCATCGGGAAATATTTAGTATCTAAACTGAATCGAGGTGTATGAGATGACTGCCATCTATGTATTCATGATCACCGTCATGGCCATCATCATTTTCGGTGGTGTGCTTAGCATCTTATTGACAGCCGCATTCGTTTCAGACAAAGTAGACCGTGATGAAGTTTTCAGTCAAGGCAGTTGGGACGATGAGCTCTTACATTTGAACCATCTCACTCAACCGATTGACGAAACAAAAAGCTGAGAACCTTCTCAGCTTTTTACTATGTAATGACGAGGTGAACTATGCAACGGTTTCGTTTTTCGATTTTATTGCTTATCGTATTTATTTCCGGGTTGATTCAAGGGGCGCTCATCCCGCTGTTATCGACGCTCATCGAACGCGACGGGACCCCTGCATGGTTGAATGGCCTGAACGCCACGATGCTCTATCTCGGTGTCATCGTCTCGGCGCCATTGCTCGAACGGTTCGTCCGCAAGTACGGGTTTCGACCGACCATCGTCTTAGGCATCGTCTTGACGGCGCTCGCGACGTTCTTCTTACCACTTTGGCCAACGCTCCTTGCCTGGGCCGTCATGCGTTTCGTCATCGGTTTTGGTGACTCCGCACTCCATTACGGCTCGCAAGTATGGGTGACGTCCGTGAGCGAAAAACGAAGCCTCGGTCGAGCGATGGCGTACTACGGCATGTCGTTCAGTCTCGGCTTTGCCGTCGGTCCACTCATCGCACCGCTCGTCGACCTGCATTTCTGGTTGCCGTTCCTCGTCTTGATTTTCTTCTGTCTCGCCTCACTCGTCCTCATCTTTAAAGTCGAGAACGAATTCCCTGAAGCGGAGAAAGTGAAAACAGACTCGACCGGGCGGATTCGGCTTGTGTTGATTGGTGCCGGCTATACGCTGCTCCCTGCCTTTACATACGGGTTTCTCGAGGCGAGCTTGAATGCGAACTTGCCAATCTTCACGGTCCGAAACGACATCGGGCTCGCTCAGACGAGTACGCTGATCACGACGTTCATCGTCGCTTCCATCCTCGTCCAACTCCCGCTCGGTCGTCTTGCCGATCACTTCGGGAAGAAACGCATCTTACAAATCGTGTTGACGCTCGGTACGGTATTGTTTGCGCTCGCGAACTTAGCCGTCGACCATTATGTGTGGCTACTCGTCTTGTTCGCCTTGGCCGGGGCCGGTCTCGGATCGACTTATTCCCTCGGCCTCGCCCATATGACCGAAGTGTTGCCACGCTCGCTGTTACCGACCGGCAACATGCTCTATAGCATCGCGTTCAGCGTCGGTTCGATTAGTGGTCCGATGATTGGTGCGTTTTGGATCAGTTTGCCAAAAGACGTATATTTTCTCATGTATACACTCATCCTCGGGATTCTCGCCGTCAGCCTGTTCACGGCCAAAGCCAAACCGATTGATATGTAAAAAGGGATGGAGCTCGCCGGAGCCCCATCCCTTTTCGTTTATTCTCTCGCCGGACCGACGCGGACGTCATTTCGCTCGAACGCCTGAATGAACACTTCATCGAGCGCGTACGGTTCTGTCTCAAGTGTGGCCAACACGTCCGACTTGAGCGTCACCTCGATGACCCGGTCGTTAATTTGCCATTTCGTCTGAATGTCGTCGCCTTGTCGCACGGCACGCGCATCCACTTGGTCATGGTGCTCTTTTAACCCCCGACTCACGCACTTCATCACGTACTTGACGTACTCATCACGCGGTTGCCGCGAGACGAGTATATTGCGGACAATCTGGTTTCTCGTCACGTTCTTTCCTCCTTCCTTTATGACACGTTGTACGCAAGTCTTTACGACGAAGACCGACTGTGAACTGAAAGAATTCAGAATTTTTAATATATTTTCCCATGAGAACACAATTCCGTCAACCGCGCTTCAATCTCATTTGCGCACAGACTGTTTACGACCTTGGAAGTAAGTCGATAAATAAATCCCCGCGACGACGAACAACAGCCCGACGAGTGCATTCCACGGAATCGTCTCTCCGAGTAAAACACCCGATAAGATGACCCCGAATAAGGGAACAAAGAACATATAGAGTGACACGCGGCTGACCGGATTATATTTCATCAGCGTGTTCCATAAGGTGAACCCGACCGCAGATAACAGTGCCAAGTATAAGAGGAATAACAGCGTTTTCCCGGTGTAAGGCAAGAACACACCACCTGGGTCCAGTACCACGCCAACGGTGAGCAGGCCGAGCGATCCGAACACCATCGCCCAAGCCGTCATCGGCGCAACGTCGTGGCTACGGGAGTAATCTTTTGCGATCAAGTTGCCGAACGCCCCCGAGACCATCGCCAAAATGAGCAACACTTCCCCGACCCCAAACCCGATCTCTGAACTCGCGGACGGCCAGTTGGCGATGACGATGCCGGAAAAGCCGAGTGTGAGGGCGATTCCTTTCAACCGATTCAACCGGTCGTCCTCGTACCGAAAATGCGCAAGCGCCATTTGGAAGAAGGATGTCGAACCTGCGATAATCGAACCTTGCACGCCCGTCGACAGCGACAGTCCGACGTAGAAAAACAAATATTGTAAAAATGTCAGAAACGCACCGAGGTGCGCATACGCCTTCACGCGTTCGACCGTCAAATGAATCGGTCGCTTGAAGACGGTACGGCTTATCAATAAAAGTAAGACACCCGCAAGCAAAAACCGTTCTCCAGCAAAAATGAGTTGCTGACCATATTCGTCCGGACTGATTTCAAGCGCTTCATAGCTCAGTTTGATAAACGGGAACGCACTCCCCCATAAGAACGTGTTCAATAAAGCGAACAACGTGACGGTCCAAGGCCGTTGAAACAAGTTGGGCATGTCACCAAATCTCCTTAATCTTTTAGTTTGTGAGTTGTTCTCTTCCATGATAAAATAACCTTACATGATAATAATTATAAATAAGGATAATCGATTAAAACCAATAAAAACCCTCATTTTAAGGGTTTGGATAATGATAATCATCCTCATTCATTATCATTTAAGTGATATCCATTATCAATTAGAAAGAGGTGCTTCATGAACACATCAACCGCTACACACGAAAAAAGCCACGTCTTCAAACGGGCAAGTTGGTTCGAGCATATCGAGCTCATCATGGCGCTCTTCAGCGGTGTATTGATTGTACTCGCTTATCTCGCTGAAAAACAAGTTGGAACGCCGTGGATTTATGTCACTTTGTATTTGTCTGCCTTCTTGATTGGGGGGTACGCCAAGGCGAAAGAAGGATTGACCGACACGTGGGAGACGCGGTCGCTGAACGTCGAGCTGTTGATGATCATCGCGGCGATCGGCGCCGCCTCGATTGGCTATTGGATGGAAGGTGCCATCCTCATTTTCATTTTCGCCTTATCGGGTGCCCTCGAGACGTATACGATGAACAAGAACGAGCGTGCCCTCGAGTCGCTCATGGAACTGCAACCTGAACAAGCGACACGCGTCACGGGCGACCGGCTCGACGTCGTCCCGATCGAGGAGTTGGCTGTCGGCGACCACATTTACGTCCGCCCCGGCGAGCGTATCCCGGTCGACGGGCGCATCTTGAGCGGTTACGCCTCGGTCGAAGAAGCCGCCATCACGGGTGAGTCAATCCCGGTCGACCGCGGGGTCGGTGACGACGTGTTCGGCTCAAGCGTCAACTTGAACGGCGTCTTAACGATTGAAGTCACGAAGCTCGCCACGGAGACGTTGTTCCAAAAGATCATTCAAATGGTCCAGAAAGCCCAAGAAGAAAAGTCCCCGTCCGCCCAATTCATCGATCGGTACGAAGGACGTTACGTCCAAATCGTCCTCGCCTCGGTGGCCGCGATCATCTTGCTCGGGCCAGCGCTCACGCCATGGTCGCTCGAGACGAGCATATACCGCGGCATGATTCTGCTCGTCGTCGCCTCACCTTGCGCCCTCGTCGCCGCCATCACACCGGCCGCCTTGGCTGCCATCGCCTCGTCTGCAAAGCACGGGATTCTATTTAAAGGTGGCGTCCATATCGAGAATATGGGACGACTCAAAGCAATCGCGTTTGACAAGACCGGCACACTTACGATCGGCAAACCCGAAGTCCAGCATGTGTTGCTTCACCCGGACGTCACCCGAGACGATGTTTTCCGCGTCGTCAGCTTGATTGAAGAACATTCCATGCACCCGCTCGCCGAGGCGCTCGTCGCCTACACAGGCAAACATACCGGCACGATGGAACAGTTCAAAGACGTGACCGGTTCGGGCATCGAGGCGATGATTGACGGAGTGACGTATCGCGTCGGCAAACAAAAGTTCGCCGATGTGAGTGGTGACTTCTTCCCCGATCAAGTCGAACAGTTGAAATCAGCCGGTCACACGCTCGTCTTCATCAGTGACGCGTCACGCACACTCGGTGCGTTCGCCCTCCGCGATACATTGCGTCCGGAAGCGAAACAAGCGATTGAACGCTTGAACCGTCTCGGCATCGCAACAATCATGATCACCGGCGACAATGAGGCGACCGGGCGGGCCATCGCGACAGAAGCTGGTTTGACCCGTTATATCGCCGAGTGCCTGCCGGATGAGAAGGTCGAACAAATCAAGTTGTTGAAAGCGGAATACGGCTCGATCGGTATGATTGGGGACGGCATCAATGATGCCCCGGCGCTCGCGACGGCCGACGTCGGCATCGCGATGGGCGAAGGAACGGACGCCGCACTTGAAACGGCAGATGTCGTCCTCATGAAAAACGACCTCGTCCGCCTCAGTTCCGCCATCGAGCAATCGCGCAAACTGAATCGGATTGTCCTTCAAAATGTCGTCTTCGCTCTCGGGGTCATCCTCGTGTTGATTGCCTCGAACATCTTTGAGTTACTCGTCATGCCGTTCGCCGTCGTCGGACATGAAGGGTCGACCATTCTCGTCATTTTGAACGGCCTCCGCTTGCTCAGCTCATCATGGGACTGACAAATTTCGACACGTCACGAAACCGTCATTGAAAGCAAATGCCGATTTCGCTATAATGGAAACAATGTGTCTAACAGACCGAAACAATAGGTAGATTGGCTAAAGGTGGTACAAGGTATGAATACGATTGCAGTAATCGGCAAGGTGTTTGTCGACATTAAAGGAACGTCGTTCGCCCCGCTTCATAAAGATGCGAAAAACGTCGGAGACATCGCGTTCTCAAACGGCGGTACCGGTCGCAACGTCGCCCAAAACTTAGGTGTGCTCGGGAACGATGTCCGCTTCGTCTCGACCGTGACGAACGATCAAATCGGCATCGGTGTCCTCGAAGAACTTCGTGGTTTGAACGTCAACGTCGACCATGTCGACTTGCTCGAAGACAACGGTATGGGCATGTGGCTCGCGGTCATGGACAACAACGGAGACCTCCAGACGTCAATCTCAAAACAACCTGACGAGGCGATGATGGAAGAGTGCATCCTCCGTCGCATCGATACCGTGTTCGCTGAGAGCGCGGCCGTCGCCATCGACCTCGACTTGTCGGTCAACGTCTTGAACGAGACAATCGAATTGTGCCGCGAGATGAAGCTCCCGCTATACGGTGTATGCGGCCATCTCTCGGTCATCGAACGCAACCGTCACTTGCTCCAAGGGTTCACGGGCTTCATCTGTAGCCGCGAAGAAGCCGAGATTCTCTCGGATATGTCCATCGTCACGGTTGACGATGCCCTTCGCGTCGCCGAGGTGCTCGCCATGAAAGGCGCGCCGCTCACGATTGTCACGATGAGCGAGCTCGGCGCCGTCTACGTCGACCTTCGTACGAACGAACAAGGTCACGTGCCGACGACGAAAGTGAAAGTTGCCGACTCCACAGGCGCCGGGGATTCCTTCTTCTCTGCCGTTATTTCCGAGCTCATGAAAGAGCATTCGATTGAAGATGCACTTCGTCTCGGCATGCGTGTCGCCGGGAAAGTCATCGGCTCTCATGACAACGGACTGACGCCTGAGATGTATGCTTCACTTGAACAACCAACACGTGACTGAGCTAACGCATCGACCGCCGTGTCGATGCGTTTTGTTCTCGGTTTTAAGAAAGGAATGATTGAATTCATGAGAACGAAACAACGGAGCGCCATCATTCTCGTCAATGAACAAGATGAGATCGCCCTCATTCGTCGCGAAAAAGCTGACGTCCTTTATTATGTCTTCCCGGGCGGAGGTGTCGAATTTGGCCATACGACCGAAGAAACGGCGATACGCGAAGCGCACGAGGAACTCGGCGTACACGTCGAACTTGAAGGCGTCGCCGCCCATGTCGCATTCAACGGTGAATTGAACCCCTACTACTGGGCCCGCGTCACCGGTGGCGAATTCGGGACCGGGACGGGCGAAGAGTTTCAAGCCGAACAGACGGAAGGATCCTACACACCGATGTGGATCAAACGGAGTGCACTCAGCCACCTTCCCGTCCGTCCGCCCTCGCTCGCAGAATTGCTTAGTCAGTCTTCAGAGCGCTTTTACGACAAAACATTGGCCGAAGATTGAATTTATAGTGTAACCTCCTCACAAATCGGGAAGATAGTTTCTAACGATAACGTTCAGGAGGCATGTTATGGACACGAAAGAAGTGAAAGAAAAAAAGAATTGGCTCGCGTTCGGAAAAGAATTATTGCGCCGATTTAAAGATCATAACGTCCAAGACTTTGGTGCGACGCTCGCTTTTTTTTGGTTTTTATCTATTTTCCCAGGAATCATCTTCATTCTGGCGCTGCTGTCGTTCTTTGACATCACACAGGCGTCGTTTCAAGAGCAGTTGAACGATTTGGCACCGGGTGCCGCTGCGACCGAGTTCCTATCGGGCATCTTTGAAGCGCTCGGGGAACCGCGTGGCGGACTGCTCTCCATCGGTGCGATTTTAGCGATTTGGTCGGCCTCGAAAGGGGTCGAGCGGCTCATCAACATGGCGATTCACGCCTACGGGGAAGACAACGAACGAAATTTCTTTGTCAGTAAAGGCATCGCCCTCGGATTGACGTTCTTACTCGGTGTTGGCGTATTGCTCCTCATCGTCTCGAACGTGTTCGGGTCGCAGATCATCTCGTTCCTTATGGAATTCCTTCCGATTTCCGGGGCCGAGGTCATCTTAATCAATATTTTTCGTTACGCGCTGACGACGGTCATCTTGATTTTGACGCTGTCGATTTTCTATAAAATCGCACCCCAGCAACACGTCTTTTGGAAGAGCACGATTCCAGGCGCCATTTTCGGGGTCATCACGTGGCAACTCGTCTCGCTCGGGTTTAGTCTATACGTGTCGAACTTCGGAAACTACGATTCGACGTACGGTTCGCTCGGCGGAATTATCGTGACACTATTATGGCTTCAATTGACCGGTATGATCATCTTGATCGGCTCCGAGATCAACGCCACGTGGATGCGATTCTTCAAGTCCCCAAGCGAACAAGAATATGAACGTGATTTCAAGAAGAACAAGAAAGCGAAGAAAAAAGGCGAAACAGAAGACGATTATAAAGATATCCCAATCAATACGTACGGATGAGAAAAGGCGAACTCGACAGTCGAGTTCGCCTTTTCTGATTCACACCTCGACGACGTCGAGTCGCCCCGTTCCCGGGTCGATGACAAATCCATGGACGTTCGTTTCCGGTGGCAAGAGCGGATGATTCTTAATCAAGCTGACCGAGTTCATGACGTTCGCCTCGACCGAATCGAATCCGTGCAACCACTTCTCCAAATCCATCCCGGACGCTTTGAGTGTTTGAAGCGTCTGAGGGTCAATCCCCCGCCGCTCCATCTCAGCAATGACCGCGTTCGGATCAATGGCGGCCATCCCGCAGTCATAGTGTCCGACGACGATCACTTCCTCCGCTCCGAGCGCATATAAAGCGACGAGAATCGAACGCATGACCGAACCGAACGGATGCGATAAGACGGCTCCTGCATTTTTAATAATTTTGGCGTCCCCGTTTTTGAGCCCGAGCGCCTGCGGCAACAAAGCTGTCAATCGTGTGTCCATACACGTCAAAATGACGATTTTTTTATCTGGAAACTTATCGGATACGAACTGCTCGTACTGTTTTTCCGTCACGAATCGTTCATTGAACGCTAACATTTCTTTGACGACTGTCATCTTCCCCACTCCTTTACGTTATGTGATCACGCGGGCGACCATCAGACCGATGACCATCCACGCCCCGAACAATGTGTTCACCTTCGCCGTCATCGCCATCGCCGGCATCAATTCAACCGGTTCACGTTTCACCCAGAACCGCTTCACAGCGCGGACCATGAGTGGAATCGTGAACAGTGACAGCAATACCCATGGCGTAACACCATACACGAACACACCGACGAGAATTCCGACTAAAGCTGCCACGAAAAATCCTGCCAATACGAGCACAGCTCGGCGATGCCCGACGAGACATGCGATCGTCCGTCGACCGTTCTCTTTATCGTTATCTAAGTCCCGGATGTTGTTGGCGAGTAAAATCGCCCCGATCAACAGTGCCATCGGGAATGAGACGATGAGCAGTTCAGTCGTCACCGTCCCGACTTGAATATATCCAGAAATCCCGATAATGACATATCCCATGAATAGTCCCGCGACCAGCTCGCCAAATGGTGTATAGGCGATCGGCAGCGGCCCGCCCGTATACAAATAGCCGACGACCATCGACAAGGCGCCAATCCATAATAAGTGCCAGTTTGTAGACGCGGCAATATAGAGACCGAGCGCGGCCGCGACCCCATACATCCCGAGGGCAATCCCGAGTATTTGCCCTGGCGTGAAGCCATCCCGGACAATCGAGCCACCGATTCCAATCGATCCTTCATGGTCCAGACCACGTTTATAGTCATAGTATTCGTTAAATAAGTTCGTTGCGATTTGAATCAAGACGGACGCGATGAGCATTGCTAAAAACAATCCCCATTTCAACTCGACTTGACCGACGACGATAAACGTCCCGAGCAACACCGGAATAAAGCTTGCCGTCAACGTATGCGGCCGAATCATGCGCCAATACGCACCTTTCTCTCTCTGTTTCATATCCTTCCCTCCCTTCGTTAGTTTACGTCTACGTAAAAAAATCTGTCAATGCCCGCCGTTTCCTCGAGCATTTGACAGGCAGTTCGACAGCCAAGTCATGATACACTAAAAGATGAGAATTCTATCGGATTGAGGAGGCTTTTCGTTCATGCCAGATACTCAAACACATATTAAACAACGAATCGAACAGGCCCATAAACGTGCCCGCGCTTGGCAACGTCCTGTCCTTGCGTCATACACGTGGGAAATCCCTTCGTTCGATGCGTTTCATATCATTCAAAACACGGAAACGTCCCATTATTATTTCACTTCCGCTGACCGTTCCCTCGAGATGCTCGGCTGTGCCGACGCCCTCGTTCTAACAGCGTCAGGTGCGGAGCGCTTTCAGCGACTACAGTACGACTGGAGCTTGCATCGCCGAGACGTCGACGCGATTTTATACGCGTTCTCGGGCTTTTCATTCGATACGTTCGTTCGGCCTCAAAAGAACATGTGGGAAGCGTTCGGGGAAGCTTCTCTCGTCGTGCCGAAATTTTTATATCGCCGGCTCGGCGATACGCACACGCTGACCGTGTCGACGCTCGTATCGGCAAAACAATCGGTCGAACAGTACTTGATTCAATTGGCAGACCAGTTGGCCCAGTTTAGCTCGCTCCAGACGCCAGACAGCCCGTCCCCTACGTATACGCAAGTGAAGAATGGGGTCGATCATTTTAAATCGAGCTTCCAACAAGCCAAACAAGCGATCAAGGAAGAAAAAGTTGAAAAGATTGTCATCGCCCGAGAAGAGATTTACCAGACGTCCGATGAAGCGTTTCCGTTTGCCGAGACGTTACGTCATCTCGAAGCGCAACAACTCGGAAGCTACATCTTCTTATATCAACCGAAACGAGAAATGGGCTTCTTCGGCGCTACGCCAGAGCGATTAGTGAAAAAAGAGGGACCGTATATCGAGACGGCAGCCATCGCCGGGACGACAAAACGTCCACTCTCAGAAGACGAAGCCGAGGCGGCGAAAGCGCACTTGCTCCACGATCAGAAAAACCTTGAAGAGCATGATATCGTCGTCAAATCGATTAAACACGCACTCGCACCTTATTCGGCGACCATTAAAGCGCCTGAGTCACCTCGCATATTACAGACCCGCTCCGTCTACCACCTGCATACGCCGATTCAAGCGACACTCGATACGAATGCCTCGCTCTTATCGATTATCGAGTCGCTCCATCCGACGCCTGCCCTTGGCGGATACCCGAAACGGACATCCGTCAGGCTGCTTCGTGACATCGAGCGATTCGACCGCGGTTGGTACGGATCCCCGTTCGGATGGCTCAGTACCGAGGGCGAAGGCGAGTTTGTCGTTTCTATTCGTTCGGCGCTCGTCCATCACCAATTTGTCGCGATGTATGCAGGCTGTGGAATCGTCCAAGAGTCTGAGCTCGAATCAGAATTAGCAGAGACCGAGATGAAACTGAGCCCAATCAAAGAAGCGCTCGGATTAAATCGCGTCACACCAGGAGGCAGTCCATCATGAACGACACGTTAACGGGATGGGTCGCCCATATGGTGAACCGGCTCGTCGAACAAGGCGTCACGGACGTCGTCATCAGTCCCGGCTCTCGTTCGACGCCGCTCGCCATGGCCGCCTATCTCCATCCAGAAATCCGGCATCACATCGTCGTGGACGAACGTTCGGCCGCCTACTTCGCGCTCGGTTTGACCCGCTCGGGTGAAACGATTCGACCGGTCGCACTCGTCTGCACGAGCGGAACGGCCGCGACGAACTATTTCTCCGCCGTCGCCGAGGCGATGATTGCGCAATTGCCGCTCGTCGTGTTGACGACCGATCGACCGCACGAGTTGCGAAACGTCGGTGCACCGCAAGCCATCGATCAAGTTCGTCTCTACGGGGAACACGTCAAAGCGAGTGTCGACTTGCCGGTACCAGACGATGCCGCGCTTTCCTACATGGGTCAGACGATGAGCCGGCTCGTCCGGCTCGCCACCGCGGCGCCGCTCGGACCGGTTCACGTGAACGTCCCGTTCCGTGAACCGCTCGTACCGGACATCGACCAGTTGAAGGCGCGCTTTTGTTCGACACGTTCACCGAGCGAGCCGACTTACGTCCGTCCAACACCCCAAGATATATCACGGTTCATTGAATACGCCCACGTCGAACGGCTCGCCTTCGTCGTCGGACCTGGTACACCTGACGACTGGTTAGCAGCCATTCACGAGACGGCATCCGTCCATCGTATTCCGATTTTCGCAGATCCGCTCAGTGGAATGCGACGCTTCGAGAACGTATGTGTCAACTATGATACGTGGCTCGCGAGCGAGCATCGGGATGAATGGCTTCCCGATACGACCATCCGTTTCGGGGCCGCCCCGGTATCGAAGCGATTGAATCAATGGCTCGGAAGCACGACACAAGTCGTCATCGAACAACTCGGCTCATTCCGCGACCCTTCTAGCATGGCGACCGTCGTCTACGGGGATGCCCGGGACTATTTGCGGGAAATCGACAGCACGTATGACGAGGTGTACCATGCGCGCCTCGAGTCGTTCGAACGGGTGACAGAGGCCGCGAAAGGTGGGCTGACAGGAGAGAGCGCATTGACACGCCACCTGCTCCAAACATCAATCGAGCGCTTATTCGTCAGCAACAGCATGCCGATTCGTGATGTCGACACGACGCTAAGCGCCGGTCGACGCATCGACGTCCTCGCCAATCGCGGTGCGAATGGGATTGACGGGATTTTATCGAGTGCACTCGGCGCTTGCTATGACACGGAACACGCCGCCCTTCTCGTCGGCGACTTGGCGTTTTATCACGACAGTAACGCGTTACAGTTGTTGAAGACGCACCCGGGGACGTTCTCGGTCGTCGTTGTCAACAACAATGGCGGCGGCATCTTCTCGTTCTTGCCACAAGCATCCATCGAGCCGCAACTATTCGAAGACTTGTTCGGCACCCCGCTCGAGTTGAATATCCATGGATTCGCCGACACGTACGGACTGAGCTATCGTCTCGTCGAAGAGCCAGAAGCCGTGCAAGAAGCCATCGAAGCGGGGGTCCAATTGATCGAGTTCCCGTCTGACCGGGCCGCGAACGTCACCGCCCATCGCGAATGGACAGCTTTACTCTGCGACCGGTTGACGTTGGAGAATGGGACGTGATTCGTCGAATCCGAGATGTCGATTATGAACTGTTCGACCACGGGAGCGGACGGCCAGTGCTCCTCTTGCATGGGTTTACCGGGCGAGGGGATTGGTTCGACCGCTTCCCCGACCTGTCTGTACGCCTCGTCTCCCCGTCGCTCCTCGGACACGGCGGGACGAGCCATCGCGATGTCAATCGGATGCGGATGAGTCAGCAAGTCAGGGACTTGTCTAACCTGCTCGACCTCGACGATCGACCGTGGACGGTCATCGGCTACTCACTCGGTGGGCGAATCGGTATGACGTTAGCCGCATGTGACGACCGGGTCGAGCATTTCATCGGGATTAGCACGACCCCGGGACTCGAATCCGCAATCGAACGGCGTGAGCGTAGAGCACAAGACGCAGAGCTCGCCGCTTTCCTCGAGCAACGTGGCATCGAGGCGTTCGTCGACCGGTGGGAACGGCTCCCGCTTTGGCATCAGACCGACGAGATGCGCGCGACGCTTCGTCTGGAGCGGCTCGCCCAACGTCCCGAGGCGCTAGCGGATAGCCTCCGTGCCATCGGGAGCGGCAGCATGCCATCTATCTGGCCGATGCTCGACCGTTTGCCGCGTACCGATTTGATTGTCGGAGGACGCGACGTCAAATTCAAAGACATCGCGAGACGGATGCAAGCACGACAACCACATATTCAACTATACGAAATTCCTGACGCCGGCCATGCTCCACATATCGAGAATGCCCAACAATTTGGTACAATGATAGAGAAATTGATTTTAGGGGGAAATGAGAATGGAATCAGTAGCAAACTGGACATCGGTCCGAACGTATGAAGATATTAAATACGAGAAATGGAACGGGATCGCCAAAATCACGATCAACCGCCCGGAAGTGCGGAATGCTTTCCGTCCACTAACGGTAAACGAATTGATTGACGCGTTCGCCCGCGCCCGTGACGACAAGGAAGTCGGCGTCATCATCTTGACAGGCGAAGGTGAAAAAGCATTCTGTTCAGGCGGCGACCAAAAGGTTCGTGGCCACGGTGGATACGTCGGTGACGATGAAATCCCACGTTTGAACGTCCTCGACCTTCAACGCTTGATTCGCGTCATCCCGAAACCGGTCATCGCGATGGTCGCCGGTTTCGCCATCGGCGGCGGACACGTCTTGCACGTCGTCTGTGACTTGACGATTGCCGCGGATAACGCACGTTTCGGTCAAACCGGACCAAAAGTCGGTTCGTTCGACGCTGGATACGGCTCAGGCTATTTGGCGCGCATCATCGGCCATAAGAAAGCCCGTGAGATTTGGTACTTGTGCCGTCAGTACGACGCACAAGAAGCACTCGACATGGGACTCGTCAACACGGTCGTCCCACTCGAGCAACTTGAAGCCGAAACGATTCAATGGTGCCAAGAGATTTTGCAACACTCACCGACTGCACTCCGTTTCTTGAAAGCCGCGATGAACGCGGACACGGACGGCCTCGCAGGTCTTCAACAGCTCGCAGGGGATGCGACGCTCCTTTATTACACGACAGACGAAGCAAAAGAAGGACGCGACGCGTTCAAAGAAAAACGCGACCCGGACTTCGGTCAGTTCCCGCGTTTCCCTTAATCTGTACGAGAGTAGCGACTTCGCTACTCTTTTTTTGGAGGTATGCCTGATGAATGCACTGAACCATCCGACTGATCACATCGCCCTCGTCACGGCCGGACGCCGTTTGACATGGGGCACGTTGTGGAACGAGAGCGCACGCCTCGCGCACTATGTGAAACGGAACGCACCCGATGCCCGTCATATCGGACTGTATGCTGCCAATAGCGCCGAGTACGTCATCGCTGTCCATGCCGTTCTCTTACTCGGGAAAGTGCTCGTCCCACTGAACACACGGTTGACGAAAAGTGAGATCAAGACGCAACTCGAGACGGCGGATGTCGATCTTTTGCTCGTCGACGAAACGTGCGACGTCCCGGTTCCCCAGCTGACGCTCACGATGCGCGACGACGAACCAATCTCTGACTTCCACGCGTGGAAACAAGACGAGGTCATGTCGCTCATGTTCACGTCCGGGACGACCGGACGCGCGAAAGCGGTCAAGCAGACGTACGGCAACCATGTCGCAAGCGCCGTGGCCGCTCGAGAGCACCTCGGCTATGGCACACGCGACCGCATGCTCGTCGTGACCCCGCTGTTTCATATGAGCGGGCTCGCCCAAGTGTATCGGGCCGCCTGTTTCGGTTCGACATTATACGTGGAACCGAAGTTCGACGCCGCCCGGACGCTCGACTTGATTACACGCGAACACATCACCCACGTTTCACTCGTCGCCGTCATGCTCGACCGGTTGCTCGCAATCGGACTACAGCGCCAAGCCCTGCGCGTCGTACTCGTCGGGGGTGGCCCAGTACCGAAGCCGCTCCTCGAGGAAGCCGAGCGCCGTCACATCCCGGTCGCCCAAACGTACGGCATGACCGAGACGTGCTCCCAAGTGGCGACGTTACTCCCGTCGGAAGCACTCGACCATCTCGGTTCTAGCGGTCGAGCCATCTTGCCGACACGAGTCCGCATCAATCCAGATGGCGAGATTGAAGTGAGCGGTCCGACCGTGACACCCGGCTACTATAAGCAACCAGAAGCCGACGCGTGGACGACAGACGGGTTTTGGCGGACCGGAGACTTGGGTACAATCCAAGACGGCTATTTGTACGTCCACGACCGAAGAAGCGACTTAATCATCTCAGGGGGCGAGAACGTCTACCCGGCCGAGATTGAGAGCGTGCTCCGGCGTTGCCCTGGCATTGAAGACGCCGGGGTCACCGGACGCCTTGATGCGACATGGGGAACCGTCCCTGTCGCCTATATCGTCGGGTCGTATGACCCGCTCGAACTGGAACGCTTGCTGACGGAACACTTAGCCAGCTATAAACATCCGAAAGCGTTCTATTCCGTCCGTGAACTCCCACGCAACGCAAACGGGAAATTGATGCGCCATCGCCTAAAGGAGACCGCTTATGATTCGACACGCTGAATTATATATCGTCCCATTGACGTTCAAACATCCGATTGTAACCGCCCACTCCGTCCTCTCGACCCGACGGACGATCATTCTCCGGCTCGAGACGACGGACGGCCTCATCGGATACGGGGAAGGTGTTGCTTTTGAGACGCCCTGGTATACGGCAGAGACGGTTCGCTCGACAATCGATGTCTCGACGCTCATCACCAACCTGTTAGCGGGGCAGTCCGTGTCACCCCACTCGTTTCCGGCGCTCGTCCGATCCATCATTGGCCATCCGATGGCCAAGGCGATGTGGGAGAGTGCCTGTTGGGAGATTGAAGCAGCCCGGCAACAGAAGACACTCAAACAACTGCTCGATGCGGGTGACACGGTCGACTGCGGACGAACGATTGGGATCGGTCTTCTGGCCCAGACGCTTAAATCGATTGAAGGGGCACTCGAGTCGGGTTTCGACCGCATCAAGCTGAAGGCAGCACCGGAAGAGTTGTTGTACTCGTTGAACGAGATTCGTGCCGTCTTCCCCGATGCCCCCCTCATGATCGATTTGAACGGGAGCGGGGTCGAACAGCCGCTCTCGTGGTTCGAACAGTTGGATGCGCATCGCCTCTTGATGATTGAACAGCCGTACCCGAGCACATATTGGGCTGCGTCTACCGATTTACAAGTCCGGCTCGAGACACCGATTTGTCTCGACGAGTCCATCACATGCCGGCAAGACGTCGAGACGATGACCAGACTCGGTGCCGGCCGCATCGTCAACATTAAACCGGCCCGCGTCGGCGGCTTGACCGAGGCGCTCGCCATCCGTGAAACGAACGTACCGTATTGGGTCGGCGGCATGTATGAGTCCGCAATCGGTCGTTACCATACGCTCTTGTTCGCTTCCTTGAGCGGTGCCGCTTACCCAGCCGACATGGCGGGAACGAGCGCCTATTTCGAGACCGATTTGCTCGACACACCGCTCGAGGTCAACGGCGGACAGCTCATCATCCCGGACGACCCGCGACCTGATTGGGCAAAGATCCGGCGCTTAGCCGAAGAGACGATTCAGCTGAAATAAAAAGGCAGATGACGAACCCATTCGCAAAAAGCGGCTCGGTTCGTCTTTTTTGTGTTCAAGAAGATCGAGTCCCCCAGAAAACACAAACGGCCACCCGACGGCGACCGTTTGTGTTGCTCGTCCGACGGAGACCCAGCAGCGAAGCGAGTCGCGATGCGGCTCCGGGATTGCCTGCGGAAAGCGTGGGCGCCGGAAGGACGAGCGATTCAATTGATGTTAGTCAACAAGCTGAGGCAGTCAACGGAACGAACCCGTCAACACTTCAAAGCCGTCCTCGGTGACGACGACCGTATGTTCAAATTGCGATACGAGACTATTGTTTGGCGTGAAGAGCGACCAACCGTCCTCTTCCGACTGATAGACAACTTCGTCTTTCGTCGAGATGAACGTCTCGACGGCAATGACTTGGCCGACTTTCAAGATGTCGTTCTCTTCCCGGTTGTAGTAGTTCGAAATCGACTCCGGCTCCCCATGGAGTGTACGCCCCAACCCGTGTCCGGCCAAGTTGCGGATTACCGTGAAGCCGTTCTTTCTTGCATCGGCGTAAATCGCCTTTCCGATTTGGTTCACTTTCGTCCCGGCTTTCACTTTGCTGAGCCCAGCTTCGAGCGATGTGAGCGACACTTCGACGAGCCGTTCGTGCTGTGATGATTTTGGCGTACCGGCGATGACCGTCCGCCCGGTGTCCGCGTAATAACCGTCCTTCACAGCCGAAACATCGATGTTGACGAGGTCCCCGTCTTGAATGACAAGTTCGCCCGGGATGCCATGTGCGGCAATCTCGTTGACCGAGATGCACGTATAGCCCGGAAACTCGTACATCGTGATCGGCGCCGATGCCGCTCCTTCTGCTTCGAGAATTCGTTGTCCGATCTCATCCAGCTGTTTCGTCGTCATTCCCGGTGTGACGGCTTTCGCCATCTCATCCCGGGCCAAGGCGACGATGCGTCCAATTTCACGTAATGCGTCGTAATCATAATCAAGCATCATATATCCCTCTTTCAGTCTAATAATCGATTTTGGTATAAGTATTCCTCCGACAAGTCGGCGAATAAGAACATGCCATCTGGCAACGGATAGCTAAACGTCCGCGTCACTTCATTCGAGCTGAAGTCTCGATAGTCATCGGATAAATAACCGCGCCCGCGAACACGCATCGCCGCCATAGTCTGAATGAAATACGGACGAAAGCTCCAGTTGTAACCCCGATACGTATTGTCGACTCTCCATTCGGCATCCGCCTGATAAACGTTCGCACTCGTCTGGAAACCGGTACGGTCGGTCAAATAATACCGCACGAACTTCCCTTCGAGCTTCGTCGCGATATGAAGTAGCCACTCATCCTTCTTGTCACGGGACCACTTTCCGGCCGCGAGCTCTTGGATTTGACGGTGTAACTCAAATTCGAGTTCATAAAGGCGCTGCAACCGTTCTTGGTCGTGAAGAAAGAATGACGGTACTTCTTGCGCGAGGACGTTCATCCCTTTCGTCTCCAGAACAGGCGACGTCGCTCGCTGGCCAAGCAGTCCGCCCATGTAAAAACGCCCACCGTGTTGCCACGCGTAACGCAACTGCCCGACGTGATCGATTGATTTATAGAGGAGCGGAGCCCCGAGCTTTGAAGCGATATACTCCATCGTTTGCAACATGTGCGGATACGTCACCGGCAACGTCTTCTTCTCGACCATCGTCGCTAAGTCCACGAGTAATAGCTCCGGCGCGATGGCCATGATGTCCTCGATGCTCGTCGACTCAGCGAAATCGAGCGCGATTTTCACCCCGTATGAACGATAATACTGGACGACGCGCGACAGTCTCGATACGTCGACGAGATCGGTCCCTTGAATCGTCACGTAAATGCGATGGAGCGGGAAGTTCAGTTCGTGAAGCGGCGCAAGGAACGCTTCGCCCCCTGCTTCAAGAATCCATTCGGCCCGGCATCGAAACGTGACGAACTGTTTCGCATCTCGCAGCGACTCCGCAGCCAAACGTTCCATCCGTTTTGCGATGTCGAGCTGATACTCGACCGGCACGTCGTCATCATAAAAGAACGATGTGAGCGAGTCACCCCTGAACTGGCCATGCACCATATAGCCTTCGACTTGAAACGTAGCCGCCCCAAGAATCGGCTCATACGTCACCTCGACTTCGTCTGGATTCATCATCACATCCACTGCATCCACTCGTCATCACCTCATTCATTTAATCAAAAATAAGAAAGCGAGCCGGTTTCAGCTCGCTCGTGTATGCACATACATATAGGCACCGAAACAAGCAATGAAATACACGATACTCATTACCCCATAGCCGATTCCCATTTTCCCACCGACACCGATGGCCATGACGAGCCAAATCATCGCGCCAAATAGTAACGTCGCTACGGGGATATAGCGAAAATTCGGCCGGTCCGTCTTTGATACGATTGGCTTTAACGCCAATACACATACCAACAGTATGACGAAACCGAAACTAAGTTCTACCATCCATTGACACCTCATCCTTCCATCTCTACTCGTTTAGTGTAGCATGACCGCAATAAAAAAACCGCAAATCCACTTAAGGAAATGCGGTTTTGATTTATCGATTAGTCACGTGGACGGCGTGGGCCACGGTCGTCTGAACGACGGCGATCGTCCGAACGACGACGGTCGTCTCCACCGCTACGTTTGCCACGGTATCCACCGCCGCCACCGCTACGGCCGCCACGGTCTCCGCCGCCACGACGTTCGCCGCCGCCACTACGGTTTCCACGGTATCCACCGCGGTCGTTGCGTCCGCCTTGACGCTTCACGCGAATTGGGTCTGCGTATGAGATTTCAACTGGTGTTGAATCCGGCTCTTTCGTCAATCCACGAAGGGCTGCCGCAAGAATTTCAACTGCTTCATACTCTTCAAGAAGCTCTGTCGCAAGTTGCGTGTAAGCTTTGAAATCGCCCGCTTGAACGCGTTCGATCAACTCTTCAGCTGCTTGCTTTTGGTTGCCTTCGAGTACTTCCGCGATCGTCGGTACGTGACGACGGTTCATCTTCTTGTTCGTCACGCGCTCGATTGCTTTCACTTGGCCGAACTCACGTGGTGTGATGAACGTAAGGGCAGTACCTGTTTTACCAGCACGGCCTGTACGTCCGATCCGGTGCACGTAGCTTTCCGGGTCTTGTGGCACATCGAAGTTGTAAACGTGTGTCACACCTGAGATGTCAAGACCACGTGCCGCTACGTCTGTTGCGACTAAGATGTCAATCGTGCCGTTTTTGAAACGACGGATGACTTGGTCACGTTTCGACTGCGTCAAGTCACCGTGAAGACCATCAGCCGTGTAACCACGCTTGATGAGGGCTTCTGTCACTTCGTCAACGCGTTTCTTCGTACGAGCGAAGATGATGCTGAGTTCTGGTGAGTCGATGTCAATCAAACGGCAAAGCGTATCGAATTTCTGGCCTTCGCGCAATTCGAGGAACTGTTGGTTGATGTTCTCAACTGTCATTTCCTTCGCTTTTACTTTGATGATTGTCGGCGACTTCATGAAGCGTTCAGCAATCTTCTTGATCTGTGGTGGCATCGTCGCTGAGAAGAGAAGCGTCTGACGCTCAGCTGGAAGACCAGCCAAAATCGTCTCGATATCTTCTACGAAGCCCATGTTGAGCATTTCATCCGCCTCGTCCAAGATGACCGTTTGGATCTCGTCGAGTTTGATCGTCTTGCGTTTCATGTGGTCCATGAGACGTCCTGGTGTCGCAACGACGATTTGTGGGTTCTTTTTCAAGCCGCGGATTTGACGGTCGATTTGTTGACCACCGTAAACAGGGAGTGCGTATACACGTTTTGATTCCCCAATTTTGTTTAATTCTTCTGCAACTTGAATCGCAAGTTCACGTGTCGGTGCAAGAACGAGTGCTTGGACTTGACGCGCCTTTGAATCGATTCGCTCAATTGTCGGAATACCGAAAGCTGCTGTTTTCCCTGTACCTGTTTGTGCTTGTCCTAATACGTCCACTCCAGTGAGTGCGACAGGAATTGTTTCAGCTTGGATCGGTGTCGCTTCTTCGAAGCCCATCTTGAGTACACCTTTTACTAATGCTTCACTTAACTGTAAATCTTGGAATTTTGTCAAATTATATTCTCCTTTGTTCATACAAAAAACGTCTGAGAGTTCGTTCAACAGACGTTCTTTCAATGTTTCCTCTTAGTCAACTTTACTAACTATAACGTATTCATTTCTAAAATGAAAGAAATACATTCTAAAACTTTTCATGACTGCGTCAGCATGAGTAATCTTATTTCAATTTGTACCCGTTGTCGAGCTTTTCAACTCGCTTTTCTTTTAATAACTTACCGAGCGCACGTTTGAAGGCCGCTTTGCTCATCCCGAACTCCCGGTCGATGATGTCAGGTGCCGTTTTATCGCCATAAGGCATTTGGCCACCTCGTTCTTCAATATAAGAGAGAACGTTTCCTGCGTCCCCTTCAATCGCTTCGTACGCACGTGGCTTCATTGAGACGAGTACCGTACCGTCTTGTTTCACTTTCGTCACGCGGACTGTCAACTGCTCACCGAGGCGTGGCCATCTTGTCATCTCCGCTTCATGTAAGAAACCGAGTGACTCGTTCTCGACCCAAACGTTGACCCCGACGTCTCGTTTATTTAATACGATTGCCGACACGTCTTGGTTGCCCCACTCTTCTTTTGCGGGGCGAGCTAATAAATTCAAGTAAGCGTATGGAGCCGGGTCGCCTAACAGACGCCCTTTTTGGTCGTACTTGAGGCGAACGCATAGCTTGTCGCCTTCTTTTGGCCAGTACGACCGATTTTCAGGAAGGTCGTCTTGTGAGACGAGCACATCTTTTTGAATCCCGATATTGACGAACACGCCCGTATTGTACCGGACACCCGTCACTTCGAACCATTCGTACTCATCGAACGTCACGTTCGGAATCGTCATCGTCGAGGCGAGCCGTCCTTCTGAATCATGATAAAGGAAGACACGCACCGTCTGTCCGACCGTGACTTCTTCCGTTTGCTCTTTTCGATGAAGCAGTACTTCTTCACGACCGTTTCCGATGAACACACCGAAATCAGCGGAACGTTCCGCGACCAAGTCTACGACTTCTCCTGCACGTAATGCCATATGATCCACATCCTTTTTTCTTCTATTACTGTCAGTATACCTACCTACACACGTTCCTAATCATATCATGTTCCTTTTTCTTCCCCCAAACAAATGTGACCAAAATGTGAACACAAACCCTCATATGAAAAGAAAAAAAGACCGGCTTATGCCGATAATGTTCAAATGATTGTGACAATTTTGTGAACGGCGTATTTCCATCTAGTATCCACATTTTGAAAACGTTATTATAAGAGAAGTGTTGTTTAACAATTAGGTTTCAGCCATGGCCGAACGGGGGATATAAAATGTTTGATGTTCAATCTCGCTCATTTGCGAAACGCTTTATGAAGGGGCTATTGATTACGTTCTTCGCCCTTCTCGCTTCACTTAGCTTCATTTTCTCAAACGGTGTCGACACGAACGTGTCTTCATCGGTCACAATGGTTCAAGAGTGAAACGCCTCTCTATTCGGGAAGGCGTTTTTTTCTTTTGTTCGACAGAAAAAGGAATTTATCTGGCGATTGTCGAACGAATTTAACGTTCGGCACTTTTTGAATCTTGTCGGAAAGGAAGAGTCACTCATGCTATTTTACTTTCTCGCCACGATTGTTTCGGTCGTCGGTTTATCCGTCTCGTTCCAAACCGGTTTTTTCAAGGACCCGATCGGCACGTTCTTATTCGCAGCGCTGCTCGCGATGGGATTGTCTTCATGCAAGCAGTTGATCGCGCAAACGAACAACCTGCTCAAAGAACGGCGTGACCAAAAGCGAATCAATCGAATCGTCGCCCGGATGCACTCTAGCTCGCGCAAACGCTCTACATAACACTCGTCTTCGACGGTCAGTTTTGTTATTCTAATGAAGATAGTAGATCGCATAACGGATTTGAACCGTAGGAGGCACACACACGTATGAATGAAATCCCCTTATCGAACGAATGGATCTTACGCTATTCACCGGTCATGGAGCTATGGCTGAAAGAAGACGGAATCTTGCTCGTCGACGATGACAACCGGATTCGGCTCACGCTTGAAATCGGGAACGATCAAGCGATGCAAATCAAAAGCATCGAGCAAGACGGTGCTTACTTCGTCGTCGACCCGGTGAATAAACGAATGACGTTCGAACTCGAGGAAGAAGAAGAGGAAAGCGATTCTCGCTTCTGGGAATAAGGTTTCATGCCGTAGAGTCGGATTCTCCATTCGAGAAGAAGACTCTTTCTTATTGCGCGCTACATGGAAAGGAGACAACTGTATGATTCGCACCGCTGTTTGGTTTTTCTCATTTTTCGCCGTACTTCCAGTGACATTGCCGTTTTTAAAGAAGGCAAGCACGATCGAGGTACCGGCCCGCTATCGCTACGTGCAAGACATCGCCTATAAATGGGCCACCTTTTTATTAAAGGTTGCCGGGGCGAACGTTCGTGTGAAGGGACTCGAAAACATCCCGAACGAACCGGTCGTCTACGTCGCGAACCACCAAGGAAACTTCGACGTCCCGATTATGATCACGGCGACGAAACACCCGAAAGCGTTCATTTCAAAAATCGAAGTTCAAAAATTCCCAATTATCCCGCGTTGGATGGAGCTGATGGGTTGTATCTTTATCGACCGGAGTGACCGCCGGCAATCCATCAAGGCGATTCGCTCTGGCGTCGAGACGATTAAGTCCGGACAGTCCATCATCATCTTCCCAGAAGGCACACGCTCGAAAGGCGGACCGATGAAAGAATTCAAAGCCGGCAGTCTGACACTCGCCACTTCGAGCGGTGCCAAAATCGTCCCGGTCGCGATTCAAGGTAGCCACCATCTACTCGAGACGAAAAACCGTATCACGCCCGGCACGGTTGACGTGACGTTCCTTCCGGCCATCGATCCGGCCGATATCCCGAATAAGGAAGTCGCCGCCACGGTCGAAGCCGCGATTCGTCAAATCGTAGAAGGAGATGTGTCATGAGTTTACTCACCATCGAAGGGATCCATAAAGAGTTTGCCGATAAAGTCCTATTCGACGACGTAACGATGACGATTCACCCAGGGAATCGGATTGGCATCATCGGCGTCAACGGCTCTGGAAAATCCACCTTTATGAAAATCATTGCCGGGGTGGAGACGGCCGACCGCGGCACGATGCAACACCCGAACGACTACCGAATCCGTTATTTGACACAGACGGTCGAATTCGCACCTGACCAAACCATTTTAGATGCGCTGTTCACGAGCGAGACTCCGTCCGTCCTGGCGTTAAAAGCATATGAACAGGCGCGGCAACAACTCGAAGCCGATCCGGCGAGCGAGCAGCGGCTCGAGCGGTTCATGAAAGCCCAACAAGCTGTCGATGCCGCTGACGCGTGGGAAACCGAGGCGAAATTAAAATCGATTTTAAACCGGCTCGGACTTCCGGACGTGACGGCTGACGTCAGTTCTCTGTCGGGTGGTCAACAAAAGCGGGTCGCCCTCGCTGCGGCGCTGCTCGACGAAGCGGACTTGCTCTTACTCGACGAGCCGACGAACGAACTCGACGCCGATACGATCGCTTGGCTCGAGACGGTGCTCGCGGACTATCGTGGTGCCATCCTACTCATCACGCACGACCGCTACTTCTTAAATCGTGTCACGAACCACATTTTGGAGATTGCGGACGGGACGAGCTATTTCTATGACGGGAACTATGAGCTGTTTCTCGAAAAACGGGCCGAACGAAAAGCGCGGACGCAATCGATGGAACAAAAACGTCAGAACATCCTGCGACGTGAACTCGCTTGGCTCCGACGTGGCGCCAAAGCACGGACGACGAAACAAAAGGCCCGGATTCAACGCGTCGAAGACTTGAAGCATCAGGAGTCGCTCGCCGAAGACGAGGTACTCGAGGTATCCGTCGGATCGCGCCGTCTCGGGAAAAAGGTGATTGAAGTCGAACACCTGTCGTTCCAATATGACGACACGCCCATCATCCGTGAGTTCAACTGGTTGTTCGGTCGCCGTGAACGGTACGGCATCGTCGGCCCGAACGGAAGTGGTAAGACGACGCTCATGAACCTCCTCGCCAAGCGGCTCGAGCCGACGTCCGGCACGGTCGTGCATGGCGAGACGGTCCATCTCGGCTATTACGGGCAACAAGTCGAATTCGAGGACTTGTCACGCCGTGTCATCGATGAAATCGAACGCATCGCGCAAGTGATTCACACCCCGGACGGTGAATCGATTACGGCGAGCCAAATGCTCGAGCGGTTCTTATTCACGCCGGATGCGCAATATAAACCGATCGCGAAGCTTTCCGGTGGCGAGAAACGACGTCTCGTCCTTCTCCGCATTTTGATGGACGAGCCGAACGTCTTGTTCTTGGACGAACCGACGAACGACCTCGATACCGAGACGTTATCCGTTCTCGAGGACTATTTGGAATCTTTCCCCGGAACCGTCATCGCCGTCAGCCACGACCGCTATTTCTTAGACCGAATCGCCGGCCAACTGATCGCGTTCGAAGACGGCTCAATCAACGTCTATCATGCCGAATATAGCGACTATTTAGCCTCGCTCGTCGAGACGAAGGTGCAGGCGAAAAAGGAACCGAAAGAGAAGAAAGAACGCGTCAAGACGGACGTCGTCAAATTCACGTTCAAAGAACAGAAGGAATGGGAAACGATTGAGGACGACATCGCCTCAATCGAGTCTGCCATCGAGACAGCTGAGGCACGCTTGGCCGATGCCGGGAGCGACATCGGAAAAGTGAATGAGATTTATGCCGAAATCTCGACGTTGAAAGAAGCGCTCGATTCGAAGATGGAACGATGGGAATACCTATCAGAAATTGACGAACAAATAGAGGCCCAGAAACGCTAAAAGGCAGGATCATTCGTGATCCTGCCTTTCATGTATGTAGCTATACATATAAACGTCATGTGCCCTGCCATCTTGGCGCATGTAGTGTCGGAGCGTGCCTTCGCGTATGAACCCGTTCCGCTCAAGCATGTGTTGTGAGGCGACGTTCTCTGTATAGACGACTGCCCCGATTCGATCAAACGCTGCCACGCGGCTTGAATAGTCGAGCGTCGTTTGCAACGCCTCGGACGCATAGCCGTTACGCCAATAGTCCGGGTGAATCTCATATCCGACCTCGGCGCGGCGGTGGCGTGGAACGAGATTATGAAAGCCGATGGTCCCAATCAACGTCAAGTCGTCTTTGCGAACGATTCCCCAACGGATGACCGTCCCCGCCCGCATCCCCTCGACCATGTTCGTCACCATTTGAACCGTCTCATCCACTGTGGCGTGCGGCTCCATGCCGTAATGCTTCAATACGGTCGCGTTCGAAAAGATTGGGAACAGCCGACCTGCATCGACCACCTCGAGCGGCCGCAACGTCAGCCGTTCCGTTTCTAACGTCGGAATCACGACACCGCTCATTTGCTCACCAAGTTGTGCTGGAACGCATAGACGACGGCTTGGGTCCGGTCATATACGTCGAGCTTCGTCAAAATGTTCGACACGTGTGTCTTCACCGTCTTGAGCGAAATGTACAATTCATCGGCGATGACTTGATTTGCTTTCCCTTCAGCCATCAGTTGTAAAATCTCACGTTCCCGTGCCGTCAGACTCTCATGAAGCGTCGTTTCTGGATGACGGAGACGCTCGAGCATCTTACCGGTCACTTGCGCGGCCATGACGGGATTCCCCGCCGCTGTCTGGCGAATCGCGTCGGCAATCTCGTTGGCGTTCGCCGTCTTCAAGACGTAACTCATCGCCCCCGCCTCGATGACCGGGTACACTTTTTCATCGTCTAAGAAACTCGTGACGACTAAAATCTTCGCTTCTTTCCAACTCGCTTTGATGCGTTTCGTCGACTCGACCCCGTCGACCGGCTCCATGACGAGGTCCATCAAGACGACATCCGGTTTCTCCGCGATCGCGAGCTCCGCGCCCGTCGCCCCGTCGGAGGCCTCGCCGACGACTTCGATGTCCGGTTGCGTCGACAAGAAAGCCGACACCCCGGCCCGGACCATCTCGTGGTCATCAATTAATACGACTCGAATCATTCCAATCCCTCCACTTGTTGTTTCACGCGCACTTCAATTTGAGTACCGGCACCAGGCACACTGACGAGACGTAACGTCCCACCGACCTCGGCCGTTCTCTCTCTTATCGATTGTAAGCCATATGAGGCGACTTGTGTATCATCGACATTAAACCCGATGCCGTCATCATTGATTTTCAAGATGACCGTCTGTTGGACGGTCCGCATCTCAATCTCGAGCCGCTTCGCCTTGGCGTGACGGAGGGTGTTGCTAATCGCTTCTTGGACGATGCGAAACAGTTCGTTCTCCGTGTGACGGGACAAATGAACTTCTTCGAGCCGCCAGACGAGTTCCGTCGATTGTTTACGAGACAACTCTTCTAACAACCGTTCAATCCCGGTCTTCAGCGTCATCCCTTCTAGCTCGACCGGACGCAGTTGCAAAAGAAGCGAACGCATCTCGGCTTGGGCGGTTTGGGCCATGACCTCGACTTGTGCAATCTGTTTGGCGGCGACGTCCGGTTTGACGTCAATCGTCTGCTTCGCTGCAGTCGTCATCATCGAGATGGCGTACAACTGTTGACTGACCGAATCGTGCAACTCGCGGGCGACACGGCGACGCTCTTCGACGACCGCTTCACTCCGCGCCTCCTCGACGCTGACAGGACGATCCCCGACGCGTTTGGCGACTTCGACCATTTCGGTCCGTTGTTTGCTGATGCGGACGATTCGTTCTAACGTGTCACGATATGGGGATAGCGGACGAAACGTAATTTCTTTTTGGTTCTCTAGTTTCCATAAAGCGTTCGCGACTTCCCGAAAATCGCGGCGTAAGTAAAAGTAGGACCCGACCCCGAACACACTGCCAATCAAAACGGCGATGACGAGGATGGACACACCGAAAGGCAACCCTTCTTCACGCGTGAACAAATCTCGGAGTGAAGTCGAGTCACCTATTAAAAAGGCTAATGTGACGAACAGCGCCGTCAACAAGCTACTGAATAGTTGATGCCAGACGACCGTCCTTGGGTAAGAATCTTTTTTCATACCGTCATCACCTCGACACTTCCGCTCATGAGCACGATATGAATCCGGACTTTGCGCGTCGCCGTCGAATAGTCGTCCGACGCCGTATAGAAACGGCGATTGAACACCGGCGAATAGTTCGATTCATCGACTTGAATCTTACCAAATCCAATCGAGGCATCAATCGAATAATCGTACCCTGCCGGAATCAAGATCCGGACGTCACCGGCGAGTCCGTTCAACAGTAAGAACGTCTCTCCTTCCGGGATGATGGCGCGAGACAAGTCCATTTCGACGTCACGCAGCAAGAAGAACTCGTTCGTGTCTTTCAACACGTAATGTCCCGACTCTTTTGTGCCGAACGAAAACGCCTGTTCTTGCCGGAGGTGTGTGCGGAATCGATTCGATTCGATTGGACGATTTTTATAAAGACGATATCCGAACATGAGTAAGAGTCCTGACAAGACAAATCCGAAAGCGGCCGATGAGAAGATGAGTCCGACGAGCATGATGCCACCGATGCCATAAAAGACATAGCTGACCGGCTGGTTGCCTTTCCGGCTAAAGCGACGTCCGATGTAAAGCAAAAGTAACGGTAAAATCATGCTGAACAAGACGCTATTGCCGCCAGTGATGATGTCGATGAATAGACCGATGGCAAATAAGATAATCATAAATCCGATAATTTGGCGTGTGTTCCAACGTTCCACCCGGCTTCCTCCTCTCCCGATATGTAATATGAAGCAAAGAAGCGATGGCCCGAATCCATCTCGGACCATCGCTGAACCGTCGCGTCAGTCTTGTTTGAAACGACGCTCAAGTTCTTTCAGTTTTGCTTCAAAGTCATCTTCGTCTGCCGAATCGATTGATTCTTCTGGAGTTGACTCTTTCTTCTCTTCCTCTTCTGTGAACGGATGCGATTTCGACGTGTCTGCTCCGAAAATTTGGTCGAGTGCCCCTTTCAACAAATCCATGTTTTGACGCATCGCAAACTCGTAACGTTTGTTTTGCATCTCATCGAGTTTCAAACGCATCTCGAGGGCACGACGCTCGAGGGCATCGAGTTCACGCGTTCCTTCATCGATCAACCCTTCGAAGTAGCGGTATTGTTCCCCGTAGTGCTTCGACTCAAGAGCGGCCCGTTCGGCAAGCTTCTCTTCACCCGCTTTTTTCGCCAATTCCGTCTGCTCGTATCGCTTATCGGCCATCTGTTTGGCGTCATCACGTTTTGTCGCCAATTCATCAAGCAACGTTTTTTGACGCTCGACGAGGCGTTCGACCGACAACGCTTCTTTTTCAGCGCCACGGATGTGACGGTTCAACTCGGCTTCACCGCTCGAGCGCGGTGCCTCTTTATCTTGATACTTCTTCATTTCTTTCGATAACTCTTTCGTCAACTCATTAGCTAAATCACGAAACTGGTCAAATGGTGTCTTCATCCTCGTATCCTCCTTGTGAATCTTAGCGACGGTTTACAAACTTCTGCCAGACTTGGTCAAACGATTGAAAGCTACTTCCGCTCGCACGCGACCCGTCCGCGTTAAAAATCTCGACATCCCGCTTTTGGTTGGCATACATCATATACCCTTTAAACAGGACCCATGCTACCAAAATTCCGATTAACGCCCAAATATTCGACAATACCGTGAGTATCCCGACTACGGCGAGTGCGCCGTAACCGATTTTCGCGCCGACATGTGTCACAGCCATGAATCTGACTCCAGCCCACAGTGCTAAGAGCGCCCCCAAACCAAATAAGATCATATTTGGTAAAAAGCCGATTAGAACGAGAACTAAAGAGATCGCGGCCACGATGAACAGCACTTGCTTCACCTGGCGATTCATCTGTCATCCCTCCTCGTTAAGTACACTCTTATCATAATACGTTATTTTTCGGGATGCGACGAGCGGAAGGCCTGTTTTCCCTCGGTCTGAAGACTGAGATGTTAGCGTTCTCAATCGATGTGGTATACTACTGCTATCGAACAACGAAAGGATGATGTTTTATGAGCACCGTAATCCATGCAGTACCGACCTTGTCAGCCAATCGGAGGGCGACTGTCCTCCACTACTAAAGGGAGGATTCTATTTGAATCAAACAACAAGCACAACGGGACGTGTCACGGCACAGTTCCAACATATGTACACCGTCACGACAGAGAACGAAACCTACACGTGTAGCGTCTCCGGAAAATTTCGGCATGAGGCCGAGAGCGAGCGCGACTATCCCGTCATCGGCGACTATGTCGAGTTCACCGTTCGCGAGCATGGTCAAGGCTTGATTCGACGTCTCCTTGAACGACGCACTGTCCTTTCACGGGCAGCGGCCGGCAACGAGACGCGCGAACAGCTGATCTGCGCGAACGTCGATTTCATTTTAATCACGATGGCGTGCGGCCACGATTTCAACCTGCGCCGCCTCGAACGTTATTCGCTCGCCGCATGGGAGACCGGCGCCACACCGCTCATCGTCTTGACGAAATCGGACCAAGTCGACAGCGCAGATGCCCTCGTCGACGAGCTCACGTTGACGGTTCCTGGGGTCGACGTCTTTCCTGTCAGTGCAGTCACTGGGGACGGCGTGGAAGCGTTGCGAGCCGCACTTCCGGGCGGAAGCACCATCGTCCTCGTCGGCTCGTCCGGTGTCGGGAAATCGACGCTGACGAACGCGCTCGCCGGGACGACCGTCGCCGAGTCACAGGCCGTCCGCGAGAGCGATGAACGCGGCAAGCATACGACGACACATCGCGAACTGTTCCAGATTGACGATTTGTTCGTCATCGACACACCCGGGATGCGCGAGTTCGGACTTTGGGACGGGGCCGACCACCTCGACGAGACGTTCCGCGATATCGAGACGCTCGCCGAGACGTGTCGGTTCCGCGACTGTTCGCACGGCAACGAACCGGGCTGCGCCGTCCGAGCCGCCATCACATCCGGAACGCTCGATGCGAAACGGTATCAAAGCTTCGTCAAACTCGAGCGCGAACTCCGCTACGCCGAGAAACGACAAGCGGAAGCAGCTCGCATCGCCGAGAAGAAGAAACGAAAGACGAAAGCATAACGAATCGGGAGTCACGGAAATGACCGTGTCTCCCTCTTTTGATGGATGCAATTAGCACCATGTCCTATCATGAGTCCGACATTTGTGAACATCCGTTCAGAAATTGTTCCATCAAATGTGCACAAATCCCTCGAAAGAAAGCGGTTACTTCGTTACAATATACACGAATCGCCATAGACAAAATCGTTTTAGCCATAGGGAGAGAGACATGAAAACATTGAATGAACGCGCACTCGAGATGCATGCTTTCCATCACGGAAAATTAGAAACGACTCCGAAAGTCGAGGTCGACACGAAGGAGGCGCTCAGCCTCGCCTACTCGCCCGGTGTGGCCGAGCCGTGCCGACGCATCGCTGACGATAAAGAATTATCTTATGACTATACACTCCGGGCCAATACCGTCGCCGTCGTCTCAGATGGCAGCGCCGTCCTCGGTCTCGGGAATATCGGACCTGAGGCCGCCCTCCCGGTCATGGAAGGGAAAGCCGTCTTGTTTAAAAGCTTCGCCGGCGTCGATGCGTTCCCCATCTGCCTAGACACGCATGACGTCGACGAGATCGTTCGGACGGTCGAACTGCTCGCACCGACGTTCGGCGCGGTCAACTTAGAAGACATCAAAGCACCCGAGTGTTTTGAAATCGAGGCTCGGTTGAAACAATCGCTTCCGATTCCCGTCTTCCATGACGACCAACACGGCACGGCCATCGTCGTCTTGGCCGGTCTCGTCAACGCGCTACGCCTTGTCGATAAGACGATGCCGGAACTCCGCGTCGTCATGAACGGGGCCGGTGCAGCCGGCATCGCCATCGCCAAATTATTGACGCGTTTCGGTGTCGAGGACCTCGTCATCTGCGACACGAAAGGCGCGATTTACGAAGGACGCGTCGAAGGGATGAACCCGTTCAAAGACCAAATCGCCAACGCGACGAACCGGAAGCAACACGAAGGATCGCTCGCCGACGTGCTCGAAGGGGCCGACGTCTTTATCGGCGTCTCGGCGGCCGGGGCTGTCACGGAAGACATGGTCCGTTCGATGGCCGTCGACCCAATCATCTTCGCCCTAGCGAACCCGATTCCAGAGATTATGCCGGAACTCGCGACAAACGCAGGCGCCCGCGTCGTGGCGACCGGCCGTTCAGACTTCGCCAACCAAGTGAACAACGTCCTCGCCTTCCCAGGCATTTTCCGCGGCGCGCTTGACGTTCGCGCGACCGAAATCAATGAGGAAATGAAGGAAGCCGCCGTCCATGCGATTGCCGACCTAGTGACCGAGGAAGATTTGACGAACGGGGTCGTCATCCCGAGTCCGTTCGATGAACGCGTCGCACCGGCCGTAGCCGTCGCGGTCGCTACCGCGGCCGTCGAGACCGGCGTCGCCAAACGCCCGCTCGATGAGACCGCCATCCGTCTACACGTGAATCAAAAGCATCTATAATAAAACTGCGCAGACCATGATGACGGTCTGCGCAGTTTTTTAAACGGTTCCTTGTAAGATCCCTTCCGCCCATTCGACTTGTTCCGTCGTCGGGGGTTTGATCCCTTTGAGCGGATAGTCGAGACCGAGCGCCTCCCATTTGTAGACGCCCATCTCATGGTACGGTAAGATTTCGACTTTCTCGACGTGATCGAGTTTTTGAATGAACGCTGCCGTGCGGCGGAGCGCGCCTTCATCGAGTGTCCATTCCGGGACGAGGACGTGGCGAATCCACATGTTCGTTCCGCGCTCGGATAAGTGCTCCGCGAGCGCGAGCGTGTTGACGTTGCTCCGTCCTGTCAGTTTCTTACACATGTCATCGTCGATATGTTTAATATCAAGCAAGACGAGATCGGTATGGTCCAAAATCGCGTCCAAGTTAGGGGGACGGAGTGCACCTGACGTGTCGAGTGTCGTATGGAGACCGTGTTTCTTCGCCTCACGCAACAGCGCCTCTAAAAACTCTGGCTGCGCAAGCGGGTCGCCCCCAGAAATCGTGATGCCGCCTTTTGACGCTTCCATGAACGGACGATAGCTGAGCGCTTCTTGGATGACATCCTCGGCCGAACGATGGTTATTCTTTTTGAAATCCCACGTGTCAGCGTTATGGCAATAGAGGCAACGCAGCGCACAACCTTGTAAAAAGACGATAAAACGAATTCCCGGGCCGTCAACGGTTCCAAACGATTCGACCGAGTGTACATATCCCATTGTCATCGAAATGACCTCCTAACGAATGAGCGGCCCTCGAGTGAAGGCCGCCAAGCCTTTGTTTACAGTGAACCGTGGAACGTCCGGTTGATGACGTCGATCTGTTGCTCGCGTGTCAACTTGATGAAGTTGACCGCGTAACCTGAGACACGGATCGTGAGCTGTGGATATTCTTCCGGATGCTCCATCGCATCGAGCAACGTCTCACGGTTGAAGACGTTGACGTTCAAGTGATGGCCTTTATGTGCCCCGCCCATATAACCGTCAAGGAGTGCCGCCAAGTTGAGTTCACGTGCCACTTCTTCTTTACCGAGCGCTTTCGGGACGATCGAGAACGTGTAGGAGATACCGTCTTGCGCGTGTTCGAACGGGAGTTTCGCGACTGATGAGAGCGACGCGGCTGCCCCTTTCGTATCCCGGCCGTGCATCGGGTTCGCACCTGGTGCGAACGGTTCGCCGGCGCGACGTCCGTCCGGTGTGTTCCCTGTCTTCTTGCCGTAGACGACGTTTGATGTGATCGTCAAGACCGACTGCGTATGGAGCGCGTCACGGTACGTTTTATGCTTGCGTACTTTTTCCATGAACGATTCAACGAGTTCGACGGCGATCGCATCGACACGGTCGTCGTTGTTGCCGAATTTAGGGAAGTCGCCTTCTGTCTCGAAGTCGACGGCGATGCCTTGTTCGTTTCGGACCGGTTTCACGGTCGCATATTTGATGGCTGACAGGCTGTCGGCTGTGACCGAGAGGCCGGCGATGCCGCATGCCATCGTCCGTAAAATCTCAGGGTCGTGGAGCGCCATCTCGATACGTTCGTACGCGTATTTGTCGTGCATGAAATGGATGACGTTGAGCGTGTTGACATATAGTTCAGCGAGCCAATCGAGCGTCCGGTCGAAGTCAGCGTACACTTTTTCGTACGTGAGGACGTCTTCCGTGTTCATCTCCCAAGCCGGTGCGATCTGGTCGCCGCTCTTCTCATCGCGTCCCCCGTTCATGCTGTAGAGGAGTGCTTTCGCCATGTTGGCGCGAGCGCCGAAGAACTGCATCTGTTTCCCGATTTTCATCGGCGACACACAGCAGGCGATCCCATAATCGTCACCGAACGTCGGAAGCATGAGATCATCGTTTTCATATTGGATGGCCGACGTCTCAATCGACATCTTCGCGCAGTATTGTTTGAACCCTTCTGGCAATCTCGTTGACCAAAGCACCGTCAAGTTCGGCTCAGGAGCCGGGCCGAGGTTTGAGAGCGAATGGAGGAAGCGGAACGAGCTCTTCGTCACGTTCGAGCGACCGTCTTCACTCATGCCACCGATTGACTCGGTCACCCATGTCGGGTCACCGGAGAACAGTTCGTTATAGTCTGGTGTCCGTAAAAACTTGACGATTCGAAGCTTCATAATGAAGTGATCAACAATTTCTTGGACATCCGACTCCGTCAATCGACCAGCTTCGATGTCACGCTCGGCATAGACGTCGAGGAACGTCGAAACGCGTCCGAGCGACATGGCGGCCCCGTTTTGTTCTTTGACGGCTGCGAGATAAGCAAGGTACACCCATTGATACGCCTCTTGTGTATTTTCCGCCGGACGGCCGAGGTCAAACCCGTACGCCGTACCGAGCTGTTTCAATTCTTGGAGCGCCCGGAGCTGTTCCGACATTTCTTCGCGTGTCCGAATATCGGCTTCAGACAAGAAGCCACCACGCTTCGCCAAATCTTTCTTCCGTTCAGCCATCAAGAAGTCGACACCATAAAGAGCGACGCGACGATAGTCTCCGATAATGCGTCCGCGTCCGTATGCATCAGGAAGACCCGTAATGATCCCCGATTTCCGCGCCGCACGCATTTCAGGCGTGTACGCATCGAAGACACCTTGGTTGTGCGTCTTCCGAATGTCCGAATAAATTTTGGTGATCTGCGGATCCGGCTCGAATCCGTACGATTCGAGTGCCGCATCGACCATCCGAATCCCGCCGTTCGGGTGGATTGAGCGTTTGAACGGCTCATCCGTCTGAACGCCGACGACTTTCTCTAACGCTTTGTCTAAGTATCCTGGTCCGTGCGAGATGATGGTCGATGGCGTATGTTGATCAACATCCCAAACCCCGCCACGTTCTCGCTCTTGTTTCGTCAATTCCATCACATGTGCCCAAAGACGATCCGTCGCCTCTGTCGGGCCCGCCAAGAAACGGTCGTCTCCCGTATACTCGTGCCGGTTCAATCGAATAAACTCCCCGACGTTCACTTCCGTCGTCCATTGACCAGGAACAAATCCTGACCACGCTGATTTGATTTCGGTTGCCATGGTTGGTCACTCCTCATAGGTTGAGATAACTGCCTGCTTTCTATAATATGAGTGTACGTGAAAAAGTGAACAAGATGTATTACGAACTTGTGAATGTTGTAACAATCTAATGAACGTTGATACGCCTCGCCGTTTGTAAGCGCTTCACCATCTGTTATACTAGGCAATCACTCAAATTTGAAACAGATGAGGCGCATGGTTGCGTGACTTCAGCGTCATCTGTACTCCTCTTTGCTTTCTGTGACGAAGTATACAGATTTAGGTGTGATGTCCCTCACACTTCAGGGATAGAACTTGAATTTTTGACGCATTTCAGACACAATGAAGGCAGAACATTGTAGAAGAGGAAGGGGTTCTTCCCATGACGTATGAACCATTGACACCTGAGCACGACTTGAAAGTCGGTGATCGAATTTCACTTAAAGTCGATTCAGCCGGAGAATCGCGTGACGGATTCATTACAGAATTTGAAGATGCAGGATTTTGGATTCGCTTCGATGATGACATCGAAAACGAAGATTTCATCGATTATCGAGACAGCTTACTCGTCGCGCTCGTCTCACGACCGATTGATGTCGTCGCGACGCATCCCGAGTTAAAACCGTATGAGCAGTTGGTGACGGAGTTACAGTACCGCGTCTACCAAGGGTTCACGCTCGAAGGCATCGAACGGACAGCCGACGGAATCGATGTGCACATTTCGCTCATCGAAGACGGCCAAACGTATACCCAGACACTGCGCTCGTCATTTGACGGCGACACCGAACATGTTCGTTATATTTGAGACAGGGAGCGCTTATGCTTCCTTTGTTTTTGCCCAACGATAAGGAGAACTGATATGAACTTTACAAAACCATTTATTAACGAAGCCTGGGAGCGCCTCGGCTTCACTGAACCAATGCCGGTCCAAGCAGAAGCGTTCCCGCTCTTGCTTGACGGCAAAGACGTGACCATCGAGGCGCCGACCGGCACCGGGAAGACGCTCGCCTATTTGTTACCGGCAATCGAGAAAATCGACCCGACGAACGAACGCATCCAAGTCGTCATCGTCGCCCCGACACGAGAACTCGTCATGCAGATTCAAAACGTCGCCCAACGCTTCACGGAGAAAGGTGATGTTCGCATCGCTTCATTCATCGGTGGGGTTGAGCTGAAGCGTCAAATCGACCGATTGAAGAAAAAACCGCATTTGATCGTCGGGACGCCGGGACGTCTCGTCGAATTGATTGAAAAGAAAAAATTGAAGTTGCATGAGACGCACACTGTCATTCTCGATGAAGCGGATCAAATCATCGACAGCGGGTTGACCGAGACCGCGGAGCGGATCATCAAGCATACGGCAGCAAATCGCCAAATCGCGCTCGTGTCAGCGACGTTGACGGATTCGTTGAACGCCTGGGCCGCACCGTTCTTGAATGAACCGGCTCACATTAAAATCGAGCGGGCCGTGAATAACCAAGTGTCGTTCGGCTACATGTTGACGACACGCCGCTACAAGCCGGAGCTACTCCGCCGTCTGTCTCACGTCGACGGTGTCAAAGCGCTCGCCTTCATCAACAACCGCTCGTTCTTGCCGCCTTTAAAAGGAGAGCTCGAGAAGATGAACGTGAACTATCGCATGCTCGATAGCTTAAAAGGCAAACGGGAACGCGTCGAGACGCTCCGTGAATTCCGCAAAGGCGAGTACCCGCTCCTCATCACGACGGGCCTTGCCGCTCGCGGCCTCGACATCGAAGAAGTGACGCACGTCGTCCATTTCGACTTGCCCGAATCGATTGACGACTTCATTCACCGCTCGGGCCGGACGGCTCGTGGAAACGCGGCCGGGACTGTGCTATCCCTCGTGACCGATGAGGACTTGAAGCACTTGAAGGCGTTCGCCCGTCAACTCGGCGTCGAATTGAAGGAGCTCGAGATTTACCGCGGTGACGTCATCGAGAAACGCATGGAAGACAAACCGAAAGTCGTCAAGCGCCCTGCGAACAAGCGAGGACCACGTCGATGAAAAAAGACCGGAAAGTGATTCCATTCCCATTGCTTGTGGAAGAGTCCGAATTGCTGGCCGAGCTGAAGAAATTATATGAGCAAGCGGCACTCGCACGGAGCACGCAATGGACAAACTATATTCAAGAAATCGCCTCGGAAGGCACATGGCATTTGAAAGACGCCGAACTGTTCCGCGACCTATTCATCGATTGGGCCGTCTTCTTTGAGACGGACGAGGACGGGATGACGCCGCACGGTCGCTATTTAGCGGACCATAAGGCGGACATGTCCCCGGCCCTGTATCACGCGCTCCGCGGACTCGCCGTCCCGCGCTGTTCAGTCTTTGAAGTGACCGAGGACGGTCTTCGCGACTGGGAGACGAAGGAGACGTATCGCGTCAAACTCCCTGAAAAGCGTGAGGTCGGTGACATCATGCTCGGGAAACTGCTCGACATTCGCGGCAGCTGGCGTTTCGGGTCGGCGTTTCTCGCCCTCCCGGCGAAAATGGCCGGCAACGTATCGGATTTATACATCGACTTCACGGACGAGGTCGGCCCAGGTGCGTTCCTCGACCAGTTCCCCGAATTTTGTGCGGAGCTGATCGATTTGTTGCTCGATTTAGAAGAAGGGGTCATCATCCCGAAACCATCAAAATAACCGAGAGGCGGCCGCCTCTCGGTTATTTGTTATTCTACGTAGAATTGTGTGCTCGGAAGCAACGCTTTCGCTTCGTCGTTCGCAGCCGATATGGCTGCACTTGAAACAGCTTTTCCGTCTTCATATACGTCGATGATGGCCCCGTCTGTCACTTGTTGCACATGGTAGAGTTGTTTGCCAACGTAAGCCGTCGTTCCATTCTCGCCTTCGATGACTTTACGTGAAGACGACTCGCCACTCTTCAAGTCCACGACGATTTCCGTCTTGTCCTCTTGTAGAGCCAACAACTCATCGTCATATAGCACAGCGTCCCACATCTCTCCTTCGTCCACCAACGTGACGACTTCCTTCGACTCGACGTCATAGGCATAGATTCCCGGACGAGTTTCCTCACTCGTATACGTCTCCCCATCCTCGGTATACGTCCCAATCGTGGCGACCCGTACTGGAATGAAGCGGTTATCGATTGCGATTGGCAGCTGATTCACCCCGTAAAACCAGGACGACCCGAACATGTCTGACACGTAACCGCGATCCACTTCAACGTCTTGGATGGCAATCGCCATTTCCTTCTCATCAAACACGGCCAACTTCGTCACGGGCTCATCGTATCCGTCTCGATACATTAAATGGAGCGTCTCACCTTGTAAGAACAATCCGACCCAATTCCCTTCCATGACGTCGACCGCCCCACTCACATTCGATGGAATCACAGTCGTCGTCACGTTTTCACCTTCTGACCGGTAGATGATGATCTCTTTGTTCTCTTTTTGCCCGATTCCGACATACCCATCGACCGTTCGAACCGTTTGCAAGTAATTTAAGTTTGTCGTCTGACGATACATGTTTCGCATGGCTGGTTCTACAAGTTCACGTTGCCGCAACGCCTCCTCGATATAATTTAAATGAGTCGTGACCCGGCTTCGATCTGTCGTCACAATGAACCGCTCCCCAATTGTATCGTCATGATCGTAGAGCACGTTGACATGCTTGTCTGTCCACAATTCTTCGTTCGAGCTCACATTGAGCGACCATTCCGCCGACGATGCTCTAGAATCGACGGCATATGTACCGAGTCCGATCATGACGACCGCGCCGAGCGCGACGACGTTCCACATTCGTTTCATACTCTCACCTCACACACTTAGTTTCTGTTTCAACTGGCGACGTCCCATCCATACGGTTCCAACAAACCAAAATGCCAAAATTAAACCGAATACGAGAAGCGTCTCTCCCATGAAGAGCTCGTTCTCAATCGCGAGAAATCCGAGCAACGGGAACCCGATGACGGCCCCGATTGTCAAGGCTGACAAGAGCGGCGCCCATATCGTCCGTTGCCATAAACTCCGTTCCAATAAGACGAATGCAAAGATAAACAAGATGACGAGCATAATCAACAGTTGATGAATGAAGAAGTTGAACACGGAGCCCGGATACATAATCATCAACGTCCCGTCATACGCCACGATTTGATCGAACGCGCCACGCACCGGAATCATCTGTGAATCGAACCAACTCGTGAACGCGACGTATTGAAGCTTCAGCGCAATCCATTGAATCGAGAACAATCCGAGCACCATCAAGATCATTGTCGCCAGCTTCGCAGCGAAGACGAACATCCGCTGTTGCGGTAGCATCAGCAACCGCATCATGAACGTACCACGGCCTTGGAAGTCGCGATACCAAATCCAAAAGCTATACAAGAGCATCGCCGCGACGGCAAATCCAATCGACAAGATGAACGGAGTGCCCCCAATGTAGTTCCCGAACGTCAACACGTAATCCGGCGTCCCGGTACGGCGAATCTCTTCATACAGCGCTGTCTCGCTCCATAAGAAATAGCCGAGCCATGCGAACTGTGTGACGACGAGCAGTGAAATCAAGATGAGGTATGGTTTCGTCACCCGTTCGACTTCCCATCCGATTAGTTTCAATAGGTTCATGCCCCGTACTCCTCTCTCATGACATCGACGATCGATTTCCCATGTATGAAGCGGACGTCCTCGACATCGAACTCGCGGACGATTCGTCCCCGGTTCAACATGACGGCCTTGTCGACCAAATATTCGATATCGTCAATCTCGTGCGTCGTAATCAGCACGCCGCGGTCTTCCATCACATCACTCGAGAATAACGCGACGATTTGTTCTTTCGAGAACACGTCGATGCCCGAGAACGGTTCATCGAGCAATAAGTAGTCCGGATCTTGCGCGATGCCGAGCGCCAAATTCACTTTCGCGAGCGTCCCTTTCGACAGCTCGTTCAACTTGTCTTCCGGGAACAGCTTGAACTCGTCGACGAGACGGGCGAACAGTTTCGAATCGAACTTCGGATAAAAGTCGCGCATGAACGCCTCACACTGTTCAATCGTGAAGTGAGTCGGGAACGTCGAATGGTCAGGAACGAACGCGACGCGATTCAAATCGAGCGGCTTCCCATCGATTAACACTGTACCGCGGTCGAACGGAGTGAGCCCCATGATGCCTTTTAAAATCGTCGATTTCCCAGTCCCGTTCAATCCGATGAGGCACGTGATTTCCCCTTTTTGTGCCGTGAAAGACACGTCTTCGAGCACTTGCTTTTTACGGTATCGCTTCTTAACTCCCAGTACTTCGATCATCGAGATTCCCCTCCCCATATTGCCGTTTGATTTTATCAACAAGCTCATCCATCGTGACGTCGAGCTCTTGAATCGATTCGACGAAGACGGCGACCGCCTCGTCGACGAGCTCCGTGCGGATTCGTTTCAGAACATGTTCATCGGTCGTGACGCGGCTCGGCCGGTTCCGTTCGGTCGTAATCAATTGTTGTTCCTCCATCTCTTTGAACGCCTTTTGGACGGTGTTCGGATTGATTTTCAGTTCGGTCGCGAGTTCGCGACGCGACGGCATTTCTTCGCCCGCCTGTAATTCTCCGAGCGCCATCTTCTTTTTGAAGTAATCGACGACTTGGATATAGACGGGGGCTCTCGTGTTGAATTGAATGATCATAGGCCACCTCTCTAAGTGTATGATGCGACTAATACACTATCTGACTGTATTATTACCGTAATACACTTGACTGTCAACAACTATTTGTAAAAACCATCCAAAATAAAAACGCATCCACTTGAATATGGATGCGTCAATCCGCTTGAACGATGTGGTCGGCCTTGCCTTTCGGGTTGACCGTCTCGAGATAATGCGCTTCTCCTGGCCAGTAACGTCGCGTATACTTGTCGAGCCGCTCTGCCAAGTCACCGATGTATGTATCGCGATGCAATACCCGCTCATAGCGGACCTCTTGAGGGCAATCGAGGTAGACGACGTAATCAAAATAATTCCGCCATTCGTCACGCAGCAAAAAGATGCCTTCGATGAGGACAAGTCCGTTCGGTGTAATTTCTACCGTTCGGTCGATGACCTCATCTCGGTCGCGCTCATAATAAGGCAATGTCAACTTCGCTTGCCCTTCCTGTAGCGGCTTGAACAACGTCTCCACGAGCAAGTCGACGTCCCATTGGCGCGCATAATATTCCATCGCCTCCGATTCACCAGTCCCATAACGCTTGAACCGCTCGACGATAAAGTCATCGATATGAAAGACCATCACATCGTTCGCAAGGTCGCGCAACTGCTCGACCATCGTCGTCTTCCCAGATCCGCTCAGCCCATCGATGGCGACGATGAAGGGTTTTCCCGCTGAATGTTTGGTGTATGCCTGATTTATGTTTTTCCGAAGGATGTTCACCTTCCCCACTCCTCTCACGAAAAAGCCAGCCCTCACATGAGGGCTGACTTCAGTTTACCAGAGCACCCACCCGCGCGCTCCCGGAGGTGCACTTTCAATCAAGTGCCAAATCGGGATCGTGTACGCGAACGCGATTAAAACGAACGTGACGGTGATCCACAGTTTCCAGTTCTCGAAGAAGCGAGGTGTCTCCATCGCGGCTTCTTCGGTCTCCGCGAGCGGGAATTCTTCCTCTCCTTTCGGGGCTAGGAACGACAAGTTGAACATCGAGTAGACGAAGATGAGAACAGAAATTAAGAGGATTGTCCCCCCGATCGCCATGGCGATATGGTACGGGATCCATTCCCGCGTGAGCGCGTCCGAAAAGTAAGTCGCCGGACCGGTCCGTCGCGGGTTGCCTTGGAGTCCCGAGATGTGCATCGCGTATGACATGATCGACATCCCGAACGCCCACGTAGCCGTTTGCAGCAGCCCGAGGCGATTCATCGCCTTCGTGAGCGTGCGGCCGCGAAGGACCGGGACGAGCCAATACGCCGTCCCGAAGAACGTCAAGGCGACAGCCGTTCCGACTGTGATATGGAAGTGACCGGTGACCCAAAGCGTGTTGTGCACCATCGCGTTCAATTGATGCGACGCGTTGATGATTCCGCCCGCACCGGCCGGAATGAAGAACAACATACCGACGAACGGCGCAAGGAAGCGGACGTCACTGTACGGCATCTTCTTCACCCAACCGAACAGTCCGCGGGCACCGAGGGCGCGCCCTCGAAGTTCAAACGTCGCAAACAGCGAGAACGCCGTCATAAACGACGGGATGACAACGAGGAACGTCAAGATGACTTGGACGAACTTCCAGAACGGGTCGATGCCAGGTTCTGTCAACTGATGGTGGAATCCAACCGGGAACGAGAACAACAAGAACAGTAGGAACGCCATCCGAGCGAGCGCATCCGAGAAGATTTTTCCCCCGATGACTTTTGGCACGACCGTATACCAGACGATATAAGCCGGCATGAGCCAGAAATAGACGAGCGGGTGACCGAAGTACCAGAACAACGTCCGCGACAACTCGATTCCGACCGTGTCTTTCCATCCGAGCGAAAGCGGCAGCAGCTGGAACAAAATCGTCCCGGCGACACCGAGCGTGGCGATGACCCAGAGGAGCATCGTCATGATACTCATGAACGCCGGAAGTGGCGGGTGAATCCCCGGGTTCTCCCGCTTGTAGTCCGCGTACATCCGGAACATCGCGAACGCCGAAAGCCACGTCCCGACGACGAACAAGACGAGACCGATATAAAACACCGGATCGGCCATGAGCGGCGCGTAGAACGTATAGAGCACCGTCGCCTTATTCGCGAGCACCATAATCGTGACGAGCACCGCACCGGCGATAATCATCCAAAAACCGAGCCAGGCGAGGCGTGTCGGGAATGCTTCGAATCGCCCGAACGACTTGGCGAGGAGCGCGTAAAGAAGGCCGATGATGAACATCGTTGTGAAGACGAGGCCGAGCATGATGCCGTGCGCGGTCAACAGTTGATAATAGCCGAAGACTTCCGGAATGACACCGGTCCGAATCAATGTCTGCATGAGTCCCGCCAAGCCACCGATCAAGACGGCGAGGACCGAGATGACGACGTGGGCATAGGCGAGGCGCGCTTCTTTGACACCGATACTCGGTACAGGCACGCCCCGCTCCATTTCCCATTGTTTCAATTTTGAAGCGACATCGTTCACGTTAATCCACCACCTTTATTTTTGTCGCCATCATGTGATGGCCTGTCCCGCAATACTCGTTACAGAGGATTAGAAATTCTCCGGCTTCTTTAAACGTATACGTGAGCGAGTTGATATGACCCGGTACGACCATCATGTTGACCGGTGTCCCGACGAGCTGAAAGCCGTGGACGACGTCAGGTGACGTGACGAGGAACGTCACTTTCGCCCCTTTCGGAATCTCGACGTTGCCCGGTGTGAAGGTGAACGCTTGGGCGACCATGACGAGCTCGTATTCGTTGTCCCCGATTTTGTGTAACCCCGGGTTATCGAACGGCGCCGTCTGATGGACGGTGGCCGGGTCGATCAAGTCGGCGTCAGAAGCCGGCTGGTTGCCGGATGCAAATGCGGATATGCCAAGGACGGTCAAAAAGACGCCCAATAAAATGATGCCGAAACCTAACCAATATTTTTCAAGTTTATGAATGTGCAACGTACGTCACTCCTTTCTGCGTTATCGTGTGAGGAATAAATAAAAGACCGACGACCACATGACGATGATGACGCCAGCGACGATCATGACCGATGTGAACGTGCCTCTCAAGTCTGGTTCTTTCCCACCGTTCTTATCCAAGCGAAGGACCCCTTTCCGTTATGATTTCCACTTTCATTGTATGAAATCGAGTTACCGTTAATATGTGACTTTTATCACTCGAAAAGTGACAATCACATCATTTTTGCGTAGTTTTCACACACAAAATTCACAAATACAAAAATAAAAACCGTCTCACGAGGAGACGGCTGTTGAATCGTTATAACCGGCAAATCCCAGCCGGACACCCTTCGCAATGACAGAGTTCTTTTAAGAAATCGAAATCATGGATTGCAATTGCGTTGGACGACGTCGTCAAGATCCCGTCCTTACGCCACTGGCTCATGAGACGATTGACCGTCTCACGCGGTGCACCGATCAGTTGACCGAGCTCCCCGTCCGACGGATGTCTCGGGATGACGACGGTCCCGTCTTCTTCCACCCCATGCATCGCCGCCATGCGGAGCAACGTCGAGGCGAGCGCTCCGGGTTTCCCGTAAAGAAGCAAGTCGCGCACTTTCATCTCGGAGTGCTTGCGCATCATCGACGTCCAGCGAATGATTTCCCCTGCGAACCGGATATCCTGTTGCATGAGCGTCTCGAGCTCTTGCTTCGAGATGGTACCAATGACACTCTCTTCTGTCGTTTCGATACTGTATGAGCTCGGGTACGATTCCACGATGTCGAACTCACCGAAAAAGTCACCTGATCCAAATAAAAACATGACGAGCGGATTCCCTTTTTTCGTGATTTTTGTAAACTTGACCGCTCCACTTTTTATATAAAAGAATTTGTCACACTTCTCGCCTTCCCAACAGACGATACTCGCCTTCGGATAGGTATGCGTCGCCATCATCTCGAGCAACAACTGTTTCGTCTCGCTCGAGAAGATGAAACTATTCGGTTGCGTCGTTCCACATTTCGTAGACATCATGCCCTGCTCCCTTCATCATTCGTTATGAATGTCTCGTACGTTCATGGTATGGGTTTATTATACAGGAGAACGGGCGGTTTCATCACAAAAGTATGTGACATTTCAAACAATCTTCGTTTTTATGCACAAAAAAGACTGTAGCCATAAAGGCCACAGTCTAACAAATTCAACGGTAGACGAGACGAATCAATTTCTCGGCCGACTTAAAGTTCGGATAACGAAGCGGTAAATCGAACTTCGTCGTGTTTCGTAAAATCGACTTCGCATGACTGAACGTCTCGAAGCTGTAACGTCCGTGATATGAGCCGATGCCGCTGTCCCCGACTCCGCCAAACGGTAAGTTCGGGTTCGTCAAATGCATGAGGACGTCGTTGACACACCCTCCGCCGAAGGCCAGGTGTTTGAACGTCTTCTGTTCGACCGCTTTCGATTCGGTGAACAAATAGAGGGCGAGTGGGTGCGGACGCGCGTCCACGAATTCAATCGCCTCATCCAAATCACGATACGTCAAGACCGGCAAGATTGGACCGAAAATCTCGTCTTTCATGACGTTCGCATCCGGCTCGATGTCCGTCATGACGGTCGGGGCAATCTTCAACAAGTCACGATCGGTCTCCCCGCCAAAGTAAATGTCGCCTTCCTCTAGATAACGGCTAATCCGGTCGAAGTGGCTCGTATTGACGATGCGCGTGAATCGTTTCGTCCCGACGCCGTTGCCGAACATCGCGAACGCCTCGCGCTTAATCGCCTCTAAAAATTCGTCTCGCCGCGATTCGTGGACGAGGACGTAGTCCGGTGCGACACATGTCTGACCGGCGTTCATCCATTTGCCCCAGGCGATTCGTTTCGCCGCGATATCAATGACCGCATCCTCATGCACGATGGCGGGCGATTTGCCACCGAGTTCAAGCGTGACTGGCGTCAAATGTTTCGCCGCCGCATCCATGACGACTTTCCCGACCGCAGTCGAACCGGTGAAGAAGATGTGGTCCCACTTCTCGGCGAGGAGCGCCGAAGCGACGTCTTTATCCCCTTCGACACTGACGACATAACGGTCAGTGAACGCACGTTCGAGCACGGTCGTGATCATGCGCGCCACGTTCGGCGTGAGTTCGGACGGTTTGACGACGGCCGTATTCCCGGCTGCGATGGCTCCAATGAGTGGGGCGATCGCGAGTTGGAACGGATAATTCCAAGGGGCGATGATGAGGACCGTCCCGTACGGTTCATACATAATCTCACTTTTCGTCCCGAGATGGATTGCCGCTCCGCTCACGCGTTTCGGACGCATCCAGCGCTTCAATTCACGTGTCGTACGATTGATTTCATCATAGATGAAGCCGATCTCGGTCGTGAACGCATCGAGTTCAGACTTGTTCAAATCTGTCTGGAGCGCCTCGATGATTTCTGGTTCGTGATGTTTGATGGCTTCTTTCAAAAACGTCAACATACTGAGTCGAAACGCGAGCGACTTGGTCGCTTGTGTCTTATAGAAACGGCGTTGCTTCTGAATCAGTTCCTCGACTGACAATTGTTCGATCGGTGCGAGCATGAAGGTTCCTCCCTTGATGGATAGCGCTACAACCATCTTATCATTTCAACCTCGGCCTCGACCATTTTGAACCTTCTCGCTCGTAACGAAGAGATGACGCGCTCACTCCGACTTCGTCGTCCAGACGCGTCGCCGCACTTGTTCGAATAAACCGAAGACGCCGGCCGCCCCGAGCAAGACGACACCCGTGACCGTGAACTTATGTTGTAACGCAATCGTGAGCCAGCCGAGCACGGCGGAGCCGACGACCGTACCGAGTGAGAAGAAGGCGTAAAAGTAACCGTACGACTTGCCTCGATTCGTCCGTGTCGTCGCTCGAATCAATAACGTATTGATGGCCGGGAATAAGATGGCAAAACCAAGGCCGTAGAAGGCGAGCACCGCATAGAGCGCCATCACACTCGTGGCGTTCCCGATGAGCACTTGACTGACACCAAGAATGCCGATGCCGAGCGCGGCGAGTCTCGTCGGTTCGAGACGGTCGAACAGCCGGTTCGTCGGCAAGACGAAGACGAGGACCGCCACGACACCGAACGTACTGAGTAGCGTCCCACTCAACCGGGAGTCGTACCCGAGCGCTTCGACGTAAAGCGGCAACAGATAGGCGAGCGCCCCTTGCGAAAACATGAGCAAGAACGCACCGACGTATGCCTTGAAGACGTCCCGCTGTAGCCCTTGGGACGCCATCGTTGGTTCAGCATCCACCAGACGTTCCGTCAAACGGGACGACCGCATGACGAACAACGTCAAGAGGGTGACGCCAATCCCATAGAGCGCTACGAACGAAAACACGACCGGGACCGACGTCCGGCTCGCCAGGATCCCGCTAAACGCCGGACCGAGGATTGCGGCGAGTCCGACGAAACTCCCGGTGAGGGCGACCTTCTTTCCTTGTCGGTTCGCAGCAGTCAGGTTGGCCGACAAGGTGAATGCCGCCGGCACGATGAGGCCGGCCACGAATCCGTGGATGACACGGACGACAAGCAACGTCGTCGGGTGATCGACAAGCTGGTACGCGAATAAGCTCGCACTCGACAAGAGGAGACCGGCGAGCAAGATGCGATACGGACCGACCTTATCCGTCCATACGCCAGACAAGACATTGCCGAACGTGTTCGCTAACGAGTAGATGGCAATCGCGACGCCGGCGATGAACGGCGTCGCCCCGACTGAGACAGCAAACGTGCTCATGACGGGGAGCTGGGCGAATAAATCAAAGAAGGCAAAAAAGACGATACTGTAGATGACAAACGCTGACGTCTTGTTCAATCGTTTCAACTCCTCGGCCTAGTCAAATCAGACTAAGTTTTCAGCTCCAGTCTAGCTTGCCATCTATATTTTGTATAGACGACTGAGCACACCGACACAAAAATGCCCTACAAACGAATTTGTAGGGCACCCGATTAATTTGTCACTTCGACGGCCGTGTCGAGGGCGACACGAATCATTTCGTCAAACGTCGATTGACGCTCTTCTGACGTCGTCTCTTCGCCAGTCAACAAGTGGTCTGAGATCGTGAGAATCGTCAACGCGTTGACTTTATGTTTGGCTGCGAGCGTATAGAGGCCTGCCGCTTCCATCTCAATCGCGAGGCAACCGAAGTCGGCCCACTTTTTGAAGTGGTGGAAGTCATCTTGATAGAATTGATCGGCTGTGAAGATTTGACCGACTTTGACTGGGATTCCGGCTTTCTCCGCGTTTACATATGCACGATGTAGGAGGTCGAACGTCGCAGTCGGTGCATAATCCATGCCGTTGAAGCGGACACGGTTTTGTGCCATCTCACTTGACGCACTCATGGCGATGACGACGTCGCGGACTTTGACGTCTTCTTGAATCCCGCCAGCCGTCCCGACACGAATCAAGTTTTTCGCGCCATATGACATGATCAACTCGTTCACGTAAATCGACATCGATGGAACGCCCATCCCCGTTCCTTGTACCGAGATGCGTTTGCCTTTATACGTCCCTGTGAAGCCGTACATGCCACGGACTTCGTTGTACAATTCGACGTCCTCAAGAAACGTCTCGGCGATATATTTCGCACGAAGCGGATCTCCTGGAAGTAGTACCGTTTCTGCAATTTGTCCTTCTTTTGCTCCAATGTGTACACTCATGATTCATGTCCTCCTTTAAAGTTGTCGTTGATAATGTTCCCGATATTCATTCGGTGTAACACCAACTTGTTTCTTGAAGACTTTCCGGAAATACTTATCGTCCGAAAAACCTATCGCTTGGGCGACCTCGTAAATACGTTGTCTACTCGTCTCAAGGAGACGTTTGGCCTCGAGCATGCGAATCGAAAGCAAGTACTCGGATAAGTTGACGCCATAGTGTTGCTTGAACCGCCGCGATATGTATTCACGGCTCAAAAAAAAGCGCTCACTCATCCCTTGCAGACTCAGTTCTTCCGCATAATGCCGTTCGATGAACGCCCCGATTTGGACGATCGGGTCTTCTGACGATGGACGGATGTCGACAAGCGCCCGTTCGAGCGTGTCGTTCAAGACGTCCGGGTCAATCGGTTTGAGTAAATAGTCGAAACTGCCGAGTTGAATCGCGCGCCGCATGTACGAATACTCGTCATACCCGGTCAAGACGATCAACTTTGCCGATTCGGCTTCTTGATGGAGCCACTCCATCAACTCGATTCCGTTACATCCCGGCATTTGAATGTCCGATAAGACGAGGGCGGGACGTTCTGTAGCGATCAACGCCTTCGCTTCGTTCCCGTTGCTCGCCTCAATCACGGTCGTGACACCGAGACGCTCCCATTCCCCGAGTAATTTGACAGCCTCCCGTACCGGTGACTCATCATCGACAATCAACACTTTCGTCATGACGCATCCGCCTCCTTCACCGCTGGAAAACGCATGACGATGCGAAAACCGCCTGTCTCTGGTGTAGCCAACATAAATTCAGCCTCCCGTTTATAGTTTAACATGAGACGATCGCGAATGTTCTTTAAACCGGTACCTTCCGCGCCGTAGCGCAATTCGGTCGTCTGTTCCATACGTTCTTGTAACGCTTCAAGTTGATTATTCGGGATTTTTTGTCCGCTGTTCTCACAATGGACGACGAGCTCAGGCCCAATCTGTCGGATGCGCAGTGAAAACCGGTTTGCCGTCGAGGACCCGTCACGTTCGAATCCGTGTTTGAAAAAGTTTTCGGCAAGCGGTTGTAAAATCATCTTCGGCACGACGAGCGTCTGCAGCTCCTCGGGGACGTCAATCTCGATACAGAACTGATCAGGGAAACGGACGTGTTGAAGCCGGACGTACGACTGTAAATGGTCGACTTCACGCCTTAACGTGACCATCGATTCGTCCGGATGCATCGTATACCGCATCATCGACGACAGTTGCGTGATGAGACGATACACTGTCTTGCCATCCCCCTTCAGAGCGAGCGTGCCAATCGATTGGAGCGCGTTGAACAAAAAGTGCGGGTTCGTCTGCGCTTGAAGTGCCCGAAGCTCATTCGTCCGATTCTCGAGCGCGAGCCGATATTCTCGTTGAATCAAATCATCGATTCGCTCAATCATCAACTTGAATTGTCGACCTAATACCCCGAACTCGTCATTTCCGAGGGAATCGAACGAGACGGTCATGTCCCCTTGCTCGATTCGTCGTATGTTCGACGTCAATGTCCGAATCGGTGTCGTCAACCGCATCGATGCATACGTCGCACCGATGAGGGCTAGAACGAGCGAGGCAATTCCGACGATGAAGATGATGAATGACGTTCGTGAAGCCGGCTCGGTGAGGAGACGGTCGGGAATGGACTTGCCGACATAAAACGCCTGATTTTCGAACTCAAACGATTTGATGATGCGATGATGTTTGCCGTCGCGTGATACGGACATCGGGGCAAGTGTCTCTGGAATCGGCTCGGTGCCAAGATGAGCGAACACTTGATCACCTGCCCCGACGAACCAAAGGCTCTCATCCGGGCTGTTTTGTAAAGAAGCGAGCTGACCGACGAAGACGTCTTCCGGGATATCAATTGATAAGACGGCGAGCGGTGTATCGGTCTCGATTTTATCGAGTCGAAAATGGAGTGTGACGACTTCTTGCTCCGAGAGGATCGGGCCAAAGTCATGGTACGGGACGAGCGGATGCGACGCCTCGAGCAAGACACGACTCTCTTTGTTTTCAAGCAGTTGTTGTTGAATCGGGCTCGGTTGTTTCTTCGAACGCGGTGACACCTTCATCTTATACGCTGCGAACGAGTCCATATCCTCGAGTATAAGCAGTTGGATTTGTGCGACGTCTTCCCGTGACAAGTACATCCCGAGTAGCGCCCGCCTTACTTCGAGTTCGGTCTGTTCGAGGGAGAGACCCGGACCGTACTCTAAAATATCGAGCACGTCCCGATTCGCATAGAGGCTCGTCGGGAGACGGCTCAAATCGGATATGTAGCGTTCAAACTGCAACGTGCCACGTTCGAGCGACCATTCGGTCAACTGCAGGCCGCGTTCACGCTCACGGTCCTTCACGTACCAATAGGAAATAATCGTCGCCAAAATGACCGGAACGAGAATCGTCAGCGCGATCATTCCCGTCAGTTTCGTTCGAATGCTGTTCACCGTCATCCCTCCTCCTCCGATTATATCACGGCCGATGCAAACGCTTGCAAAGAAGCAAAAAAAAAGATTCGTTCCGTAGACTTTCTACAGAACGAACCTCTACATCACTCGTACGAGCGCAATAATTCCACTAAATCGAAAGGATGTCCTTCCGCAACTGCCAAATCACGTGGCGTCATGCCGTCCATGTTCTCAATCGACGCATCGGCCCCGTTCTCAAGCAATAGCTCGACCGTCGCGTAGTCGACTTCTTCGTTATAGAACAAGTTATGGAGCGGCGTGTCGCCATATCCGTCTTGCGCGTTGACATCGGCACCGCCTAAAATCTCGGCTTCAATCTCGTCATAGCTCGCATTGTCATAGGCAAGCTGTGAAAGTGGATCTTCCATCGTCATATCGGTGAATCCTTCACTAAATGGTGTCGAGGCAAGACTCGCGAACCCGTCACTCATGACGAGCCACGCGATGATGGCCCCGTTCAACACGACCGTCATGGCAATCGTCCCAATGATTGACGCTTTGACATATCCGGCCGTCTTGAATACCGGTACATTCACTTCGCCAGCTGCCGTGGCAATGGCGGCGATTCGTTTCGGTAGCGTCGGATGTGTCGAAATGAGTTCACTGTATTTGGCGATAAAGCCGTTCTCACGGCTCGCCTCTTGTAAATAGTCGAACTCGTTCACTTCCTTAGCGAGCGTGCCACCAACTGCAAGGACGGTAAGCGCCTGCTTCGCTGCCGCTTCGTCTTGAATATAATGGGCCGCCATCCGGTCGCACGTATATTCGCAAGCCCGCGAGTAGGCCGACCCGAGGAACGGGACGATATTCCCGAGCAAGACGAGCCATTGTTTTTGCACATGGTTACGGCGAATATGCGCTAGTTCATGCGCAATAATGAACTCGACTTCTTTCACTTGACCGTTCCGTGACAACTCAACGATGTCTGAGTATAAAATAATCATATTCTTTTGGAAGAACCGTGTCGCGAACGCGTTCAAGATGCCCCCGGCTTGCAAGATATAGACGTCCGGTAACATCCGGATGCCCATCCCTTGTCCGACGCGTTGATATATCTCATACAGATCCTTAAATTGATGTTCCGTCACTTTGACCCCGTTCGTTCGGATATAGCCGATTTGAATCCAGTGGGCGAACATCGATAATGACACGATGAAGCCGATGATGACTAAAAAGATGCCGAGTGAGGCAATCGTTAAGACGATGGCTAAAAGAATTGTCATAACGCTCGCCGCGACGAGCAAGCCGAAATACAAGTTTTCATGCTTATGAATAAGTTTTGTTTGATTCACGTAATATTCCCCTTCATTTTCCAATTAACAACCTAATTATAGCGACTTACTTTCAAAAAGCAACAAAAAAATAGAAACTGACAAAGTGTCAGTTTCTATCGAATCGTCACGCGATACAATTGATCGTCGTCGGCACCCGGATTGCCGCGTCCGTCCGTATTGTTCGTGATGTAATACAGCACGTCCCCTTCGAGCCAGACGTCACGTATCCTGCCTTTATCCTCGATGATCGAGAGCACGTCACGCGTCTCGCGATCGAGGGCGACGAGACGATTCCCGCGCAACGTTGCCATATAGACGTATTCCTCATCCGCGACGATTCCGGACGGGGCCCACGAGGTCGAACCGACTTCGAACCATGGCGTCTCGAGCCCGTCCGCGGTCTCATCCGCCTCAATCAACGGCCATCCATAATTTTTTCCTTGCTCGATGCGATTGACTTCATCGTGACCGGATGCCCCGTGCTCACTCGCATAGAGGACATCGTCAACACTCGCCAACCCTTGCGGATTACGGTGACCTGAAGAATAGATCCAGTCAGTCGGTTCCCCTTCACCGGACAGCGGAATTCGAAGAATCTTCCCAGCGAGCGACGTCTCATCTTGGGCGAGGTCAGGGACGAGCGCATCGCCGTTCGTCACCCAAAGCGCCTCACCGTCCAAAAGCAATCGGCCGCCGTTATGGAACTGCGCACCCGGGATGTCTTCGAGGATGACGTCCGTCTCGACGAAGCGGTCCTCTTCCCATGTCAGTTCGACGACACGATTTTGGACGTTGCCTGGTGTGCCGTACGTGTGGTAAGCGTACAGTTGGCGCGAGGTGTCGAAGTCCGAAGCGAGGGCGAGGCCGAGTAGCCCTCCTTCGCCAATCTCGAGCACCGCTTCAGTCAACTCGACGGTTTGCCGGTCCACGTTCCCTTCCTCATCGATGACGGCGATCGTACCACCGCGTTCTGAGACGAGCCAGCCGTCTTCGATCCTTGCAATGGACCACGGCGCTTCGAGTTGGCTTGCGACAGCTTCACTCGTTCCGACCGACAAGCCTTCACCCTCGTCAGTCGTTTGTTCGTTTTCAGTCTCGTCCGTTTGTTCAGGCGCCTGTTCAATCGGTGTTTCGTCTTGCGCTCCATCCTCTGCCGGTTCGGTTGCACATCCGGCGACGAAGATGAGGCCTAACATGAGAATCCATCGTTTCACGATAATCGCCTCCCTTGTCTCCATCATAACGCGATTTTAGTTGTCGCGTGAAGGCTCGGGTGGGTGCACCGGCAAACGAAGCGCGATGAGAAGCGCGATGAACGCGGCAAGCGCGGCCCCGGCAAAGACGGTGTTCAAGCCATCTGCAATCAACTGCTCACCTTGCAGACGGACACCCGTCTCAAGCGCCGTGCTCGCGGCCCGGTTAAAGAATGATTCGAGCGAGACGCCACGTAGCGCCTCTTCCGTCCGAAACCCGCTCAAGACGATGAAGTTAAAGACGGCCCCGAACACGGCGACGCCAAGCGTTTGACCGACCGTGCTCAAAAATGAGTTCGCGGCGGTCGCCGTTCCACGCTCCCGATATGAGACGACCGTCTGCAAGACGACGATAAACATCGGTTGCGATAATCCGAAACCGACGCCAATTAAGGCGACGGCGAGATAGACGAACACGTCGGGACTCGCTTGCGTGAGGCTCGTCAGAAGAATCGTACCGAAAAGCAACAGGCTCATCCCCGATACGGCGCGGCGTCTCGGGGAAGCCGCACCGAGCGTCCGGCCGCCGATAATCGAGGTGACCGTCCACGACACGGAGAGCGGCATGAGCATGAACCCTGCCTCTGTCGCCGTCTTCCCGAGGACCGCCTGTGCCCAAATTGGAATATACGCCGACATCGACACGAGCACCCAGGCCGCAAAGAAGACGGCCCCGTTAATCGACGCGATCACCGGATGCTTTAACAGCGCGAACGGGAATAGCGGTGTCTTAGCACGACGTTCGGACACGTAAAAGCTGGCGAGCAACAACAGACTCGCCACCCCACTGATGATGACCGGAGACGTCCAAACGTTCGTCTCGCTGAACGTGATGAGGGCATACAGGAATGCTGACGTCCCTCCCGCAAACAACAGGGCACCTTTGACATCAATCCGCTCCGTCGTTTCGCTCACATTTTCTTTATAGAAGGCGACAATCATCAAGAACGAGAGGAGCGCAAACGGAACGTTCAGTAAAAAGACGTAACGCCAAGACAATGTCTCGACCAAAAAACCACCAATTACAGGACCCAACACACCGGAGACCCCCCAGACGGCACTCAAGATTCCTTGAATCTTCCCGCGCTCCTCGTATTTATACAAGTCCCCGATAATCGTCATCGAGATCGGCAGCACCGCACCGGCGCCAAGCCCTTGTAGCGCCCTGAAAATGATCAGTTGTTCCATCGACCCGGCAAGCCCACAGAGAAGCGAGGCGACCGTGAACAACCCGATTCCGAATAAGAGTACGCGTTTACGTCCGAACAAGTCAGCCACTTTCCCGTAAATCGGGGTCGAGACCGCCGTGAACAACAAATACGAGGCGAACACCCAACTGACGAGCGCGGCGCCGTTCAACTCGCTCGCGATGACCGGTGTCGCGACGGATACGACCGTCCCTTCAATCGCGGCTAAAAAGGTCGCAAGCAGTAAGGCGACCGTGACATTCTTTCTCATCCCATTCATCTCCCCAACAAAATAGTGGCGTCGGTCAGTCCCGAACGCCACCTCAACTGTCTATTATTTTGTCTGAGCGACGCTTGTTTGACAAGAGAGAATACTTAAGCAAGAGAATGATTTCAGTTTATCCAAAAAAAAACAGGCGCGAAGGGGTCATTTCGCGCCCGTGTCTTCATTTCGTCTTATCGAGCCAGACTTTTGTGAAGTCTTGCAACATCTCGTCTCCGGTCTTTTGACCGCCGACGTACGCCTGCATCAACGCACCGTACTCATTGACGGCACCGTCTGGATATTTGAACCAGTTCCACGAGATGGTCTTGCCTTCATTCGAGTAGGCGAGAATATCATCGGCGAGCGGGCCGAGGTCGTTCGCTTCAATCGACTTAAACGCCGGGATGAATTTGAACTTGTTGACCATATAGTCTTGTCCCGTCTCAGATGTCGCCATCCACTCGAGGAAATCCTTCGCTTCTTCTTTATATTGTGAGTTCTTGTTGACGACCCAGTTGTTCGGGACGCCGACCGGCAGACGGTCCATCTTCTCTTTGTCATCATTGATTGGAATCGGCACGAAGCCCATCTCGATGTCCGGATTCACGTCGAGAATCATCTGTTGGGCCCAGTTCCCTTGCTGGAGCATCGCCGTCTCGCCTTGAGCGAACTGCGTGACTTGCGTGTTGTAATCTGTCGTGAGCGGGTTCTTGTTCCCGTATTTGATTGTGAGGTCGAACAGTTTCAAGAACTGTTGGAACTGCTCGTTGTCTTCGAATTTCGCTTTATTGTCGTTCAACGCCTGAATAAAGGCATCTGGGTCGTCTTGCTGCGCCACCGGGATATTCAATAGATGGATACCGAGAATCCAAAACTCAGCGTACCCGACCGAAAATGGCGTGATGCCCGCTTGATCGAGTTTTTCCGCCGCCTCCGTCAACTCGGACAACGTCTTCGGCAATTCGTTGATTCCGGCCTTTTTGAACAGCTCTTTGTTATAGATGAAGCCATATCCTTCTAGGTTCATCGGCATGCCATACAACTTGCCGTCCATCGTCATCGGCTCTTTGGCGACGTCGCTCAAGTCGCCGACCCACTTCTCATCCGAGAGGTCTTCGAGTTTGTCTTGCCACGTCTTCGCTTCTGTGAAACCGCCGTTGTTGAAAATGTCCGGCTCATTGCCCGAAGCAAATTGTGATTTCAACGCCGCACCGTAATCGGCACCGCCTCCGACCGTTTGCACCGTCACTTTGACGCCTGTTTCTTCTTCGTATTCTTTCGCCATCGCCTCGAGGTCTTTCGCGATTTCAGCTTTGAATTGGAACACGTTCAACGTCACTTCTTTTTTCTCGCCTTCGTTCGCGTTCGCATCGTTCGACCCTTCGTTCTCAGTGAGCGAACCGCCTCCACACGCCGCAAGCGTCATCACCATGCCCGCCGTCATGACGGCCGTGGACAGTCTCCATGTTCGTTTCATCCTGATTCCTCCTTTGACAGTTGATGGGTTCACGCAATCCCATCGGTACATCCTTAATGTAAATGAAAACGCTTCCATTATGTAGGTGTAAAAATTGACGTGTAGGGTGGAAAATGTTGCACAGAAAACCAGGACTTCCATAAATGAAAGTCCTGGTGACGAGTTTCTTCTATATTATTAATTACAGCAAGCTGATGCCGGCTTCCTCACATGCGGCCACGACTTCACTCGGCCAAACCGATGATTGGACTTCACCGATGTGACGGGCCCGGAGGAGATACATCGCGACACGCGACTGTCCGATTCCGCCGCCGATTGTAAGTGGCAGACGTCCTTCAAGAACAGCCTGGTGGAATGGGTACTTCCGCTTCTCTTCAGCGCCTGCGATTTCAAGTTGCTTCGCAAGGGCCGCTTCATCGACACGAATACCCATCGACGACAATTCGAACGCAGACTCGAGTTCAGGGTGCCAGACGAGGATGTCGCCGTTGAGCGACCAGTCGTCATAGTCTGCCGCTCGACCGTCATGCTTCTCACCTGAAAGGAGGGCGCCTCCGATTTGTGAGATGAACACTGCACCGTATTCTTTACAAATCGCGCTTTCCCGATCTTTTGATGAGAGCGTCGGATAGGCGTCTTCGAGTTCTTGGCTCGTGATGAAATGGATCGCCTCAGGAAGAATCGCTTTGATGTCATACTTCGCCTCGACCGTCTTTTCCGTCTCTAGAAGAGCCGCATAAATCGATTCGACCGTCGCCTTCAAGTAATCCGTCGTCCGCTCTTCACGGGTGATGACGCGTTCCCAGTCCCACTGATCAACATATAGCGAGTGCGTCGCATCGAGTTCCTCGTCGCGACGAATCGCACGCATCTGTGTGTAGAGCCCTTCCCCGGCAGCGAACCCGTAACGCCCGAGCGCCTCGCGTTTCCATTTTGCGAGTGACTGGACAATCTCGAGCTCATGTCCCGGGTACTGTGTGTCGAATTGGATGATGCGTTCCACACCGTTCAAATGATCGTTCACACCGCTCGCCGACGTGACGAACAACGGAGCTTGGACTTGCGTGAGACCGAGCGCCGTGCTGAACTTCTCTTCGAACGTTGCCTTTACCGTCGTGATCGCCTGTTGCTTTTCCTTCATCATGCTTGTTGCTGTTGTCATTTTGTCTTCCTCCAATTGTGGGATATTTAGGACGGAGCAATAGAAAAAAGCCCTCCAATCCCATGGACTATGGGACGGAAGGCTTCAAGCTCCGCGGTGCCACCCAAATTAGTAGACGAATCTACTCACTTTTTCGAGACGAACATCTCGTAGTTCCGATAACGGGGAACGGTCCGGCTACGTCTACTTGCAAAGCGTTCGGGTAGCGACTCCAGGAGGTTCTTCGACAGAGATTTCAGACCGGGCTCTCACCGCCCCCGGCTCGCTTTGCTTACGTCTTCTGTGTACTCGTCCTTTCAATGTCGTTCACAATTGAATTGACCCTATTATTATCAATATTCAGACGAATGTCAACAGTCTTTTTCAAAAAAAATTCTCCCCCGTGTAGCGGACGGGGGAGATCCCTTGGGAAGGGTTATTTGATCGAGCCGCTCGTAATCCCTTTGATAATATGCTTTTGCATACCGAAGAAAAAGACGAGGAGCGGAACGATCCCAAGGACTAATCCAGCGAGTGCCAAATCCCATTGTTTCGTATATTGTCCGAAGAAATAGAACGTCGCGAGCGGAATCGTGCGCAGCTCGATGTCTCGGAGGACAAGTGAAGGTAAGAGAAAATCGTTCCAAATCCATAGGCTATTCAAGATGACGATCGTCACCGTGATCGGTTTTAATAGCGGGAAGACGATGCGCCAAAACACACCCCACGTCGAGCAGCCGTCGATAATCGCGGCTTCTTCAATTTCCTCGGGAATCGATTTCATAAAGCCGTGATATAAGAATACCGAAATGCCGGAACCAAAGCCGAGATACATAATCATCAAGCCCCAATGGCTGTTCAACAACCCGAGAATGCTCGACACCTTGACGAGCGGAATCATGATTGACTGGAACGGGATGACCATCGCTGCGACGAACAAGAAGAAGATGACCGTCGAAATCCAATGTTTCGTCCGCACGAGCTTCCACGCCGCCATCGACGTGAAGATGACGATGAAGAGATTCGCCCCCGCCGTGATGAAGAGCGAGTTAAAGAAGACGCGCCCATAGTTCATGGCTTCCCACGCCTCTGTATAGTTCGATCCGAGCCAAACGTTCGGCAATGCCGACGTATTTGTATAAATCTCCGCAATCGATTTGAACGAATTGACGATCACATAATAGAACGGCACGAGATAAAGCAGACCGAGTAAGATGGCAACCAGTTCAACTAGACCGAGACTCGCCGTATAGCCTCCGGTACGGAGCGGTTTTTGGGGCAACAGCCGCCTCGGGGTTTGATCAAGTTTTGACTCCATCTGTTCAATTTTTTCCGTCGTCATGCTTCCACCTCCCGCTTTTTCGTCAAGTAGACTTGGGTGACCGTAATCGCTGCGACGACGAGGAAGAAGATGACCGCCTTGGCCGACCCGAGTCCGTAATTATTGTTCACGAACGATTCCGTGTAAATGTTCAAAGCGAGCATCTCGGTCGATTTGAACGGTCCGCCGTTCGTGAGCGACAAGTTCGTATCGAACACTTTGAACGACCAGGAAATCGTCAAGAACAAACAAATCGTGATGGACGGCATAATCATCGGCAGGGTGATATGACGTAACATCTTCAACCGATTGGCCCCATCGATTTTGGCTGCTTCGAGAAGGTCCGTCGGCACGTTTTGGAGTGCCGCGATGTAGATGACCATGACATAGCCGCCGCCTTGCCAAATCGCGACGATGACGATTCCCCAAAACGCCGTCTGGGCATCCCCCAACCACGGCAGTTCGAACAAGCGCCACCCGGTGAGTGAGCCAATCGACTCAAACCCTTTAACGTAGATGAACTGCCAGATGAACCCGAGGATGAGTCCGCCAATCAAGTTCGGCATGAAAAAGACCGTCCGCAGCAGATTGCGCGTCTTTATGTTCAACGTCAGCAACAATGCGAGCGAAAACCCGACGACGTTCGTCAATAAAACGGCGACGAGTGTATATTTCGTTGTGATCCAAAACGACGCCCGAAACTGTTCATCTTCAAACAATAGACGCTCATAGTTGTCGAGTCCGATGAAGTTCAACTGTCCGGTCACCCCGTTCCAATCCGTGAAACTGTAATAGATTCCGTTAAAGAACGGGATGAGAACGATGGCCACGAACGCCAAAAATGCTGGGCCGACGAAGCCGATAAAACTGACCGATTTCTTCCAATTTCGTCTTCGCTTCGTTCGTTTCGTTTTATCTGTCATGTTGATCGCCTCCACTATCAATTTACATGGATACCAACGTTATGAAAACGGATACATTTGACGGAATGGGTGGAATATATTGAACTTACCGGATGAATTTCAAGCAGCGATACTGTATGATATACACAATGACAATACGAACGAGACCGTTCAAATAAGCGAAACAGATTCATTTACGGATCGATTCACGAATGAAACGATTACTTTATTAACAAAACGTTCGAAAGTGGAGGGAATTTTGTATATGACGACCATCAAGCCATTGACCGACCTGACGATTGCCCAACAAGCCGAGATGCTCCCTATCAAACAGATTGCAGAAAAGCTCGGATTGAAAGAAGACGACCTCGATTTGTATGGCAAATACAAAGCAAAATTATCGTTCGATTTGCTCGACGACGTGAAGACGCGGACGGATGGGAAACTCGTTCTCGTCACGGCGATTAACCCAACACCAGCCGGCGAAGGGAAATCGACCGTCACCGTCGGACTCGGACAAGCGCTCAATCGTCTCGATAAGCAAGCAATCGTCTGTCTCAGGGAACCCTCCCTCGGCCCGACGATGGGCTTAAAGGGCGGTGCGGCCGGCGGTGGCTTCAGCCAAGTGTTGCCGATGGAAGATATCAACCTGCACTTCACTGGTGACATGCACGCCATCACGGCGGCACATAATACGATTAGCGCGATGCTTGATAATCACTTACATCAAGGGAACGACCTCGGGATCGACGTCCGAAATATCGTCTGGAAACGCGTCCTCGATTTGAATGACCGAGCACTTCGTAACGTGACAATCGGCCTCGGTGGTCCCGTTCACGGTGTCCCGCGGGAAGACGGGTTCGATATCACCGTCGCCTCAGAAATCATGGCGATCCTCTGTCTCGCCGACTCTCTCAGCGACTTAGAAGCTCGCATCAAGCGCATCGTCGTCGCCTACGACCGTGACAACGAACCGGTCACGGCCGAACAACTCGGCGCAGCCGGTGCGGCGACGCTGCTTTTAAAAGAGGCGTTCAAACCGAACTTGGTCCAGACGCTCGAACAGACGCCGGCCCTCGTGCACGGTGGACCGTTCGCGAACATCGCCCACGGATGTAACTCCCTCATCGCCACGAAGACCGCATTAAAGCTTGGGGAGTACGTCGTCACGGAGGCGGGATTCGGGGCTGACCTCGGTGCCGAAAAGTTTTGCCACATCAAATCACGCATCGGCGAATTGAGCCCGGATGCCGTCGTCCTCGTGGCGACCGTCCGCGCACTCAAGATGCATGGTGGGGTCGCGAAAGACGCGCTTCACGTCGAACATGTCGAAGCTGTCAAACGAGGGCTGCAGCTACTCGCGAAACATGTCGAGACGATGGCGAAACTCGGCCTCCCGGTCGTCGTCGCCCTTAACCGCTTCAACTCCGATACGGAAGAAGAGCTCGCAGCGGTCCTCGACTGGTGCCGCTCGCAACAAATCCGCGTCGCGCTCAGTGAAGTGTGGGCACACGGTGGACAAGGCGGTGAAGCACTCGCCGAGGCCGTCATTGCAGCGGTCGAGTCGAACGAGGCGGCCCTGACTCCGCTCTATGAGCTGACCGCATCAATCGAAGACAAAATCACGACCATCGCTCGGGAAGTGTACGGTGCATCGGACGTGACGTTCACGGCGAAGGCCCGTAAACAGATGGCCCACATCCAAGCGAACGGATGGGCCGATTTACCAATCTGTATGGCGAAGACGCCGTTCTCGCTCTCGGACGACCCGACAAAAGTCGGCTATCAAGCAGGCTTCACTGTCACCGTCCGTGAATTGAAACCGTCCGTCGGCGCCGGCTTCCTCGTCGCGTTGACAGGTAACGTCTTGACGATGCCAGGGCTCCCAAAACAACCGGCCGCACTCAACATGGGAATCGATGCGACCGGTAACGCGATCGGACTATTTTGAATACTTCGGAGGGATGAGCTTGAACGTTACAGTGCATACGTATGCAGACGGATATCGGACGAACATCTTTACTGTGAGAGCGACGAACGCCGTCGCCGACTGCTTTTTGTTCCACGGCATGTTAGAACATCATGAACGCTATCACGAGTTCGCTAGCCACTTGGCGGAAAATGGTTTTAATGTATATGTTTGTGATTTACGTGGTGCAGGTGCGCTCGCGAAAGAACAAGGGAGCTACGCGCATTTGCTTCCAAATGAAGGGTTTCAGCAGATGGTCACGGATGCGATGCACGTCATCGAACAGTACGGGAACGGCCTGCCGATTTTCGTGCTCGGACATAGCTTCGGGTCCCTCTTGTCGCGGCGGCTCGGCCAGGTGATGGGCCATCGACTCGCAGGCGTGGTCGCCATCTCCCCTCCGCCTGGGTCCGGGGTCATCGGTCGAATCGGCCGGTTCGCCATCGATGCGACCATCCGTCGAAAAGGGAGCGATTATCCGTCGCGCCTGTTCGAGCGTCTAATGTTCGGTCGCTATAATCTGAAGTTCTTACCCGCAAAAACGGAAAGCGATTGGATCTCAAGTGACCCGGAAGAAGTGACGTCGTACCGGAACGACCCGCACTGCGGCGGACTGCCGACACTCGGGTACTTATATGAGGTGGCAAGCGCCTCGCTCGACGTCACCTCGCTCCCACGAATCCACGAACATCCGAAGACGCTACCGCTCCTGTTCGTCGTTGGGGCGGACGATCCGGTCGTCCATGACGGGGAAGGCTTGAAAGGAATGGTAAGGAACTATCAGATAGCCGACATCGAAGTGACCGTCCTATCTTATGACGGGGCGCGCCACGAAGTGTTACGAGAGACGAACCGGACCGAGGTATGGAACGATATCACGGCTTGGCTACTACAGACGACTTCTATCCCACTTGAAAAAACCTCCATTTAATAGGAGGTTTTTTCTTTTTGTAAAATTCATACATACGTATTCTAAATCATTTACCTTTTTTGAAATTTTTCATCTTCTTTCCATTTTTTCTGTACGCTATACTTAGACCGCACACTAAAAAACTACCAGTTATGTATAGATTCACATGGATTGAAAGGGGTAACACATTGAAACCAACGATGACAAGACTCAGCGTGGCCGTCCTCGTCTCGAGCACTGTGCTCAGCACGATCGGCCCGATGCAGTCATACGCAGCAACATACGAAGGCACGGTAAACACCTCTATTTTGAATGTACGGTCTTCGACGTCGACCACTTCAACAATCGTCGGCAAGTTGACGCAAGGAACGACGGTCCATGTCTATTCGACGAGCAACAATTGGGCCGAAATCGATTTCCAAGGCCAAAAACGGTACGTGTCGTCTTCTTACTTGACGCTCAAGCCGACCGTTGCGAAAACGAGTACGACCCAGACGTATACAGCCAACGAGAACGTCAACATGCGCTCGGCAATGACGACGACCGCTCCAATCGTCACGACGATTCCAAAAGGCGCGACCGTCACCTACGTGTCGACACATGGCGCGACGGGCTCATGGTTCAAAGTGACATACGGCGGGAAAACAGGTTACGTGGCACAACGTTACTTCACACTCTCAGGAGGTGGAACGGTGACTCCTCAAGCAAACGCCACGCACACGACCGTCAACAACACGTCGATGCATAGTTCGATGATTTCAACGGCACCTGTTCTCGTCACGATTCCAAAAGGCGCAAGCGTGACACTCGTCTCAACGCACGGGGCGACCGGATCTTGGGCGAAAGTGACGTACGCAGGGAAAACCGGCTATGTGGCCATGCGCAACCTGCAAGCCATCGTCACGTCAGCACCAACGACGCTCTACGTCAAGACGGCGACGAGCGTGTTCAGCTCGACATCGACGACAGGGCAATCTCTCGGTACGTTAGCAGTCGGATCGAGTGTACGACTCGTCTCGACACACGGAGCGACCGGGTCTTGGGCAAAAGTGACGGCCGGGACATTGACAGGCTATGTCCCGATGCGTAACTTGTCTGAAACGGTAGTCGCCGCACCGGTGACACCGTATTACGCACAACGAACGGCGACGATGTATTCGTCTATGTCAACATCACGGACCGTTGTTCAATCGATTCCAGTAGGCGCGAAAGTCGATCACCTTTCTACTCATGGGGCGACAGGGTCATGGTATATGATTCGTTACGCCAATAAAACAGGATACGTGGCGGCTCGTGATTTTTCACTAACTGCCCCGTCCACTTCAACCGAACAATACGGACCAGAGCGTGAAGTCCAAGTCGTCTCAAACAATACACCTTTAAACGTACGTCCGACCCCATCGACTATCAACACAGCCATCGGAACGCTCGCACACGGAACGATCGTCAACGTGAAGCCTGTCTTGAATACAGAATGGGGAATCTTGACGAGCGGTAGTTTTGTCGGAGGCTACATTCATTTAAGCTATACAGCACCCGTCTCGACGACACCGCCAACTACCGGCATTCAACGGGTCGTATCTCATACGTCTTATCCAATCTCTGTGCGTGCCATGGCGGAACGTCAAGTCGCTCAGTTTGGTCAAACAGATGCGCACCGTAGCGCCCCAGCTTATTTACCGCGTGCCTGGGTAAGTGTGAGCGGAAATACCGGTACCATCGTAAATAATCAACTTCGCGTCATCTCTGGAGTGGGGACGGCACTTAAAATGTCGGCCTCTTCTACTGCAGTCACAATCGCGACGATACCTAACGGGACGAACATCGAGTATGTGGATCGGCAAGTTGTCGGCACAGCTGTTTGGTATCGCGTCAAATATGGCTCTATGACTGGTTTTGTTACACCAAGTTCGGTCGTTGGTGCAGTTAACATCCTTAGTCAACCGAGTTTGACATCACACGCATACGGTCAAATTAATCCTGGCGAGACTGTTACCATCACTGGTCAGACAGGCACTTACTATACGGTTTCCTACCGCCGCCCTGCAGGACATAATATCCGAATATTTGATAATGTGTGGCGTCGAGCCTCTGTGACGGATCTCGAACCGTTTGTAAACCCGAATAACTTCGACCAAAATTCCCAAGCGTTCTATCAGTTCCTTGATTTATCAAAGAGCGCCGGGACGACTGCAGCAACATTGAATAGAGTGCTCACAAATAGCGGCACACTAACGAACCAAGGGCAAGCATTCATTAACGCTGCAAATCAATATAGCATTAACGAAATTTATTTACTGGCACACGCCGTCCATGAGACAGGTCACGGAAAATCCTTGCTCGCTCAAGGGGTGCCGGTCGATAAAGATGGGAATGCCCTAATCAACTCAAGCGGGACTCGAATCCACCCAGATCGCGAAGTCGCTGCAACCGTCTACAATATGTACGGAATCCAAGCCGTAGATAGCAGTCCGCTCGCCACAGGAGCTAAATTCGCCTTCGATCAGAAATGGTTCACTCCTGAAGCCGCCATCGTCGGTGGAGCTTATTGGATTGGTGCGAGTTATATCAATCACCCGACGCATAAACAAAATACGCTTTATAAAATGCGCTTCAATCCTGCCAACCCGGGCGTGCACCAATATGCGACCGATATCGGTTGGGCGACAAAACAGACGACGCGCATTTATCAAACGTACCAAACACTTGACTCTTATACACTTCACTTTGATGTACCAAAGTTCCAATAACAAACAAGAGACACGAGCCAAACTTGGCATCGTGTCTCTTTTCATGTCCATTCAATCGAATCGATGATCGCTTCAATCTCTAATTTTTCATCCGTCCGTTTATCGGCGACGTACGTCAAGAACAAGAGACGTTTTCCGTCGGTGAGCGACCAGACGTCGAGATGCATCCCGTCCTCAATCCCACTCGCATAAGCGGTCGTCATGCCTGCCGACTGATCGGTCACACTCGGCGCGACTTTCACATCAATCGGAAATTCTCCTAAGAACGTGTTCAGCTCTTGGAGCGCCGCATCCTCCGGGCGCTGTTCGGCCTCCGCCTCATAGATGGACATCTGTAACGTCCCTTGCGCGTCAGGCTCAACCGAGTAAAAACTGACGTGATCTTCTTCTTCGTTATATTCAAAGTGTTCTGGATACGCCAAACGAATCCAGCCATCGATTTCATATTCTTTCATGCAGTCTTCTCCTTCGTCTTTTTAAATGCTAAGCCGGTCACCATCTTGGCTTGGAGCGCATATTTTAATCGCTCCGTCACGTACAGGCGTTGGCTGTTTACGTCTTGGGCAATCATATGCCCAAATAAATTCATGCGAACGGTTTGATGCGAGAGAAAATAAAGGCGTTCGGAACTAAGGGGACGGTATTCTCCAGAGTCCTCCAAATGCTCGATTTCAAAACGTCTCAACACGTTGAGGGCACAATATTCGTCGGATCGCCCCGTCGTCGTATGCAACTCGACACGGACGAGCTGGACGTCATATGGACATAGGTTCATAAAGATTGGCGCGATTCGTGCATGAATCAAGAGTACGCCCATATCGCTCTCAATCAAATCAGGCAGCGTCCCTTTGTCTTGCGAGATGCTCAAGACGACGTATGGACGTTCTGTCGGTGCGAGCAATTCCCCTTTAAAGAAGCGGAATCGTTGTATGCCGGTCAATACACGGGCCCGCCAAGCATTTCCGCGCGCCTCCGCTTCAATCCGATACAGCCTCTCTCCACTCACGACTACTCCCCCTTCAATTGTTTGAGCGCCTCGACGAATCGGTCCCACTCCTGATTGTCACAGACGACCTTACTTTCAATTCCCCATTCTTCCTCAATCTTCAAACGTACCTCGTTCGACTCGACGTGACGTTGAAGCGAGGCAGCGCCAAACCGAATCGAGGTCGGTTCAATCGTGAGTTGCTCGAACGGCCGGCTGACCCACTTGACACGCTCCGTCCGTAAAATGACCGACCAGTCCCGGTCGTGCCGAAACGAAAACGTCCAATCTCGGAGGTTGATCGTCCGCTCGGTTTCTTTCGCTTGTTTCATCATCCGAAACCCTTCGCTCATCAACTGCAAATACGACTTCCGCTCGCTCATGACCGCTCACTCCCCTCTTCTATTATCTTAGCAAGATAACGTACCGCGCCACAACCAATGTTTTTTCAAAAAAAGGTTTGCAAACTCAAATTCCTATGCTATTATATTTATCGTAACGTTAAACGTTTCGCGGGTGTAGTTTAATGGTAAAACCTCAGCCTTCCAAGCTGATGACGAGAGTTCGATTCTCTTCACCCGCTCCAT
>NZ_JJMW01000023.1 GCF_000714435.1 Exiguobacterium alkaliphilum 12/1
TCGCGGGGTGGAGCAGTCTGGTAGCTCGTCGGGCTCATAACCCGAAGGTCGTTGGTTCAAATCCAGCCCCCGCAACCAATTTTTAAATGAGATAGCGAAACGATAACGTTTCGTGTTTTTTTTTGTCTAAAATGGAGTGTACAATGAGTACGTATCGCGACAACCACTAAAGGAGAAACATTCATGTATACATTGATTACCCATTCCGCGGCTGAGACGCAAGCGGTGGCGGAAAAACTTGCCACACTGGTCACGGCCGGAACGGTCATAACATTGAACGGGGACCTCGGTGCCGGAAAGACGACGTTCACGCAAGGGTTCGGCAAAGGCCTCGGCGTGAAACGGAACGTCAACAGCCCGACGTTCACGATCATGAAGCAATACCAAGGGCGCTTGCCGCTCTATCATATGGACGTCTACCGTCTCGAAGATACCGGGGACGATATCGGTCTTGAGGAGTACATCAACGGGGACGGCGTCGCCATCGTCGAATGGTCGAACTTGATTGAGTCGTCGCTCCCGGCTGAACGGCTCGCCATCACGATTGAGCGTGTCGGCGATGAAGAAAGACGGTTGACGTTTGAACCGGTCGGACAGAAGTACGAGACGATCGTCAAGGAGGTGCTCGCATGAAGCAGTTGATGATTGATACGGCGACGACACGACTGTCGGTCGCGCTCAGTGAGAACGGCACGATTCAAGCCGAGGCGACGGTCATGGTGTCGAAAAACCACGCCGTCACGCTCATGCCGATGATTGAGCAGCTCATGGCAGCCGTCAAATGGACACCGGCTGAACTTGAGCGCATCATCGTCACGACTGGACCGGGCTCGTACACAGGCATTCGCATCGGGGTGACGACGGCGAAGACGCTCGCCTACACGCTCCAAATCCCGCTCGTCGGTGTCTCGGCACTTCGCCTCATGGCGGCGGCACCAAACACGGATCTCCCGGTCGTGTCGCTCATCGACGCACGACGCGGAAACGCCTATATCGGATATTACCAGCATAATGAGCCGCTAACTCCGGACGCCCATGCGTCCGTTGAGACATGGCTCGAGACACATATGGAAGGGGCGTTCGTCGTCGTCGGTGACGTCGAACCGTTCCGTGACGTCTTGGCAAACTATTCCTATCAAGAAGCGCCAGCCGCCCACTGCTATGGACGCGCGAGCGACCTCGTCGCACTCGGGGAAGAGACGCCGGACGTCCACGCGTTTGAGCCGGAGTATCTTCGTCTCGCTGAGGCGGAGGCGAAGTGGCTCGAGGGACAGAACAATGGCTGATATCAAAATCCGCCGTATGACGTGGCTTGATGTCGAAGAAGTGACGGCCGTCGAGGAGGCCTCGTTCGCGATTCCGTGGACGAAAGAAGCGTTTATGAACGAGATGCTTCGAAACGAACAAGCGATTTATTTTGTCGCCGTCCAGGACCGCCGTGTCATCGGCTTCGCCGGGGTCTGGCAAATCGTCGACGAGGGCCACATCACGAACATCGCCGTCTTGCCGGAATTTCGAGGTCAAGGCGTCGGGAATCAATTGCTTCACGCGCTCGTCACATACGCCCGTTCGCAGTCGCTCGCCGCGCTCACGCTCGAAGTGCGCGTCTCGAACGTCGGCGCCCAGAAGCTGTACGAGCAGTTCGGCTTCGAGTGTGCCGGTCGCCGCAAGCGCTACTATCAAGACAACAATGAAGACGCCTTGATTTACTGGGCGAAGTTAGGAAGTGAAACCGAATGAACACATCACTCATCTTGGCAATCGAGTCGAGTTGTGATGAGACGTCGGTCGCCCTCGTGAAGGACGGCAAGACGCTCTTATCGAACGTCGTCTCGTCGCAGATTGAAAGCCATAAACGGTTCGGCGGCGTCGTGCCCGAGGTCGCCTCGCGCCATCACGTCGAACGGATCACGTACGTCATCGACGACGCCCTCAGTGAAGCCGGTGTGACGATGCAAGACGTCGACGCCGTCGCGGTCACGCAAGGTCCTGGACTCGTCGGGGCGCTCCTCGTCGGCATCAGTGCCGCCAAAGCGCTCGCGTTCGCTCACAACAAACCGCTCATCGGGGTGCACCATATCGCCGGGCATATTTATGCGAACGATCTCGTCGAAGAGATGGACTTTCCGCTCGTCTGCCTCGTCGTCTCAGGTGGTCATACCGAGCTCGTCTATATGCCAGAACATGGCGTCTTCGAAGTCATCGGTGAGACGCGTGACGATGCGGCCGGTGAGGCGTACGACAAAGTCGCCCGGACGCTGAGCCTCCCTTATCCAGGCGGACCGGCCATCGACCGTCTCGCGGCGAGCGGGGAAGACACGTACAAGTTCCCACGCGTCCGACTCGAGCCAGGCAGCTTCGATTTTAGTTTCAGCGGGCTGAAGTCATCGGTCATCAACGCCGTCCATAACGCCGAGCAACGGGGCGAGACGATTATCCCGGAGAACTTGGCGGCAAGCTTCCAAGCGAGTGTCGTCGAAGTGCTCGTCGAGAAGGCGATTCGTGCCGTGAACGAGAAAGGTGCGAAACAACTCCTCGTCGCCGGCGGTGTCGCGGCCAACCGTGGCCTGCGGGCCGCGCTACAGGCAGCGGCTGACCAAGAAGGCATCCGCCTCGTCATCCCGCCGCTCGCGCTTTGTGGGGACAACGCCGGCATGATCGGGGTCGCGGGACATCACGCGTATGTGCGCGGGAAGCGCGATACACTAGCGATGAATGCGGTTCCTGGGTTATCCTTAGAAGAGAGCATGACAGTCTAGGGGGAAATAGAGACATGACGAAACGCATCATCATTGGCGGGCTCGTCGTACTGCTCGTCGTCGCGACGTTTTTGCAAGTACGAGAGATTATCCGCGCCTACAATATCGCCTATCAAGAAGAAATCGTGCCGGAAGCGACGCGTGTGCGTTCGCTCACCGGGGCCGAATCGCTTGAAGGCATCAGCCGGGTCACGGGCGAGAACACGCTCGTCGAAGCGCTGTATGGGTATAAGAACATGGACGACCAAGACATCGAGAGCGTCCTCGTCGTCGATCGCAACTTAGGGATTCAACCGAAGGCGAGCGACGCCTACTACGAACTTTTCCCGGGACGCGAGGCGACCGAGGAAGAGGCGGCGCAGTTCGAATCGCTCATCGCTGAGTTCGATGAGCAACAGCTGTTCGCCCAAGTCATCTCGACCCATGAAGCACGCTACGTGACGAACCGGGAAGAAGCGATGACATTTTACAAAGTGTTCGTCCGTGACGTCGACACGAACGAATACGTCTTCTTCATCACCGAAGACGGCACGAAACTCGACTTCCACACACGCGGCTTCTTGCCACTGCGTTATTTCTAAACAAAAAGGGAAGCGGACTCCATTCGAGGAGAACGCTTCCCTTTTTCATGCTTCTGGACGATGTTTTTTCTGTTTATACCACATATTCACGCGGCTCACGATGAAGACGAGGAGCGCGAGCACCCACATGAACAGTGTCGTTTGATAGAAGTGGAACCAGACCGACCCGGGTGCATAAAAGCTATGCACCGTCACGTCGACCGGCCAGACGACGAGGCGGATGAAGAGCGTGCTCATGAGCAATCCACTCAGGAGACTGATGAAGATGCCGCTCCACGTCTGGATGATGAAGCCGATGACGACGGGCAAGAAGTAAAACACGATTGTCGGGACGATCGTCGATTCTCCACGGATGAGCTCGGACACGAATTCAGTCCCGGTCGGCACGATGAAGGCGAGACCGGTCAAAAACGCATGCAACCAGTCGATCCGCAGCGCACGGGACCGCATCATGAATGGAGCTCCTCCCATTCCGCATACAGTGCCGTGATTGACTCTTTCGTCGCGTCGGACTCGCTCGATAGCTCCTGTGCCCGCGCGAAGTCGTTGAAGACGTCCGGCTCGCAAAGGAGCTGTTCAATCTCTTCGAGGCGCGCCTCGTGCTGTTCAATCGTGAGCTCGATCTCTTCGATGCGCTGTTTTATTCGACGCTCCTCACGTTGTTGTTCCTTGTCGGCCCGTTGCTTTTTGACGACGACTTGTTTCGTCTCAACGCGTGCGAGCCGGGCCAGTTCTTCGAGTTCTTCTTTCTTCTCGACGTAGTACGAGTAATCACCGAGGTACTCGTCGATCCCGTTCGGCGTGATCTCGAGGACCCGCGTGGCGAGCCGGTCGATGAAGTACCGATCGTGCGAGACGAACAGGATGGTGCCGGGATAGTCGAGGAGCGCGTTCTCGAGAATCATCTTCGAGTCGAGGTCCAAGTGGTTCGTCGGCTCGTCCAAGATGAGCAAGTTCGGCTGTTCGAGCTTCAGCTTTGCGAGCGTCAAGCGGGCCCGTTCACCGCCTGACAGTTCGTGGACCCGTTTCATAACGTCGTCCCCACTGAAGAGGAACTGGCCGAGCAGGCTCCGTACGTCTTGCTCGCGCATGAGCGGCCAGTCGTTCCAAATCTCGTCGATGACGCGGTTCTTATCAGACAGATTCTGTTGCTCCTGGTCGTAGTAGCCGATTTCGACGCCGGTCCCGTAACGGATGTCGCCGGTGAGCGCCGGCTGTTGTTTCGTCAACACTTTCAAAAGCGTCGACTTGCCGACCCCGTTCGGGCCGACGAGGGCGACCGATTCGCCGCGCTGCAGCTGGAAGCGCAGGTTTTGAGCGATCGGTTCCTCATAGCCGATGGCGAGGTCGCTCCCGCTCAACACATCATTCCCGCTCTGGCGCTTAATCGTGAACGAGAGGACGGCGCTGCGTTCGTCGCCGTCCGGTGCGTCCATCCGGTCGACCTTCTCGAGTCGCTTCCGGACGCTCTGGGCACGCTTCGTCGTCGTCGCCCGGGCGATGTTACGTTGGATGAAGTCTTGCATCTTGGCGATTTCTTCTTGTTGCGACTCGAACTGCTTCTTCTCTTGCTCATAGAGGGCCGCTTTCTGTTCGAGATACTTCGTATAGTTGCCGACGAAGCGGCGGCTCCGATGACGCGACAGTTCATAGACGACCGAGACGACCCGGTCGAGGAAGTAGCGGTCGTGGGAGACGATGAGGACGGCCCCTTTATAGCCGCTCAAGTACTTCTCGAGCCACGCGAGCGTCTCGATGTCCAAGTGGTTCGTCGGCTCGTCCAAGATGAGGAGGTCCGGGCTCTGGAGGAGCATCTTCGCCAAGGCGAGACGCGTTCGTTGCCCACCCGAGAGCGTGTCGATTTGACGGTCGAAGTCGTCCGGATAGAACCGCATCCCGTGTAGCACCGAGCGAATCGTCGCTTCATATTGATAGCCGCCGCGATCCTTGAACGTATGTTGTTCCTCGTCATACGCGGCGAGGAGCCGTTCATAGGCGTCCGCATCGTTCAAGATGCGTTCACTGCCCATGTCTTGCTCCATCCGTCGGAGCGTTTGTTCTTGCTCGATTAAATCGGTGAAGACGGTGAGCATTTCGTTCCAGATCGTCTCGCTCGATTCTAGCCCGGAGTCTTGGGCGAGGTAGCCGATTGTGACGTCTTTTGGCTTCATGATGTCGCCTGAGTCGTAGTTATATTCCCCGGCGATGACTTTGAGGAGCGTCGACTTGCCGGCACCGTTCCGGCCGACGAGGGCGACACGTTCACCTTCTTGAATCTCGAGTTTGACGTTCTCTAAAATCGGCTCGACGCCGAATGATTTCGATAAGTTGTTGACTTGCAATAGGATCAAGTGAAAAAACCCCTTTCTCTGTATTTAGTATACTGTATTTTTTAGTCTTTTCAGGTATATTCATTGAGTGGTCATGTGAATTCGTTTACAATCAAGGTGTATGAAATCAGATTCGTGTGTAACGTGTCGTAAAAAGGAGGCTCTTTCCGTTGAGTCAAAACGAACCAAAGATTCCGCAAGCGACAGCCAAACGGTTGCCACTATATTATCGGTTTATCCAAAGCCTGCATTCATCAGGCAAACAACGTGTCTCTTCTGCCGAACTGAGTGAGGCGGTCAAGGTCGATTCGGCGACGATTCGCCGCGACTTTTCGTACTTCGGTGCGCTCGGTAAAAAGGGATATGGCTATAACGTACAGTATCTGTTAGACTTTTTCCGAAAGACATTGAACCAGGACGAAATCACGAACGTCGCCTTGGTCGGGGTCGGTCATCTCGGGACAGCTTTCGTCAACTATAACTTCCTTAAAAACAATAACACACATATCGTCGTCGGGTTCGATGCAGACGAGACAAAAGTCGGCACGACGATGTCCGGTGTCCCGATTCATCACGTCGATGAGATGGAACAGATCATGAAGCAAAACAAAATTGATGTCGCCATCCTCACGGTCCCGTCCGCCTATGCGCAGCCGGTCGCCGATGACTTGGTCCGCTTTGGCATCAAAGGGATTTTGAACTTCACGCCGGCTCGACTTACGGTGCCGGACACGGTCCGCGTCCATCATATCGACTTGTCGATCGAACTCCAGTCGCTCATTTACTTTATGCAACACTATCCATCTGCTGAGGGGGTCCATCAATAATGGAATTACTAGCATCGTCACTCGTCGTCGGGATTCCGGGGGGAGCAAGTCTCTTCATTATCGCGATTATCGCGCTCATCATCTTCGGGCCGAAGAAGTTGCCTGAGTTCGGCCGTGCGGCCGGACAGACGCTCCGTGAATTTAAAAATGCCACGAGCGGTATGATGAACGAACATGATGAAAAAGACAAGAAAGATTCTGAGAAGAAAGAGCAGTAATCATGAACCATCAACCTGATCAAGAGCGGGCGCTGTCCGACCACTTGACAGAGCTGCGGAGACGACTGATGCTGTCGGCATTTGTCGTCTTTGCCTTCTTTTTGGCCGCTTTGCCGAGTGTCAAATACGTGCTCGCCTATCTACAGGCGGACCTCGTCGAACGAGGACTAGAGCTGAACGCCTTTGGGGTCGCGGACCCGCTCATGATTTATTTGAATTTGGCGCTCGTCATCGGTCTCGTCGCGGCCAGTCCGTTTCTACTGTATCAACTGTGGGCGTTTGTCGCACCTGGTCTGCATCCGAACGAGCGGAGAGGGACGCTCGCCTATATCCCAATCATCTTCATCTTGTTCCTCGTCGGTCTCGCGTTCGCCTACTATTGGTTGTTCCCGCTCGTCCTCGACATCTCGACGAACCTCGGGCAAGACCTCGGGCTGACGCAAATCATCGGGGCGTCGAACTACTTCACGTTCCTCTTGCAACTCACGATCCCGTTCGGCCTCTTGTTCCAACTGCCGGTCGTGACGATGTTCTTGACGCGCATCGGGGTCGTGACGCCGTCTTTCTTATCAAAGATTCGGAAGTACGCCTACTTCGCGTTGTTCGTCATCGCGGCGTTCATCACGCCACCTGACTTGACGTCGCACCTCATGGTGTCGCTACCGCTCTTCTTCCTGTATGAAATCAGCTTGTCGATTTCACGCGTCACGTATCGCGGGGTGCTCAGACGTGAGAAGGAAGCGCAAGTGAAAGAACAGATGGATTTGATGAAACAGATGAATGAGAAGTGAGCATCGCGTTCTTGGACGCGATGCTTTTTTTGAACGAGTAAGTGTGACGTCACCGTGGTAAGATAAGGAGACCATCAACGATTCAGGGAGGACAGGTCATGTGGGAATATTACGGGGATGCGCTCATCGCAGTCGGCGTCTTGACGACGGCCTTACTTATCTGCGCACTTCATTTTTTACGGTCGTCGCGTAAGCGAAGACTGACGCTTCCGCTCCTTCTCGGGGGAATCGGCTATACACTGTTCTTGATTGGTCTCGTCTTCATCCGAGGCTGGGACGGGATGGGGTGGAGCTTAGTCGGATTTAGTCTATACGCTTTCGGGCTCATCCTTTATATCGGCGTCGCCATCTATCTTTGGCTCAAACAGCGGCGCCTATCCTCTTGACCATCCTGTAAAAGGGATGGTTTTTTCGTGTCACGAGTGACGTTCAAACTTTTGACATAATTACGTGAAAAACTGAGCATAGTCATTGTCAAACATCCTTGTGAAATAGTACACTAAGTTTAGAAATCAAATGTGATATTTATCACATAACTAAACTTGCCAACCACTCAAAGGAGAGACTACCATATGAAAATCGCAGTCATCGGATGTACACACGCAGGAACAGCAGCCGTCAAAGGCTTACTCGCCAAGCATGACAATCTCGACATCACTGTGTATGAGCGCAACGACAACGTCAGCTTCCTCTCGTGTGGGATCGCCCTTCACGTCGGTGGTGTCGTCAAACGTGCCGAAGAGCTCTTCTATGCGTCACCGACCGAGCTCGAAGAACTCGGCGCGACGATGCGCATGAAGCACGACGTATTGAACATCGACACGGAAGCGAAGACAGTCCATGCGAAAAACCTCGACACGGGAGAAGACGTCTATGACACGTTCGACCGTCTGATTGTCACGACTGGTTCATGGCCGATCGTCCCGACACTTCCTGGCATCGAGATGACTGGGATTGAGCTCTGCAAAAACTATGGCCACGCCCAGCGCATCATCGAGCGGGCGAAAGATGCGACGAACATCGCCGTCATCGGTGCCGGCTATATCGGTGTCGAGCTCGTCGAGGCGTTCGAAGTGTACGGCAAACACGTCACGTTCATCGATAGCGCCGACCGCATCTTGAACAAGTACCTCGACAAATCGTTCACGGATCAACTCGAAGCGGACATGACGTCACGAGGGATCGACCTCGAGCTCGGCCAGACGGTCGAAGCGTTCCGTGGGACAGATGGGAACGTCACGCACGTCGTGACCGATAAAGGTGAGTTCGAGGCCGACCTCGTCATTCTCTGTGTCGGTTTCCGCCCAAACACGGGACTTCTTCAAGGCCAAGTCGACATGCTCGGAAACGGCGCCATTATCGTCGACGAGTATATGCGCACGAGCAACCCGGACGTCTTCGCGGCTGGTGACAGCTGTGCCGTCTATTACAACCCGGCGCGCACACATGCCTATATCCCGCTCGCGACGAACGCTGTCCGCATGGGAACGCTCGTCGCTGAGAACTTGATCGCACCGCGTGTCCGTTATCAAGGGACGCAAGGAACGTCAGGTCTTCGCCTCTACGATTGGAACATCGCCTCGTCAGGTCTCACGGAAGAAGCGGCCGGCATGTTCGGTCTTGATGTCGAGAGTGTCGTGATTGAAGACGCGTACCGTCCGGAGTTCATGCCGACGGCTGAACCGGTTCAGTTCAAACTCGTCTATGAAGTCGGCACGCATCGCGTCGTCGGTGGACAAGTCCTCTCGAAAGCGGATATGACGCAAGCGGTCAACACGTTGTCGCTCGCCATCCAAAACGAGATGACGGTCGAAGAACTCGCCTATGTCGACTTCTTCTTCCAACCGCACTACAACAAGCCATGGCACTTCATCAACAGCGGGGCGCTCGCGGCGATGAAAGATAAAGTCAACGCATAAAAAA
>NZ_JJMW01000024.1 GCF_000714435.1 Exiguobacterium alkaliphilum 12/1
ATGATGCATATCGAACAGCGCGAGCAGGCGCACCGGTACGACATGGAACCCGGCCTCTTCCTCGATCTCCTTGATGATATTTTGAGCCGGGGACAACCCGACCTCACAAAAGCCACCCGGTAACGTCCAAAGCCCGTCCGACCGCTCCTTGACGAGCAAGATTGCATCGTCCCGGAAGACGACGCCGCGTACGTCAAGTTTCGGTGTCGGGTAACCGTCGACATGCGTCAGTTTCGTGACCTCGTCCAATGCGAGGTCTGACTGTCGTTCGAACATCTCGGTCGCAATCTGTTGCAGTTCGACGTAACGTTCGCGATCGAATTCGTCTTTTGTGAACGTCAGACCGGCCTGTGCCAGGGCCTGTAGCCGTTTGGCCCAGTCGAGCCATTGAGACATAGTGATCCCCCCAAGATTTTTCCTCTTATCCCATTCGCCAAACGATGGCCTTGTTCCTTTTCGAAATACCCGCTCCTATTAGAAAGTACCGATCCACCTCGTGATATACTGACATGAGAACAGGGGCAAAGGAGGAACGGTATGTCGATCGCTGTGTTATCCCAGTTCAAAGAAGACTTGGACGGGTATACCGAACGGCAGTTGCGCTATCAGGAAGCAGCAGACGTCTGGTCAATCGGACAGATGTACGACCACATCATCGTAGTGGCCGAGGAATATGCGGACGAGATTGAACGGTGTCTCGCCTCACACGAAGAACAACCACGCGGGAAGACCGAGTTCGGTGAACGATTGTTCCATGCCGGCGGGTTCCCTCCAGTTAAAATCCGTTTGCCGGACGAGATGAATCAGCCCCCGAACAATACGGACAAGCGTGAGACGCTCGAACGAAGAATCGACGAGTTGTCTGTGCGTTTAAAACGCCTCGAACCGCTCGCCCGCGCGGCAAATCGTGACGTCAAAGCCGAGCATGGCGGTTTTGGCTGGCTGAACGCACAGGAATGGTACGACCTCATTGAGATGCATACCCGGCATCACTTGCGCCAACAGGCCGATTTGGAGCGCTATCTGATGGAGGCTGGCATTTAAAATGCAATTAAAAAAAGACGCTTCGAGCGTCTTTAGGTTTACTACTCATAATAATAGCTTTCCGTGAACAGGTAATTTCGTTCGTACCGCTCACACCAGTCGAGAAAACTCTCATTCTCCGAATCCGCATGAGTGTAAGCCACCCAATCCGCCAGCAAGTCGCTATAGTATTTAAGTTCTGCCTCATATTCCGCTCGCTTTTCTTCACTAAGTACGTACTGGTTCAGCTGTCGCGCTTCTATGATGATACCTCTGTCCTCATCGACCTCACTGAGATAGAGATTTTCGTTAATGTGATGAAATGCGAACCAAAGTGCAAATATCTTTTGATCCATGAGCGCTTGGACTGCAATCTGTTCCGAAAGCCCACCAAGTGCGAATGCCTGTTCATACTCTTGTAGCCAGCGATAGGGACGAGGGTCATTCGGAAAACGCTGCTTCCACTCATAGAGAGTCGGTTGTAGTACGTTCGTTACGAGCGAATACACGAATATATTATAGGAGTCATCTGGGTCGGACGATTCGTCATGCGTGTATAGCCAGGCAACGAATTCCTGTCGTTGTTCAAAACTCCATGTCTCCACCGTTTTAAGAAACGGCGCCATGGCGGCAAGTGCCTGTTTACGTAATCCTCGACGCTTCAATTCACAAAACGTGCGAAATTCCGGATAATTGTTCATGTGTGGGTCGTTCAGCAAATCGTGCATGGAATGGTCTCCTCGTTCGTGGATTCACTTTCGTCTATTCCCTCTAGTATACCGAAACCAAAAACCCCTGCACAACGTCTGTTGTACAGGGGTTCATACGTTAATCGAGGTACACGTCCTCAATCTCTCCGAACGTCTCCTCGTCAAACACGAACGAGCCGTTGGCGTAGCGATCCAAGAGCGTCAACTGCTTCGTCTTGACCGTCTTCGCTTTCTCTTTCCCGATGATGTGGAGCGTCTCATCGTCATGGACCGGGAGCACACGACGAATCTGGTGCGGTTTCGATTTGACTTCACGGATGAGCATCGTCCCACGCAAGTTACGGTTCGTGCAATCGAACTGCGCTTCGAGCTTCATCTTCTTGACCGCGCCACGCTGCGTCACGAGAACGAACAGTGGCGGCGTGAAGAAGGTAAACGCATCGGCGACCGTATCGCCATCCTTCAAGTTCATCGCCTTGACGCCGGCGGCACGCTGGCCGACGACCGGCACGTCATCTTCCTTGAACCAGAGGCCATAGCCACGCTCCGAGACGAGGAACAATTGTCCCGGCCCGTCGCTGATGCCTGCGAAGACGACCGTATCGTCGCCTTTTAACTTCAACGCCATGAGCGCCTTCGACTTGCGCTGGGCGTCATAGTCACGGAGCGGCGTCCGTTTGACCATGCCGTCACGCGTCACGAACAGGCAGTGTGCGTCGGTATCGAACGTCGAGACGACATCGGCCGAGACGACCTGTTCGCCCTCGATCGGGACGAGGTTGGCCACGTGCTGTCCGGCATCCTTCCACTTCGACTCCGGAATCTGATGGACCGGGATGAGCAAGTAGCTGCCTTTGTTCGTCCAGACGAGCAAGTGGTCCGTCGTCATTGCCTGGGTGACGAGGACAGGACGGTCCTTGTCTTTCATGTCCGGCATCTCGTCGCTCGAGGCGCCGTATGAGCGCATCGACGAGCGTTTGACGTAACCGTCACGGCTGACGAAGACCATCGTCTCTTCGACGGCGATCATGACCTCGGTCTTCAGCTTCAACTCCTCGACCTCAGACTCGATGACCGAACGTCGCGCATCACCGAACTCGTCACGGAGCGCCGTGAGTTCTTTCGAGATGAGCTTTCGTTTCGTCGCGTCGACGTTCAAGATGTTCGCGAGACGCGTGATCTCTTTTTGGAGCGCCTTCGCCTCTTTTTGAAGCTCGACGATATCCGTGTTCGTCAAGCGATACAATTGAAGCATGACGACCGCTTCGGCTTGGCGGTCCGAGAACGAGAAGCGCGCCATGAGCTTCTGTTTCGCCTCGGCTTTATCTTTCGCCGAACGGATGAGTTCGAGCGTCTCATCTAAGACCGAGATGGCCTGTTCAAGCGCGTCGACGATTTCGGCGCGTTTCTTCGCCTGCTCGAGCTCGAACGTCGTCCGCCGCGTCACGACCTCTTCGACGTGTTTCAAATAGGCATCGATGATCGGCAGCAGCCCCATCTGTTTCGGCGTCCGGTTGACGATCGAGACCATGTTGTAGTTGTAGGCGAGCTGCAGGTCGGTATGCTTCAAGAAGAAGTGGAGCACACCTTCCGCATCGGCCTCTTTCTTCAACTCGATGACGACGCGGACGCCGGTCCGGTCTGTCTCATCGCGGACCTCGGCGACGCCTTCGACCTTCTTGTCGAGACGGAGTTCTTCCATCTTCTTGACGAGGTTCGCCTTGTTCACCTCATATGGGAGCTCCGTGATCGTAATTTGTTCACGGCCACCCTTGAGCGGTTCGATGACCGATTTGGCACGGATGATGACCTTGCCTTTTCCGGTCTCGAACGCCTTCAAGATGCCGTCGCGACCCATGACGATCCCGCCGGACGGGAAATCCGGTCCTTGCATGTACTCGAGCGCTTCCGTCGCCGTTTGGACCTGACCTTTCAGGCGGGCGATGGCGAGATTGAGCACCTCGGTCAAGTTATGCGGCGGAATCTCGGTCGCATAACCGGCAGAGATCCCCGTCGTCCCGTTCATGAGCAGGTTCGGGAGGAGTGACGGCAAAACGAGCGGCTCTTCGGTCGAATCGTCAAAGTTCGGCGTATAGTCGACCGTGTTCTTCGAGATCGACGTCAGCATGACGCCAGCAATCTTCGACAGACGGGCCTCGGTATACCGCATCGCGGCGGCCGAGTCGCCGTCCATCGAGCCGTTGTTCCCGTGCATGTCGATGAGCGGGTAACGCAACTTCCAGTCCTGCGATAGGCGTACCATCGCCTCATAGACGGAACTATCACCGTGCGGGTGATAGTTACCGATGACGTTCCCGACCGTCTTGGCCGATTTGCGGTACGGTTTCTCGTTCGTGTTGCCTTCATGGTGCATCGCATACAGGATGCGGCGTTGAACGGGTTTGAGCCCGTCGCGCGCGTCCGGGAGGGCCCGGTCCTGGATGATATATTTCGAGTAACGCCCGAAGCGGTCACCGACGACCTGTTCGAGCGACAAGTTTAAAATATGTTGAATCGTCGACATCGTTACATCACTTCCTCAATCGCTTTAGTCACGTGTTCATTGGCGATGATCGAATCATCTTCCTGGAGGCCGAAGGCGACGTTCTCCTCGATCCATTCCCGGCGATGGGCGACATTGTCCCCCATGAGCACCGAGACACGCTTGTCGGCGACGGCAGCGTCGTCGACCGTGACACGGATGAGCGTCCGTGTGTCTGGGTTCATCGTCGTCTCCCATAGCTGGTCGGCGTTCATCTCACCGAGACCTTTGTAGCGCTGGAGGATATAGCCCTTCTTATACACTTTGACGAGCTTCTCGAGCGCTTCTTCGTCCCAAGCGTACTCGAACTGTTCCGACTTGCCTTTCCCTTTCGAGATCCGATAGAGCGGCGGCAAGGCGACGAACACTTTGCCGGCCTCGACGAGCGGGCGCATATAGCGGAAGAAGAACGTCAACAGGAGCACTTGGATGTGGGCCCCGTCCGTATCGGCATCGGTCATGATGATGATTTTGTCGAAATTGCAGTCCTCGAGGTCGAAGTCGTGGCCGACCCCGGCCCCGATCGCGTGGATGATCGTGTTGATCTCCTCATTCTTCATGATGTCCTGGAGTTTCGACTTCTCCGAGTTGATGACTTTCCCACGCAGCGGCAGGATGGCCTGAAACGTCCGGTCGCGGCCCTGTTTGGCCGAACCGCCGGCCGAGTCACCCTCGACGAGGAACAGTTCGTTCTTGGCGGCGTTCTTCGACGTCGCTGGCGTCAGTTTCCCGTTCAAGATGTTCGAACGTTTCTTCTTCTTGCCGTTGCGCGCCTCTTCACGGGCTTTCCGGGCGGCTTCGCGGGCCTGGGCGGCGCGGATCGCCTTCTTGATGAGCATCGTCGCCATCTGCGGGTTCTCCTCGAGAAAGATCGTCAGTTGTTTGGCCATGACGCTATCGGCGCTCGTACGGGCCTCGGGCGAACCGAGTTTCGACTTCGTCTGCCCCTCGAACTGGAGGAACTCTTCCGGGATCCGTACCGAGACGATGAGCGTCAAGCCTTCGCGGACGTCACCACCGTCGAGGTTCTTGTCTTTTTCTTTCAACAATCCGTTCTTACGGGCGTACTCATTCACGATGCGGGTCATCGCCGTCTTGGCGCCGATCTCGTGCGTGCCGCCGTCACGTGTCCGGACGTTGTTGACGAACGAGAGGACGTTCTCGGAATAGGCGTCCGTGAACTGGAAGGCGAGCTCGAGCTCGATATCGTTCTCCGTCCCTTCGAAGTAGACGATCGGATGAAGCGTCGCCTTGTCGTCGTTCAAATATTGGACGAACTCGGCGATCCCTTCCTCGTAATGGAACGTCTCTTCCTTGTCAGTTCGTTCGTCTTTCAACGTGATCGTCAATCCTTTTAACAGGAATGCCGATTCACGGAGCCGTTCAGCGAGCGTGTCGTAGTTATATGTCGTTGTCGAGAAGATCGAAGCGTCCGGCTTGAAGTAGACGCTCGTCCCCGTCTGACGCGTCTTTCCGGTCTCGAGGAGCGTCGTCTGCGGGATCCCGCCGTCAGCAAACGTCTGCTCGAACACTTTGCCGTCACGATAGATCGTGACGAGTACCTTGCTCGAGAGTGCGTTCACGACCGAGGCGCCGACCCCGTGGAGTCCACCTGACGTCTTATAGCCGCCTTGGCCGAACTTACCGCCGGCGTGGAGCACCGTGAAGATGACCTCTGGCGTCGGTTTCCCGGAGGCGTGCATCCCCGTCGGCATGCCGCGCCCGTGGTCGCGTACCGTGATGGCGTCATCTTTATGGATGGTCACATCGATTTGGCCACCGAATCCGGCGAGCGCCTCATCGATTGCGTTATCGACGATCTCATAGACGAGATGGTGCAAGCCGCGATGGTCGGTCGAACCGATGTACATCCCCGGACGTTTCCGGACAGCAGTCAGTCCTTCGAGCACCTGGATGGCGTCTTCATTGTAATTAAATAAGTCTGTTGACATCTTCGTCACCTCAATTTCGAACACACGTTCGTTTTTCTATCCTATTGTATAGCTGTTTTTGGATTCTGGCAAGCCTCCCTCCGCGAGCGGGGCTCGTGAAAAAAAGGAGACCTACCAAGGAGGTAGGTCTTAACCGAGAAGGCGGGCGTGCTCGACATAGATGCATCGATTTTCGATGTAGTCGAGTCCGGCATCGCGAGCGATCCGCTCGGCGTCCGGGCTGGTGAGCCCGAGCTGGTTGAAGACGAGACCGACATCCCCATGTCGGACCGCATCTTCGGCCACGCCGGCCAAATACTCATTGCGTCGGAAGACGTCGACGATATCGACGCGCCCCGGGATGCTCTCGACCGTCGGATAGACTTTGCGTCCGTTCCACGTCTCGAGCGTTGGATTGACAGGGATGACTGTGTAACCTTGCAAGATCAAATAATCTGCGATTTGGTTCGCGGTCTTGTTCGGGTTCGCTGACACGCCGACGACAGCAATCGTCTTCGCCTCGGTGAGCCATTGTTTCAAACGTTGATCGTCCATCCTGAAATCCCCCTTTTGTTTACGTTCTCAGTGTACCTTTACCTGAATCACCGTTTCAAGCTTTATTTTCTTTTATCATACAACTGTAACTCTTTCAAATTTTTAAAACAAATCAATTGGTTCACCATAACTTATTATGTAAACCGTGATATATGACATTATTTTTCTGGTTCGCAGGTCGATGTGTGTCTCGGATGGAAATGACGTGTGAACGAACGTTGCGTGAAATATCTATTTCACGCAACTATACGCGCGAATTAAAGACGTTTGCGCGTGTCTATTTTAATCGATTGTTGGATAGGCATGGGCAAATGAGAATGGGTTCGGTATAATGAAAAAAGGAGGTGTTCGCGTGGGAACAGCCTATGAGGAACGTCGCGGTACACTATATAATTACCGCATCACTTTTTACGGGAACGTGTTCGCTTGGGTCATCCATGTCGTGTTCTTGATCACGTTTTGGCGACTTGACGTCACGACCCTCGCCTGGTCGAACATACTCAGCGTTCTCTATTACACGTTGTCTTTTTATTTTGTACATAAACGATATTATCGGACGTTCTTCATCGGTCTCTTCGTCGAGGTCGTCTATAACGCCATCATCTCGACCATCGTCCTCGGCTGGGGCGCGAACGTCCACTATTTCATCCTCATGGTCGCCTATGGCGTGTTCTTCATGCCGAACGTCAGCCGGGCCATTCGCATCGCCTCGACGATGCTCGCCATGGGAATCTACGGCTATTTATATGTGACCGTGACGGACGGGACGTCGCCGCTCAGTCCGACCCTGGAGCAAGTCATTGGGGTGACGTGCTTACTCGCGACGATCGCCTTGGTCGCCGGACTCTCCCTCATCTTTGAAGGGGCTGTCGTCGAGGTAACGTCCGAGCTCGAACGGTCGAACGAACGGCTGCATACCCTCGCCTCCCGTGACGGGCTGACCGGGCTCTATAATCGAACGACCGGATATCGTTTGGTCGAGGAGGCCATCCGCGAAGCTGTCGTATCGGGACGCCCATATACCATCGCTCTCGCTGACATCGACCATTTCAAGTCGTTTAACGAACAACACGGCCATGATTGCGGCGACCTCGTGCTCAAACAAGTCGCCTCCGCGCTCGCGCGAACAGACAGCATCGCCGTCCGTTGGGGTGGGGAAGAATTTCTCTTGTTCTTGGCGGGTCAAAGCGAGGACGAGGCAGCGGAAACGATCGACCGGTTGCGACAACAAATCAAATCACTCGAGACGATTTACGAGGGACGTCGGCTCAGTGTGACGTTGACATTCGGTGTCACGACGTGGCATGGGTTCAAAGATGTCGATACGCTCGTCAAAGAGGCGGACGACCGGCTCCGGGCCGGGAAACAGGCCGGGAAAGACCGCATCGTCACGTCAATCCATCATTAAGCAAGGAGCGATTTTTTGAGTATATTCCGCCAGCTCGGCCAATCACCGACGAAAGTCGACGCGAGACGTTTCAACTTGAGCGGCTATGAACGCATGCCGGGCTTCATCCAACGGTTCTTGAACCACATGGCCGCCAAACACTACTCGGAGCAGACCGCGCAGCGCTATCTGTATGATTTTTTGGATTTCTTCCGCTGGGTCGAGACCGCGAGTGCATCCGAGGTCGACCCGTCATCGGTCGAAATCGAATCGTTCGTCGAGTTCGACCATGCCGGGGCCGAGGCGTACGCGACGTACCTCGCCCTCGAGCTCGACAACGCCGCGAGCGTCATCAACCGCAAACTGTCCTCGATGCAGTCACTGTTCCACTTCCTAATCGAGACCGGCGTCACGGGGACGAACCCGTTCCAAACTGTCGAGCGCCCGAAACGAGCGAAACGTAACCCCGTCTATTTAACGGAGTCCGAATGGCTCGATTTCTCGACGCTCGTGCGCAGCAACGTCGGTATGAGCGACCGCGAGGCCGCCTGGTACGAGCGGAATCGCGAGCGCGATTTCCTCATCATCCAATTGCTCGGCCTGTCGGGCATCCGCGTATCGGAACTGACGGGACTCGATTGGAGCGACATCGACTTGACGACGAGGTCGATGCGCGTCATCGGAAAAGGCGACAAGGAACGAATCGTCCCCCTCGCCGCCCCGCTCGTGGCACTCCTGACCGAATGGAGTTCAGAACGCGGCCCCGTCTTCAAAAATGACAAGGGAGAGCGACTCTCCGTCCGCACGGTTCAACATATGCTCAAGCGTCACATCGATCGCTTGAAACCGTATCTATCGTTCTTGGTACACAAGCAAGTGACGCCGCACAAACTGCGTCACACGTTTGCCTCGCGTCTGGCGATGGCCGGGGTCGATGTCTTGACGATTCAACAGTTGCTCGGCCATGAATCGGTCGCGACGACGCAAGTATATGCCCATATCGGTGATGAGAAAAAAATTCAGGCAATAACAGGTTTACTATAATATATTATGTAAACCAAAGACGTGAAGCACCCCCGCTCTCTCGATGAGGACGGGGGTGCTTTTCATAATTGACGTGTCGACAAGATGATAATCGTCTCGTCGAGCACAGTATAATATGCGTTCTCGAACCGTTGGCGTTCGTTCGCCTCGAGGTGGAAGATACTCACGCCTTGGTCACCTTCAGCCGACTCATGGATGAAGTATGTCCCACCGAGCACACGCTCGAACGGAGCCGTGTCGAGGAAACGGGCGCCGGACGTCGCATCGATCAGTTCTGTGTGCTCGTCCGACTCCTCCACTTTGATGAAAATCGTCGAACTGACATCGTCATACGTGAAATCGAGCGGCTCGTAGGCGCCCCAGTCGATGACGGCGACTTCACGCAGTACGTCCGGTGCCGTCAGTTCATAAATCGTCTCCTCGTTCGCCTCGTCGATGAAGGCCGCGAAGCGGAGCTTCCCGTCCCGTTCACCCAAATATTGCACGGTGTCCCCTTCCCCGTGCAGGCGAATTAGGTCATCGAACGGGATGCGCTCCGCCTTCGACCAAATCGCATCGACCGCCTCGTCGAGCGAACAAACGAGAATCGCCTCAGAGTGATCGATTGGATCGTCCGGGGAGACGAGACCGGACTCGAGCGCCTCATAATAGTCAAACTCGTCGAGTCGGGCGTTGCAAATGATGTAAGGGACGCCTTCGAACGAAGCCGTAAACAAATACAGCTCGCGGAACCGGCCGGCCTGACCGATGAGACGTTCGTCTCGGATCCGTTCCTGTTGATTCGTCTCTACGTCTAACAGCCACGCCTTGATTCGTCTCTACGTCTAACAGCCACGCCTCGTCCGTCGTCCCATAGCTCGTCAAGAAGAGGAAGTAGCGGTCGCCGAGCACCCAATAGAGTGTACTGTTCCCTCGCTTTTCGAACGTCGCGAGCACGTCCTCTCGTCCAGTCCGATATTCGAGCGAGACAAGTTCTGTCCGGACGACACCCGTACGGTCTGGCGCCTCGTTCAGAAAGTAGACACGCCCATCACTCATGAACAGCTTGGCCATGCCGTAATCTTCATACGTACGTTGATTGATCTCGGCGACGGCCCCGTCCTCCTCGTCGTAACGATAAATCGAGAAGGCGGTCTCGCCTCGCTTCTGTCGGTAATAGACAGACGATTCGGTCACGGCAATCAGGTCTTCGTGACTAATCGGCATCGCGCGTGCATCGACAATTCTCATAAGGCACCTCTTTCGTATGGGGATTCGATCGGTTCGACGGTGACAAGTCCAGGCGGTCGTTTCGGGAACGTGATCCGCAAATAGGCATACTCGATGACGGACTGGTGCGGATCGGTCTTCTCGATCCAGCGGATACGTTGCTGATTGGCAAGGGCGTGCCCGATTTTCTCCTCGATTTGGAACTGGGAGATGCCGCGGTAGGCGACTTCTTGGATGTAGGTCGACTCATCGGACTCGAACTGTTGCCAAATCCCCATCACGAGCTGACCGAGCGATGAGACGCGGTCGTCCGGTAGTCGCACCGTCCGTAGCGTCTGCTCGACCTCGTTCAGGCATTCCAATGGGTCATCAGCGACGGCGAACAGCCGTTTCGCCGAGTTGTTCATGACGCGATAGCGGCGTTTGCCGTTCTCGAGTCGGAGCACTTGGGCGTACGGTTCGACGGGCACGCCGTGAAAGAACGTCTCCGTCCCGCCCCAGGCGAAACCGAACGACGGATCGAATTTTCGAATCGTCCGCATGAAGGCGAGCATGAAGTCCTCGACTTCCCGACGCTCGAGCCGCAGCCACTCGGCGAGGGCGAGTGCCCCCCGCTCTTTCGGGATGCGGTCGACGGGGAAGAAGAGATCCCCTTCACTCAGCCGGTGCGGACGAAGCTCGGTCCCGTCGGCACGATAATCGGTCGCCGGCCGACCACTCCGCCCCGCATACACGATCCACTCATCGTCCGTGCTCTCGAGCGCGTACGCCTGATGGGCCCAAGGCGGGGTCACGTAAAGGGCGGGAAACTCCTCATACGTCTCTAGATGTAAATAAGACCGGTCGTTCCACAGTTGGGCGAGCAAGCGGACGATCTCCCCCGTCTCCGACTCTTTCGGGGCGATGTAATTCCCGGTGTTTCCGATATACGTCAATAAGTGAAAGCCATAGGCGTGATAGAGATGGCGTACGATTCGCTCGAACACCGCTGCGACCATGCGCTCGAACAATGGATGGTCGTCACTGCGGTTCACGGTCGTCGCGTCCACCGTGCACATGAGCCACCCCATCCGTTCATAAAGCCGAATCCGGAGCGGGTAAAAGATGAGCGGAGAGGATGTCGCATGAATCTCGGTCATCCCGATGTTAGCCATATTCTCGACTTGAAGCGTGAAGCCGCTCCGTCTCAACTGCTCCTCCATCTTTTTCTTCCAATTGATCTCCATCATCTCACCTGCTTTCTCCCGCCTCGTCTGTCGGCTCGTTGTGAAATTTTTCCCGTTTCTCGTTTCATACAAACGCGTTTCCTTCGGGTTGTGTCGTCTCACCGATTTGACGTACGAGGCGCTCAATCGCCTCGTCGAGGATGGCGCGGCGTGTCCCGAAGTTGATCCGCTCGAACGTTTGTCCCGATATACCGAACGGTGGCCCCGGGGAGAGGAAGAGACGCACGTCCTGCTGCAACCATTTCTTCCGCTCATCAGGGGTGAGCCCGAGCGCCGCGAAGTCGACCCACAACAGATAGCTCGCCTCCGGCATGAAACAGGTCAGCCGGGGCAACGATTCTTGGATTCGTCCGACGAGATAGTCGGCCTGTTCCTCGAGCTCGGCGCGCAACTGGTCGAGCCATCGTTCGGCACGCGGGTCGGTATAGGCCGTGACGATGGCCGTGTTCGCGAACGGCGTCGGCAAGACGTGATGCTTGTTCTGGACTTGGATGATCCGTTTTCGCCAGACATCGTCCGGACAGATGATATAGGAAGCGAACAGCCCGGCGATATTGAACGCCTTCGACGGCGCACTGACCGTGATGACGTTCGAATCGAGGCGGTTGAGGGCGACGTGTCGTTGTGTCGGGAACGTCAAGTCCGCATGGATCTCATCGGCCACGACGATGACGTCATGCCGCTTGGCCAGTTCGATGACGCGCTGCAACTCCTCCTCGGTCCATACCCGGCCGACCGGGTTGTGGGGGGAGCAGAGCAGGAACAGTTTCGCCTGGCGCATCGACTCCTCGAGCGCGACGAAGTCCATCTCGAACCGACCGCCCACTTGCTCGAGCGGCGCATCGAACAGTTCGCGCCCGAGCCCCGTCACGAGCTCATGGAACGGCGGATACACCGGCGACTGGATGACGACCCCGTCCCCCGTCTCGGTGAGCGCCTCGACGATCTGGGTGAGCCCCGGTACGACCCCGTTCGAGAACAAGACGTGGTTCGGGTCGACCTCGGTCTCGTGACGGCGTCCATACCAGGAACTGACCGCCCGTTGCGCTTCACGTGAGAACAGCGTATAGCCGAACTCCCCGGTCGCCGCGCGTGCTGCGAGCGCCTCGCTGATCGCTGGTGCGGTCCGGATATCGATATCGGCGACCCATAACGGTAATACGTCAGACTTCAAACGGAACCAGCGCTCGAGGCCGTCCCATTTGACCGAGTCAGTCCCGGTCCGGTCGAGCGTTTGATGTAAGATTGATTTCATAGTCATCCCTCCTGTCCTTACTGTATCAAAAATATCAATCGGCTTGTCGGCAAAAGCGTGGCGGTTTTCCGAGACGTGTTCTATAATCGAGCGAGAAGATGAGGGGGTGAGACCGATGACCGTGAAAGTCATCCGCCATAAACGCAGAAAATACGCCGCCTTTTTCGTGACGCCTGAAGGAATCGAGTTGCGCATCCCGGCCCGGCTCCCGAATCGGACGGTCGAGGCCATCTTGCATGACCATAAGGACTGGATCAACGATCGGCTCGCGGCGCTTCCACACGTGCCGGCATTGCCGTCCGATACGTTGTTATTCCAAGGGAAGACGGTGCCGCTCGTCCGACGGAAAAACATCGATACGTTCGCCTTCGAAGAGGACACGTTCATCTGTCCCGACACGTGGGACGAGACGCACGTCCGTGCCGCCTATGAACGGTTCCTTCGTGTCGAGGCGCTCCGTTACGTCACCGCGCGTTCACTCCTATATGAACGGACACTCGGCGTCCGGGCAAAGAAGATTCGCATCGGGCATCAGAAGGCGCGTTGGGGCTCATGTAGCTCGACCGGGACGATCTCGATCAACGTCCGGCTCATGCTCGCGCCGTCCGAGGTGCTCGACTATGTCATCGCCCATGAATGGGCCCACCTTATCCACTTCGACCATTCGAAGGCGTTCTGGTCGACCGTCGCCTCGATCTATCCGAACGTCAAGACGGCGACGTCTTGGCTTAAAGCGAACGGGCACACGCTCCAAATCAAAAAAACCAATTGACCGAGGCTTTCGCCCATGTCGATTGGTTTTTTATATGGCACCCGTGAACGCCTCCGTCGTCCCGTTCAACGAATCGGCTGATTGCTCGATGCTCGCGAAGCGCCGCAACGTGTCTTCCATGATGGTGACGCTCGCGTGGATGTCTTCGTTCGAGCGTGAGACGCCGTCGACGATGGAGGTCAATTCTCGGTTCATCCCGTCCGTGTTCGCCCGGACCTCGACAACGGCCCGTTCGACGAGGCGTGACAAGTTCCGGACCTCGGTCGCGACGACGTTGAACCCGAGGCCGTGTTCCCCGGCCCGTGCCGCCTCGATGGCAGCGTTCAGCGACAACAGGTTCGTCTGGGCGGCGATCTCTTTTATCGTGCTGGCGATTTTTGTGATTTCACTGGCTTGGTCTTGGAGTTTGCCGAGCGTTGTCAAGTTGACGGAGGCGTCTCGTTCGAGCCGTTCGATCGTCTGTTTCAAATGATGGCTCTCTTCCATCCCACTCCGGGCACGTTCATCCAAGTCCCCGGCAATGTCCCGGAACGTTCTGGCATACCGTTCGATCGTCAACTGCCGCTCCGTGATGTCCGAGGCGATTTTGACGACCCCGACGACTTCGTCCCCTTCGAAGATGGGCATATACGTCGCCTCGAGCCAAATCGATTCACCGCGAGCGTCGACCCGCTCGATTTTGTCGGCAGCGCTGAAGCCGTTGAACAGCTTGTTCCAGAACGTCTGATAGCCAGGGCTAGCGACGAATTCGGGCGTACAGAACAAATGGTGGTGCATCCCGAGCATCTCATCCCGACGATATTTCATCGTCTTGGCGAACAAGTCGTTCACGTCGACGACGCGACGCTGGCGGTCAAATCGGATCATCGCCATGTTCGAGGCGATGGTCGTGAGGACATCAGGTGCTGTCAGTGTGCGATTCATATGTTGTGTCATTCCGATCATTCCCATCTTCATATGTTGATTTATTTTAGGACTTTATTCCTTTAATGCGTTGGAATTTCAGTGTAACGTGTGCGAAAAGTCCCGGCTAGCACCTTTTTCAACGGATGGTCAATATCTTGAGTTTGAAGTATTTACCATGTGGTGTTCTGTCAGCAAAAAAGAAAGGAACACCCGCAATCGGCTGTTCCAGATGGTTCCACGCACTAGTTGTCTCTTCATTCGAACGCTTGGGGAAACAACGCCTTGAACGTCTCTACGCCGACGCTTGACAGTTTGAACGCTTTACCGGTCTTCATATCTTTAATGAAGACGTCAACTTTTTTTGAGCGCTGTTTGTAACTCACCTCGAACTGTTGTCCAAGATTTCCATGCAACAGCGTCAAATACATGTACTCTTTCGCTTCACCGCTTTTCGTCGAAGAGGTTGCTGACTCGAGCGCTTGGACCAATCGGACATACGCCTCTCCGCTCACGCTGACGGCGTCCGGATACGGTAGCGGTACATCAGCATGGTAAGGATGTTTATGAAGGTACGCGACCGATTTCCCGTTTACATCACCTGCATCGGTACGCAATCCATTCGGTTGAAAACGTATCGATACGGATTTGGAGAGATTTTGTCCGTCTACGTCAATCGTAACGTCATACAGCAAAAACGATTCCATCGGTTTCATATTCCCTTCTTTAAAGCGGGGACGGACGGAAAGGTTGTCTGCACCGTGGAGGAGAACGTCACTATCTTTCATGACGCTCGTACTGTAGTGAACACCGTCATGGGACAACAGAAAATGAGGAAGATTCGCCAAGGCATCGTAGCCTAATGCCACGAACTTCTGTTGTTCGCTAAACTGCGGGCTGAAATCGAAGGACGGGAAGTCGACAACCTTGTCCCCAATCTTAAACTCGATTGTCCCGCTAAACCCGGGTGATATGCGCATGAGCGTGTCAGGATATACGCGAATATCCTGTTTTTCCTGATGGAAGGCGTTCAGCTCATCTAACGCGTCTCGCTCTCTCTCAGTCGCGAGATGGACGGCCGGGAGAAGTGAGACCTCTATCCCGACTTCATTTTGAAAGTAAGGAGGCCGGTCCTCGAGCTCGACGGCGTGGTATCCTTCCATTTCGTTTGACCGACAGAGCGCATAGACCGCATCTCCTTCGATATATGTTACTTCGGTAAAGCTGTATCCATCATCGATGTCAGTTGTAAACGGGGCACGCGTCGCATACGCCATCCCGAGCACTGAAAACGTCTTTCCTTCTAAGTCGGATAAGCGCTTATCATCCTTACATGAGTTTAGTAACGCATATGCGTCGACATGTTCATCTCGTGCGTTGATTTTAAACTGTTCGGCTTGCCAGTGCTCCTTGACATGGTCATAGCGGACGACGTCCACATCTTCCGAACAACCCGCAGTCACCAACAATAGCGAGAGTGCCGCTAACGTCCGTTTCTTCATATTCAACCTACTCATTTCTGCTTCAGATCCGGGAAGTACGAGAAGAACGTCTCGGCCCCTCCGCTCGTCAATTTATACGTCTGTTCCGATAGGAGGTCCGTGATATATACGTCACGCTTCTTCGACCGTTGTTTGAACGAGATGGCGAACTGCTGTCCTTTCAAGCCGTTCACGATCGTCAAGCGTGTGTACTCCCCCGTCTCGCCGTTCCGTTTGACGGGCTCGGCTAACTTGATGGCATCGATCAACTCATCCACATCGGTGCCGGCCGCCTTGAGGACATCTGGATAGGCGAGCGTCTCATCAAAATTGAACGGTTTTTTATGGACGTAGACATACGGCTCCGCGCCCCGAATCGCCAACTGTTCGTCTGCGAATCGCTGCCTCAAGTCTCGTTCTTCTTCGGTGTCGAACGTCCCTTCCCGATACGTCAACGTCACTTCGGACGTCTCACGCTTCCCGTCCTTTTCATAATGAAATGCAAAGATGGGGTACGAAATGTCCGGGATGAGGACATCCGTGTCGATCGGTAGCCGTTCGACCTCGAGCGACTCGAACCGAGGGGCCGGCTCCGTCGCATCGAACGTCACCTCGAGTGGTTGGGAAGAGATGTGTCCGTCCCCGTAACGCATCAAGAGATAAGGCAACGACTCACTCTCGCTTGACGCGAACATCATCTGGATGTCACCGATCCCTACGGACGCCGGTTCGAACATATGTAGCGGGAACAACGTTGGCCAGCCGTCGATCGCAATCTCGATTTCACCGTAGAGCGCCTGCGAGAACGCGAACACGGCATCACCGAACGGCTCGAGCTTGAACGGATGGTCCTGCAACACATCCGCTTCGAGGAACGCTCTCTTGGCCGATGCTGAGACCGGTAACACGACCGGCGCCCGGTCGACCGGTTGGGAAGTGACGACTTGTTCAGGGAACGATGGAACGACTTCGGCCTGGAGATTCGGCGAGACCATGTCCCGGCAGACCGCGTACAGTTGGTCCCCTTCCACATACGTGACCGCCTTGTACATAAAGTCATCACCTGCGTTCGTGAACGGCGGACGACTCACCACGATCGTGTCGTGCACGGTCAGTTCGCCCTCGAGTGTCGTCGTCAAGTCCCCCGTACACGCCTCGAGTACCGTACCGACGTCCGCCGTTGCCTTCTGATTTAGCGAATAATGTCCGACGATCCAATGTTCATCGATATAATCTAATTTCAGTGCGCTGTCGCGCTCGTCCCCACACCCCGAGAGGACGAGCATGCTCAACGCGATTACAATCAACTTCGGCTTCAATCGTACCGCCCCTTTTTGTTTGATAATCCAATTTTACCATTTACTTACTTTCAATGACATAAGAAAACCCGCCATAGTAGCGGGTGATCCGTTCAGATGCTGTTATCGATGGCGCGTGTCAGTCGAGTCTCGACGTCTCGTGCGATGACTTGGAGTGAATCGTCCTCAATCAGCTCGATCAATCTCGTCGGCTTCGGCATGCCGACATGCGTCGCCCCGTCTTTCGTGAAGACGGCTAGTTTACATGGAAGGAAATAGCCGCCCTCGCGATGCGCCGTCAACACTTTCTTCGCTTCTTTCGGGTTGCACACCTCGAGGATGCGATAGTCCCCATCAATCGCCTGCCCCTTCTCTTCAAGCGTCGCCCCGAGGTCAAAGTCCCAAAGGACGCCGAACTCTTCTTCTTTGAGCGTCCCTTTCAGCTTCTCGACGACGTCTGCGACTGATTGATCCGTCGTAACCGTATAATCGAACATATGAACTCCTCCTTAAAATATGGTCTCTTTCGTCATGTACCCTTCCGATAGGGACATCATTCCTTGGTAGACGAGAAAAAAGTCTATGTGATTTGAAACATATTCCGCTACATGACGTATGAATGATAGAAAATAGAACTATCCAACTTGACGCAAAGGAGAAGTGGTTGTGGTGACGGTCACCGTATTCACACATACTAGCTGCAGTTCTTCCCGCAAGACGATTGATTGGTTACGTGAACAGAACATCCCGTTCATCGAGAAGAAATTGACTGACCAAGGGATGTCGTTCAACGAGTTCAAAGACATGCTCCGCCTTACCGAGAACGGGACGACCGACCTGTTGTCCGTCCAAAAGAGCGTGTACAAACAGGCAGCCGACCAGCTCGATGAGATGTCGCTCCGAGAACTGTACAGTTTCGTCGCCTCACACCCCCAGATTTTGAAGAGCCCGATCGTCGTCGACGACAATCGGATTCAAATCGGGTTTAGCGAGAAAGAGATCCGGACGTTCATCCCGCGCCATGACCGAATCGCCGAGCTGAAACGTCTGCTCGACAACAAGTAAGAGCCCTGCCGCAGCAGCGCTCTTTTTTTATGCCTTCTTGAGTCGGGCCGCCAAGCGGTTGCCGAACGATTGAATCGATTGGACGAGCAAAATCAAGACGAAGATCGTCACGTACATGACTTCCGGCTCGAAGCGGAGATGGCCGTACTGATAGGCGATGTCTCCGAGGCCACCCGCCCCGACGAGCCCGGCCATCGCGGTCGCCCCGATCAACCCGATCGTCGCGATCGTCAGTCCGAGCACGATCGACGAGCGGGCCTCACGGATGAGGACGTACCAGATGATCTTCCGTGTCGAGATGCCCATCGCCTCGTACGCCTCGACGACGCCGCGGTCGACTTCGAGAAGCGCCGACTCCATGAGACGTGCGATGTACGGTGCCGTGAAGACGATGAGCGGGAGGAGCACCCCTTGTACCCCGATCGTCGTCCCCATGATGAACCGTGTGAACGGCAAGATGAAGAACAATAGGATGATGAACGGGATCGAACGGACCACGTTGATGACGCTCGAGAGCGCGCCGTAGACGTAACGGTTCGCCAGGCGCCCGCTCGGACGCGTCAACACGAGCAACGTCCCGAGCGGCAGTCCGATGAACGTCGAGATCACGAGGGCGATGCCTGTCATCGTCAGCGTTTGAATCGTACCGGTCCAAATCAAGTCACCCCAGTCGGCCCAGAACTGTAGCATGGTTCGTCACCTCCTTCACTTTCACGCCGCTCGCTTCGAGATAGCGGACGGCTTGGTCGGTCTTGTCGACATCCCCGTCGAGATGGATGAGCAGGTTGCCGACGAGCCCGCGTTTCAACTTCTTGATGCCGCCGCCGATGATGTTCGGGAGGAGCCCGAACCGCTTCGTCAACTGGGCGAGGACGGCCTGTTCGGTCTGGCTGCCGATGAACGACAAGTGGACGAGCGTGCCGTGCGTGCTCAGTTCCTTGACGACTTCTTCCGGCACGTCGAGGTTCGTCTTCAAGAATTTCTGCGTCGTCGCGTGGACCGGGTCGGCGAACACGTCGAGCACGTCGCCTTCCTCGACGATCTTGCCGCCGTCGATGACGGCGACACGGTCACAGATCCGTTCGATGACTTCCATCTCGTGGGTGATTAGGAAGATCGTCAAGCCGAGCTCGCGGTTAATCTCGAGCAACAAGTCGAGAATCGACTCGGTCGTCTCTGGGTCGAGTGCGCTCGTCGCCTCGTCGCTGAGGAGAATATCCGGCTCGTGCGCGAGGGCACGGGCGATGGCGACGCGTTGCTTCTGTCCGCCCGAGAGCTGTTCCGGGTAATGCTTGCGATGGTCGGTCAGTCCGACGATGTCGAGGTATTTGTCGACCCGCTGTCGGATCGTCTCTTTATCGAGCCCTTCAAGGCGGAGCGGGATGGCGACGTTTTCTTCGACCGTTGCCGTCTTCAGCAAGTTGTAATGTTGGAAGATCATCCCGATGCGGTGCCGGAGCTTCGAGAGCTCCTTTTTGCCGAGTTTCGTGATGTCCTGTCCTTCGATCTCGACCTGGCCCGACGTCGGGCGTTCGAGCAGGTTGATCATCCGGATGAGCGTGCTCTTCCCGGCACCGCTGCGCCCGATGATGCCGAAGA
>NZ_JJMW01000025.1 GCF_000714435.1 Exiguobacterium alkaliphilum 12/1
TGGGTGTTGCACTTAATTTTATAATTCATCGATGCAAAACATCTTCTCGTTCGACCAGCACGTCACGAAAGACGTCATGGTGCCGCGGACGAAAGTCGAGGCGATCGACATCGAGGCGACGCGCGCCGAAGTGCTCGCGACGTTCGCCGACAGCCAGTACACCCGTTATCCGATCATGGAAGGCGGGGACAAGGACCATTTAATCGGCTACATTAACGTCAAGGAAGTGCTCATGGGCTTGGCGATGCAACCTTCTGTCGATTTGAAGGCGTACGTGAAAGAGTTGCCTGTCGTCCACGAGATGACACCGTTAGAAGATACATTGAAACAGATGCGCGAGGTGCGGACGCATATCGCTATCGTCCTCGACGAATATGGCGGCACATCGGGCCTCATCACGCTCGAAGATTTGCTTGAAGAGATCGTCGGCGAGATTCGTGACGAGTTCGATGAGGACGAGGTCGACCCGATCCATACGGTCGATGCGTCGACGTACGACATCGACACACGCGTCCGCCTCGACGAGCTCGAAGGACGCTTCGGCCTCATGTTCGAGAACGCCGAGGAGATCGATACGCTTGGCGGTTGGCTCCAAGTCAACCGGGACGAGAATAGCGTCGGGACGACGTTCGAGTTCGACCGCTACATGCTCACCATCCTCGAGATGACAGAGCATCACGTCGAACGGGTCCGTCTCATCGTCCATCCTGACGTCAAAGAGGCATAACAAAAGGTTCATCCGCGTGTGTTGCGGATGAACCTTTTGTCGTTCCATCAATGCGGGGCGACGATGTTTCTGAAGCGAGGAGGTTTAGTCTACCCGTCGGTCATTCCATCTCCATCCATTCTTTATGATTTCGTTGCAGTCGTTCAACCAAACCTTCCTGATCGATGTCTTCCGCGTTGACGCGTCCGGAATAGAATGACTTGTTCCCGTCTTGAATCGAGATGAGAAGTGTCCGGAACGGCACGTCGGCCTCGTCGAGCACGCGCTTGACGTCACGCATCCGTTCACTCGCATGTTGCGCCGTTGCATCTTCGCCTTCAATCCAGATGACGAGGGAACCGTGATCGCGTCCGATTTGTTTGATGTCGTACGGGTGGTCGAGGATGAGCGTCGCCGGGTCGAGCGCCTCCTCGGCCGAACCTTCGCCTTCATAGATGGTCAACACTTCTTCATACAACTCATAGTCGAAAGGGAGCGAGCGGAGGGCTGTTTCCACGAGCGGATGATATTCTGCATGTAGCCGATTGAACGTCACCGTCCCGGACAGGACGTCATCATAGTAATCGTTGATAATCGCGCCATCCCCGTTTACGACCACATCAAACTGTGTGTCCTCGCTCGTTTGTGATGCAAATGTGACGACGTACGCATCGCTCCCCCAAATCTGTAGCCCAGCGTGTACCGCCGATACCTCGATATGTGGATAGTACGTCGTGACGTATTGTTCCGCCGTCGCGATTGCTCGCTGTTCATCTCGCGGGTCACCGAACAATGTGTGTGATAGGAGCGTACCGACCCCGTACAGGATGAGCCCGGCTCCGATCAGCGTCCCGAGAAAACGCCGCATACATACCACTTCCTCACTAAAAAAGTCTGTTTCTTCCATTATCGTAATCGATTGCGTATTTGAACACATCCGCTTAAAGAACGAAAGGCGTCGACTTACGGACGATAACTCGTGTGTCATGTAACCAGTCAACCTGATAGCGTCAGAGAAAAAGGACTGATTTCATGGGACAACTTGTCATCCATCCAGACGGGCAACGCGCCATCCGTTTCGGCATGTGCCAACGCTGCCTGAGTACCGACGTCCGGGGTTTCACGTGTCTTCACGGGAGCTGCAGCTATTGCCGCAACTGTCTCCACCTCGGTCGGGTATGCCGCTGTGACTTCTTAAAAGAACTCGACGTCACGACGCCGGTCGAGCCGACCGAGCTCGTCATGCCGTTCGACTTGAGCGACGGCCAAGAACATGTGAGCGAACAGCTCCTGAAGTGGTGGGAGACGAAGACGTCCGGCCTCGTCCACGCCGTCTGTGGGTCCGGCAAGACGGAGATGGCGTTCCCGGTCATCGAACGCGTCGTAAACGTTGGGAAGCGTGTCCTCATCGTCTCGCCGCGTCGCGATGTCGCCATCGAATGGGCCGACCGACTCGAGCGCGCCTTCTCCGTCCCGATCACAAGGCGTTACGGCGGTGGGGAGAAAGACACGGTCGGGATGATCACCGTCGCGACGGCACCGCTCCTATTGAATTTGAAACACGTCTTCGACTACGTGCTCGTCGACGAGTCGGACGCGTTCCCGTTCGCCTTTGACTTGTCGCTCTGGTGGACGATTCGACGCGCCGGGAAAGGCGTCTTCTTGTTCGTGACGGCGACCCCGACCGTCTGGCAGCGTCAGTTCCCGACCGTCCACTTGTCCCGGCGCTATCACGGGCATGACTTGCCCGTCCCGACGCTCGTCAGACAGACGGATGAGGCGATCATCGCGTTCTGCCAAAGAGAGACGCCGCGGCTCTTGTTCGTGCCGACGAAGGCCGACCTCGTCCGTTACGGGGCACGCTTGACCGATGCCGGCTTCACGGTCCGCATGGTCTCGGCCGACACGAACGAGCGGACGGACACGCTCGAGTGGCTCGCCTCGACGAACGGCATCGTGCTCGCGACGTCGATTTGGGAGCGGGGCATGACGGTGCGCGGGGTCGATGTCGCCGTGATCGAGAGTGAACATATGCTCTTCACCTCGCGCGGTCTCATCCAGATGGCCGGGCGGGCCGGACGAAAACCGGACGCGCCGACCGGGGACGTCGTCTTCTTCTACAACGAGCGGACGTGGCGTCAAGACCGGGCCATCGAAGCGATTGAACGGGCGAATCGCCGATGAACTGCCTCGTCTGTCGGAAACCGCTCAATGTCAAATGGACGCCGTCGACGTTGTTCAAACGTGACTGGGTCTGTTCGGACTGCGAGACGTCACTCACCCCGCTCGTGCCGGGCTGTCCGAGATGCGGGCATCCGACCGAGGACGAGAAGACGTGCCCGGACTGCATCCGCTGGCTCGCCCTCGGTCTCGACTTGACCGTGCGCTCGCTCTACGCCTATGACGAGGCCGGGGCGAACTGGCTCCACCGGTACAAGTTCGGCGGGGACGTGGCGCTCGTCGAACACGTGAAGCCGGTCCTCCGGGCGTGTCGTGAGAAAGGCGTGTGGTACGTACCGATTCCGCTCGGCGAGGAGCGATTAAAGCAGCGACGCTTCAATCAGGCGGAACTGCTCGCCCGTGCCATCGGACCGATGCGGCCGCTACTTCAAAAGACAGAGGTTTTGAGTCAACGCGAACTTGGGAAAGGAGAAAGGCGGCACCGTCAAAACCCGTTCGCTATACAAACCGAAGTCCGATGTGAGAAAATTGTTCTCGTCGACGACGTCTATACGACAGGGACGACGCTCCATCAGGCGGCGCTCACGTTGAAACATGCGGGCTACCGAGAAGTTTCTGCCGTTTGCTTGTTCCGGGCGCTAAACAAATCAAAAACGCGTCCGATATAAAAGGCAGAGGTGAAGGACAATGGAAGCCACAACGTGTCAAAAGTGCGGACGCCTGTTCATGAAACAAGGCCGCTCGCCTTACTGCCCGTCCTGCGGGGAAGTCGACTTTCAAAACTTCTTGAAAGTGCGCGACTTCATCCGTGAACCAGACAATAGAGAGACCACGATCGGGGCCCTCGTCGAAGCGACAGGCGTCTCCGAGCTTGATATCACGCGATATATCCATGAAGGACGCCTGATCATCAAGGACAACCCAGGTCTCGCCATCAGCTGTGTCCGGTGCGGGGAACCGACGAACGCCGGAAAAGTTTGTACGAGTTGCCAGACCGACATGCAGCAAGAACTGCACAGTTTACAACAAAGCATCACGAAACCAAGCGCTCGCGCTTATCGTTTGGACTAACATCAAGAGGGGGGATACGCATGCGCATCGATTCTGCCAAGTGGGTACATTTACCACACACGTACGAGAAGAAAACGCAAGCCGAGACGAAGCCCGAGCCAACACGCCAAACGGACCGACTATCGATATCGGCGGAAGCCCGCGCCCGGTTTGAAGAACCGGTGAAACATCCGGAACGCCTTGAGAAGATCAACGCCTTGAAGGCCGAGATTGACGCAGGGACGTATTCACGGGACGCGCGCGACATCGCCAAACGCTTTCTACAAGGATGAATGGAAGCAAGGTCCGCTTGAGGCCTTCGCACGGATAACACGGCACGGAAGCTGACTAGAGGGGACCCCTTTTTAGTCGGCTCTTTTTTTGGAAAAAGGAGAGACTTATGCTCGCATTACATACACGTTTGCTCGAACTCGCCTACGAGAAAGAACAGCTCTTGATCAAAGGCGACATGCCCGCCTTCACGACGCTCGTCAAGGAAGAAGCGAAACTCGTCCGGCAAATCGCACAAAAAGAAGCGGAACGACTTCAAGGTTTGCTCATTTTGGACGATGAAGAGAAAGAAGCACTCAGACCGGTCCTGTTCGAACTGAAACGGCAGAACGAATTGAACGCCGCGCTACTCGAACAGTCGCTCAACTATATCAACTGGCACCTCGACATGCTCATGCCAGACGCAGACGATTTCACTTACGGCCAACAAGCGTTCGAGACACGCTCGTTCAGCCGCGACGTATAAGGGGGAAGATTGATGGGTTCAACATTTATGGGATTGGAGACGGCACGGCGGAGCCTCTCGACACACCAATGGGCGCTCCAGGCGACCGGCAACAACGTCGCCAACGCCTCTAACCCGGGCTATTCACGCCAACGCCTGACGATCGGCATGACCGAACAACTGAGCGTCAACTTCGGCGGCACGAAGGCCGGACAGTTCGGGACCGGTGTCCGCGGCGAGACGCTCGCTCGGATTCGCGACTTGATGATTGACCAGCAGTATCGAGATGAGACGGTAAAGAATTCGTTTTATGCGACGAAGCAAGCGGCCTTCGGACGAATGGAAGACATCATCAACGAGCCTTCTGAGAACGGGCTCGCCAAGTCGCTCGACTTGTTCTGGGCGTCGCTTCAGGACTTGTCGGTCAACCCGGACGACACGGGCGCGCGTAGCGTCGTGCGCCAACGGGCGATGACGCTAGCCAGTACGTTCAACTATATGTCCTCCTCACTTACTAAAGTGCAGGACGATTTAAAAGCAGAAGCGGACGTTGTCGTCAAGAAAGTGAACGATCTTTTAACAAAAATCAGTGATGTTAACCGTCAAATCGGAGATGCGGAACCGCTCGGCGTGTTACCGAACGAATTGTATGACGCACGTGACCGTTACATGGACGAACTTGCCCGATATATCGAATTCGAGCGCAAACCAATCGACTATTTGAACGGCGAGACGCGCGGGAACTCGCAACGGATGGCGGAAGGGCGTATTGATATTGTCATTAACTTGAATACGACTCCGACAAAAACACCGGTAACGTTAGTGGATGCAGCTAATGGAAAGGTTGGCTCAATTGGGAGTTCTGGTTATAAAGATGCGGGGGCGCTTGCGGCAGACCCAATGCTTCCAATGACGTTTGACGATATGCCGAATGGAAAGTTGAAAGCACTTGTCGATATGCATGACGGGGCCTTCACGAAAATGCTGAAAGACTTAGATGAAATGGCAAGCGTATTCGCGACAGCGTTCAACAATACCCATAAGTTAAACAAAGATGCGGCAGGTGTGGAAGGGCGAGACGATTTCTTTATTGATTCTGTATCAGGTACGAATGTAGGGATAAAAGCCTCGACCATCCAAGTGAGCGATGACTTTATGAAGAACCTTGATTTGATTGCCGCGTCACAGGACGGCAACATCGGCGATGGCAGCGGGGCGCTAGCACTCGCTCGCTTGAAAGAATTCTCACTTAGTTTTGATGGCTCTGTTACGACGTCGACTTCGATTGGGAAATATTATCAAAACGTTATTGGGAACATGGCTGTCGAGGCAAGTCAAAACGGTAGTCTTGCTAAGAGTACCTTTGCCCTCATGGCGAGCTCGGATCAGCGACGCATGTCGGTGAGCGCCGTGTCGCTTGATGAGGAAATGACGATGATGATCCAGTATCAACACGCTTATAATGCGGCGGCCCGGAATATTACCGCCGTCGACGAGATGCTCGATAAAATCATTAACGGCATGGGAATTGTAGGGAGGTAATGATTGATGCGTGTCACACAGACGATGCTTACACAGACAAACTTGAAACACTTATCAAGTAGCTATAACACACTTGCCCGTGTTCAAGAACAATTGATTAGCGGAAAGCGGATTCAAAAAGCGTCGGAAGACCCGGTCGTCGCGATGCAAGGCATCCGCTACCGAACCGAGGTGCGCGAGGTCGACCAATTCCGCCGTAACGTCAGCGAGGCGACGAGTTGGATGGACTTGACCGACTCGACGCTGAACGAAGTGACGGAAGCCGTCAAACGGATTCGCGAATTGACGACGCAGGCGGCAAACGACACGTATGAGTCGTCACAACGTCAAATCATCAAGAGTGAAATCGACCAGCTCGTCGAGCATATCGGCTCGCTCGCGAACGCGAAATCGGGCGAGAAGTACATCTATAACGGCACGAAGACGGACCAGCCGCTCATCGACATGGCCGCGCTGAAGGCGTTCCTCGCCGACCCGGACGCGGACGTCGATTCGATCTATACGGGCGGTGTGCCGACGGACAGCGGCAAGATTTCCTTCGAGGTGTCAAAAGGTATTACGATGCAAGTGAATATGCAACCAGAAACGATATTTGGAAAAGAGCTGTTCGAGGGACTCCATAAATTGAGTACAATGTTAAATAAACCGGATACGGGCGGGGCCGACTTGTCGGCACAGCTCGCGACGCTCGACACGCTCGGGCAGAACTTGATCACGGAGCGGGCCGAACTCGGCGCGCGCGCGAACCGACTCGAGCTCGTCGACAATCGCCTGCAAGACCACGAAATCATCGCGAAGACGATCATGTCGGACAACGAGGACATCGACATCGAGCGCGTCATCATGGAACTCAAGTCACATGAGACGGTGCACCGGGCCGCACTCTCGGCCGGTGCCCGCATCATCCAGCCGACGCTCCTCGACTTCCTTCGGTAACGGCGGATGAATCTCGCGAGGCTTGAGATGCGGCAGACGCATGCTGCCATCCAGATGACGTCGAACCGGCCCGTGCTCGAGATGAGACAAGGCCGGGCCGACATGACGATGACGCAAGGGAAGGCCGAGATGACGCAGCGGACGACACCAGGGACGCTCGAGGTCGACTCGTCGGTCGCCCGGAGCGAGAGCAACTTAAAAGGCGCGCTCGAACTCGGCCGCCATTTCGGCGGGCTCGGTGAACAAGGGGCGCGCGAGGCGACGAGCATGGCCGCCCGCGAAGGCGACCAGCTCATGCGGATCGAGAACGGCAACCCGATTCCACAGATCGCCGCCAGCAAAGTGAACGACCCGTATCCGGTCGTCGACCTCGAATTCATGCCGAAGTCGATTGACCGCGTCAAGTTGACGTACACGCCGGCGGATGTCAAAATCGAGTGGAACGTGACACCGGCACAGATTGATGTATCGCTCACCCCGACCGATTTCTCGTTCACGCCATGGACGACGGACATCTCGCTCCGTCAACAGGCGTCGCTCGAGATGTGGGCGGTCGGTGGGATGTATGATGAGACGCGTTGAAAGTGAGGAAGATCCATGTTCATTGAGACAGATTATTTTGGCAAGATCGAAGTGAAAGAAGAAGAGACGATCTCGTTCGTCAGTGAGATCCCGGGCTTCCCGGAATCGAAGACGTTCGCGCTCATCCCGTACGGCGACGACCTGCCGTTTTGGTCGCTCCAGTCGCTCGAGGACAAGGCGTGCGCCTTCGTCGTGACGAACCCGTTCTGGCATAAGCCGGATTACGCGTTCGAGTTGACGGACGGGGCGAAAGACCAGCTCGGCATCGACGAGGCGGAACACGTGTCGGTGTATGCCATCGTCACGCTCCGCGAACCGTTCGAGACGTCGACGCTCAACTTGAAGGCCCCGATCGTCATCGAGACGAACGAGCGCCGCGGCAAACAAGTCATCCTAGACGATGCCTACCCGGCGCGCTTCCCGCTCGGCGGCCAGAAAAGCGAGGTGCGCTGATGCTCGTATTGAAACGAAAACAAGGCGAGGCGATTCATATCGGCGACGACGTGACGCTGACGGTGCTCGCGATCGAGGGCGACCAAGTGAAGCTCGGGATTGACGCACCGCGCCATATCGACATCCATCGCCATGAAGTGTACGTCCAGATGCAGGCCGAGAACGAGTCGGCCCGGGACAGCGCCAACTTGATGCGACAGATGATGCAAAACAAGTCGGAAGCGTGAGCTTTCGGCTTTTTTCATTGGTGTAGCTTATTAACGGATGACAGTCGCCCTGATCATGCGTTACGATGGATGGGAATTTCGGGGAAAGGGTGCGGTCGTTTGGGTCAAGTTGTCAATATCTTCTTTATCAATATCAGTATCATCTATCTCGTCTTGTCGCTCACGCTCTACTTGATGCGACACGTGTTGCCGGTGCAAGTGGCGTCGCCGCTCGCTGTCCGGGTATGGTTCGGGCTCGCGATGGGGCTCGCGGCCGTCTTGTTGACCGTCAATTCGTTCTCGGTCGGGGAGGCGCGCATCGACCTCCGCATCATCCCGCTCGCCTTGGCGGCGGCGTACGCCGGACCGATCGGGGTCGCAGTCACGATTGGGCTGACACTTCTTGGTCGCTTCGGGCTCGACGGCATGACCGATCAGTTCATCCGCTCGTTCGGCACACTCGGCCTGTTCTTCGTCTTATCGCTCGTCTTGAATCGATTGTCACTGCGGCGCGGTCACTTATACTCGGCCTATCTCGTGTTTGGGGCCGTGCTCGTCTTATTCCGCATCGCCGGGAATATTCCGATGCACGCGTTCACGAATGTGTTCCTGCCGTATTTCGTCATCACATTCTTCGGCGGCTGGATGTGCTACTGGGTCGCGAAGCAAATCGAGACGCATTTGCGCATGTTCCGACTCCACACGCAGCGAGCGACCGTCGACGAGTTGACGGGGCTGCCGAACCGGTATATGACGCTCGAGCGGCTGAACGACGTCGAGGCGTCCGGTCTTCCGTGGGCACTCCTCGTCATCGACGTCGACCGGTTCAAACAGTTGAACGATACATATGGCCACCGGGCCGGGGATGCGGTGTTGCGTCGAATCGGGACGACGCTCCGCGACCATTGCCCGGAAGCTGGATTCGTCGGACGATACGGTGGGGAAGAGCTCGTCATGGTGACCGAGAACGCGCATGACGCCGAACAACTCGCCGAACGGCTCGTCCGTGCGGTCCGTGAGACGACGTATACGTTCGAAGGCCAACCGATTCCGATGACGATCTCGGTCGGGGTGTCGATTGCGAACGCAGAACCGGGGACGGTCGTCTTCGAGCGAGCCGATGCCGCACTTTATCAAGCGAAGGCGGATGGTCGCGACCAAGTGAAAATCGGGTAAACAAAAAATCGGCCGTGGCCGATTTTTTTAGTGGATATTTTTCTTCTTGAACTGTCCGCCCCGGACGTCGTGAATATTGCCGATGGCGAGGAATGCCTTATCGTCATAGTCGTCGAGGATGTCTTTCAGCTTCGTCTCCTCGAGTCGGCTGATGACCGTGAAGACGACTTTCTTCCCGTCGCCCGTGTACGCCCCTTCCCCGTGCAAGTACGTCACGCCGCGGCCGAGCCGGTCCATGATCGCCTGGCCGACGTCTTCAGGCGATGTCGTGATGATCCACGCCGCCTTCGATTGGTCGAGTCCCTCGAGTACGACGTCAATCGTCTTGAAGGCGATGAAATACGTGAGGAGCGAGTACATCGCCCGGTCCCAGCTGAAGACGAAACCGGCCGTCCCGAGGATGAAGATGTTGAAGAACATGACAATCTCGCCGACCGAGAACGGCAATCGGTTCGTGAAGGCGACGGCCAAAATCTCCGTCCCGTCGAGCGAACCGCCGGCGCGGATGACGAGGCCGATGCCGACGCCGAGCAAGAAGCCGCCGAAGACGGTCGACAAGAGCAGGTCGTCCGTGAACGGTTCGATGTTATGTAGCAGAATCGTGAAACCCGACATGAGGAGGATCGCCGTCAACGTGACGACGGCGAACGTCTTCCCGATTTGACGATAGCCGAAGTAGATGAACGGCAAGTTGAAGAGGACGAGCCAGATGGCGAGTTTCGTGCCGGACAAGTACGAGACGATAATCGACACCCCGACGATGCCGCCGTCGATGATTTGGTTCGGGACGAGGAACGCCTCGAGCCCGATGGCGAAGATGAGGGCGCCAAACAAGAGGAGGAGTCCTTTGGCGACGAGTTCCGTCCGTTTGATCGGGTTATGTTCGCGCTTCAAGCGCGTCACTTCCTCCGGTGACGGGGAAGGCATCGGTGGACGCTGCATAGACATCCGCCCCTTTCCTTTTTTAAACAGTATAACAAATCTCATAGCGTTTTAAGCAGTCGAGGCAGGGAATCTGACACAACGTATGGAACTAGTGGGGATTCAGAAAGGAGGGATGCGATGCGTCCGCTCATCCTCGGCGTGTTCGCCGCACTCTTTTTCGCGAGCACGTTCGTCTTAAATGAAGCCATGCATATCGGGGGCGGCCACTGGGCGTATAGCGCCTCGCTCCGCTTCTTGTTCATGATCCCGCTCCTCGTCCTCGTCGTCGCCATGCGCGGCGGATTGGGGCGAGTGCGAAAGGCACTCGCAGACGACCCGGTGCCGTGGCTCGTCTGGGGGACGGTCGGGTTCGGCCTGTTTTACGTCCCGATCTGTATCGCCGCTGTCGAGGCACCGCCTTGGCTCATCGCCGGCACGTGGCAAGTGACGATCCTCGCCGGGGCGCTCTTGTCGCCGCTCTTTAAACGAGCGGACGGGACACGCGAACAGATTCCGTGGACGGCGCTCCGCTTCTCCGGAATCATTTTGTTTGGGGTCGTCCTCATGCAAGTCGAGTTTTTACAGACGTTCGAGCCGCGCTTCCTGCTGATCGGCGTCTTGCCGGTGCTCGTCGCCGCGTTCGCCTATCCGCTCGGCAACCGGAAGATGATGGCCCACACCGACCTCGACGTGTTCGAGCGCATCCTCGGCATGTGCGTCGGCTCGCTCCCGGTATGGTTGTTGTTGTTCGGTTACGGGCTGACGACCGGGACGCCATCGGGGGCGCAAGTGTCGCAGACGCTTCTCGTCGCGTTACTTTCCGGTGTCATCGCGACGGTGCTCTTCTTCAAGGCGACCGATCTCGTCAAACACGACATGGGCCGGCTCGCGACGGTCGAGGCGACACAGGCGCTCGAGGTGCTGTTCGCGCTCGTCGGCGAGATGTTGATTTTACAGGCGGGACTGCCGTCAGGGCTGTCGCTCGTGGGGATCGGGATTGTCATGATTGGGGTGACGTTGCATAGCCGAGCCTCACTCAAGGTGATGGAGAAGCCAGTTGCGATTGACCGATATGGGAAGGAGGGATGAAGATGGCGTATGGGATAATCGGCAAGTTGACCGCGATGCAAGGAGAGCGGGAGACGTTGCTGGCGATATTGCTTGAGGCCGCCACGTCGATGGAACAGGAAGCGGGGTGCGAGGCGTATCGGGTGAGCGTCTCGCTCGACGACGACGCGATCGTCGTCTATGAAGTGTGGGCAAGCGAGGCCGCCCACCAACAGTCGCTCGCGCTTCCGGTGACAAGGCGATTGATCGATCAGGCGAAGCCGATCTTGGCCAGTGTCGAACAGATGGTGACGTTTGAGCCGAAAGGAACGTATTAAAAGACCCACGTCCGCGGACGTGGGTTTGTCAGTTACGATTTTGTGAGGCTGCCTTTGACTTTGGCGTAGAAATCGTCCATCATACCCGTACGGCTGCCGAGCTGGCAGACGAGTTCGAGCGTCTCTTTATAGAACTTCTTGACGAGCCCTTTGTTTTTGATGGCTGGCATCGATGCGAGCGTCTTCTCTAAGTTCTGCAAGATCTCTTCGATTTGCGCGTCCGAGTCCGGTTTCACGATCGTCATGTTTTCCGGGATCTTGACAAGCTTGTCCTGCTCCTGGTGACGGAACGAGGCGCCGAAGCCGAGGTTCTCGATGAAGAGGTGCGGCATCGCCTTTTGGCCGAAGAACTGTTTATGCCAGTCCGTCGCTTTCATCGTGTCCATGTCCTGCTTGAACGTGGACGCCGTCGAGACGTACTGTTTGAACAAGTCGGTCATGAATTTCTCGATGACCGGGATTTGAAGGGCGAAGACGTTTTTTAAGAGCGCGTCGAGTTGCGCCCGTGATAATTGGGATTCGTTAGACATGTCGGTTCCTCTTTTCTATAATGCGATACTTTTATCGTATGGGATTGGGGAACGTGCGTCAACGCATCCCGAAACATTTTTTCAGAATATTTAATGATTTGCCTGCATTTTGTGCGATAATCGTCTCATGGCAGGAATAAAGAGGAGTGGATCAACATGAACAAAACATTGAAGTGGGCCGTCGCGCTTGGCGTGACCGGGGCCCTTGTCGCAACGGTCGGTGTCGTCTCGTCCCGGGGACGGACCGATGACACGTCGCAGACGATTCGGGACCGTGCCCTCGGCTATGAGATCATTCTCCCGTCGAAGATCGCCGAGGCGATCGAGCGCGGAGACGTCTACATCGAGAAGTCGCAAGACGTGACTGATATCGGCGACAAGGCGAGCTACGGCACGTTCGACCTCTACTACAATCTTGAGGGCGGCGACGACCAGTTGTTGTTCCACTTGGACCTCGTCGACCGCGAGTTGTCAGAAGAGGCGTTCGCGGAGGAAGTCGGCTACGGCAACTACCTCGGTGCGAGCGACAAGACGTTCTTCTGGGTCGAACCGACCGAAGCCGTGCCGGGTGCCGAGGCGCACACGGACGAGATCACGGAGCTCCTTGAGACGCTCCCGGAGCTCGAGTTCCGCACGTTATGAGTCCGCCCGCTTCGGCGGGCTTTTTGTTGTGCTACAATAAAGGCGAGGTGATGGTATGAACTATACAGTAGAAGAAGTGAGACAACCAGAAGACGTGCGAGCGCTCGAAGCAGCGGTCAACACTTTTGACGGAATTGACGTCAAAGTCGGCCACGAGGCGGTCGGACAGAACGACTACGCGGTTTACGCGGACGATTTGCTCGTCGGGTATTTGATGTTGTTCCCGTATCTCGAGAACGAATATGAAGTGAACGCGCTCGTCCATCCGGATTACCGGAAGCAAGGTGTGTTCAAGGCGCTCTTGGAGACGGCGAAGCGGGACGCGAAAGCGAACGGCTGCGAGGCATTCACGTTCGTCATCGACCGGAAGTCGAAGTCCGGCAAGGCGGTCGTCGACCACCTTGGTGCGGCGTATCGGTTCTCCGAGTACAACCTCGTCTTGAAAAAGGCAGAGCTGTTCTTGAAGCCGAACGAGGTGTCGCTCCGCGAGGCGACGGACGCCGACCGTCCGCTCATCATCGAGACGCTATCTGAGGCGTTCGGTGACCCGATTGATGTGACGGAAAACATTTATCGGCAAATCGACACGCCGGACCGCGTGACGTATATCGGCGAGGTCGAAGGTCGTCCGGTCGGCGTCATCCGCGCGCTCCTCTCAGGCGACGACGCGGGCAGTATCCACGCGTTCGGTGTCCGGGCGAGCGAGCAAGGCAAAGGCTACGGCTCGAAGATGTTGAAGCAGATGGTCCAGCAGCTGTTCCGCATGGGCCGGACGAAGCTCGAACTCGATGTCGAGACGGAGAATAAGGCCGCGCTCGAGATTTACAAGCGGGCCGGTTTCGCGGAGAATGGCGGATATGAGTTTTACCTATTAGAACTGTGAGGTGAACATCATGGTCAGAAATTTGAAATGGCTCGGGGCGGCGTTTGAGGCGTTCCTTGGAATCCCAATCCTCGGCGGTCTGTTCATCATCAGCATGGGCTACTCGCCGCTCGGCTTCATGCTCGCGTTCCATATCGTCGTGCTCGTCTTGTCGCTCACCCGGCTGAACCGATTGTCGTTCGGTCCGATCGTCGGCATCACGGCGTCGGTGCTCGGCTTTATCCCGATTGTCGGGATGCTGCTCCACTGGGCGGCGGCGATCGCACTCGCAATCGATGCGCTCACGACGACGCGGGAACGGTCGCGTGTGTCGACAAAAGAAGATCCATTTTGAATCGACGCTCTCCATATGGAGGGCGTTTTTTCATTGACCAAACGTTCAACTGAAAACGCTATACAAAAGCTTCCAATGAGACGATATAGAAGGTGATGAATTACACAGAGGAGGAACTTACAGTGAAGATTTTCAAAAACTTTACGACGCAGCTACTCGCGTGGATTTTGGTCACATCGATCGTGACGGGCGGTTCGGTCGGGTACATCACGCTTCTATTACTTACGGAGCTCGAGATGGAAAAAGGTCAAGTCATGCTCGTCGGGACGGCCGTGTCGCTTCTCATTTCAACTATCGGCAGTATCGTCATCTACTTGATTGCGCGCCGTCCGCTCAAAGCGATCGAGTCGGCGTCGGATAAGGCGGTCCAAGTCGGTAACGGTGACTTGACGGTCGAATTTGCGAACGAGTCGACGAACGACCGCTCGGAGATGGGGCGTCTGCTCCTGTCGATGGACAACATGGTCGGACACCTCCGAGAGCAAGGAACGAACATGCGCTATACGGCGGACCAATTGACGGGTTCGGCGCAAGAAATCGCGGCGGCCGTCCAAGAAGGGAACGTCGCCGGCGAGAACATCCGCCAAGCGATGGACGCATTGAACAAGATGCTCGAAGACAACGTCAACGCGACGTACAGCTCGATGGACTTGCTTGGGGCTGTTGCCCGGACGATGGAAAACATTCGTAACGAGATGGGCTCGGCTTTGAATGCGGCGAGTGAGATGCAACACGAGGCCGAGAGCGGGAAAGGCCTCGCCTCGTCGTCGGTCGATGCGATGCATGCGATTGCCGGCAAGGTCGAGCAGTCGTCGACGCTCAACAGCAAGTTGACGGAGATGACAGGTGAGATTTCACGGATCACGGACGTCATTAGTGACATTTCAGCACAGACAAACCTGTTGGCGTTGAACGCGTCGATTGAAGCGGCACGGGCCGGCGAACACGGACGCGGTTTCGCGGTCGTCGCGGCCGAGGTCAAAAAGCTCGCTGAACAGACGGCGAACTCGACGCAAGAGATCACCGATTTGATTGTCGACGTCAAACGTCTTGTTGGTGACACGTCGTCTTCGATGGCGAACGTGAAAGCGGAAGTCGAGACAGGGGTCGGTCTTGTCGAGAAGGCGGGCGGTGCGTTCGCGACGATTCACAACTCGGCGAACGAAGTGTACAGCCACGTCCATTCGGTCGATGCGCTCTTAGATGAGTCGCGCGGTCAGATTGATTCGGTCGTCACGAACTCGGCGGGCATTGTCGGAATGGTCGAAGAGGCGTCACGTTACGCCACAGAAGTGACGTCGGCGGCGAGCCAGCAGGCAGCCAGTCTCGGGGAAGTGAACGGGGCGATGACGGAACTCGTGCGTGTCGCGGAAAGTTTACAGAATGAGACGGAGCAAGTGAAGGTGGAAGCGTAAATTGATGGGACAATCTTTGAAAAAAGGTCGTCCCATTTTAATTGAGGTGATAACTATGATTAACGAATCGGGATACTATTTGTTTCGGGTTGAGAAAGTGATTGAAAGCGAAAATTTGAAACAGATTGAAACCCTGTATATTATTGATTTCGTGGTAGAAAGTGATTTTGTAGACTTCCTTTCCAATCAAGAAACACTCGGTGTAAATATAGAAGAAGCAATAGAGAAGCGAGTACGTGAATTGAAATCAAGTCATATATTTCTTAGAGGAATTAGAGAAAATTTAGAGGAGGATGAAGTATTTCAATTATCCTCAAAAGTAGTGAATCTTCTTTTTGAAAACAGCTTGGATAGTAAAGCGTTTCAAGAGTTGTTAAATCAATATGACATTTTTTATAAACTGATCATTGGAGTTGTAGATATTTATGCTAGTGGTATCGACGATAGGAGAGATTATAAAGAATTAGTACTCGAAGAAGATATTATTGGAAAACGAAAAATGACACGTAAATACTCTAAAGCATACAATTTTATATCTGATCGAAAATTATTTAGACAAGGATGATAACTAATGTTAGAAGCGAAAATTAATTTCGTAGGAAGAGGGAATTGGAGTGAGATTAAATTTCAGATAGATAATACTACTTACGAGATTTTATATGACATTGGATTTTCAATGAAAAATATTTGTTACACAAAAAATGGAGTCTCAACTTTGTTCACTCCTGAAAATGTGATTGGTAATGAACCATTAGTAAATTATAAAGCGAATAAAAGCTCAGAAACTAAAAGACTTCTAATAATCAGTCACTGGGATTTAGATCATTATTCAGTCATACAGAGCTTCGCAGACGAAGAACTAGATTTATTCGATAAAGTAGTTGTACCAGAAGCACATACTTCAAAAACTTCCGTAGAAGTAATAAAATGGATGTCCAAAATATTAGGGGATAAATTATGTTGCATCAAACAGTCGCCCAGGGCTGCGGGGGGTGTGCATATCATAAAAGAACCACCTTTATTTCCGGATTTGAGCAGTAGCAAAATCAATGTAGGCCTGTACAAAACTTCATATTCACAAAGTAGAAATAATGGAGGTCTTATCTTAATCATAAAGATAGCTAACACATTATTAATGTTTAGTGGTGATCATCATTATCTTAGTTTGAAAAGATGCTTAGAATACATAAATTTAGAGTCGATAGAAGAAATGGCTGTAGTTGTTCCTCATCACGGAGGTCTTGCTGGTTCATTGGATGATTTTCTTAATGAAATCCGATTAAATCAAATCAATACGACTTGGTATTTGTCAGCTGGGGTTGATCATGAATCGCTCTGTAAAATTTTGTATGAGGGAGAAGAGATTACCTTGAACAAATGGCATCCAAGAAAATCGGTTATGGACTCTATTAGGCTTCCTGTTTTGAAAACTCTTGATGTAAAAAGTAATACATATTTGAGCGAAGAAGGAAGACATTTAAAAATAAGAGTGAATCAAGATGGTGAAATAAAAAATTCTAAATTGTCATTAAACATATTAGAAAATACTCCGATATAGAGTATGGAAACGATAAAACGTTCCAACTAATACAAGGTGAGGGGCCGGCCTAAACCTTGTATGCTCGGACAAATGGATTTGGAAGAGCGGAAAAAACTCAAACCTATGGAGGGAAATTACAATGATTATTAACCACAACTTAAACGCGATGAATGCACACCGTAACATGTCGTTCAACACGACAAACACGGGTAAAGCGATGGAGAAGTTGTCTTCGGGTCTTCGTATCAACCGTGCTGGCGACGATGCTGCTGGTCTCGCAATCTCTGAAAAAATGCGTGGACAAATTCGTGGTCTTGATCAAGCTTCCCGTAACGCTCAAGACGGTATCTCTCTCATCCAAACGGCTGAAGGCGCTTTAAACGAAACGCACTCAATCCTTCAACGTATGCGTGAACTATCAGTGCAATCATCAAACGGATCTAACACAGATGCAGATCGAAACGAGATTCAGAAAGAAGTTTCTCAGTTAACGCAAGAAATTGATAGAATTCGAGATACAACAGAGTTCAATACAAAAAAACTTTTAAATGGAGATATGGCTGTTAAAGCTACGTCATCTACTACTGGAATTCAAGGTGTAGAGTTGAAAAATGATAATGTCGTTGCTGGAAGTTACTCGATTACAGCTGCGGCAGCAGGCGATGTAACTCTTGGTGCAACTGTAACTTCATCAACAATTTCTGGATTCAATGCGGATGCTGATATTGTTTTTGCAGCCGATGCAGATCTTGAAAACCTTGAACTAGGTGAGTATAAGTTAATCTCTTCAGATGCTGGTGCGGGAAACTTTAAATTGGAACTTCAAGATGCGAACGGTAAAGTGGTTGCTTCAAATGCTTCAGTTGCAGCAAATGCTGCAGCGACACTCTCTGGTGCGGGTGGAGTAACTTTCAAAGTTGCAGCTAACGCCGTAGCATCAACTGGTGAAGCAAACTTTAAGTTAGAAGCCACAACAGCAGCAGCTTTGACATTAACTGATGCTTCTGGAACTGTTGCGACCCTTGCTTCGGGATCGGTTTCAAAAAATGGAGTTTTTGAGGTTGGTAACTTCAAAATTGAACTTAACTCAGAAGCATTTGCATCGAAAGCTGCTCTAGCATCTACAGCGTTGTTTGCTGGTACTGTTACTAATAAAGCAGAAACTTTCCAAATTGGAGCAAACGAAGGCCAAGTAACAAAACTTGGAATCAGTGATATGAGTGCCTCTAGTTTAGGAATTAATGCTCTTGATTTAACGTCAGCATCTTCTGCTCAAGTAGCAATCTCAAAAATCAATACTGCAATTGAAAAAGTGTCTGGGGAGCGTTCGAAATTAGGTGCAAACCAAAACCGTCTCGAGCACACAATCAACAACTTGAACGTTGGAGCTGAAAACCTTCAAGCTGCAGAATCACGTGTACGTGACGTAGACATGGCTAAAGAGATGATGAACTTCACGAAGAACAACATCCTCAACCAAGCTGCGCAAGCAATGATGGCTCAATCTCAATCACAACCCCAAGCAGTTCTACAACTTCTTCGGTAATGATTGACGGGCGTCTTATCTGGTAACGGATAGGAGTATAACTGGGTGAATTGCTGGGACTCCTTAGAGCCCTCCTTACGACAACGTGACTGGAAACGGTGAGCGTGAACGTTTTGAAAAAAGGAAGGGATTGGACAATCAGCAGCCAAGCATCTGTCAGGAAACTGTGATGAAGGTTCAACGACTAGGATGAACGACCTACCGACATAATGTCCATGGTTATGAGATCCGTACCTCGACAACGGCGAGGGAAGTGCCCAGCCCCTATTTTACAATAATAATGATTTTTATATTGATATTGTAAAAGGGTGAAGATATAGTCTAGACCATATTGAAAAATATGGGCATCTGCAAGCAAATCAGCAGCCACAAGCTGTGCTTCAATTGCTCCGTTAATATAGCAATTGATTATTTAAAAGTTATACTAAAAACCGTGAAGCTTATGCTTCACGGTTTTTGACGTCTTGCCATTTATAAACGACCGACCAATACGTACGGTTCAACCGTCGGGCAATCTCTTTATCCGTCACGCGCTGCTGTTTCCATTTGATGAGTAAAGCGATATCCTCGTCACTATACGGCCTAGCGGGGACGGAGACGCGAATCGTGTAGTCCGGGTGTGATTGCTTATACAGCTCGATTTCGTTCTTCAGACGTGTTTCCCATGACAGTTTATAAGTGAATTCTCGTAGTTCGGCGATATATGGCTCGAGTAAATCCAAAATGTCGAACGTGTCAGTCACTTTCGTCATTTTTAAATAACAGCCTGTACCGCTCGGCGTGCCCGTTGTTCGCACATTGATGTCATAACGTGCTTTCATCCAGATGGCTAACTGTTTCAACTGTTGTCTCGAGAAGGCTTGTAAGTAGAAAGCGATATGCGGGGTAAATTGAATCTCTTTCTTGTTGTGATTGAATCGTTTACTGAGGAGGAGTGAGCCATCGTCCAAATAGAGTGTGAGCAGACATGAAGGATGATGAATGTCTTCAAGCAACTCGAACGGAATGTGTTTCTTATTGTCCGGATAAAAATGAGGGAAGAGTTTCGTCATCAACGGAATGGAGCGCGACACAAGATTGTTTCCTCGTAAATACAATATGTCAGAGAGCTTTTTTGCTTCCATTGGCGATAACTTAACTGGCCCATCCCAAAATGCTCCCGGTAACTGTTGTTTACACGTCGATCATATGGATAGCACTTCGTGATTTCACCATCCCCTAAAATACTAGCGACTAAAATGGCTACCTGTTCCTCGGATAGTCCTTCCCAGTCCATCTCACTTCTCCCCTTTACGTAGTAATCTCCTTACAGAAATCATTCCCGATTTATCGGAATGACCTGATTCAATAATTCGTCAGCCCATCTCAAGTTTTTGATTGACACGTCGATACATAGGAAGAGAGAAGGTGTTTATATGGGCAAGGATTTGATAGAAGAGCTGGAGGTCGTCTACACCGAACAAAAGCGATTAGACGAACTAGAAGACTTATTGCGGACGATGCGGTCCATCGCGATTGAAGCGGCGACTTGCGGAGATAAAAGACGAGTGCAGTTACAGGAACAATTTCATGATTTACAAGCCCGGGTCACCTATTTAAAAGCAAAGAAACGAGAACCATTTCGTCAAAGCACTACAAATTGACCTGATTTCTACCGATATAGTCCATGAGAACAATGATTAGAGGAGTAGACGCAAATGAACCCGACCATTTCTGAAGTCCGGCTTCACCTACCTTCTTCCGTCTTGCCGTATGAACAAACGAAAAACGTGTTCGTCGAAGCGAATCAAGCGAAACTCGCCGACGAAGGCATCGTCATTCTGCCGACGCCTCAACACGTCACAAAGTTAGAGGCGGCTGTCGAGAAGGCGAACTTGGTACTCGAGCAACAACGTACCGGCTTGAAGTTCATGAAACATGAAAAACTGAACGACTATTATATTCAAATCGTGGATACGAACAATGAAGTCATCCGCGAAATCCCAAGCAAGAAGTCACTCGACTTTTTCGCCGCGTTCATGGAGTTCAACCGATTGTTCGATGAACGCGTGTAAAGGAGGCCAACCATGACATCACCAATCCGATTCGGCGGACTCGCCAGTGGGATCGATACCGATACAATTATTAAACAATTGATGCAAGTCGAGCGTGTCCCGGTCGACAAGCTTGAGCAAAAGAAGCAAGTGACTGAATGGAAACGTGACGCATACCGTGAAATTAACCGCTCGCTCATGTCGCTCCGTAACAGTGCCGTCGATTTGATGTTCAGCCGGAACTTCTATGCGAAGACGGCGAGTTCCTCCGACGCTTCAAAAATCAGTGTCACGGCCGGGCCGTCTAGCGGGAACAGTGCGCTTCGAATTGACTCGGTGACGCAACTCGCGACATCGGCGACGACAATCTTAAGTGCGACCGATCAGAATGGTGCAAAATTAACAGGCGCAACGAAACTTTCGGATATGAATGGTTTTGTGGCTGGTCAAAAGCGAGTCATTCAAGAGACGGCCGGAACGGAGATGACGTTGCCGAAAGATTTAGACTTCACGAATGTCACACTGAAAAACGCTGCCGGACAAACGCTTAATCCAACCGATTTTAGTTATGACGCGTCGACGGGAAAACTTACTGCAACAAATACGACTGCTTACCCTGACGGTGTCATCCCTCAAGGTGTGTCGGCGGAGTTCATTTCCGGCACCGGCTTTGAGATTCAATATAAGTCATCCACTACTGGCACATACAAGAAAATTGAGCTCGGTGCAAATGCGACTGTGCAAGAATTCGTATCGAAATTAAATGAAAAAGAAACGGGCTTATCCGCCTTCTTCGAGTCATCGACGGGGAAAATCTCACTGTCGACAAAAGATACGGGCGCAACCGCGACGCTCGACTTTGATTTAGGATTCAAATCAGCCTTCGCGATAGGTGAGACGAACCCTGTCGGTCAAAACGCTCAATTCAAAGTGAACGGGATTGATGTAGAACGCGCGACAAATACTGTCACGATTGACAACATGACGCTCACGTTGAAGTCGAGGTTCCCGACACCCGATAATCCTACAGCCGGACCTGTCACCCTCTCGGCCGCGACCGACACCCAAAAAATCTTCGACAACATTAAAGGTTTCGTCGATAAATACAATGAGACGATCGACCTGATGAACAAGAAAGTGCGAGAAGAACGTTTCCGTTCATTCGCACCGCTCACGAAAGCCCAACGTGACGAACTGTCAGAAGATGAGATCAAGAAGTGGGAAGAAAAAGCGATGAGCGGGATGCTCAAAGGCGACACGATTTTACGTAGCGCCATGGACTCGCTCCGTGGCAAATGGTCGGGCACGTCTTCGGCGACGAACGACGCTGAGATGCGCCAACTGTTCCAAATCGGCCTCTCGACCGGCGCCGACTTCACGAACGGTGGTAAGATTGAGCTAAATGAAGAAAAGCTCAAAGCCGCCATCGAGAAAGACCCGGAGCAAGTGTATCAACTGTTCACGAACGCGGAGAGCGGACTGCTCCCGCAAATCCGTGACGCAGCGGCCGCATCGCGGTCGAACATCACCCGGATCGCCGGGGCGGACGGGGCCGGTGCCCCGACGTACTCGATGGGCCGTGAGATGACACAAATCGATACCCGCATCCAACGATTGAACGCACTGCTCGTCGATAAAGAGAACGCCTACTACCGTCGCTTCGCGGCGATGGAGACGGCGATGAACCAGGCGAACTCGCAAGCCGCCTCACTGCAACAGTTTTTAGGCGGAGGCATGTAAGAGGAGGAAATGAACATGGTAGCCAACCCATATGCAGCTTATCAAAACAACGCGGTCACGACCGCGAACCCGCAAGAACTGACGCTCATGTTGTATGACGGGGCGCTCAAGTTCACGCGCCTCGCCAAACTCGCCATCGAGCAAGGGAACCCGGACCTAAAGAACACGAACATCCAAAAAGCACAAGCCATCTTTCAGGAGATGCGCCTGACGCTCAATAAAGACATCGCCATCTCGGCGAATCTCGACTCGCTCTACGAGTACATCTGGCGCCGCCTGTTGGACGCGAACGTGAAGAACGACACGACGATTCTGGATGAAGTGCTCGATTTCACGACCGAACTCCGCGACACGTGGAAAGAAGCGATGAAACTCGCGAAGCAAGCATGAGACCGATCGACGAGATTATCTTAAAGACGCAACGGCTGAAGGACCTACTCGCGCAAGTACCGGAAGAGCCGACGTACGACACGTGGATGGACCAAATCCATGAACTGTTGGACGACCGTGAGCAACTGCTCGCCGCGCACGGACCGGACCTCGAGGCGGCCGACCAGACCGTCATCCGTCAACTCGTCGACGACAGTCAAAAGATCGCTCGCTTGATCGAGGCCGAGCATCAACGGCTCGGCATGACGCTCGGGACGGCCCGGCAAGAACGGAAAGCCGTCAAGACGTACGTCGACCCGTACGAGGACTTCGATTCAAACTTCTCAGGACTATTCGACCAACAGACATAAAACAGCTCGAAGGCGCGCCTTCGAGCTGTTCGTCGTTCACGGGGTCTTCGGTTGGCGTCGGGCTCTAGAAACGAGGTGCGTCACGCCAAACAAGATCAGCCCGCTCACGTTAAAGTTCACGTATAAGCGACCGAAGTCTTGAACAGAGTTGACGGGGACGAGCCCCGACAGAAAGACGAGCGGTAAAATCGTCACATGCATGACGGCCCAGTGGATGAAAATCTGTTTCGGGAACGACCATCTTCTCACTTCGTAGATGACGCTCGTGACGCCGAGGAAGAAGCCGATGCCGCCGTACGTCAAAGTGAGGCGGACACTTTCCATGTCACCGGTTAATACGTTGTATAGGGCGAGCACGCCTGACGTTGCCAACAGCAGAATCCCGCGCTTTAATCCTTTCTTCACTAAATCCATCGAACCCATCCTTCCGCTTATGTAGTGGTCTATTCTACGCAAACGACCGCTCAGAAGTTTCATCGATTTTCGAGACAGGTGCAAACACGTCTGTTATCGGGTAAAATCGGGTAAATACCACTATACCCGTTGCTTCTTTTCTGGAATGAGGAGGGAAACGAGATGAGTGAGAAAAAAGTGAAACCCGAGTCAGCCAAGAAACGTCGTTACTTCGTCTACGGTCCAGAAGGAGCGTACGATGAATACGTGGAACGTGACCCGAAGCTCGAGGCGTATATCGAGGACGACGCCCCGCTCGAGGACGGGCCCGACCCGTATGAGGAAGAGGATTTGAAATCAAGAGGATAATGTAGCCGAAGTCAAGGTCAGATTCATGACCTTGACTTTTATTTGTTCAGGGGACGCACCTTGAACTTTTTCTTACACCGGTCAGGCTAGACAATCCCGTATGCTCATCTTATCAACCACTACCAACACGAAAAGGAGAGATTTTTGATGAAGATGAAACGATACGGATTGGTGCTCGCGTTGCCTTTGGCACTACTTGTCGGATGCGGAGAAGCCGACGAACTGAAGACGACGGCGACCGATACGGAGGAAGTCGTGGCAGCTGAAACGGAACAACAGACGGCTGAACCAAAAGAAGAGGCGGACGTGCAAGAGAGCGAGCTCGGCTCAAACCAGATCTACATGAAGAATAAGGCGCTCGACGTCAACGAGACGATCGGTTCGATTCAGTTCGCCATCGATAAAGTCCAGACGTCACGACTCACGGTCGCAGAGGCGTACCGTGAACTATTCGATGGGAAAGAGGCGGTGACGGTCGTCGCGATGAACGTCATCGTCGAGAACACGATTGACGACACGGTCAGCTTCCACCCGAACCAGGCGACGCTCGTGACGAACACGGGCGAACAGGTGACGGCCGACCTCTGGCACTCCGACGACGTCGGTGGCGAGTTCCTCGGGAAAGTGAAGAAGGAAGGGAATGTGCTGTTCTTCGTCGAGGCGATGCCCGAGGAGTTGACGGAAGTCCGCTTCATCGTCGACGGGCCGTTCGACGCGAACTATGAGCAAATCGCTGAAGACCGCTACGAATATAAAATCGACGTCACAAAATAAAGAGAGTGCATCCGCTTGGATGCCTCTCTTTATCGTTGATGCGGCAACGGGATCGTCAACACGTTCCAGTTATCCCCGGCGAATACTTTCGCGAGAAAGACGATTTGCCCAACGTGATAACTATAGTGCGACACTTGTTTCTCGATCGCCCAGATGACGCTCTTCTCCTCACCACGAATGAAGACCGTCTTACCAAGGTCTTCTGGCGTGAGGCTCACTAATACATCGTCCAACAGCTGCCAGCGCGCGTCCCACGTCGCCATGAGTTCTTCACGAGACAACTGCTGGTCCTCAAACTCGGCGTCGCGGTTGCGGTCCGGTTTCTCGCCGTCCGTCGTCAAGAAGTCGGTCCATCTGGATTTCATATTATTCGAGATGTGCTGCACGATGACGGCGAGCGAGAGGGTGTCTTTTGCAAGCACACGATGCAGGTCCTCGTCGTTCACTTGATTCAAGGCGTCCTCGGCGAGTTGCTTTTGTTCCTGAAAAATCGAACGTACCGTTTCAATATAGCGGGCTTCAAACATGAAATGACCTCCTTTGGATTCATACCCTAATCTCAATCGCATAAAAAATAATAGTAAAATAGTAAATTCCAACTTATAATAGAAATGAACCGTGCAAGACGCCACCGCGCGATCGGTTCTTGGATGCCTCGTTTAGGTTTTGACGTGAGTCATGTCGCGTCTATCTCCTTTCGGTTTAGGGGTTCACCCGTAAAGAGAACCGACCGCGTTTGTCTGTGAGTGGATGAGCGCGGTTTTTTGTATGCGAAAAGGGAGAGCTGCGGCTCTCCCTTTAGGCGTGTTCCAATCGAAAATCTTCCCAATGGTCCCGGGCTTGGTTCCGAATCCGCTCCGACACTTCTTTGCTGCCGAGAAGGATCCCATACCAACGACGCGCTTCTTCATAAAATCCGAGCGCGGCCGAAAGGTCCGCAATCCGCAGCATGAGCTGGTCGTACGGGAGGCCGGTCCGGACTTGATCGGTGTAGGTTTCTTGTACTTCGTTATATTTGTCGAGCGTCCGCTTCATCCATTCACGTTCCGCCTTCGCGTTCCCCGTCAACCGATACATCCAGACGAGGCGCATGCCGAGCATGGCGACGACGGATGGTTTCTGCCCGCTCAATTGGGCCGTCATGACGGCGAACTTGTACAGCGTGATGACTTGCTCCGGCGTCCGGTCACCGGCCAAGACGTCGGCGTTCACGCGCGGGAAGTACTCGGTCTCGAGCGCCTCGCGGTTGTTCTTCCGCACCTTATCAAACGAATCATGGAAGACGAGGTGGCAGTGGCCGCAGACGGCCGGTTCATACAAGTACGGGTTCTCGCCGTCATACGTCGTATAGCCGTCCTTCGCGACTTCTTGCGGGCGGATGTGGCGCGACAAGATGCGCGGCGTCGTGCTCTCTTTCAAACAGTACGGGCACTTCACTTTCTTTGAAAACAGATGTTCAGCCATAGGTCACCTCACACGTACACGTTGACGAGCAACCCGCGAATCTCACCGACCTGGTCAAGCAGCGACAGGCGGGACGCCTCGCCCGAGATGACCTGGTCCGTCAACGCGAGCAGCTTCTGGTCGACCTGTTCGACGATCTTATAAATCTTGGCCCGGCCGCGGCGGTTGAAGCCGCGCTTGTCCTCGAGACGGAGTGCCGCGTCAACGGCGTCTTTCATAAAGTCTTTAATCAGTTGTTTATATTCAGCGAGTGACTCGACCGTCTGACTCTCGGCGAGGAGCTCGCCTTGTTCGTGGATGGCCGCGATTTGGCGTTGGAAGCGCTCGTGCTCGCGGTCCTCTCGTTTCTGTCCGATGACGTTCGAGAATGAGACACCGGGCTCGACGTCCGGTTTCTTCGCCTTGCCGGCGCCGAGGAGCGACTGCGTCTCCATGATGCGACGAATGTCCATAGGGATCCGTCCTTCCTTAAGTTAGTTCAATAATTGTAACACGCCTTGCGGCAGGGCGTTCGACTGGGCGATCATCGCCATGCCGGACTGGTTCAAGATATTGAGGCGGGCGAAGTCCATCATCTCGCGGGCCATGTCGGCGTCACGGATGCGTGACTCGGACGCCGTCAAGTTCTCCGAACCGATCGTGACGACGCTGACGTTCGCCTCGAGCCGGTTCTGGATGGCGCCGAGCTTCGAGCGCTCGAGCGAGACGGCGTTGATGGCGGCGTCGAACTTGGCGATGGCGTCCCCGGCGTCGGATGCCGTCAACACGCTGAGTCCGTCGATGCCGAGCGCGCTCGCACGCATGTCGGCGACGTTCAAGATGACGGCTTCACCGCTCCCGGCCCCGACTTGGAAGAACAGCTCCTTCGCGCCTTGCGTGTACTCGCCGTTCATGATCTTCTTCGAGTTGAACTCGGTCGTCTCAGCGATGCGCGTCACTTCAGCGGTGAGGGCGGTGATCTCTTCTTGAATCGCTTTCGCGTCGTCGCCGCTGAGCGTCCCGTTCGACGCCTGTACCGACAACTCGCGCATCCGTTGGAGGAGGGCGTGCGTCTCGTTCATGCCGCCTTCGAGCGTCTGCGTGAGCGAGATGCCGTCGAGCGTGTTGCGCTCGGCCATCGACAGTGAGTCGAGGCGCATCCGCATCTTCTCTGAGATGGCGAGACCGGCCGCGTCATCAGCCGCTTTATTGATGCGGACACCGCTTGAGAGGCGGTCCATCGTCTTCTTCATCGTCGCCTGGTTCATCGAGAGCGACGTGTATGCTTTTAAGGCTTGTACGTTATTGGTAATTTTCATAGCGGTTCCCTCCTAGCGGTTGCGGGGTGAGTCGAGCCCGTTCCATTGCTTCGCCCCAAGTGTGGTCAAGGTCTTTTGCGAGATTGTGCAACTCCTCAATTTTTGACAGGTCTTGTTCAATCAATGCCTCGAGGCTCGATTTCGCCATATACAAGTAAATCTCATCGAGCTGGGCCGAGATGATGCCGCCGTTGTCGTGCAAACCTTGGTGCAGTTTCGCGAGTAGTTCGCGCGCCTGCCGGAGGTGACGGTTTCGTTCAGCGATCGTCGTTGTCAATGCGTGTTCATAATGATAAGCGAGGGCGTGAAGCATCGCTTGCGTCAGCTCTTCGGCGCTCATCTCGTATAGTTGATTCTGGTTCATCCTTGTTCTCCTTTAAGTGAGTCGAGTTCTTCAATCAACAACAATACTTCGGCCATGACGTCATACAGCTCGGGCGGGATGGCGTCGCCGAGGTCGAGATCGAGCAGGTGGCCAAGGAGCGAGTGGTCATGCTCGATGGCGACGCCGCGCGCTCTCGCCTCATCTAAAATCTTGTCGGCGACGGCGCCCGTCCCGCGGGCGACGATGACCGGGGCCCGGTCCGTCGACTCGTCGTAGCGGACGACGGCGGCCGTCTTTCGTTTCGTCAAATCCATGCGTTGATACATGTCGGCCTCCTAAATCTTGAAGTCGTAGCCGCTCGTCGGTGTTGTCACCGGCTCGGCTTCGACTTTCTCGGTCTTCGTCAACGGTCTAAACTGCGTCGTGACGCTCTTATAGCCGATCGCCTCCAAAGTCGTCTCGATCTTTCCGAGGAGCGGACGGGCGAGCGTCTCGACGCGCTTGTCATCGTGCTCGAGCGTCAGGCGCAGATTCCGGTCGATCGCCTCGAGCTTGACGGCGATCTCGCCGAGCCGCGGCGTCTCGAGCCGGATGTAGAGGACGCTGTTCTCCCAGTCGACGACGTCACCGGCTTCCCGGTTCTGGATATGGACGTGGATGCCTGTGTCGATCTCTTGCACTTTTGCCGGCAAGGCGAGCAAGAGCTGATGCAACTGGCCACCGTCGAGCCGGTTGAGCGTCTGTTGGACTTGGAAGAACGAGGCGAGGCGTGCGGCCTCCGGGTTCGCCGCATCCGCCTTGACGGACAGGCCCGACGCCTGGACGCGCTGTGCCGTCTCTTGGATGACGCGGCCCGACAGCTGTTGGTCGAGCTTGAACGGCGGGACTTTCGCGATCTCACCGGCACGGGTCGCACCATGCGGGATATATTCGAGCCGGACGTGGTTCGGCACGTACCGGAAGTCGTTCAACGCAGCGCGCACTTCTTTGATGAGGGCGGCGCTCTCGGCCGGCTTCGTCGAAAGCAGTCCGAGCGCGACATCGAGTTTCGCCGTCATCGAGACGAGCGCTTTCTCTTGCGTCGCGTCCGTATGTAACAAGGCGTCGGTCTTCTGGATGAGCTGCGTCAACCGGGTCGATACCGTCTCGAGGGCGGGGCGGGCCGTGTGCGGACTCGTCTCGACGAGCGCGGCGACTTGGCCGAGCTGTTTCGTCACGGTCGCCTGTTCGTTCCGGAACGTGTTCGTCACCGTCGCGAGATGGTTCGTCACTTCCTTGACGACGACTTGCCGTCCGGACGGGAGCGTCACCGTATCAAATTGTGGGCGGTTCACTGGAACGTGAAGCTGCTCGACCGATTTTTGCGGGACCGGGACGTCGCGGATGATGCGGTCGACCGTCTCGGGCGTCGGCGTCATGCGTTCGCTCACGGGGCGGGACAAGTTGACGAGCTCGACGAAGCGTTCCTTCTGCGGGTACGGCGCGTCAGGGGCGGGCGGCTTGATTCGCTCTCTCGCCTCAGAGAGCGTCGACGCGGCGATCGCGTTCTGGACGTCGCGGGGGACGTCCGGGGTGTCGACCGTCTTCAATAGAAGGATCGCGTCGCGCAGGTCGCCTTTCATCGCCGTCTCGAGCAAGCGGACCGTGTCGGCGCTCATCGGCAGGCGCCCCGTCTGGAGCAGGCGGCTGACGGCGCTCCTCACTTCGGGCGGGAGCGCGGCGAGGAGCGTCTGAATCTTTGATTCGAGCTTCGCCGGCTGACTGGCCGGTTCCGCTTCTTCTTTTGCCGGGAAGACCGTCGCGAGGAGCGTGCCGTCTTGGTCGGCGAGCGTCACGTGGAACGGGTTCGTCTTCGGCATGCCGTCCTTGAACGTGAGCTCGACTTCTTCGCCGTTGATTTTGACGATGGCCGTATCGGGGCCGGTCTGTTTGACGAGCTCGGCCTTATAGACCCGGTTCGTCTGGATGCCGGCGCTCGCTTGCACGAGGGCGAGCGGTTGGGCTTGGATTTGCATAGTTGTCACCTCGACCAATATATCGACCTCTTTTTAAAAAAGTGAAGCAAATTAGATAAGAAAAAACCTCCCGTCACATGACGGAAGGCAGGTCAAGATTCGAGCACAGGGCTCATGTTCAGTTGTTGGAACCGGGCGACGAGTTCTCCCGTCGCTTTGATTTGATTCTTCAAGACGTACGCGGTCGCGTTCGTCTGAATCCGGCGGCCGTCGGTCGTGACGATGATGCCGTTCGGGTTCCCTTCGACCGTGGCGATTTCACGGACGTGGGACCAGGCGTACCATTCGCAGTCCTCGCGCTTCGGCGATTTCGTCGGGAAGAAGACGAGACCGCTCGTCGGTTCGATGACGACGGGCACTTTCCCTTTGACGCCGGCGACGCGCTTGGCGATGAAGATCCGTTCCTCGATCGAGCTGTTATACTGGCGGCAAGAGAGCTGCAGCAACTGATACGGCCTGAGCGGGGTCGAGATGTCCGTGCCATCCTCGAGAATGATTTGCGACTGCTTCATCATGTCGAAGCAAGGCAAAATCGCCACGGTTCGTTTCGTGATGCGATATTTTTCGTCGGAATAGTAGGGGCGCATACGCTGCACCATCCTCCTCATATTGGATTTTCAGGATCGGCTAAATGTTAGCGGCACAAACCTAAATCATCTCTTCCATGATATATCACAAAAAATGTAAACTCAATATGACAATATGAAAAGTAGGGAAATATAATTCCAATGTAAGCCAAAAAGTAAATCGTTTGCAAAATATTGAGAAAGTGTTTGTCACGCCATCCATAAGGTGGTAAGATTACCGGTAGAGGGAAAGCCTCTGTATTCTTCAATGGTGAAAGGAATGGATTTACACATGGTAGGTAAAGTAAAATGGTTTAACTCAGAAAAAGGTTTTGGATTCATCGAAGTAGAAGGCGGCAAAGACGTGTTCGTACACTTCTCAGCAATCCAAACTGACGGCTACAAATCACTTGACGAAGGTCAAGAGGTAGAGTTTGAAATCGTTGATGGCGAGCGTGGCCCACAAGCGGCTAACGTTGTAAAATTATAATTTCAAACTGAGCCGGCTCTCGCGTAGAGCCGGCTTTTTTGTTTTTCTCACATAACGTCTGACTCGTCAATTTCGCGTTTAAAAATCTGTGGAACGGGTACAAACCTTTATACCAACCGATTCAGCGACGAGACGGATCATTTGGAACAAAATTGTCATTATTTTCTGATGATAACGTTTTCAATGCAAACGAATTCGGGGTATACTAAATATGAGCCACCTGGTTCCACTTTCTTTTCAGAAATGAAGCAGGAGATTCCGTCACATGCGACGAATCATTGGGTCAAGCGGTTATTTTAAGGAGGAGTTCAGATGATTTATAACATTCGCGGCGAAAACATTGAAGTCACACCAGCCATCCAAGACTATGTCGAGAAGAAGCTGGAGAAGTTGACTCGGTATTTCACAACTCCTACGGATGCACAGACGGCTTACGTCAACTTGAAAGTGTACAATGAAAAGCAAAAAGTAGAAGTCACGATTCCGATGCCGAACTTGTTGCTTCGTGCTGAAGAGACGAACCTCGATATGTACGCGGCGATCGACCTTGTCGTCGACAAGTTGGAGCGTCAAATCCGTAAACACAAAACGAAACTCAACCGTAAAGGACGCGCCAAAGAAGGCGGGATCGGCGAGTACTTCAAAGCGCTCGAAGGCCCGGAAGACGTGGCAGTGTATGACGATGAAGAGTCAGAGCTCGAACTCGTGCGGACGAAGCGTTTCACGCTCAAGCCGATGGACACAGAAGAAGCGATCCTCCAGATGGATATGCTCGGCCACAGTTTCTTCGTCTTCTCAGACGCCGAGACGGGCAACACGAACGTCGTCTACCGTCGGAAAGACGGCAAATACGGCTTGATTGAACCAGAATAATCTTAACTCGACTATCACACGGCCTCCCTCGACGGGGGGCCGTTTCGTTTTGCCTTTCCTTGAAAGCGCGGGTCACTTCGGTTAAACTGTACATTAGGGAAAAAACATGCATTTTATAGGAATGCTGAGGAGATATGAGTATGGCGAACTTTTTGAAAGATTTATTTGCTCCACAGAAACGGATATTGAAAAAAGCAGAGAAAGCGGCCGACCTCGTCGAGTCGTTTGCTGAACCGATCAAAGCGTTGTCTGACGAACAGTTGCAGGCGAAGTCTGAAGAGTTCCGCGGTCGTCTCGCGAAGGGCGAGACGCTCGACGACATCCTCCCGGAAGCGTTCGCGGTCTGCCGCGAGGCGTCGGAGCGCGTGCTCGGCATGCGTCACTACCGCGTCCAGCTTATCGGGGGATACGTGCTCCATAACGGCGACATCTCCGAGATGAAGACCGGGGAAGGGAAGACGCTCGTCGCGACGCTCCCAGTTTACTTGAACGCGCTCACGGGCCGCGGCGTCCACGTCGTCACGGTCAACGAATATTTGGCCCGTCGTGACAAAGAGTTGATGGAACCGCTCTACTTCGCGCTCGGCCTCTCGGTCGGCTTGAACGTCTCGAACATGGGACGCGAAGAGAAGCAGGCGGCATACAACTGCGACATCACGTACTCGACGAACAACGAGCTCGGGTTCGACTATTTGCGCGACAACATGGTCCTCTACAAGGAAGACCGCGTCCAGCGCGAACTTTACTTCACGATCGTCGATGAAGTCGACTCGATTCTCGTCGATGAGGCGCGTACTCCGCTCATCATCTCGGGATCGGCCCAGAAGTCGACCGAGCTCTACACGCGCGCCGATGCGTTCGTCCGCACACTGAAAGTCGAGGACGACTACACGGTCGACGTGAAGACAAAATCGGTCCTCCTCACGGACAAAGGGGTCGACCTCGCCGAGAAGTTCTTCGGCATCGACAACTTGTTCGCGATTGACCACGTTTCGGTCAACCACCACGTCGGCCTCGCCCTCCGTGCGAACGCGGTCATGCACCACGACGTCGACTATATGATCCGTGACGGCCAAGTCATGATCATCGACCAGTTCACGGGCCGCGTCATGGACGGACGCCGTTACTCTGAAGGGTTGCACCAGGCAATCGAGGCGAAAGAAGGCGTCGAGATTCAACGCGAATCGATGACGCTCGCGACGATCACGTACCAGAACTACTTCCGCATGTATGAGAAGCTCGCCGGGATGACCGGTACGGCGAAGACGGAGGAAGAAGAGTTCCGGAACATCTACAACATGCAGGTCGTGACGATCCCGACGAACAAACCGATTCTCCGTCAGGATAGCTCCGACCTCATCTTCAAGTCGATGGAAGGCAAGTTCAAGGCGGTCGTCGAAGAAATCACGGCAGCGCACGCGACAGGCCAACCGGTGCTCGTCGGGACGGTCGCGGTCGAGACGTCTGAATACTTGAGCAAGCTCCTCTCGAAGAAGAAGATCAAGCATGAAGTGTTGAACGCGAAGAACCACGCCCGCGAGGCCGAAATCATCGAGAACGCCGGTCAAAAAGGCGCGGTCACGATCGCGACGAACATGGCCGGACGCGGAACCGACATCAAGCTCGGAGAAGGCGTCATCGATCTCGGTGGTTTGTATATCATCGGGACGGAACGTCACGAGTCACGCCGGATCGACAACCAGCTCCGTGGTCGTGCCGGTCGTCAAGGGGACCCGGGTAAATCCCAGTTCTACTTGTCGCTCGAAGACGAACTGATGCGCCGTTTCGGTACCGACAGCCTCCAGAGCATGATGGAGCGTCTCGGGATGGACGACACGCAACCGATCGAGAGCCGCATGGTCTCGAAAGCCGTCGAGTCGGCCCAAAAACGAGTCGAAGGGAACAACTACGACGCGCGGAAACAGCTCCTCGGTTACGATAACGTCATGGCCGACCAACGGAAGGTCATGTATAAGGACCGGGCCAGCATCCTCGAGAACGAGTCGGTGTCTGACATCGTCCGTTCGATGATGCAAGACACGGTCGAGGCCGGCGTGGCGCAGTATACGCCGCTCGAGCTCGTGCCGGAAGAATGGAACATCGACGAGCTCGCGCACTGGGCGAACCAGACGCTCGCGCTCGAGAATTCGGTCGAAGGGAAAGACTTCTTCGGCAAGGAACGCGAAGAGATCACCGAACTTCTTCTCGAGCGCACGAACGCGCAGTACGAGGCGAAACGTCAACTCGCGCCGCCAGAGCGGTTCAACGAGTTCGAGAAGATCATCGTCCTCCGTGCCGTCGACTCGCACTGGATGTCGCACATCGACCATATGGACCAGCTCCGCCAAGGGATTCACTTGCGCGCTTACGGTCAGAACGACCCGCTCCGCGAGTATCAGGCGGAAGGGATCAACATGTTCGACGCGATGAACGCGGCCATCTCGGAAGAAGTGACCGGATTCGTCCTTCGCGCCGAGGTCGGCGACAACCTCCGTCGTGAGAAAGTCGTCGAAGAAGAAGTGGCCGTCTCTGGCAAGGACGACGCCCCGGTGAAGAAGAAGCCGGTCCGTCGCACCGAAGACCAACGTCTTGGCCGCAACGACCCGTGCTGGTGCGGATCGGGCAAGAAGTTCAAGAACTGCCACGGTAAACAACAAGCTTGATTTTTTAAGAGGCGAGCCTGCTCGCCTCTTTCCTACGGAAAGGTGATACACACTATGGAAATTTCAGATATTCGGAACGAACTCGAGGCGATGGCCAAACGCCTCGACAACTATAAGGCTTCCCTCAACTTGACGGAGAAGCAGGCACGTATCGCCGAGCTCGAGAACGAGATGACGTACCCGGACTTCTGGGACAGCCAAGAGAAGGCGCAAAAAGTCATCGACGAATCGAACGGCTTGAAAGCGATGGTCGACAAATATCAGGCGCTCGCCGACGGACATGAGGACGGCGAAGTGACGCTCGAACTCATCAAGGAAGAGCCGGACGCCGAGATGCAGCAAGAGCTCGCCGAGATGGTGACGGAGCTGAAAGGTCAATTCGACGAGTTTGAGCTCGAGATCCTCTTGAACGGGCCGTATGACGCGAACAACGCCATCCTCGAGCTTCACCCGGGAGCCGGCGGGACCGAGTCGCAAGACTGGGCATCGATGCTCCTTCGCATGTATCAGCGCTTCGCCGACAAGCAGGGTTGGAAAGTCGAGACGGTCGACTACCTTCCGGGCGAGGAGGCCGGCGTCAAGTCGGTCACGCTCCGCATCGTCGGGCACAACGCCTACGGGTACTTGAAAGCGGAGAAAGGGATTCACCGTTTGGTGCGCATCTCGCCGTTCGACTCGTCAGGCCGCCGTCACACGTCATTCGTCTCATGTGACATCATGCCGGAGTTCGATGACGACATCGAAGTCGACGTGAAGACCGAAGACCTCCGCATCGACACGTACCGCGCGTCAGGCGCCGGCGGTCAGCACATCAACACGACCGACTCGGCCGTCCGGATCACGCACGTGCCGACGGGTGTCGTCGTCTCGTGTCAGACCGAGCGCTCACAGATCAAGAACCGTGAGTCGGCGATGAAGATGCTTAAGGCGAAACTTTATCAACGCGAGCTCGACGAGCAGCAACGTAAGCTCGACGAGATTCGCGGCGAGAAGACGGACATCGGCTGGGGTAGCCAAATCCGTTCGTACGTCTTCCACCCGTACGCGATGGTCAAAGACCACCGGACGAGCTATGAAGTCGGGAACACGGGCGGCGTCATGGATGGGGACATCATGGGCTTCATCGACGCGTACCTCCGCAAGACAAATATGTGATGCATGTGGCTCAAAGACCGATGTCTTTGGGCCACGTTGTATGTAGAGGAGAAAACCTTTAATGAAGCAAATCGTCAAAGACTATATGTATTTACTGACCGGGTCCGTCTTCGTCGCCTCGGCGTTCAGCTTGTTTCTACTCCCGAACAACCTCGCCTCGGGCGGCGTCAGCGGGATCTCGATCATCACGTACGAGCTGTTCGGCATCTCGCCGGGGGCGTTCCAGCTCGTGGCGAACGTGCTCCTCCTCGTCATCGGCTGGATGATCCTCGGGCTCGGCTTCGGCGTCAAGTCGCTCGTCGGCTCGATCTTCTTGCCGGGCGTGATCTTGTTCTATGAGTTGATTGACGCCGGTGCCGCAGTGAACGATACGTTGCTCGCGGCCGTGTTCGGCGGGGCGGGCGTCGGGATTGGCCTCGGCCTCATCTTCCGGGGGCGCGCCTCGACGGGCGGGATGGACTTGATCGCGCAGATCCTACATAAGTTCACGCACATCCCGCTCTATCTGTGTATCGCCATCCTCGACGGGGCGGTCGTCCTCGTCGCGGCGGTGACGTTCTCGTTCACGACGGGACTGTATGCGCTCATCGCGCTTTTCATCACGATCAAGATGATCGACTTCGTCCAGCTCGGCTTCACGCAAGACAAGATGGCGTACGTCATCTCGGAGAAGCGTGACGTCATCACGCGGGCCGTCTTCGACGAGCTCGACCGCGGGGCGACTGAGATTCAGGCGATTGGGGCCTACTCGCGACTCGACCGACCGATGCTCCTCGTCGTCGTCCGGCAGAATGAGGTGAGCCGGTTGAAGGAGATTATCCGTCGCATCGATCCCGACGCGTTCCTCGTCTTCAGCGAGGCGCACGAGGTAATGGGGCAAGGGTTCACGTCGGACAAACGCTACATCAACGTGCCGTAAGATGTGTAATCTTTGTGTACTTTTCATGAGATTAGGTTAGAAAGCGCTTCAGAACGGCTATAATGGTAATTGTAGGTTATTTCTACAACTTAGGAGGGGAACCCTATATGAAGAAGTGGATGATGGCCATCGGCCTCGGCGCCATGCTCACGCTCGGTGCGTGCGGTGGCGGCGACGAGGAAGACACGTCAGGCAACGATTCGGGGACGACGACAGGCTCGATTGACGCGGAAGCGGTATACGCGCAAAACTGTGCGGCTTGTCACGGCGCGAACTTAGAAGGGATGAGCGGTCCGGCTTTGACAGACGTCGGGGCACGCTTGTCGGCTGAAGACATCGAAGGAATCATTCGAAACGGTCAAGGAAATATGCCTGCGAACGTTATCCAAGATGACGACGAGATCGCAGCCGTTGCGGCTTGGCTCGCTGAGAAGAAATAATACGGAGACCACGGGGCGACCCGTGGTTTTTTGTTTCGTCGCGATGAAATGTTGGTAAAAAAGAATAACAACTTCAAGGGGTGGGGTACATTGAAAACGAAATTGATTGATTGGCCCACGTTCATCGGCGCGTTCTGCCTATTGCTCGCGGTGACGCTGCCGCTCGTCTTGTTCCCGGAGACGGGCAGGACATGGGTCGGGGTAGCGAACACGTTCATGACCCAAAACTTCGGGATGCTGTACTTGGCGATGGGACTCGGCGCGTTCGGGTTTTTGATTTTTGTCGCCTTCAGCAAGAACGGCCACGTCAAGCTCGGGCGCGAAGACGAGGAGCCGGAGTTCAGCACGTTCTCGTGGGCGGCGATGCTGTTCGCGGCCGGGATCGGCTCGAGTATCCTCTACTGGTCGGTCATCGAGTGGGTGTACTACTATCAAGGGCCTCCGTTCGGCGTCGAACCGGAATCGACCGAGGCCATTCAGTGGGCGACGGCGTACGGGATGTTCCACTGGGGTCCGATCGCCTGGGCGATCTATACGCTCCCGGCGCTCCCGATTGCATACTTCTTTTACGTCCGGCGCAAGTCCGTACTCAAAGTGAGCGAGGCGGTCCGGCCTGTCATCGGCAAATGGGCGGACGGTCCGGTCGGGAAGCTGATTGACATCTTGTTCATCTTCGGCCTGCTCGGCGGGGCGGGGACGACGCTCGCCCTTGGCACGCCGATGATCGCCGAAGGAGTGAACGAAATCACCGGCATCCCGGTGACGCTCGGCATGCAGGCGGTCATCATGCTCGTCTGCACGGTCATCTTCGCCGTCAGCTCGTACGTCGGGTTAAAGCGCGGCATCAAAGTGCTCAGTGACTTGAACATTTGGCTGTCGCTCTCGATTCTCGCCTTCGTCCTCATCCTCGGGCCGACGCGCTTCATCCTCGAGACGACGTTCAACGCCGTCGGCATCCTGCTCGACAACTTCTTCAAGATGGCGACGTGGATGGAACCGTTCGGGAACCTCGGCGGATTCACCGAGACCGGCTTCCCGGAAGCATGGACCGTGTTCTACTGGGCGTGGTGGCTCGTCTATGCGCCGTTCGTCGGACTGTTCGTCGCCCGCATCTCACGCGGTCGGACGATTCGCGGGATGATCATCGGGACGATGGTATATGGGACGTTCGGTTGTATCCTCTTCTTCGGAATTCTTGGGAATTTCGGGCTTTATCTCCACTTGAGCGGCGCGTTCGATGTCATCGGTTATATGGATACGTACGGACCGGCTGCGACGATTATCGCCATCATCGGGCAGCTGCCGTTCGGCAAGGTCGTCGTCGCCGTGTTCACGTTCCTCGCCATCATCTTCCTCGCGACGACGTTTGATTCATCCTCATATATTTTGGCATCGGTGACACAAAAGTATGTCGAAGGGGAGCCGGCGGCTTGGAATCGTTTGTTCTGGGCGTTCGCGCTCTGTATCATGCCGCTTACCCTCATGTTCCTCGGGGGACTCGACACGCTCCAAACGGCGAGCATCGTCGGCGGGTTCCCGCTCATCTTCATCATGCTACTGCTCGCCTGGTCGTTCATGCGTGTGTCGAGTAAGGACATCCGCGCCTCGGACGAGTACGAATCGCCGACAATCCACATCAAGTACCGAAAGAAAAAGCGGTCGCCGTTCGATGCGTTGAAAGACCAACCCCCTGAGTAAAATCGGAAGGCGTCCTCATTACAGGACGCCTTTTTTGAACCGCGATTTCAGTAAATATGACGAATGCGTGAAGTAAGCATTCGATGTGACAATTTCCCACCGTGCGCCCTCCAACTGAAACACTCCTGTAATGGTGTTTTAAAAAACCGATTGATATAATGGTAGCGCTCCTTGTCCTGTCTTCGGTCTAATTGACTAGGGCGTGGGTACGAGCAACGTGCCTTGACAGCACGTTCTGTTTCCTGTAGAACAGAGGCTAGACGAAAAATATACAGTTACTAAAACAATGAAACTTCGTCATAGATGCATGAAAAATATTTAAAAAGGGTAGGGAATACGTTATGATTTCGATGCAAAAAGTCAGTAAAGTATATCCGAACGGCGTCGTCGCCGTCGATGATCTCGACATAGAAATCCAAGACGGCGAGTTCCTCTACGTCGTCGGACCATCCGGCGCCGGGAAATCGACGTTTATGAAAATGATTTATCGGGAGGAGAAGCCGTCGAGCGGTCAATTGTTGATTGACGGCATCGATGTCGGCAAGCTGAAGAATCGCCACGTGCCGAAACTTCGCCGCCAACTCGGCGTCATCTTCCAAGATTTTAAGTTGTTGCCGTCGCTCACCGTGTACGAGAACGTCGCCTTCGCCCTCGAGGTCGTCCAAGCCGACACGAATACGATGCGCAAGCAAGTGATGGACGTGTTGAACCTCGTCGGGCTCAAAAACAAGGCCCGCAACTATCCGGACGAACTGTCGGGTGGGGAACAGCAGCGCGTCTCGATCGCCCGCGCGATCGTCAACAAGCCGAAGCTCATCATCGCCGATGAGCCGACCGGGAACTTAGACCCGGACACGGCGTGGGGCATCATGGAAGTATTTGAAGAGATTCACCGCCGCGGTGCGACGATCGTCATGGCGACACACAACCGTGACATCGTCGATAAGATTCGCCATCGCGTCATCGCGATTGAGAACGGGAAAGTCGTCCGCGATGAAGAGAAAGGAGCGTATGGCTATGATATTTAAAAGTGGACTCCGCCACTTACGGGAAGGGTTCAAAGGAACACTTCGCAACGGGTGGATGACGTTTGCGGCCATCAGTGCCGTCACCATCACATTGTTACTCGTCGGGATTTTCGCGCTCGTCATGTTCAACGTCAATGAGATCTCACAAAACGTCGAGAACGACGTCGAGATTCAAGTGTTCGTCACACGGACCGCCGAAGAGGCGGACGTCGAACAGCTCGGACAAAACATCGAACAGATTCCTGGTGTCGCCGAAGTCACGTTCAGCTCGAAAGACGATGAGCTCGAGAACTTCCGCAACCAGTTAGGGGAAGACGCGAACGCATACGGTGCGGTCGAGAAGGACAACCCGCTCCACGACCGTTACATCGTCAAGGCGTCAGACCCGCTCGAGACCGAACAAGTCGCCGAGGTGGTGCAGTCGCTTGAGAACGTCGATAGAGTCACATACGGACAGGACTATATCGACAAGATGTTCGCGTTCTTCAACGGGATTCGCATCGGCGGACTCGTATTGATCGTCGGGCTCACGCTCATGGCGATGTTCCTCATCTCGAACACGATCAAGATGACGATTTTCTCGCGTCGCCGCGAGATTGAGATCATGCGTCTCGTCGGGGCGAAAAACAGCTTCATCCGCTGGCCGTTCTTCATCGAAGGACTCCTCCTCGGTGTGCTCGGCGCGCTCATCCCGATCGCCGTCGTCTACTTCGGCTACGATGTCGCATATAGTGCTTTACAACCATCGCTAGATCAATTGAATGGTGATATATTTAAGTTGATTGATCCATCGACGCTCACGACGCAAGTGTCACTCGTCTTGTTGGCACTCGGGGCGTTCATCGGGATCTGGGGATCGACGACATCGCTCGGTCGATTCTTGAAAGTCTAACTTAGATAAGGGGGAGTTGGCGGATGAAACGTTCGCTTGCGCTTGGGTTATGTATGACGTTACTTGCCGCGCCGGTCATGGCGACGGAGAAAGAGACGTTACGGGAACGACAAGATCGTCTATCCAAACAGCTAGAGGCATCCAAGAAAGCGCAAGCCGAGACGGACGCCGAGCTTGACATCACCGAGGCGGAGCGTGACGCGGTCTTGACCGAGGTGAAGGCCGTCAACGAACGGCTCGATAGCCTCAGTGAACAGATTGCCGTCCAGCAGGCTGAAGCCGACGCGGCCCGCACCGAGCTCGAGACGACACGCCGCCAACTCGCTGCCCAAGAGCAGTACCTCCAAGGCCAGAAGGCGCTCCTCAGTGAGCGTCTTCGTGTGCTTCAAGTAAACGAGGACCGGTCCTATCTCCAAGTCATCTTCGAATCCCGCACGTTCGGGGATTTCGTCACGCGTCTCATGACGGCGCAGTCGATCGCGGAGCAGGACCGGGACCTCATACATAGCTTCATGGAAGAAGTCGAGCGGCTCGAGTCGCTCGAGACGACGCAACGGACCCAGCTGTCGTTCGTCAAACAAAAAGAGCGTGAACTCGTCATCACGAAGCAGGCGCTCGACCGTGCAGCCGAGGAGAAGCAGTCGCTCCTTTCCGAACTAAACGAACAAGTCGAGCTACTCGAGCTCGAACAGATGACGCGCGAGGAAGAACAGGCGCTCATGGACGAACAGCGCCGCATCATCGCCGGTCAGCTCGAGGCGATTGCAACCGCCGAACGCGAGGCGGCCGAAGCGGAAGCGAGACGACAAGCGGAAGCGAAAGCAGCAGCCGAGGCACAGGCGAAGGCGGACGCCCAAGCGAAGGCAGATGCAGAGGCGCGAGCACGCCAAGAAGCCGAGGCGAAAGCGAAGACGGAGTCGTCGCCGGGCACAGCACGTGTCGCGCCACCGGTTCCGCCAGTCGAAGCGGCTGAGAACGTGACGCAACCTGTGTCGACGTTCGTCCGTCCCGTCTCCGGGTACGTCTCGAGCCGGTTCGGCCCGAGGGCGAACCCGCTCACCGGGGCGCCGGAGTCGCATCGCGGCATCGACATCGTCAACGCGACCGGCACGCCCATCGTGGCGGCGGCACCCGGCATCGTCATCAAGGCGGCGCCGGCGACGGGCTACGGCAACGTCGTCTTTGTCTCGCACGTGTTAGGCGGCCAAGTGTGGACGACGGTGTACGGCCATCTCGACTCAATCACGGTCACACCGGGCCAGACGATCGCGGCCGGCCAGACGGTCGGAACGCTCGGCAACACGGGCTGGTCGACGGGGCCGCACTTACATTTCGAACTTCACCGTGGCGAATGGGCCCCGGGGCAACCGAACGCGGTCGACCCAGGTCCTTATATCGGCTATTGACGGAGAGACGCGTCCCAAATGTGTGGAACGCGTCTTTTCTTCTAAACTTTTTGCTATACTGAATGAAAGACTGATCAAGAGAAATGAGGGACTACCCGTGAAAAATTCAACCGCTGGACTACTCGCCGGCGCCACGTTCGTCGCTGGGGCCGGTGCAGGGCTCGCGACGATGGCGTTTACCGATACGACTGCTCTTCCGACCGCCATCCAACCGCGGAGCGAGGGCTGGGACAAAGTCGAACAAGTGCGCAAGCTCATCGAGGCCCACTCACTTAAAGATATATCAGACGAAGCGCTCCTCATCGGGGCGCTCGACGGGATGACCGCCGCCCTCGACGACCCGTATTCGGACTTCCTCGACGCGGAAGAGACGTCGCAATTCACCGATTCGATTGAGTCGAGTTTTGAAGGAATCGGCGCGACTTTGGAGAAGAAAGGAGAAGACATCTTAATCGTCGCTCCAATCAAAGGCGCTCCGGCCGAAGCGGCCGGACTCCGTCCAGGGGATGTCATCACGGCCGTCGACGGCGAGTCGATTGAAGGGATGGCCGTCGAAGAGGCGGTGCGTCTCATCCGCGGAGAGAAAGGGACCGTCGTCACGTTGACGATTCGCCGCGGCGGGCAAGAGGCCGACTATGAGATCACGCGGGACACGATTCCAATCGAGACGGTGACGTCAGAGGTGAAGGAAGAAGCGGGCAAGAAGATCGGCTATCTGCAAGTGACCCAGTTCTCCGAACCGACCGACGACGAATTTTTGGAACAGCTCGAGGAACTCGAGAGTCAAGACATTGATAGCCTCATCATCGACGTGCGCGGAAACCCGGGTGGCCTGTTGCCGTCCGTCATCACGATGGTCGAAGGGTTCGTCCCGACGGACACGCCTGTCGTCCAAATCGAGGACGCCAACGGGGAGCGTGAGTCGCAGAGCGGCCGCGCCCGTGAGGCGAAGCCGTACGGCCTTTTCGTCTTGACGGACGAAGGCTCGGCCTCGGCGTCGGAGATTCTTGCCGGTGCGCTCAAAGAAGGGGCCGGGGCGACCGTGATCGGCAACAAGACGTTCGGCAAGGGCGTCGTCCAGACGGCGTTCGATTTGGCGGACGGCAGCAACTTGAAGCTGACGACGAGCAAATGGCTCACGCCGGACGGCAACTGGATCAACGAGAAAGGCATCGAACCGGACATCGAAGTCAATCAACCGGACTATTTCAGCGTCAACCGCATCCTCGCCGAGGCGGACACGCTCGAAGTCGGCGACTACGGCGATTCGGTCTCGAACTTGCATACCGTCTTAGAAGGCCTCGGCTACGAGCCGGGCGGACAGGCGGGCTATTACGGCGATACGATGGCGCGGGCCGTCTCCGCTTTCCAAGAAGACAACAACTTGACGGCGGACGGAATCGTCAACGAGGAGACGGCATCGGCGCTCGAATCACGTCTACTTGAAGTCATTCAAGACGAGGCGAACGACGCCCAGTTGAACCGTGCGCTCGAAGAAGCCGCAAAATAAGGATTAGGGAAAGGATTGGACACGTGTGGACGTTCTACGAATGAGTGTACTCGCTTTATTGACTTTGATTGGTAGTCCGCTGCTCTGGGTGACGCTCGTCGCCCTCGCTTACATATCCATGACACGCATCAAACGGGAACGGGCGATGTTCCGCTCACGCCGGCGCCCGCCAAAATCGGACTGGATTCATTTCGTCTGGCCAAGCCTTCTGCTCGGCGTGCTCGCCTCGGTCGCGACCGTCTGGCTCGAGACGACGGTCAACGTCGAATGGCTCGTCACGTTCACCGTCCTGTACGCCCTCGTCGTCTTGACGATGCATCCGCGCTTCGTCAGCCCGGCGTTCCCGCTCCTCGTCATGCTCGCGGCCGTGTCGCTTCGTGACGTCATCTCGTTCGGACCGCTCGACGAGACGGTCGCTCAGCTCGCCGAGGTCGGTTGGCCGGTGTATGCGCTCGTCTTCGGCGTCGTCACGCTCGCCGAGGCGGTCTTGCTACGGTGGAACGGGAACGTCGAGACGTCGCCGACGCTCATCTTGTCGAAACGTGGTCAATTCATCGGCGGTCACGTCGTCAAACGACTCTGGTTCTTCCCACTCGTCGTCTTCTTGCCGCCGTCGTTCGGGTTCGACGGGATGGTCCCAGTCATCCTACCGATTCCAATCGGGGTGAGCCTCTTGTCGACCGGGGCGTTGCCACGGACGCTCCTCGGAAAGTTGAGCACGTATCGCGGCATCCTTGCCGTCATCGCGCTCGGTCTGTTCGGAGCGTCTTACGCACTTGACGTGCCGTACGCCGGTTACGTCTTGATCGCGCTCTATGTATTGTATGAGCTCGCGTTACAGCTCATCAAACGTGAGAACCGGGCGACGACGCCGGTGTTCATCAACGGCAACCGTGGGGCGGTCATCGTCGACACGCTCCCGGGTTCGCCAGGGGAAGCGATGCAACTCATCCCGGGCGAGTCGATTTATAAAGTGAACGGGACGGTCATCACGGGCGGGAGCAGCTTCTATGAGGCGCTCCAGCTTCATAAACCGTACATCAAGCTCGAGGTACTCAACTTGAACGGGGATATCCGGTTCGTCCAGCGGGCGATGTATGAAACCGACCCGCATGAGCTCGGCATCTTGTTCGTCGGGGAGCCGATGAGCCCGCGGCTACGTCTGCGCAAGTTATGAATGCTCGAAAAAAGGGAGCCTCCGCGGAGGCTCCCTTTCGTGTGCTTACGATTCAAGTTTCGATGGTTTGAAGCCCATCGTCGCTTCGACGGCGTGTTGCCAGCCTTTGTAAAGATTTTCGCGGTGCGACTCGTCCATGCTCGGTTCGAACTGTTGGTCGAGTTTCCACTGTTGCTTGATTTCCGCTTGGTCTTTCCAGAATCCGACGGCAAGACCGGCGAGGTAGGCGGCCCCGAGTGCCGTCGTCTCGCTCACTTCCGGCCGCTCGACCGGGACGTCCAAGATATCAGCCTGGAACTGCATGAGGAAGTTGTTGTTGACCGCGCCACCATCGACACGGAGCGTTTTCAACTCGATTCCTGAGTCTTGTTCCATCGCCGTCAAGACGTCACGCGTCTGATAGGCGAGCGACTCGAGCGTCGCCCGGACAAAGTGTTCTTTCTCGGTACCGCGCGTCAGGCCGAAGATGGCACCGCGCACGTCCGAGTTCCAATACGGGGCACCGAGCCCGACGAAGGCAGGGACGACGTAGACGCCGTCTGTCGTCTCGACACGGTTCGCGTATTGCTCCGTGTCTTTCGCTGACTTGAGCATCCGGAGCCCGTCGCGCAGCCATTGGATGGCCGAACCGGCGACGAAGATCGATCCTTCGAGCGCATACTCGACTTTCCCATCGTAGCCCCAGGCGATCGTCGTCAACAGGCCATGGTCCGATTTGACGGCTTCCTCGCCCGTGTTCATGAGCATGAAGCAACCCGTGCCATACGTGTTTTTCCCTTCGCCTGAATCGAAGCACGCTTGCCCGAACAAGGCGGCCTGTTGGTCACCGGCAGCGCCGGCGATCGGTACTTCGAAGCCGAAGAAGTGGTACGGGATCGTATGGGCGTACACTTCACTCGATGGCTTGACTTCCGGGAGCATCGATTTCGGTACAGTGAGGATGTCGAGGAGCTCGTCATCCCACTTCTGCTCATAGATGTTGTACATGAGCGTACGTGACGCGTTCGAGTAGTCGGTGACGTGGGCGTGGCCGCCGGAAAGTTTCCAGATGAGCCACGTGTCGATCGTCCCGAAGAGGAGCTCGCCATTGTCCGCTTTCTCACGGGCGCCGTCGACGTTGTCGAGGATCCATTTCACTTTCGTCCCTGAGAAGTAGGCGTCGATCAATAGCCCCGTCTTGTCACGGAACAAATCGGCGTGGCCCGCTTCTTTCAGTTCGTCACAAATGTCGGCCGTTTGACGCGATTGCCAGACGACGGCGTTATAGACCGGACGTCCCGTCTCTTTTTCCCACACGACGGCTGTTTCCCGTTGGTTCGTGATTCCGATGGCCGCGATCTCTTTTGGATCGATATCAGCCGACCCGAACGCCTCGGCCATGACGGCGAGGACAGAACCCCAAATCTCGTTCGCGTTATGCTCGACCCAGCCTGGTTTCGGGAAGTATTGTTTGAACTCACGTTGCGCCGTCGTGACGATTTTCCCGTGATGGTCGAAGATGATGGCCCGTGAGCTTGTCGTTCCTTGGTCAAGTGCTAAGATATAACGTTTTTCTTTCTCCATATGAGAGTGCCTCCTTAGAAATTAGAAAGATTATGGGACGAGAATGCCATAGACGAGGGCGGCGATGACCGCCCCGATGATTGGTCCGACGACCGGAATCCATGAATAGCCCCAGTCCGACGTCCCTTTGCCTTTGATTGGAAGAATCGCATGCGCAATCCGCGGCCCGAGGTCACGTGCCGGGTTGATGGCATATCCCGTTGTACCACCAAGTGAGAGACCGATCGAGACAACGAGGAAACCGACGATGAGCGGATTCAAGCCGTCCGTGAACGTGTTGGCCCCGAATGACAAAATTCCGAAGACGAGAACGAACGTACCAATGATTTCCCCGATCAAGTTGAACGGCGTGCTACGAATCCCTGGTGCGGTCGAGAAGGTGGCCAGTTTGGCACCCGGATCGTCGGTCACATCATAGTGCGGTTTGTAGTGCACGAACACGAGGACGGCCCCGATGAACGCCCCGATAAACTGTGCCAAGATGTAGGCTGGCACATCAGCCCAAGGGAATGAGCCTGCTGTCGCTAGCCCGACCGTGACGGCAGGGTTCAAGTGCGCCCCTCCGTAGATTCCGGCTGCGTATACCCCGATCATAACGGCGAAGCCCCAACCGAACGTGATGACGACCCAACCTGCGTTCTCCGCTTTCGAATGACGGAGGACGACGCCGGCGACGACACCGTTACCGAGCAAGATGAGTAGCATTGTACCAATAATTTCGCTGACGAATGCTGACATGTGATACTCCCCTCTCCCATATTGAATTTTGACTTACCACTTCATTATATCCCCCAATTGAAAGCGCTTCAAAACAAAGATATTCAAAAAAACCACTTTTTTATTTTCAAAGTGGCTTTCACTTGGTAAAACGCCCGATGAAATCGGCGGTGATACCGACGATAAAAACGAAAAGGACGCCTAGACTCATATACGTGAACGGCATCCAAAGTTGCGTCATCAAGTCGAGTGTGATCGAGACGATGACCACGCCATACAACAAGGCGAGGCGGCGTGAAATCTCTTTCTCACGATAACGGCTCGTCACCGTCGCGCCGAGCGGGGCCCCGATGAACGCGCCGAGGATGAGCGCGGCCGGGACAAGGAAGTCGAGCGTGAGCGACGGCAAATAGCTGACGAGTCCTCCGAACGCGATGAACAAGACGGCGGCGAGGCTCGTCCCGACAGCCCGGTGCGTCGAGTAGCCGAGCCAGCTGACGAGGAGCGGGACGATGATGAAGCCGCCGCCGATGCCGAGGAGCGCAGACAACAGCCCGGCGATCGCCCCGATGACACCCGCGGCGACGGTCGTGTTTTCTTTCGGTCGGCGTTTCGATGTTTTCTTTAAGAGCGTAACGGCAAAATAAGATAGGATAGCGAGATAGAACACGTTCAGCAGCCAATCACTCGTACCGGAGAAGGCGAGGACGAGCCGGCTCGACAGTTGGGCCGTCACGGCACCAGTCAGTCCGATGAGGAGCCCGGTCGTCCAGGAGACGTTGCCGAGCGACGTATGCCGCTTCGCACCGGCGAGGCTCGTGCCGACGACGAAGAGCAGAGACGTCGCGACCGCCTCGGCCGCCGTATAACCGCTGAACAACAGCACCGGGACGATGATGACCCCGCCGCCGATGCCGAAGAACCCGGACAAGGCGCCGACGACGGCGCCGAGCGGGATGAAGAGGAGAGACCACATGTCGACCAACTCGTTTCTACATAGATTCATCCTTTATCATAACGGAATGGGCGACATGTCAGAAGCGAATATTTGTTCGTGTATGTGCTATAATCAAATCAATTATGTAGGAACAGAAAGTGAGGAATCATCATGGAATCGATCCCGTTCGCATTACAATCGGAATATACGCCGGGAGGTGACCAACCGGAAGCGATTCGACAGCTCGTCGAAGGCGTCAACCGTGGCGACCGCTACCAGACGTTGCTCGGGGCGACCGGCACCGGCAAGACGTTCACCGTCTCGAACGTCATCCAAGAAGTGAAGAAGCCGACGCTCGTCTTAGCCCACAACAAGACGCTCGCCGGCCAGCTCTACTCGGAGTTCAAAGAGTTCTTCCCGAACAACGCCGTCGAATACTTCGTCAGTTATTACGACTATTACCAGCCGGAAGCGTACGTTCCGTCGACGGACACGTTCATCGAGAAAGACGCGTCGATTAACGATGAGATCGATAAATTGCGTCACTCGGCCACGTCCGCCTTGTTCGAGCGGGACGACGTCATCATCGTCGCCTCGGTGTCGTGCATCTATGGTCTCGGTAACCCGGAAGAGTACCGCAGTCTCGTCCTCAGTCTCCGTGTCGGAAAAGAGATGGGACGCGATGAGATGCTTCGGAAGTTGATTGACATCCAATATGAACGGAACGATATCGATTTCCAGCGCGGACGGTTCCGTGTCCGCGGCGACGTCGTCGAGATTTTCCCAGCGTCGCGTGACGAGCATTGTATGCGCGTCGAGTTTTTCGGTGACGAGATTGACCGGATTCGCGAGATGGACCCGCTCACGGGCGAGATTATCGCCGACCGTGAGCACGTCGCCATCTTCCCGGCGTCCCACTTCGTCACGCGTGACGAGAAATTGCAAAAAGCAATCGTCAACATCGAAGCCGAGCTCGAAGAACAGCTCGAGAAGTTCCGCGAGGAAGGAAAACTGCTCGAGGCGCAACGGCTCGAACAACGGACGAACTACGACCTCGAGATGATGCGCGAGATGGGTTACTGTTCCGGGATCGAGAACTATTCCCGGCATTTGAACCTGATGCCCGAGGGCGCGACACCGTACACGCTCATCGACTACTTCCCGAAAGACTTTCTGCTCGTCGCCGACGAGTCGCACGTGACGCTCCCGCAAGTGCGCGGGATGTACAACGGCGACCAGGCGCGGAAACAAGTGCTCGTCGACCACGGCTTCCGTTTGCCGTCGGCGAAAGACAACCGTCCGCTCAAGTTCGAGGAGTTCGAGAAGAAGTTGAGCCAGGCGATCTTCATTTCGGCGACGCCGGGTCCGTATGAGCTCGAACATACGCCGCACATGGTCGAACAGATTATCCGTCCGACGGGCCTCATCGACCCGACGATTGAGATTCATCCGATCAAAGGGCAAATTGACTACTTGATGGATCAAATCCGCGAGCGCATCAAACGGGACGAACGTGTCCTCGTGACGACGCTCACAAAAAAGATGGCCGAGGACTTATCTGACTATCTTCGTGAGGCCGGCATCAAGGTCAACTACATGCACTCGGAGATCAAGACGCTCGAACGGATCGAAATCATCCGCGACCTCCGTCTCGGCAAGTATGACGTGCTCGTCGGAATCAACTTGCTCCGGGAAGGGCTCGACATCCCGGAAGTGAGTCTCGTCACGATCCTTGACGCCGATAAGGAAGGGTTCCTCCGTTCGGACCGGTCACTCATCCAGACGATTGGCCGGGCGGCCCGAAACGCGAACGGACATGTCATCTTGTTCGCCGATAAGATGACCGATTCGATGCAACGCGCTATCGATGAGACCGACCGACGGCGGACGATCCAATTGGCTTATAATGAAGAACACGGCATCACCCCGAAGACGATTCGAAAAGAAGTACGCGGTGTCATCCGGGCGACGGTCGATGCCGAGGAGGAAGTGCTCGAGTCGCTCAGCTCGATGAAGCCGGCCGAGCGCGAGGCGGCAATCGCCAAACTAGAAGAAGAAATGAAACAAGCGGCCCGCGACCTCCAGTTCGAGCGGGCGGCCGAATTGCGTGACTTAATCTTGGAGTTGAAGGTAGGGAGTTAAATGGCTGAGAAGAAAAATGCGATCGTCATCAAAGGGGCGCGCGTCAACAACTTGAAAAACATTGATATCGAGATTCCTCGGGACCAACTCGTCGTCTTGACGGGTCTGTCCGGTTCCGGGAAGTCTTCGCTTGCCTTCGATACGATTTACGCGGAAGGGCAGCGCCGCTACGTCGAGAGCTTGTCCGCGTATGCAAGGCAGTTCCTTGGGCAGATGGACAAACCGGACGTCGACACGATCGAGGGTCTCAGTCCGGCCATCTCGATTGACCAGAAGACGACGAGCCGGAACCCGCGCTCGACCGTCGGGACGGTGACGGAGATTTACGACTACTTACGGCTCTTGTTCGCCCGGATCGGGAAACCGGTCTGTCCGAACCACGGCATCGAGATCTCGAGCCAGACGATCTCGCAGATGGTCGACCAAGTGATGGAGCTACCGGAGAAGACGCGCCTGCAAATTCTCGCCCCGATCGTCTCCGGACGAAAAGGGACGCATGTGAAAGTGTTCGACTCGCTCAAGAAAGAAGGGTTCGTCCGTGTCCGCGTCAACGGGGAAACGATCGAACTGACGGACGAGATCGAGCTCGACAAGAACAAGAAACATTCGATTGAAGTCGTCGTCGACCGTCTCGTCGTCCGACCTGACGTCGAAGGACGGCTCGCCGATTCGCTCGAGACGGCGCTCCGCCTCGCGGACGGCCGGGCCATCATCGACAAGATGGACGGGACGGAGCTCCTCTTCAGCGAGCATCATGCCTGTCCGATTTGCGGCTTCTCGATCGGGGAACTCGAACCGCGCATGTTCTCGTTCAACTCACCGTTCGGCGCATGCCCGACGTGTGACGGACTCGGGACGAAACTCGACGTCGACCCGGAACTCGTCATCCCCGACGCGACGAAGACGTTGAAAGAAGGCGCGGTCGCCGCGTGGCAGCCGACGAGTTCGCAATATTACCCACAACTGCTCGCGGCGATGTGCAACCATTTCGAAATCGACATGGACGTCCCGTTCGAGCGGTTGTCGAAACGCGACCAGGACCTCGTTTTGAATGGGACGGACGAAGAGTCGTTCCTGTTCCGCTACGAGAACGATTTCGGCCAAGTCCGGACGAACACGATTTTCTTCGAAGGGGTGCTCCGAAACATCGAGCGCCGCTACAAAGAGACGACGTCCGACTATATCCGCGAACAGATGGAGATGTATATGGCGACGCACGCCTGTCCGACGTGTAGCGGTTACCGGTTGAAAGAAGAGACGCTCGCCGTGAAAATCACGGGCCACCATATCGGGCAAGTGACCGAGCTGTCGGTCGTCAACGCGATCAACTTGTTCGACGCCATCACGAACGAGTTGAGTGAGAAAGACATCGCCATCGCCCGCCTCATCTTGCAAGAGATTTGTGAGCGGCTCAGCTTCTTGAACAACGTCGGACTCGACTATTTGACGCTGTCACGGGCAGCCGGGACGCTCTCAGGCGGCGAGGCGCAACGGATTCGACTCGCCACGCAAATCGGGTCGCGCCTCACAGGCGTCTTGTACGTCTTGGACGAGCCGTCCATCGGGCTACACCAGCGTGACAACGACCGCTTGATCGCGACGCTCAAACAGATGCGCGATATCGGCAACACGCTCATCGTCGTCGAACACGACGAAGACACGATGATGGAAGCCGACTATTTGATCGACATCGGGCCTGGGGCCGGAGAACATGGCGGGGAAGTCATCGCCGCCGGGACGCCGAAGCAGCTCATGAAAAATAAGAAATCGCTCACCGGTCAATACTTAGCGGGCAAAAAGTTCATCCCGCTGCCGACCGAACGAAAAGTACCGGACGAGCGCTTCCTCAAGATTTTGAAGGCGGAAGAGAACAACTTGAAAGGGGTCGATGTGTCGATCCCGCTCGGCATGTTTATCGCCGTCACCGGGGTATCCGGGTCCGGGAAGTCGACGCTCATCAACGAGATTCTGTACAAGTCGCTCGCCCATCACATCAACCGGGCCAAAGCGAAGCCAGGGAAACACAAGAAGATTGAAGGGCTCGACCAGATTGACAAAGTCATCGACATCGACCAGTCCCCGATCGGACGGACACCGCGGTCGAACCCGGCGACGTACACGGGCGTGTTCGATGATATCCGCGACGTGTTCGCCTCGACGAACGAAGCGAAGATGCGCGGCTATAAGAAAGGCCGCTTCAGTTTCAACGTCAAAGGTGGGCGCTGTGAGGCGTGCCGCGGCGACGGGATTATCAAAATCGAGATGCACTTCCTTCCGGACGTGTACGTGCCGTGTGAGGTGTGTCACGGGAAACGCTATAACCGTGAGACGCTCGAAGTGAAGTATAAAGGGAAGACGATCGCCGACGTCCTCGACATGACGATTGAGGAAGGGCTCGACTTCTTTGACAAAATTCCGAAAATTAAGCGCAAGATTCAGACGATCTTTGACGTCGGTCTCGGCTACATGAAGCTCGGCCAGCCGGCGACAGAACTGTCGGGCGGGGAGGCGCAGCGCGTCAAGCTCGCCTCGGAGCTCCATAAACGCTCGACCGGGAAGACGATTTACATCTTGGATGAACCGACGACGGGACTCCATGTCGACGATATCGCCCGGCTGTTGAAAGTCCTGCAGCGCCTCGTCGAGAACGGGGACACGGTGCTCGTCATCGAGCACAACCTCGACGTCATCAAGTCGGCCGACTACTTGATCGACCTCGGTCCGGAAGGCGGTGACGGCGGCGGGACGATCGTCGCGACGGGGACACCAGAAGAGGTCGCCGAAGTGGCGGCATCGTATACCGGAAAGTATTTGAAGCCGGTATTAGTACGGGATGCGGCCCGGGCGAAACCGAAAGCAGGAAAACGGAAGTAAGGTATAGAAATGATGAGAAACGGGAACATGATTGACGTGTATCCAATTCGAAGGGGGAAATGAACGTGAAACAAGAAATGCGTGAACTGATTCTCCAGCAAGTGAAAGACGGCAAGTTGACGATCGAGGAAGGCATGACCCAACTCGAACGGCTCGAACGGTTAGAGCCCGAGCGTGTCCAAGCGCTTGAGGCGCAACAAGAGACAGAGAAGGTCGACGCCTACTCGGTCGAGTCGCTGACGACGAAATTGACGTCGGCGGTCGAAGGGCTCGTCACGAAACTGCGGGACAGCGATTTCTCGTTCAGCTCGAACTTCGGGCCGGAAGTGACGTACTCGAAGTCGTTCCCGTTCACCGGGACTGACATCGCGCTCGACTTGTTCAACGCCTCGGCGACGATCGTCTCGTCGGACAACGACGAATGTGAACTCATCGTCACCGGCCGTCCGCTCCGCCAGCAAGATGCGGACAAGGCGCTCGAACAGCTGCAATCGGCCGTGAAACACTCGGTCATCGGGGACCGTCTCGTCGTCTCGCTCCGTGACAAACTCGTCCGGGCGCACGTCGAGCTATACGTCCCGCATCATCATTTCGACCACCTGCACGTCCAGACGCTCAACGGGGAAGTCCGTGCCGACGGGCTCGATGTCGAGAGTGTGCGCGTCCAGACGGCGAACGGTCGCGTCGTGCTCCATGAGGTCCATGCCTCGGAACTCCTCCTCAACACAGGGAACGGCACGGTCGAGGTCGACGGTGTCGAGACCGAGCTCGTCCACGCCCGGACCGGCAACGGTGCGGTCATCGTGAGCGGGAAGTATGACAAAGCCTCGCTCAAGACCGGCAACGGCAACATCCGGGCCGAACTGGCGACGGCACGTCCGGCCAAGTTCGAACTCGCCTCGCTCGCGGGGAACATCCGTCTCGTCTTGCCGCACGGCGCCGAGGTCGAAGGGGAGCTCGAGACGAACTTCGGAGGACTCCACTGCAACTTGGACGAACTCGAGATCGTCCGCGACCGGAAAGACGTCGCCCAGCGACGCCTCGAATTCATCTCGGGCCGTGGCCAGACGCCGCGCATCGAGGTCGAGGCCGGAACGCGTACCGGAACGATCGACCTCGAGCACGGCTCGCAGCATACGCCGTCGACGTTCCTCGAAGAAGACAAGCATGAACCGGTGGACCCGGTCGACCCGGTCAATCCGGGTGACTTGAACAATCCGTTCCATCAGAAGTGATACACGACCCGGAGGCGATGCCCCGGGTTCTTTTATAGAGGGGGGATGAGATGCGACGATTTGTTTCAGTGTCCGGATGGATGATGATCGCGGTGCTGTTGCTCGTCGGATGTGACGAGGAGCAGCGCGTCGTCAACGGAAATGAGCCGGCTGACGACGAAGCCATCGCCGTCGCTTGGGCGTATGTAACCGCTCGAAACTGGGAAGAACCTGCAATCAATGCGGGAGGAAGTGCTGAGGTACAGCGTGTCACGGTCGATCACGGCTATGAACTGTTAGATGATACGTATTTTGGGAGCGAGGTGCTCGCAGTGTCGTTCGCGTCTGAACCGGACAGTGTCGTTGGTGTCCCGACAATTTTAGTCGAGCCGGAGTCGGACACCGTGGTCGGCTATATGCCGGGTGAATGACAGAATCATCGAAAACCTCGAGTCCAAGTCGGACATCATCAGGATTGCCCTTTCCATTGAGTCGGTTACGTCCTGTTTAGTCCGTAACGGGAAAGACGTACAGCGCCGCCCGAAAGCCCGCCCCTCAGGAAAGCGGCGTGCGGCCAGGGTGGCTAAAGGACGATCAAACAAAGGAGCATCATCCCGAGTGGGACGACGCTCCTTTGTTTGACGTTTGTGCCGTCTGGTCACAGGTTCATCTCATACTCCATCTGTTCCCAGTCCATCATCGGTGCGTCGTATAACGTGAACGAGCCGATAATCAACAAGATGAACAGAATCGGTCCGGCGATAAGCAGAATAATCCCGAGGTTGCGCATCTTTTTCGACCGGTTCCAGTAGAAGATGATGGCGACGATCATCGAGATGAGCGAGCCGGATAAGAAGAAGCCGACGATGTTCAAGATGAATAATAACAGGACCGTTTCGTTTTTCGTCGCAGCGTACTCACGCCACATGTCGACAAGCGACTTGATGAGATAGACGAGTGCCGCAATCGCGACGATGAAGATAAAGATGACGGCAATCAAAAATAGTGAGTTCATGAATTTCACCTCCTCCTAGTGGTCTATACCCTATTTACGATGCCGAGACGAATTTGTTTCATTTTTTCTGACACGCCACGACTCACTTTCGCTGACGCCAATCGTAGAGAGTTATGATACAATAATGAGCGTGAAAGGGGCAGATACTCATGCAAAATATCGTACGTACGGCTCAACTCGTTGAACGCTTCAAGTTGAAAGTCGTTGCAGGTGAAGAAGGACTCCACCGTCCTGTCGTCACACCTGACCTCAGTCGTCCGGGGCTCGTCCTCGCCGGCTACTATACGCACTATGCGAAGAACCGCCTGCAAGTGCTCGGGAAGACGGAGCTCACGTTCTACGCGAGCCTGTCCGAGGAGAGTCGCCGCGAACGCGCGAAGATTCTTTGCACCGAGCTGACACCGGGCATTCTCATCACGCGCGGCTTCGATATCCCAAAAGAGATTCAAGAACAGGCCGAGGCGGCGAACGTGCCGCTCATGCAGACGAACGCGGTGACGACGTCCATCGAGTCACAAATCACGAACTTCCTCGAGATGGAGCTCGCACCGATGACGGCGATGCATGGCGTGCTCGTCGACATTTACGGCGTCGGTGTCTTGATTAAAGGCCAGAGCGGTGTCGGGAAATCCGAGACGGCGCTCGAGCTCGTCAAGCGCGGCCATCGTCTCGTCGCCGATGACTCGGTCGAGATTCGCCAGACGGGCGACCAACTGCTCGTCGGGTCGGCACCGAAACTCATCCGGCACTTGCTCGAGATTCGCGGAATCGGCATCATCGATGTCATGACGCTCTTCGGAGCCGGGGCCGTTCGCTCGCACAAGAAGATAAGTCTCATCGTCAACCTCGAGAACTGGGATGCGGGGAAAGTATATGACCGTGTCGGGCTCGACCATAACACGATGAAGATTATCGACAGCGAAGTACCGCTCCTCACGATCCCGGTCCGTCCGGGACGTAACTTGGCCGTCATCGTCGAAGTCGCGGCGATGAACTATCGCCTGCAAAACATGGGCATCAATACCGCGGAAGAGTTCGCCGAACGTCTCGCGAACGCGATCCACGATAACGAAGGGGAGATGGAATGATGGTGGAGCCGACGTTTGATCGTGTAGCGTTTGAAATCGGGTCGCTCCCGATTTACTGGTACGGGATGATTATCGCCTTCGGGGCGATGCTCGGACTTGTACTCGCCTTGTTCGAAGCGAAACGGATCAACTATGATTCGGAACGACTCGTCGACGTCGTCATCTGGTCGATCCCAATCAGTATCGTCTTCGCCCGTGTGTATTACGTGGTCTTCCAGTGGGACTACTATAGCCAAAACCTCGGGCAAATCATCGACATCCGGCAAGGCGGGATCGCCATCCACGGGGCGATTTTTGGGGCGCTCCTCGTCGTCGTGATTTACAGCATGCGCAAGTCGATGTCGTTCTGGAAAGTGACCGACATCCTCGCGCCGTCGCTCCTGCTCGGACAAGCGGTTGGGCGTTGGGGCAACTTCATGAACCAAGAAGCGCACGGCGATGAGACGACGCGTAGCTTCCTCGAAGGAACGCTCCGTCTCCCGGACTGGATCGTCAACCAGATGTTCATCGACGGCGTGTATTACTTGCCGACGTTCTTGTTCGAGAGCGTTTGGAACATCCTCGGTGTCATTCTGCTCGTCGTCTGGCGCGTGGTCGGCAATCCGCCGCGTGGCTACATCTTCTTGTCGTACTTCGTCTGGTACTCGGTCGGCCGCTTCTATATCGAAGGGCTCCGGACGGACAGCCTCATGGCAGGCGACTTGCGGACGGCTCAAATCGTCTCGATTTTGATGATCGTCTTCGGTATCGTCATGATGGTCGTGCGCCGCAAAGCGAAACGGTATGATGACCCTTCAGAGAAAGGACTGTTTGATTGATGGATACGTTACTGTTTGATTTGGACGGGACGTTGCTCGACACGAACCCGCTCATCCTCGCGAGCTTCCGGCACACGCTCGGCTACTACTTCCCGGACGAGACGTATCGGGATGAAGACTTGTACCCGTTCATCGGCCCGACGCTCGAGAAGTCGTTCCGTGAGCTGAACGAGCCGGAATGGAAAGAGATGCAGGCGTTTTACCGGAGCTTCAACATCGCGATGCACGATGCCCTCGTCGCCGAGTACCCGGGCGTCATCGAAGGACTCTATCGCCTGCACGCGAAGGGCTATAAGATGGGTGTCGTCACGTCGAAAGGACGTCCGGTCGTCGAGCAAGGCTTGCGCCTGTTCAACATCGACCATTTGTTCGACGTCGTCATCACGGCCGACGACGTCGAAAACGAGAAGCCGCACCCTGAACCGGTCGAACGTGCCCTCCGCGCGCTCGAATCCGCGCCGGAACGCGCCGTCATGGTCGGGGACAACGACACGGACATCTTCAGCGGCAAGAACGCCGGGACGAAGACGGTCGCCGTCGGCTGGGCGCTGAAGGGCCGCGCCTTCCTCGAGTCGCTCGAGCCGGATGTCATCATCGAGTCGATGGAGCATTTCGAGGCGTGGCTCGACGAGGTCACGGTCCATGCGTAAGACGGAACGGTTCCGTCTCGCCGGGCCGAACCCGCTCTGGCAGATGTATCGGACGATTCGGTTCGTCCGCGTGTTCAAGAACACGGCCGTCGTCATGGTCGGCCGCTTCTTCCCGTCGGTGAAGGCGAAGCGTTGGTTATATCGAACGTTTCTCGGCATGCGGATCGGGGAGTATAGCGCCCTCGCCCTCATGGTGACGCCGGACGTCATGTTCCCGGAGCGGATCTCGATTGGACGGAACACCGTCATCGGATTCAACACGACGATTCTCTGTCACGAGTACCTCGTCGATGAGTATCGAATCGGCGACGTCTCGATTGGGGACGAGGTGTTGATTGGGGCGAACGTGACCATCCTTCCAGGTGTCACGATCGGCGACCGGGCCGTCGTCGGTGCCGGTGCCGTCGTCCATCGGGACGTCTTGCCGGGCGAGCGCGTCATCGGGGCGAAGCTCCAAACGGTCGACACGAAATAGACACAATTTAGCACGAAATCAATTTCTTACGGTGACGAACGTCACGACTTGAAAATACTTGAGCGGTATCACTTTTTCACGAAGCGATACCGTTTTTTTGTGTCTTCAAGCGACTCGGGGCGGCTAACAAGTTTTTGCCGAAAAGCAATTATGAGACCCTATAAAATATATTCATTATAGAAGGAATATAGTCCCGATTTTTTTTAAATTTTACAGTTGCCCTCGCCGTTTGAGTGCGGTATTCTTAACCCTGCAACTAAAAAACGATTTAGCATTTGATGTGGGGGATTTAGAATATGGAAGCGAACTATGAAGCTCTAATGACGCTACCCGAACCAGAATCTCCGCTCGCTGCGGAGCTCCACTACTATAGAGGTCGTCGCGCGTTACGAGAAGGTCGCCTAGATGAAGCGACTTTTTTCATGGCTGAAGCTACGGCTGCCGCCACGCATCGTGTCGATTACCATAAACAGTACGCTGAACTGTTATTTGAAGTAGGAGAGGTCTACCACGCCAACGACGTGTGGAAACGGGTGCTACAACTCGATGATACGGCGACAGAGGCCCTTTACCACCTCGCGAGCAACTGTGCCTACATCTCACAATATGAAGAAGCGGCCACGTACGCGAGCCGCTACCTCGAACAAGAGGCGAACGGTCCTTACGCGGAATCGGTCCAGTCGCTCCTCGAACTGATTGAGCTCGAGCAAGAGCTTGAAGACGAAGAGGAAGACGAGTTGATCACGTGGCATACGGAGGCACAGCGTCAAATCGACAAAGGCCGCTTGTTTGCCGCTAAGTCGACGCTCGAGCGGTTGATTGACCGCTATCCGACGTTCTGGCCGGGCTATAACAATTTGGCGGTCGTCCATTTCTATCTTGGGAACGACGAGACGGCGTTCGAGACGCTCGGGTACGTGCTCGATGAGAATCCGGGCAACTTGCATGCGATTTTGAACACGATCTTGTTGCTCCATGAAGCCGGACAGTCCGAGGCGGCGCTCCAACTATCAGCCCCGCTGACGCGCGTCCGTCCGCTTCAATTCGAAGTGCGCTATAAACTCGCGACGACGCTCGCGCTCGTCGGGCATTACGATCACGCCTACGAAGAACTCCGGCTCTTGAAAGAGCGGGGCTTCCGTGGGGATTCACTGTTTGGGCATTGGCTCAGCGTCTCCGCCTACAAGACCGGACGTCTTGAAGAGGCGGCGACCTATTTGAACGGTGAGCAAGCGAAGCAAATCGAGGACAAACAGTCGTTCGATATTCGCGACAACCTCGAGTTCCGCTCGGCGCTCGTCCAAGGCTTGCGTCAAGAAGACGATTTGGCGCGGATCGAGATTATCCGCATCATCGCCAAACTTGAAGACGACGAGGCGTTTGAGGCGCTCGCGCTGACGAGCACGGTCACCGATGACGAGACGGTCATCGCTTTCGCGAAGAAGTGCCAAGCCGTCATCTGTGCCGTCCCGTTTAAAGGTGACGCACGTATCGAGCGTGCATACGAAGCGCTCGTCTTGGCTGAACGGCACGTCTCGGAAGCCGAGCAGATGAGCCTCGAAGGCGACTTCTACGAACGATTCGCGCGCCTGTTGCTCGGACAGCACACGTTTGACGACGTCACGGCATCGGCCGCTGCGCTCGTCTGGATGTTTTATGCGAAACGGGACGCGCTCGTCCTCGCGGACTGTGCCGACGTGTTCGGGGTCGACGTCTCGACGCTCACGGACACGATCCGTTCGTTCAAAGCGACACTCGAACGAGCATAAAGATAGACGATACCTCCCGAGGTTTCATATACTGAAGGCAATCAATTTCATGCAGAGGTGGTATCTTTATGACAGAAGAAAAAATCTATGACGTCATCATCATCGGGGCCGGCCCGGCCGGAATGACGGCGGCGCTCTACGCATCGCGCGCCAATTTGTCGACGCTCATGATCGAGCGCGGCATCCCAGGTGGCCAGATGGCAAACACAGAAGATATCGAGAACTATCCAGGGTACGACAGCATCCTCGGTCCGGACTTGTCACAAAAGATGTTCGACCACTCGAAAGCGTTCGGCGCGGAATACGCGTACGGTGACGTACAGCGCATCTCGGACGAAAACGAATACAAAATCGTCCACGCCCATAACCGTGACTATAAAGCACGCGCGATCATTCTCGCTTCAGGCGCGCAATATAAAAAGATTGGCGTCCCGGGCGAAGAAGAGCTCGGCGGTCGCGGCGTCTCGTACTGCGCGGTCTGTGACGGCGCGTTCTTCAAAGGCAAGAACTTGTTCGTCATCGGTGGCGGCGACTCTGCCGTCGAAGAAGGCGTGTTCTTGACTCGTTTCGCCGACAAGGTGACGATCGTTCACCGTCGCGACGAGTTGCGCGCCCAGAAGATTCTTCAGAAGCGGGCGTTCGACAACCCGAAAATCGACTTCATCTGGAACCACACGCTCCAAGAGATTAAAGAAGTCGACGGCAAAGTCGGCGGCGCACGTCTCGTCAGCACGATTGACGGCACGGAGACGGACTATGACATCGACGGCGTCTTCATCTATATCGGAATGAACCCGATCACCGGGTTCGTCCAAGATCTCGGCATCTTGAACGAACAAGGCTATATCGTCACGAACGAGGCGATGGAGACGAAGATTCCTGGAATCTTCGCTGCCGGCGACGTTCGCGACAAGACGCTCCGCCAAGTCGTCACCGCGACGAACGACGGATCGATTGCCGCGCAAAACGCGCAACACTATATCGAGGGTCTCCTCGAGGCGTTGCACGAACAAAACGCGTGATTCAACGGAGAAGGCATTGCGGGCGACCGCAATCCCTTCTCTTTTTTTCGAGCGTTCGCTATACTAAAGAGTGAAGAGCGCTACACACACGGCTCGGTTGTCAAAATTAAGGGGGCGTCATGGAGATGGAAGACTTTAAAGGATTAGAAGAATTGATCATCATCAGCGGGATGAGCGGGGCCGGGAAATCGGTCGCGATGAATAGTTTCGAGGACCTCGGCTATTTTTGCGTCGATAACTTGCCGCCGGTCTTGTTGCCGCAACTGATCGATGTCATCAGCTCGGTCCGTCCGAAAATCGCCGTCGCCATCGACACGCGGACGCGCGACTTCATCGATAGCCTGTTCATCGTCATCGATGACTTAGAAAAGAAGAACGTCCATCCGCACTTACTTTATCTTGAGACACGGGACGACGTGCTCGTCCGCCGCTATAAAGAGACGCGCCGGTCACATCCGCTCGCACCGGAAGACGCGCCGCTCGTCGGCATCAAGATGGAACGCGAGCTGCTCGAAGGGTTCCGCGACCGGGCGCATACGCTCTATGACACGAGCGATTTGAAGCCACAGATGCTCAAGGACCGGATCTTGCTCCAGTTCAACGAGGAGCGCATCCCGTTCACGGTCAACTTCATGTCGTTCGGGTTCAAGCACGGTGTGCCGCTCGACATCGACCTGTTGTTCGACGTCCGCTTCATCACGAACCCGTTCTACATCCCGGAGCTCCGTCCGCTCACGGGCCAGACGAGCGAGGTGCAAGACTACGTCATGTCGCACCCCGAGGCGCGGGCGTTCTATAAGAAGCTGATTGACATGCTCGAATTCCTGTTGCCGCAGTACAAGCGGGAAGGAAAGACGCAAGTCGTCGTCGCGTTCGGCTGTACGGGCGGGAAGCACCGCTCGATCACGTTCGCTGAAAAAGTATCGGAACATTTCGCGGAGCGCTATAACGTCAAGACCGTCCATCGCGACTTGGCGCACGCGACGAAGGAGAAATGAGATGAGACGCGATCGGAAAGTTGTCGCCATCGGCGGCGGTACCGGACTATCGACGCTCGTCCGCGGGTTGAAGCATTATCCGCTCGACATCACGGCCATCGTCACGGTCGGGGATGACGGGGGCAGCTCAGGACGGCTCCGCGACGAGTTCCATATGTTGCCTCCGGGCGACATTCGAAACGTCATTCTCGCCTTGTCGGAAGTCGAGCCGCTCATGGACAAGATTTTACAGTATCGGTTTGACAGCGGGTATGGCCTTGAAGGGCACTCGCTTGGAAACCTGATGCTGACAGCGGCGACGCATATTTGTGAAGGCTCGTTCGTCAAGGCGGTCGACGTCTTGTCGCAACTGTTGAACGCACAAGGTCGCGTGCTCCCGGTCACGGAGACGCTCATGACGCTCGCGGCCGAGTTCGAGGACGGGACGATCGTCAAAGGCGAGTCGAAGATCCCGCTCGTCGAGAAACCGATCAAGCGGCTGTTCTTGCTCGAGGACGGCATCAAGCCGGCACCAGGGGTCGTCGAGGCGATCCATGAGGCGGACGTCATCGTGCTCGGGCCGGGCAGTCTCTATACGAGCATCATCCCGAACTTGTTGATTCAAGAAGTGCGCGACGCCATCGTCGAGGCAGGCGTCCCGGTCGTCTACATTTGTAACGTCATGACGCAACCGGGCGAGACGAAAGGGTATGACGCGATGAAGCACTTAAAGGCAATCGAGGTGTATCTCGGCAAATCGTCGATTGATACGATCGTCGTCAATAACGAGCCGATTGAAGAGACGTACCTCGAGCGTTATCTCGAGGACGGCTCCGAGGAGGTCCGCTTCGACCGCAAGAAGCTCCGGAACTACGGGACGAACGTGCTCGCCGGGGACATCGTCGACTATAACCGTGACTACATCCGTCACGACTCGGACGCGATTGCCGGGCTCGTCATGCAGCGCGTCCTCCGTATCAAGAAACCACGCTCGTTCCAAGAGCTTGAACTGAAATAGAACGATTGATCAAGAAAGGAGGGGAATGAGATGAGCTTTGCTTCAGACGTCAAAAAAGAATTGACCCAACTGACCGTCACCGATGCCGAGGCGAAAGCGGAACTGTCCGCCCTCGTCCGGATGAACGGTGTCATCTCGCTCGCCCTCGGGCGCGGGATGACGCTCGACGTCTCGACGGAGAACGCGGCCATCGCCCGACGGATTTATTCCCTGATGAAACGACTGTACGACCACCACCTCGATTTGTTCGTCCGTAAGAAAATGCGGCTGAAGAAGAACAACGTCTACATCGTCCGCGTCTCCCAGCACGCCGAGACGATGTTGAAGGACCTCGAGATTCTCGGTGAGCATTACGAGATGATTCGGACACTCAACTCGGACATGACACGTGACGAGAATTTGGCCCGTGCCTACTTGCGCGGCGCCTTCCTCGCCGGTGGCTCAATCAACCATCCGAAGACGTCGTCGTATCACCTCGAGGTATACAGCTTGTACGAGAACCATAACCAGGCGCTCCGAGACCTCGCCAACCGGTTCGGCTTGAACGCGAAGACGCTCGAGCGGAAAAAAGGGCATATCCTCTACATCAAGGAGAGCGAGAAAATCTCTGACTTCTTGAAGCTCGTCGGGGCGACGCGCGGGATGCTCGATTTCGAGGACGCCCGTATCATCAAGGACATGCGCAACTCGGTCAACCGGCTCGTCAACTGTGAGACGGCCAACTTGAACAAGACGGTCGGGGCGGCGCTCCGCCAAGTCGAGAACATTAAGTATCTCGAGCGGACGGTCGGCCTCGAGGTGTTGCCGACGAAGCTCCGCGAGATCGCCGAACTTCGGGTCACGCATCAGGACGTCTCGCTCCAAGAGCTTGGCGAGATGCTCGAGACAGGACCAATCTCGAAGTCCGGCATCAACCACCGACTCCGGAAGATTGACCAGATTGCCGAGAAAGTCCGAAAGGGCGAAGAAATCGGCTCCTCGTGAGACCGGTTGCGCCAAAACCATTCTTCCTATATAATTAGCAATTGTGTATAGGATTTTGAAAAGCGAACTAAAGGAGCTTTATGATTATGGCGAATGATAAGAAACGACTTTCGCTCACGATTGACGCAGAACTTGACCGCGTCATCACCGAGCGTGCAAAAGAAATCGGGATTCCAAAAAGTGCACTCGTGACGTTTGCGACGAGCCTTTTCCTCAACCAACTCCGGGCGGAAGAGATGCTCTCAGGCAACACGAACGCAATCTATCAAGTCATCCGTAAGGACTATGAGTTGCTCACAAGTGTCCGCAACTTAGATAACTAAGCGAAAGGCTGACTGCGGTCAGCCTTTTTTGGTTGCATCCGCCTGTGAAATTTGGAATAGTGGAGATATTGAATCGATAGGAGGTCGATGGAATGGGTCAAATCTTGCTCATCTTGTTGTTACAACTACTATACGTCCCGGTGCTCACGCTCCGGACGATTATGCTCGTTAAAGGGAAGACGGTCATCGCCGGATTGTTCGGGACGCTCGAGACGCTCATCTACATCTTTGCGCTCGGCATCGTGTTCCAAGACTTGACGACGCTCGGCATGGTCGTCTACGCCGTCGGATTCGGACTCGGGATCCTCGTCGGCGGATTCGTCGAGCGGAAGCTTGCGATTGGCTACAACATGATTCAAGTGCACACGCAAGAGTTCCCGGCCGAACTCATCCAAAAGATGCGCGACAGCGGCTACGGGGTGACCCATTATCAAGGGCAAGGCCGTGACGGCGTCCGCTATCGCCTCGACGTCTTGGCGGCCCGGACGCGCATGAAAGAGTTGCGTCAGCTCGTCGAGCATTACGAGCCGAAAGCGTTCCTCGTCGCGTTCGACCCGATTGACTTCAAAGGCGGCTATATGATGAAAGGGCTCCGTCGCCCGAAATGACGGACGAGACTCACGGAAAGTGGGTCTTTTTTTGTGGGAACGGGAATAGGGGGTCAAAGGAGTGGGACGAATGAGACGAAAAACGATGTGGTTTTGGGTGATCGTGTTGATCCTTGTCGGAGGCATTGTGTACGGGCTGTCGTTTTGGCAGACGTCTTCCGGCGTCAAACCGCCGCTTCCAACCGTGAAGGTCGGATCGGTGACGGCCGAAGTGAAGCAGTCGACGTATTGTTGGGCGAATGGGGACGAGGCCGTCTGTGAAGATCACGCCTTGCCTGAGCCGGACGACTTGCAAATTGTGACGGTCGAACCCGGTGCAACGATTGACGTCTCGTTCCATGAAGCGCCGGACAATGAGACGTTCCATCAAATCGTGGACGGGGAACTCATCCCGGCCGAGCGAATCGTCCCATCGGAGCCAGGCGTGTATCTGTTCGAGACCGGCGGGGACTGGGCGAATGGGGATAGTCGCTACGTGTTCGGGGTCGAGGTGACGGAATAAAGAAAATCCCTTCTCAGACGAGAAGGGATTGATGTGTTAACGCGTCATGACCTTGTCGATGAGACCGTAGTCTTTCGCTTGGTCAGCAGACATGAAGTAGTCGCGCTCTGTGTCGCGCTCGATGACTTCAAGCGGCTGGCCCGTGTTGTCGGCCATGATTTGGTTCAACTTCTCACGCATCTTGATGATCCGCTCGGCGTGGATTTTAATGTCCGACGCTTGACCTTGCGTGCCGCCGAGTGGTTGGTGAATCATGATCTCCGCGTTCGGCAATGCGAAGCGTTTCCCTTTTTCACCGGCTTGGAGCAAGAAGGCACCCATCGATGCGGCCATTCCGATACAAATCGTCGACACGTTCGGCTTGATGAAGTTCATCGTGTCATAAATCGCCATTCCGGAAGTGATCGAACCACCCGGGCTGTTGATGTAAAGCGAGATGTCCTTATCTGGGTCCTCGGCTGCAAGGAAGAGGAGCTGCGCGACGATCGAGTTGGCGACGTTGTCGTCAATCGCACTTCCGAGCAAGATGATCCGGTCTTTGAGCAAGCGTGAGTAAATGTCATATGCGCGTTCCCCACGACCTGTTTGTTCGATAACTGTTGGAATTAACATTGAATCTGCCTCCTTTATGTAGGTTGTAAACATATCATACCGTTATAGTCAATGTTGGTCAAACGATAGTCATCGTTTTTCACCTATTCCACCATTCTTTGGCGATGAAACGAAAAAAGAGGCCAGGCGTGTGCCTGACCTCTTACATATGATACACCCGGAGAGATTCGAACTCCCGACACCTGGCACCGGAAACCAGTGCTCTATCCCCTGAGCTACGGGTGCATGTTCTCTGACACGATTTATTATACATTTGTTTTTTTAAAAAAGCAATCCTGTTTCATGACCTTTTTTTGAAGCGGCGTGGAGTCGCTTCCGCTACAATAGGAGGCGAGGGGAGTGACCGAGATGCAACGGCAAGAGCAGCATCAAGTACAACGACAACAATTGACGCAAGACATGCTACGGCGCCTGCCCGTACTAGAGGCGGACCGGGCCGCCATCGTGTTCCAACTCGGACGGCTCGCGGCTCGAAGCGGACAGGTCGCCAAAGGGAACGGCATGGTCGAGTGGATTGCCGACGCGGGGGCCGGTTTCGAGGCGCGTCTGTTCGAGCAGATCGAGGAAGGGAGCGGGACGGAAGCGGAGAAGGCGCTCCAACGACAGCTCGTCCTCGCGCTCGACCATCGGGGGCTGTTGCCCGAGACGGATGCGATGCTCGCGGACCAATTCGGTGTCGAGGAGAGCGCCATCGAGTCAGCGCGCCGGGCGCTCTTGTTTCTAGAACCGACGGGCGTCGGAGCGAAAAACGAACACGAATGCCAATATCGACACGCGATCGAACACGACGACCCGCTCGTCTTGGACGTGTTCGAGGCGATGGAGGCGGGCTTCGACGATGTCCCGGGCCGCCTCGGGTTGAGTGCGTCCGAATTCGATCGCGTCACGCGCCTCATCGCGACGTTGCCGAAAGTGCCACTATTATATGAAGAAACCGAACAAATTTTCCCAGAGCTCGAAGTGAGACGGGAGGACGGACAGCTCGTCACGACGTGGTTCACGCCGGCGCTCGACATCGAGGCGGACGCAGAGCTGACGTGGTGGCACGACACGCTCGCGATGCGGGCGAAGACGTTGCAGTCGATTTGGGACGTCATCGCGGAAAGGCAGGCGGACTGGTTGAACGGGGAGCTCGTATTACACCCGTTGACACGAAAAGAAGTCGCCGCGCGCATCGGTAAACATGAGTCGACGGTCGGGCGGGCGATTCAACAGAAGTTTGTCCGCACCGAGGGCGGCACGATGGCGTGGCGTGATTTGTTCGTGCGGGCGACCGTGCGGGGACAGTCGCCGTTCATGATCAAACGCATCATCGCCGAGCTGATTCGTTCCGAGACGGCACCGCTTAGTGATCAGGCGTTGACCGAGGCGCTCGCGAACGAAGGGTATCACGTGACGCGACGGACGGTCGCCAACTATCGGGAAGCGCTCGGTTTCGGCAACTCGCGGGAACGGGAGCGGCAACTATGGAAAGGAGAGAGTTGAATGAAGCTGACACTTTATCGGCGTGACAACTGTTCGTTATGCGAGGAGGCGCTCGTCATGCTCGAATGGTTGCGAGAGGACTATCCGTTCGAGCTCGAGCAAATCGACATCACGACGGACGAGGCGCTCGAGGCCAAGTACTTGTTCGAGATTCCGGTCGTCATATATGAAGGGCACGTCATTAGTCAAGGGCGATATGATGACAGCAAAGTTGAAGATTTTGTTAAGTATACGCTTACATCGAAAAAAAACGTTTAGAGGGGTTGCAAGACGGAAAGGTGATTGATAAGATGAACTCGTAGCGGTGGGACGTAAAAATAAAAGTGGGACAAAAAATGTCCACACTTAAAGTCGAGGGGGAATGAGGTATGATCCAGCAACTGATTCATGTTCAGAAGCAAATCGTCCCAGACCTGCTCGACACGCTCCGACATCGTTACGACATCTTACATTATGTCCGATTGATGCAGCCGATTGGCCGCAGGACATTGGCCACGAGCCTCGGGCTAACGGAACGAATCTTAAGGCGGGAGGTCGACTTCTTGAAAGACCAAGGTCTACTCGCAGTCGCCACTCAAGGTATTTCCCTTACGGAATCGGGCCGAAACGTTCTTCGAGACTTGCATGAGGTCATGGGAGAAATCCTAGGTATCTCAGAAGTCGCGCGAGAACTCGAGCAAAAGCTAGGCGTTCGCCAAGTCGTCATCGTACCGGGAGACTCGGACGAGACGTTCTGGGTCCAGCGAGATATCGGACGGGCCGCCGTCACGCAGTTAAAAGCGCGACTGGCACCGGACGACAATATCATCGCGGTCACAGGCGGCACGACGATGGCATCTGTCGCGGCGATGATGTCGCCCGATAAGAAAGAACGGCCGATGCATTTCGTACCAGCGCGCGGCGGACTCGGTGAGACGCTTGAACTTCAGGCGAACACCGTCTGTTCAAGGATGGCGGACCGGGCCAACGCAGACTATCATTTGCTCCACATTCCAGACGAAGTGTCGCAAGAGACGTTCGAGCGGATGGTGGAGGAACCTAGCATAAAAAATGTGCTGGAAATGATTAGAGCGGCGCGAATAGTGGTACATGGAATTGGTGAGGCCGAAACGATGGCGAAGCGCCGTCGCGCCACACCGGAGCATTTGCGGATGATCGAACGGCATGAAGCCGTCGCCGAAGCGTTTGGCTATTATTTCAACGCGGAAGGTGAAATCGTGCATCGGGTCAAGACGGTCGGCATTCAATTAGAAGAGCTCGACAACATGGACACCGTCATCGCGGTCGCTGGAGGGAAATCGAAGGCGCAGGCGATTGCCGCATATGCGAAACATACGCCGAACATCATTCTCGTCACGGACGAAGGTGCGGCAACAGAATTATTAACGTGTTATTAAAGAGTTGACCCCCGTTGGCTCTTCAATAAATAGCTTCTACCCTAAGGAGGAAATTAACATGGCAGTAAAAGTTGGTATTAACGGATTTGGACGTATCGGTCGTTTGGCATTCCGCGAGATCATCAAAAACGAAGGAATCGAAGTTGTTGCAATCAACGACTTGACTGACACGAAGATGCTTGCTCACCTTCTCAAGTACGACACGACGCAAGGTCGTTTCGACGGAGACGTTGAAGTACACGACGATCACTTCCTCGTAAACGGCGAGAAAGTTCTTACACTTGCAAACCGCAACCCAGAAGAACTCCCATGGGGCGAGCTCGGTGTTGACATCGTTCTCGAATGTACTGGATTCTTCACAGACAAAGAGAAAGCGGAGCTTCACTTGAAAGCTGGCGCGAAAAAAGTTGTCATCTCGGCACCAGCTACAGGTGACATGAAGACTGTTGTTTACAACACGAACCACGAAATCCTCGACGGTACAGAGACAGTTATCTCTGGTGCTTCATGTACGACAAACTGCTTGGCGCCAATGGCGAAAGTTCTCCAAGATCAGTTCGGAATCGTTGAAGGTCTCATGACGACGATTCACGCTTACACAGGCGACCAAAACACGCTTGACGCGCCACACCCGAAAGGTGACTTCCGTCGTGCGCGTGCGGCAGCAGCGAACATCGTACCGAACACGACTGGTGCGGCGAAGGCAATCGGCCTCGTTATCCCAGAACTTCAAGGTAAACTTGACGGTGCGGCACAACGTGTACCAGTTGCGACAGGTTCACTCACAGAGCTCGTAACAGTTCTTGAGAAAACTGTATCGGTTGACGAAATCAACGCAGCGATGAAAGCAGCAGCAAACGAGTCTTACGGTTACACGGAAGACGAAATCGTTTCTTCTGACATCGTCGGCATCACGTACGGTTCACTCTTCGACGCGACACAAACGAAAGTCATGACAGTTGGCGACAAGCAACTCGTTAAGACAGTTGCATGGTACGACAACGAAATGTCTTACACTGCACAATTGGTTCGCACACTCAAGCACTTCGCTGAAATCGCGAAGTAAGTTCGTGAACTAAATAGAATCAAATAGGAGCGGAAACAAGAGATTGTTCTCCGCTCTATTTATGAAATTGAAATGCACGACACATGGAGGCGAAGGTTATGAACAAAAAGTCTATTCGTGACATCGATGTAAAAGGGAAACGCGTCTTCTGCCGCGTTGACTTCAACGTTCCACTCAAAGATGGCGTCATCCAAGACGAGACGCGCATCCAAGCGGCTCTTCCGACGATTAAGCACTTGATCGACGGCGGCGCGAAAGTCATCTTGGCGAGCCACCTCGGCCGTCCAAAAGGCGAGAAGAACCCTGAGTTCTCACTCGCACCGGTCGCGGCACGTCTCGGGGAACTCCTCGGCAAAGACGTACCACTCGTCGAAGAGGCATATGGCCCGGTCGCGGAAGAAGCGGTCGCAAAACTTTCTGAAGGCGACGTCGTCGTGCTTGAGAACGTTCGTTTCTACCCAGGTGAAACGAAAAACGACCCGGAACTCGCAAAAGGCTTCGCATCACTTGCTGACGTCTTCGTCAACGACGCGTTCGGTGCGGCTCACCGTGCCCACGCTTCGACGGAAGGAATCGCGCAAAACGTCGACACGGCAGTCGCCGGTCTTTTGATGGAAAAAGAACTTGAAGTGCTCGGCAAGGCGCTCTCGAACCCAGATCGTCCGTTCACGGCCATCATCGGCGGTTCGAAAGTTGCTGACAAGATCGGGGTCATCGACCACCTTCTTGACATCGTTGACACACTCATCATCGGTGGCGGTCTCTCGTACACGTTCTCGAAAGCACTCGGGCACGAAGTCGGGACGTCACTCCTTGAGGAAGACAAGCTCGACCTCGCACGTCAATTCATGAAAAAAGCAGAAGACAAAGGCGTGAAGTTCTTGATGCCAGTCGACTGCGTCATCACGAAAGAATTCGGCGAAGAGACTTACGTCGGACCAGTCGATATCGACAAGATCCCTGCGGATCATATGGGTCTTGATATCGGACCGAAGACAGTCGAACTTTACGCGGAAGCGATTCGCGAATCGAAACTTGTCGTTTGGAACGGACCGATGGGCGTATTCGAACTTGATAAATACGCAAACGGAACGAAAGGTGTCGCTCAGGCACTCGCGGATAGCGATGCTTACTCGATCATCGGCGGTGGGGACTCAGCTGCAGCAGCTGCCAAGTTTGGCCTTGCAGACCAAATGAGCCACATCTCGACGGGTGGTGGCGCGTCACTCGAATTCATGGAAGGCAAAAAACTTCCAGGCGTCGAGGCGCTTAACGACAAGTAAAATAGAGGAGGGTTATCGATGCGTAAACCGATTATTGCAGGTAACTGGAAAATGAACAAAACACTCTCGGAAGCAGTCGCTTTCGTCGAGGAAGTCAAAAACAACGTCCCGTCAACAGACAAAGTTGACGCGGCAATCGGCGCACCAGCTGTCTTCCTAGCTCCAATGGTAGAAGCAGCAAAAGGGTCAGACTTGAAGCTTGGTGCCCAAAACATGTACGACAAAGACAGCGGGGCGTACACAGGTGAGACGAGCCCAGCGATGATCGCGGACCTCGGTGTGACGTACGTCATCCTTGGACACTCAGAGCGTCGCGAATACTTCGGCGAGTCGGATGCGTTCATCAATAGCAAAACGAAAAAAGCGTTCGAACACGGTCTTACGCCAATCGTTTGTGTCGGTGAAACACTCGAGGAGCGCGAAGGCGGCAAGTTCGAAGAAGTCATCAAGACGCAAGTCGAAGGTGGCCTCGCGGACCTCTCAGCTGACCAAGTGAAACAACTCGTCATCGCCTATGAGCCAGTCTGGGCAATCGGTACTGGTAAATCAGCGGACGAAGCAGACGCGCAAAGCTCATGCAAATATGTTCGTGACGTGGTGAAAGGCCTTTACGGTGAAGACGTGGCGGCTGCAGTACGCATCCAATACGGCGGTTCTGTAAAACCTGAGAACATCAAGGAGTATATGGCGCAAGAAGACATCGACGGCGCACTCGTCGGCGGTGCTTCACTTGAAGCTGCTTCGTTCCTCAAGTTGTTGGAGGCGATTTAAATGGCAAGACCAGTCGCCCTCATCATCTTAGATGGTTTTGGCATGCGGGACGAGACGTTCGGTAACGCGGTCGCTGCGGCGAACAAACCGAACTTCGACCGTTTCTGGGAGACGTATCCGCATACGCTTCTCAACGCGCAAGGCGAGTACGTCGGCCTTCCGGAAGGACAGATGGGCAACTCGGAAGTCGGTCACTTGAACATCGGTGCCGGCCGGGTCGTCTATCAGTCACTCTCGCGCGTCAACAACGCCATCAAAGACCGTTCGTTCTTCGACCGTCAAGCGATGAACCATTTGGCGGGACATGTGAAGAAGTACGATTCGAGCCTCCACATTATGGGCCTCGTCTCGGACGGCGGGATTCACTCGCACATTCAACACATGTTCGCTGTCGTTGAGTTCGCTAAACTTCATGGCATTGAAAAAGTCTACATTCACGCTTTCACGGACGGCCGTGACTGTGATCCGAAATCAGGCGCAAGCTTCCTCGAACAGACGGAAGCGAAGCTCGCTGAACTCGGTGTCGGTCAAGTCGCTAGCGTGTCTGGACGCTATTATGCCATGGACCGCGACAACCGTTGGGAGCGCGTCGAGAAAGTATACGACGTCCTCGTCCACGGCAAAGGCGAAGTCGGCACGAACGCCGTCGACGTCTTGAACCAGTCGTATGAAGCAGGGCTCACGGATGAGTTCGTCAACCCGACGGTCATCGAGAAAGACGGTCAACCGATCGCGACGATCAAAGACAACGACGCGATCATGTTCTTCAACTTCCGTCCGGACCGGGCGATCGAACTTGCGAAAGTGTTCAAAGAGAAGACCGGCTTCAAAGGCTTCGAACTTTCGAACACACATCCACAGAACATCTTGCTCGTCTCGATGACAAAGTTCTCGGATGAAATCGACACAGATATCGTCTTCCCACCGGAAGATTTGAAGAACACGCTCGGCGAAACGCTCGCCGCGCAAGGGTACAAACAGCTCCGCGCCGCGGAAACTGAGAAATACCCGCACGTCACGTTCTTCTTGAACGGACAACAAGAAACACCGTTCGAAGGCGAAGATCGCTTCCTCGTGCCGTCGCCGAAAGTCGCGACGTACGACTTGAAACCGGAAATGAGCGCATACGAGCTCACAGAAGGTCTCTTGGAGCGTATCGAGTCAGATCAATACGATGCGTATATCATCAACTACGCGAACCCGGACATGGTCGGTCACTCGGGCATGCTCGAACCGACGAAAAAAGCGGTCGAAGTCGTCGACGAATGCCTCGGTAAAGTAGTGGACGCACTCATTGCCAAAGGCGGCGCGGCGATCATCACGGCGGACCACGGGAACGCTGACCTCGTCACGAACCCGGACGGCTCACCGATGACGGCGCATACGACAGAACCTGTCCCATGTATCATCACGAAGCCAGGCGTTGAACTGAAACCTGTTCTAAAAGGCTCGCTTTGCGACCTCGCGCCGACGTTGATCGACCTTCTCGGTGCCGATCAACCGGCTGAAATGACCGGTACGTCAATCGTTACAAAAAAATAATTTCCAACCAAAAAGGAGAGATTTAATATGTCAATGATTACAGAAATTTACGCACGCGAAATTTTGGATTCACGCGGTAACCCAACAATCGAAGTAGAAGTCTTCACAGAAGACGGCGGTTTCGGCCGTGCCCTCGTCCCATCAGGCGCATCAACTGGTGAGCACGAAGCAGTCGAACTCCGCGATGGCGACAAGTCACGTTACCTTGGTAAAGGCGTACTTAAAGCCGTTGCTAACGTAAACGACACAATCGCACCAGAACTCATCGGCTACGATGTCTTCGACCAAAACGCACTCGACGCTAAAATGATCGAGCTCGACGGTACGAAAAACAAAGGTAAACTCGGCGCTAACGCGATTCTCGGTGTCTCTATGGCAGCAGCACACGCAGCAGCAGACGAGCTCGGCCTTCCACTTTACACGTACCTCGGCGGATTCAACGCGAAGACGCTCCCAACGCCAATGATGAACATCATCAACGGTGGTTCGCACGCGGACAACAACGTTGACTTCCAAGAGTTCATGATCATGCCTGTCGGCGCGCCATCGTTCCGCGAAGCGCTCCGCATGGGTGCAGAAGTATTCCACGCCCTCAAATCAGTTCTTTCTGGTATGGGTCTCAACACAGCTGTCGGTGACGAAGGTGGTTTCGCACCAAACCTTAAGTCAAACGAAGAAGCGATCACGGTTATCCTTGAAGCGATCGAAAAAGCTGGTTACAAAGCTGGCGAAGACATCTACCTCGCGATGGACGTTGCATCTTCTGAGTTCTACGACAAGTCGACTGGCAAGTACGAACTCGCTGGCGAAGGCAAGTCGATGACGACTGCTGAGCTCGTAGACTTCTACGCTGAGCTCGTTGACAAGTACCCAATCATCTCAATCGAAGACGGTTGCGACGAGAACGACTGGGATGGCTTCAAGCTTCTTACTGACAAGATCGGCCACAAAGTTCAACTCGTTGGGGATGACCTTTTCGTAACGAACACGGAGAAACTCGCTGAAGGTATCGAGAAAGGCATCTCGAACTCGATCCTCATCAAAGTTAACCAAATCGGTACGCTCACAGAAACATTCGACGCGATCGAAATGGCTAAAAAAGCTGGTTACACAGCTGTTATCTCGCACCGTTCTGGTGAAACAGAAGATGCGACAATCGCGGACATCGCGGTTGCGACAAACGCTGGTCAAATCAAGACTGGTTCGCTCTCGCGTACAGACCGTATCGCGAAGTACAACCAACTTCTCCGCATCGAAGACATGCTCGGCGATGTAGCGAAATACGACGGTATCAAGTCGTTCTACAACCTCAAAAAATAATTGATTATTTTCAGGTCCGCCTTGTGCGGGCCTGTTTTTTTGTGTGAGTGTTTTTCAATCCGTCCCGGCGGCACCGATGCTTTCTGCAGGCAATCCACGGAGCCTCCTCGCACATCGTGCTTGCGGGGTCTCCGTTAGATTGCTTTCCTGCAAGAGTCACGGTGCCGCTTGGACGGTTGTGGGCGCTCGCTCACTCTCATATTATTTTTAGATATATCATTTATTCGATGGCGTATGTGTCACATGTAAGGCGGAGCGCGAAACAAGACGGCAGGCTGACTCCTAGGGGAGAGTGATGCAAGGATGACCCGGCAAAGCGCGAAATGCCCTGCGGAGGCATCCGCATCACCCCTGGAAAGCAGTCTGCCGTCTAGTGAAGCAAGAAACATGAGGTATGTTAATCCGTCATTCCGGGAATAGGATAGTGTAGGTGAAAGGGGGCGTTCATGATGATGATCAGCGGTTTTCTCCTTCTTCTCATCGCGCTCGGTGTCGGCGGTTGGTTCCTGTACAAGTATATGGACAACCGGAAATGGTCGTGACGCATGTCACGGCCGTTTTTTTTGTGCGTGAACGCTAGGAAATTGGGTATAATCAGATACAGTAGCTAAAAAGGAGAGACGTCCATGACACGTGTACGGAAAGCCATCATCCCGGCCGCGGGGCTAGGCACCCGTTTCTTGCCGGCGACGAAGGCGATGCCAAAAGAGATGCTCCCCATCGTCAACAAGCCGACGATCCAATTCATCGTGGAGGAAGCGGTCGCCTCGGGCATCGAGGACATCATCATCGTGACCGGGAAGAACAAGCGCGCCATCGAGGACCATTTCGACCGCGCCATCGAACTCGAACAAAACTTGGAAGCGAAAGGGAAGACGGAGCTCCTCGAGTCGGTCCGTCACTCGTCGAATCTCGCGAACATCCACTACATACGCCAACAAGAGCCGAAGGGACTCGGCCATGCGATTTGGTGTGCCCGGAAGTTCATCGGCGACGAGCCGTTCGCCGTCCTGCTCGGGGACGACATCATCGAATCGGACGTACCGGCGACACAGCAGTTGATTGAGCAATACGAACGCCACGAACGTGCCATCATCGGCGTGCAGCGCGTCCCGTATGAAATGACGAAACGATATGGTATAATTGACCCGCTTGCCGTCGAAGGGAAGCTGATCCCGGTCCGGACGTTCGTTGAGAAACCGCCGGTCGAGGAGGCCCCTTCGAACCTCGCCATCCTCGGTCGCTACATCTTGACGCCGGACGTCTTCGAGACGCTCGCGGCCCAAGAAGTCGGTGCCGGGGGCGAGATTCAACTGACGGACGCCATCGCCCGATTGAACGAGGCGAAGACGGTGTACGCCTATGAATTTGAGGGTCGTCGCTATGACGTCGGGGAACCGATCGGCTTCATCGAGGCGACGATCGCCCACGCCTTGTGCGACCCGGAATTGAAACCTAACGTCCACACGCTCTTGAAGCGTTTCGTGGACGAACTCGAACAACAGTAAGGTGTGTTACTTTTGAAAACAATGTTAATGGTCTGTCAAAACTATTATCCGGAGATCGGCAGTGCCGGCAACCGGATGCAAAATATTACGCATCTCATGAAAGAACGTGGCTACGACGTCGAGGTCATCACGGCCGCGCCATCGTATCCGAACTTCAACTTGTATCAAGACGACCGGTTCTGGAACGATCACGCGCTCAACAACCAACCGTTCATCAAGCGGCTCATCACGAAGAAGCGCAAGCACACGTCAAACATGCTCAGCCGGCTCGCCTTGTTCGTCGAACAGATGATGAAAGGCGTCGGCGCCGTACGGACGCTCGACACGAAACCGGATGTCGTCTTCGCGACGACCCCGTCTTTTTTTATGGCGTTCGTCGGGGTGTATGCAAAACGGAAGTATGGCGTCCCGTTCATCTTGGACGTCCGTGACTTGTGGCCGGAGTCGGTGAAAGGCGTCGGCGTGTTCAAGTACGACTGGATGCTCGCCCCGGCGTTCTGGTTCGAGAAGCGGCTGTACAAGTCGGCCGACGCGATCATCATCAACTCGGAAGGGTTCCGCAGCTATCTGCGCCAGCGCGGCGTCGACAACGAGCGCATGCACTACATGCCGAACTCGATTCGACAGAGCGAGCGGGAACTCGAGCGGACCGTCCCAGAAGACGACCGGATGGAGATTCTATACGCCGGAAACATGGGCCTCGCCCAAGACGTGTCGCTCTTGCTCGAGCTCGCGGAGCGGTTCCGCGACGAGCCGCGCGTCCACTTCAAATTGATTGGTTACGGCTATCGGAAGAACGAGTTGAAGGAGACGATTAAGGCTCGCGGCTTCAAAAACTTCTTGTTCCTCGAAGCGATGCCACGGACGGAGGCGTTCCAGGCGATTAAAAATGCGGACGTCGCGTTCGTCAGCTTAATCGACCAGGACGTCTTCGACACGGTCATCCCTGGAAAACTCATCGACTACATGGCGGTCGGCAAACCGATCGTCGCTGCGGTGTCAGGCCATGCGGCGAATGTCATCGAAGCGGCGGAGGTCGGCTACGTGTCACGGAAGCGTGACATCGATGAGATTGAGCGCTCGCTCCGAACGCTTCTCGAACGTCCGGAGTTACGCGAACAGTACGGCCGAAACGGCGTCCGCTATGTGAAAGACAACTTGTGTTGGGAAAACAATATCCACGTCCTCGAAGACGTGGTCGAAAAAGTAACGATGGAGGAAACACGATGAAGGTATGTATGTTTGTATGGAACCATTTTACGAATGACGCCCGCGTCCTTCGCGAATGCTCGGCGCTCGCCGAGGCGGGCTACGAGGTCGATTTGATTGCCCTCCAAGACCCGAAGAATAAAGAGCTCCCGGCTGAAGAGATGCGTCCGGAAGGATTCCGTGTCATCCGCGTGAAGCGCCAACCGTCGATTCTCGTCAACGGGATGAAGGCGCTCAAATCGGCCCGGACGTGGGTCACACAGAAGACGACGCGTAAAATCGGAGCCGGACTCATCGGAGCCGGACTGTTCGTCCTCGCGCCGTTCACGATGCTCGGCCTCGGTGCCGCGGCAGGCGCGATTCTGCTCCCACCGGTCCGGAAAAACATCGTCAACTTGAGCGCGATGCTCGAGATGGTGTTCGCCTCGACGAAGAAGTCGTATGACTTCTATCATGCCAACGACTTGAACACGCTCCCGCAAGCGTTGATCGCCGGGAAGCTCGTCAACAAAGGGAAGATCGTCTACGACTCGCACGAAGTCCAGACGGACCGGACCGGTTACGGCTACATCCAAAGTAACCTCGAAGGCTGGCTCCTGCCGTACGTCGACACGATGATGGTCGAGAACCATACGCGCGCGGCGCATAACGAGACGCTTTACGGTTTCTATCCGTACGTGCTCCACAACTATCCGTTCTATCGTCCGCTCGACTTCTCGCTCCGGAAAGACTTGCATGCGCTCCTCGGCTTGCCAAGCGATGAGAAAATCTTGTTGTACCAAGGCGGTATCCAAGCCGGTCGCGGTCTCGAGCAACTCATCCTCGCGGCGAAAGATTTCAAGGAAGGGACGCTCGTCATGATCGGGGACGGGAAACTGAAGCCGACAATCAAGCAGATGATTGAGGACGAAGGCGTGGCGGACCGCGTCAAGATGATTGACAAAGTACCGGTCGAGGCGTTACCGTATTATACGATGAACGCGTATCTCGGCTTCCAAGTGTTGAACAACGTCTGTTTCAACCACTACTCGGCCTCGTCGAACAAGTTGTTCGAATATTTGATGGCCGAAGTGCCGGTCGTCTCGTGCGATTTCCCTGAAATCGAACGGGTCGTCGCCGGGAACGATGTCGGGGTCGTCGTCGACTCGCACGACCCGCAGTCGATCGCGGACGGTGTCAACCGCCTGCTCGAAGATGAAGCGCTCTACGCACGCGTCAAAGCGAACACGAAGACGGCGCGTGAACAATATAACTGGGATTTGGAAAAAGAGGCACTCTTGGACGTCTACGCAAACGTCGCAGACCGCAAGTTGCCGATTATGAAAGACGGTGCGCCAAAACCAGCATAACGAGAAGACTGCGGTTTTGGCCGCGGTCTTTTTTATGTGGAAAGGGGAACTCATATGAAACGTCAACAACAACATCTGCTCCGCCAACAGGTGTGGAAGAAACTGCAATCGATCTCGTTAAAGGACATCGCCTGGATTATCGCCGGGTCGTTCATCCTCGCCTTCGGGGTCAACTACTTCACCGTCCCGAACGACTTCTCGGAAGGCGGACTGCTCGGGGTGACGATCATCTTGTTCTATCTGTTCGAGTGGGACCTCGGCGTCACGTCGATTATCGGGAACGGGATTCTCTTCATCATCGGGTATAAGCTACTCGACCGCCGGACGATGGTGTACTCCGTCATCTCCGTCGTCGCGACGTCGTTCTTCCTCAGCTTGACGCACAACTGGGGCAGCCCGTCGGAAGACAAGCTGCTCGCGGCCGTCTATGCTGGGATTTTGATTGGAATCGGTATCGGTATGGTGCTCCGTGTCGGCGGAACGACCGGGGGCGGGGTCATCATCGCCCGGCTCATGGAGCGGTATCTTCATTTGAGCGTCGCCGTGTCGATGTTCATCATCGATGCCATCGTCGTCGCCGCCTCGGGTTTCTTCCTCGGGGAACAAGTCGTCCTCTATACGCTCATCGCCATCATCATCGGCTCGTGGGTGATCGACCTCGTCGCCGAGGGACTCAACATCCGCAAGGCCGTCACGATCATCAGCGACAAACAAGAAGAGCTCGCCGTCGTGTTGACGGAGACGCTCGGCCGCTCGGCGACGATTATCCACGGCCACGGCTACTATACGAAGCAGGATAAGAACATGCTCTATATGATCGTCGACAAGCGCCAAGTCGCGCCGCTCAAGAAAATCGTCGAAGTGACGGACCCGCGTGCGTTCGTCGTCATCCACCAAGTGAAAGAGGTCATCGGGGAAGGGTTCAGCTACCCGTCCCGATAATTTGAAAGCTGGTGTTTTCGTCATAACTTCTATATAATAAAAGGCGTGTAAAAAGAAGGAGGAACTGACTACTATGCAAACGATCGCTACAATCAGCCTACTCGTCGTGGCTGTCTTATTGATTGTCGTCGTACTGCTCATGTCAGGTCGGTCGCAAGGTCTTGGGGCGATTGCAGGTGGCGCGGAGCAGTTGTTCGGCCGCCAGAAAGCGCGCGGCTTTGACGCTGTTTTGAACCGAACTGCAGCTGTACTAGGCACGTTGTTTTTCATTTTAGGATTACTAGTCGCATCATTATGATGAAAGGCTGATCGTTCTCGATTTTTACGTGAGGCGGTCAGCTTTTGTTTTTTTAGAATTTTTTTTGGGAATAATGGAATGTACGAGGAGATGACTTGAACGATGAAAGTGACTGCACCGAAACCGTTTTTCTTTGAAGGCGGACCACGTGCCGTGTTGATGTTACATGGCTTTACCGGATCGAGCGCGGACGTCCGCATGCTCGGCCGTTTCCTACAAAAAGAAGGCTATACGTGTATGGGACCCCAGTATCGGGGACATGGCGTCCCACCGGAAGAATTGCTTCAGTTCGGACCAGCCGACTGGTGGCAAGACGTCCAGGACGCGTATCAGGCGTTAAAAGATAAAGGTTATGACGAGATTGCCGTCTGTGGCCTCTCGCTTGGCGGCGTCATGTCGCTTCGCCTCGCCTCAGAAATGAACGTCAAAGGGGTCATCCCGATGTGCGCACCGACCGGCATCGACGCCGAGGACCGGTTATACAAAGGAGTCCAGGCGTACGCCCGAGAATATAAATCAAGAGAAGCGAAAACACCTGAGCAAATCGAGCAAGAGATGGACGACTTCAAGCCGATGCCGACGCTCAAGGACCTTCGTGCGTTCGTCCGCGAGACGACGACGAAACTCGAAGACATCTTCGTCCCGGCGCTCGTCGTCCAAGGGGCGAAAGACCGCATGGTTGATCCTCAATCTGCACACGAGATTTACGAGGCGATCAACGCGTTCCAAAAAGAACTGCTCATATATGAGGAGTCAGGACACGTGATCACCCTCGACAAAGAAAAAGAGAAACTGCACCACGACGTGCTCGATTTTCTCGAAACGTTGGACTGGTCAGTGTGAAAAGGAGGTGTCACGTTGAATTTACGTGACCAACTACTAGAAATCATCCAGTCGAGCGATAAAGCGCTCACTGTCGACCAATTGACCGAGCGATTAGCGCTCGAGTCGACGGATGCGTTTAAAGAACTCATCCGAACATTAAACGCCCTCGAAGAAGAGGGGTTAATCGGCCGGACGCGGACGAACCGTTACGGGACGCTCGCCGCACTCGGCCAAGTTGCCGGCATCATCTCGATTCACCAGCGCGGCTTTGGCTTCTTGTCGGTCGAAGGAGAGGCCGATGACGTCTTCTTGCCGGCCGAGCAATTGAAAGACGTCTACCACGGCGACACGATCCTCGTCAAAAAACGCGAGGACAACCGTGGCAAGACCGAGGGCGTGCTCCTCAAAGTATTGAAGCGCGGCTTGTCGGAGTTTGTCGGGACGTACACGCTCCCGAGCGGACGCCTCGACCAGTTCGCCTTCATCGAGCCGGACGACAAGCGCATCAACTTCTGGCCGGTCGTCAACCCGGACAAATCGCTCGGTGCCGTCGATGGCCATAAAGTCGTCGTCCGCATCACGAAATATCCGGACGGCCGTTTCGCCGGGGCGTGTGACGTCGTCCGCATCATCGGACACAAGAACGACCCGGGCGTCGACATCTTGTCGATCGTCTACAAGCACGGGATTCCGACCGAGTTCCCAGAAGACGTCATCAACCAGGCGAACGCCGTGCCGGACGAGGCCGACGAGAAAGACTTCATGGGCCGCGTCGATCTTCGCAACGAGACAATCTTCACGATCGATGGCGAAGACGCGAAAGACTTGGACGATGCCGTCCACGTCAAGAAGCTCGACAACGGCAACTACGAGCTCGGCGTCCACATCGCCGACGTCTCACACTACGTGACGGAAGGCTCGCCGCTCGACATCGAGGCGTTCGAGCGCGGGACGAGTGTGTATCTCGTCGACCGCGTCATCCCGATGCTGCCGCACCGCCTCTCGAACGGAATCTGTTCGCTCAACCCGCACGTCAACCGCTTGACGCTCAGCTGTGTCATGGAAATCTCCCCGCAAAACGGGAAGGTCGTCAACCATGAGCTGTTCCCGAGTGTCATCAAGACGACGGAGCGGATGACGTACACGAACGTCCGTGAGATTATCGAGCGCGACGACGAAGAGACGCTCAAACGCTACGAGCCGTATATCCCGTTGTTCGACCTCATGGCCGAGCTCGCGGAAGTGCTGCGCAAGCGCCGTAACTCGCGCGGGGCCATCAACTTCGATTTCGCCGAGGCGAAAGTCGTCGTCGACGAAGAAGGCAAACCGGCCGACATCGTCTTACGTCCACGCTCGGTCGCCGAGAAGTTGATCGAAGAGTTCATGCTCGCCGCCAACGAGACGGTCGCAGAGCACTTCCACAAGATGGACGTCCCGTTCATCTATCGTGTCCACGACAATCCGAAGTCGGACAAGCTCGACTTCTTCTTCGATTTCGTCGCCAACTTCGGCGTTCATATCGAACGGTTCAAAGGCCAGACGGTCGACCCGAAGACGCTTCAAAAGATTTTGAAGGCGATCGCAGGGGAACCGGAAGAAGCGGTCATCAGCACGATCATGCTCCGCTCGATGCAACAGGCGAAGTACGACGACGTCTCGCTCGGCCACTTCGGTCTTGCGACCGACTTCTACACGCACTTCACGTCACCGATTCGTCGTTACCCGGACTTGATCGTCCACCGTCTCATGCGCACATACGTCTTCAACGGCGACGTGTCAGAGAAGACGATCGCCAAATACGAGGACCGTCTCGACTCGATCGCCGAGCAGGCGTCGAAACGTGAGCGTCGTTCGGTCGATGCCGAGCGTGAGACGCAAGCCTTGAAGAAAGCCGAGTATATGGAATCGCGTCTCGGGGAAGAGTTCGATGGCGTCGTCAGCGGTGTCACGAACTTCGGGATGTTCATCGAGCTCCCGAACACGATTGAAGGGCTCGTCCGTCTCCAGTCGATGGATGACTATTACCACTTCGACGAGTCGCAGCTCATGTTGCTCGGGGAGCGCACGAACCGTCAGTTCCGCATCGGGGACGCCGTCCGTGTCAAAGTCGACGCCGTCAACCTAGACGAGCGGACGATTGACTTCACGATCGTCGGGATGCCGAAGCGGGAACAGTCGCGCCGTCGTCAACCGACGACGATCAAGGCGAAAGAAGGCCGTCCGAAGAAAGACGACAAGCGCGGAGGCCGTGGTCGTGACGACAAACGTCCGAAACGTGGCAAGTCAGGGAAATCGGGTCAAGCCGGCAAATCGGCGAAACCAGGCGAGAAGCCGAAACGGGACGGCGAGAAATCGTCACAAGGCCGTTCGGCGCTCAACTTGAAAAACAAAGACAAGCAAAAACGTAAAGGCGACGCCAAACGCGGAGCGAAGAAGCGTCGTTGACGGGAGGGGGCGACCCCTCCTCCATATTGAAGTAAAGGACTGAATGTGTATGGCCAAGAAGAAAGATTCGAACGTGCTCGCCCAAAACCGAAAAGCGTCCTTCGATTATGCGATTGAAGATACGATTGAAGCCGGTATGGTGTTGACGGGGACCGAGATTAAATCGGTGCGCCAGTCAAAGATCAATATCGCCGACGCGTATGTCCGCTTTGACGGTGGCGAGGCGACACTTCACAACTGTCATATCAGCCCGTTCGAGCAAGGGAACCGGTTCAACCACGAGCCGCTCCGTGTCCGAAAGCTATTGTTGCATAAGAAACAAATCAATCAGCTCATCGGCGCACAAGGGCGTGACGGCTATACGATCATCCCGCTCAAAGTGTACATCAAGAATGGCTTCGCGAAATGTCTCCTCGGCATCGGGCGCGGGAAGAAGAAGTATGACAAGCGCGACGACTTGAAGAAGAAAGATGCGAAGCGCGACGTCGACCGGGCACTCCGGGACCGGCAAAAATACTGACAGCGAGACCTGATTGTGGTATAGTTGTTGTAGTACCAATTACCACCTCGGGGACGTTATGGATTCGACGGGGGTAGGTCGGTCGTATGTGGCGTGTCGAGGGGTCGGCCTCGTTAAAACGCAAACGCCTATAACTGGCAAAACTAACACACAACTCGCAGCAGCCTAAGTGCCCTGCGGATCCTGACATCCATCGCTTGTGTGGATGATTATCAGGGTCTCAAACTAAGCAAGCTACGCTTCAACCTCGCCGTCTGAGGGCGCGAAGAAGAGATGAACCAGACTGGATGCGACAACGCCTGTTTATCGGCAGTGTCACATTGAGATTCAATAGATAAACTACACACGTAGAAGCATGCGTTACGATGCCTTCGGACGCGGGTTCGACTCCCGCCGTCTCCATTTTTAAGCAGTCTACGATGACTGTGATCAATGATATTTCATGAAGACCTTCTAATTTCATTGAGATTAGAAGGTCTTTTAATGTGAATGGAGCATGTCTCACAATGAAATGAAAGTAGGTGAATCGAATGGGAAAATATCAATTAGATATGAAAAGTAAGGTGGCCGCTGCCAAGTATCAAGATGGGAAAAAACCAGCTGTATCGAATAAAAAAGATAAAATCAATCAGCTTCGAGAAGCGTATTTAAAGAAGCAACAAGAGAAGAAACAAGCTGGTGAGTGATCAGCTAGGTTAGCTGACTTTAAGTGTCATGCTATAAGAAGATGGAATGAAAGAAGAGGGTCATCCGTGCGTAGTTTATGCACGGGTGGCCCTTTTCTTGTTTCTTCTTTTGTTAATCAAAGTCGATTTATCTCCATTTCAAACTTGATTCCATTATGATATCGATTCGGTTATTTGATGCTCACCACAAGTTAAATAAATCCACAACAATCACATCACTATTATCCTAGAAGATGAATAACAAAAGTGCCATTAACAAATCACTGATTGCGAGTGTGCCGAACTGCATGAGTCAGCTTATTTTTTTAGACTGCGAATCACGAGCCATCCACCCGAATGCAACAACGTCTGTTCATCAGCAGTGTCTCATTGAGAACTTTATCGATAAACTACACACGTAGAAGCATGTGTTGATGATGCCTTCAGACAAGGGATCGACTCCTGTTGTCTCTACTTTTTGAATAAATAAAAATGCTACAGGCGTTGCTAAATCAGTACTTGTGGCATTTTTACGTCCTGATTTATTTGCGAACCTATATTAATATAGTGATTATTATTTTTTTAAAAAAAGGTTGAATAAATCAAAGGGATGAATTAGATTTTTATTAAGGGTTTAATTGGTAATATTTATTAAT
>NZ_JJMW01000026.1 GCF_000714435.1 Exiguobacterium alkaliphilum 12/1
GATGAGGATGAAAATGCAATTCTTTCAAGTTTAAATTCTGGAAAGTATAATAGTGTCTTTTTAAGTGTAGCATTTATAACATTTGCTAATGGCGGAGATAACATTGGAATATATGTTCCTTTCTTCTCTACTTTAACCATGAACCAACTAGCAGTAACGGTTATTACTTTCTTTATTATGGTTGCGATTTGGTGTTTTATTGGATATCGTTTGGCAGCTTTTAAACATGTCTCTGAAACCTTAGAGAATTACGGTAGATGGATTATACCCATTGTCTTTATTGGTTTAGGAATCTATATCATGGTGGAGAACGAAACTTTCAGTGCCCTTTTGAGTTTAATAAATTATTAAAAAATAATCTGAACTGCCCCCTGTCAAGTAGACAGTGGAAATAATAAAAGTGATTTAAGCGGCTTTCGCTCTATATTCTTTAGGGCTGAGGCCGTTTAATCGTTTTTGGTATCTTTCGTGATTATAAAAATAGATGTACTCATTTATGGCAATGTTAAGTTCTTCAAAGGTCTGATACTTATGTAAATAATACTTTTCACATTTTAACGTGCCGAAAAAAGATTCCATTGGTCCATTATCAATACAGCGACCAACCCGTGACATACTTTGAGTCATTCCTGCCGACTCTAATTTACGCTTGAACGCCTTAGAGGTGTATTGGAATCCACGATCACTATGAATCAGTGGGTGTTCTTGATGCAATCGTACGATTACCTGGTCAAGCGTTTTAAATACCAGTTGATTATTATTAGAGTGTCCCAGCACATAGCTAATAATGGATCCGTCATAAAGATCACGAATCACACTGAGATAGGCCTTCTTAGATAGGCCATATTTAAATTCTGTCACATCCGTTACCCATTTCTCATTCGGCTTTTTAGCTGTGAATTCACGGTTTAATACGTTCTCTGCCACATGTTGTGGTGACGACTTTTTGTGCCGTTTTCGCTTCTGGCGGAGGACCGAACGGATCTCATGGATACGCATGAGACGATAGATGCGCTTCTCATTGTATGCCGGCAGGCCATGCTGGCGTCGTCTGCGATTGACCGTCATGGTGATCCGTCGATAACCGTAGGTCCCGTTCACCTGGTCGTAGAGGAGGCGGATGTCTTCCAATAGGCTCAAGTTCTCTTCTTCGCGTACCGAGACGGTACGCTTCAACCATTTATAGTAGGCGGCCCGTGAGACCTGCGCGATCTCGCACAGGAGCACGACCGGGAACGTGTCGGTCGTCGACATTTCCTCGATGACCATGTATCGCAATTGTAGCCTGATCTGGCTGATCAACCTCTCCTCTCGATTTCCTCCAACTTTTTTAGGAACAGGTTCTCGGCACGAAGGCGCTCGTTCTCCCGCTCGATCTGTTGAATGCGACGTTCGAGCTTCTCCTCGTTGGTCAGTTCCTCTTCTTGCTTCGTCCGTCCGCGCCGGTCCTCGAGCCCGTGCACGCCGTCGGCGTCATATTTTTTCGTCCACCCATAGACCTGTTGGTACGACACGGTGAATACCTCGGCCGTCCGTTGATAGTTCCGTCCGTTGTCCAGGCAATACCTGACTATCTCCATGCGTTCCTCGAATGTGGTCTTTCTCCCTTTTGTCATAGCTCGATCCATCCCTTTTCTCGAATCTGTTAACTCGCTATGACTAGTATACTTCTTAATCCATTTTCGAAGAACAGATCCATCACTGATTTGATAGTTGGAGAGGACTTCCATCGTGGTGGCCCCGTCGAGGTAGTCACGGACGGCCGCGATTTTCTGTTCCTTGGTGTACAGTTTCCATGTCTTCGATTCCTTTAATGCGTCACTCCCGCCGGTATCGAATTTCACTTTCCACACCCGGAGGGTATTCTCAGAAACGTGATGAGTCTCCATGATTTCCTTCCATGTATGCGTTTCTTCTTCCATCATGCGCAGTGCAGCCAGTTTTTGTTCGATTGAATGCCGACTTCTCGCCATAAAAAAACACTCCCCAATAGAATAAACAGATTTGTTATTTCATCTGTCTACCTATTGGGGAGCATATCAGGATTGAAGTGAATTCTTTTTTTGAGAATATCTATTTTGCTGTTGAATAATCAGTCTATATTTACAAAAGATTCTAAATCAACAAATACGAATGCTTCTTCATAATTTTCATCATGAAGTTTAAATGCGTATCCAGAGTCCTTTTTTTGAATCAACTTCTCTACTTCCGCGACGTGTTCTTCTGAGACTTCAAATCGTTGTTGTATCCGATAAAAGTTAGCATAACGAGATTTTTCTCGCTCACTATTTGTTAACTCTTCCCCAGATATAGGAACAAACATAACCGGCTCAGGTACGTCCGAGACCTTTTCGAAAAGAGAAGTTGGAAGTTGAACACTCCAGTAAAACTGTTGCTCAGTAGAAGTGAATTTTGGACTTAGAATGTTATCTACTGAGAACGTTACGGTTGTGATCAATTCATTGTTTTCTACTTCTTTTTCGAAACTTATAAATGAAAATTGTTGAGCTACCATACTTTCGATGTATTCATTAATAGATACATACTGTGTTGTACCTGAAACATACTGGGTAGTTTGTTCAGTTTTCTCGTTAGACTTCTCCTTACCCAAAGAAGTACTCTTTGATGAATCGTTTTCGCTACATGATGCCAATACTAAAGCAATCGCTAAAACGTATAAAGCAACATATTTTTTCATATATCAGTATGCAAGATTCTCAGAGTAGCTGTAACGGCTATAGTCTGCAGAAACGGCTTTTGATCTTGATACCAAACCATTAGAGTATGTGACTAATTTTCCTGTGGTATCAACACCGATGCTACCATAAACTAATTTCCGCGTGGATTTTGGAGGAATATTAAAGGCGAATTTAGTTGATGTGGTGGTATCCGTCCCATAAGAAACCTCGGCTGTTACTTTTAGGCCATTTTGCAAAATTTTAAATTCTGTTTCACCTGTAAGAGTTCCAGTAGCAAATACACGACGAGAAACCTCATAGTTTACTGTGTCTACAAGAGACGATGTGTTTGTAGCAATATGCGTCCATTTTGGAAGCTTTACTAATGTATTAGTGAGTGTGGATTGATATACTGTTCCATCGTAAACTGGGGCATAAATAGGCACATCATTTTCTACTGCTGACACTGAATTAGGTACTCCTGATAAAATCGATGCGCTCAAAGCTAGTGAACCTAAGATTTTAATTGTTTTTGACTTAAACATTAAAAAACCTCCAATATTTTTTGTGAAAAATCTGGTGAAAATAAAAAATTCTAAAAATCATTGTCTCCTTTACATTAAAAATTTGACTTTTGAACTAAGACTTATTCAAAATATAGCATTTATTTACCATTTAAAATTTGGGATAATATGAGGTGGAGGAGATTAAATT
>NZ_JJMW01000027.1 GCF_000714435.1 Exiguobacterium alkaliphilum 12/1
TCATCTGTCTACCTATTGGGGAGCATATCAGGATTGAAGTGAATTCTTTTTTTGAGAATATCTATTTTGCTGTTGAATAATCAGTCTATATTTACAAAAGATTCTAAATCAACAAATACGAATGCTTCTTCATAATTTTCATCATGAAGTTTAAATGCGTATCCAGAGTCCTTTTTTTGAATCAACTTCTCTACTTCCGCGACGTGTTCTTCTGAGACTTCAAATCGTTGTTGTATCCGATAAAAGTTAGCATAACGAGATTTTTCTCGCTCACTATTTGTTAACTCTTCCCCAGATATAGGAACAAACATAACCGGCTCAGGTACGTCCGAGACCTTTTCGAAAAGAGAAGTTGGAAGTTGAACACTCCAGTAAAACTGTTGCTCAGTAGAAGTGAATTTTGGACTTAGAATGTTATCTACTGAGAACGTTACGGTTGTGATCAATTCATTGTTTTCTACTTCTTTTTCGAAACTTATAAATGAAAATTGTTGAGCTACCATACTTTCGATGTATTCATTAATAGATACATACTGTGTTGTACCTGAAACATACTGGGTAGTTTGTTCAGTTTTCTCGTTAGACTTCTCCTTACCCAAAGAAGTACTCTTTGATGAATCGTTTTCGCTACATGATGCCAATACTAAAGCAATCGCTAAAACGTATAAAGCAACATATTTTTTCATATATCAGTATGCAAGATTCTCAGAGTAGCTGTAACGGCTATAGTCTGCAGAAACGGCTTTTGATCTTGATACCAAACCATTAGAGTATGTGACTAATTTTCCTGTGGTATCAACACCGATGCTACCATAAACTAATTTCCGCGTGGATTTTGGAGGAATATTAAAGGCGAATTTAGTTGATGTGGTGGTATCCGTCCCATAAGAAACCTCGGCTGTTACTTTTAGGCCATTTTGCAAAATTTTAAATTCTGTTTCACCTGTAAGAGTTCCAGTAGCAAATACACGACGAGAAACCTCATAGTTTACTGTGTCTACAAGAGACGATGTGTTTGTAGCAATATGCGTCCATTTTGGAAGCTTTACTAATGTATTAGTGAGTGTGGATTGATATACTGTTCCATCGTAAACTGGGGCATAAATAGGCACATCATTTTCTACTGCTGACACTGAATTAGGTACTCCTGATAAAATCGATGCGCTCAAAGCTAGTGAACCTAAGATTTTAATTGTTTTTGACTTAAACATTAAAAAACCTCCAATATTTTTTGTGAAAAATCTGGTGAAAATAAAAAATTCTAAAAATCATTGTCTCCTTTACATTAAAAATTTGACTTTTGAACTAAGACTTATTCAAAATATAGCATTTATTTACCATTTAAAATTTGGGATAATATGAGGTGGAGGAGATTAAATTGCATAAATATATCGGGAATATCATCCGATTTAATCGTATAAAAGCTAAGAAAACCCAACAAGAAGTCGCAGCAGGGATATGTTCTATCTCACATTTAAGCAAAATCGAAAAAGGAGTGTATCTACCTAATCAAGAAACATTGAATTTGCTTCTCGAAAGACTTGGGAAAAAAATTGATTTTGAGCAGGAGAGGCATAGTCAACTCTCAAAACTTATTGATGACTTTTATTATCACTGGTCTTACAGTGAAGTTAGTCAGATGAAGTTAACCATTGAAATGATGGAAAAGGAGGAGTCTCATTACATAGTAAGCGATTATTTGAATCGATACTTATTGGCTCAATTGGCCTATGAATTAAACGAAAAAAATTATGAAAAGGCTGAATCTCTTTTATACAACCTTGATAATTTAGAGATAATGTCCAATGCCGACATTAGTAAATTTGTCGTTTTAAAAATGTCGTTCTTGAATAAGTATAAAGATTCTAAGAAAGCTGCAGAATACGCTGAATCAAATGAAAATCTCATAGTGAGTGACGACAAAGCAGAATATTTTTACCAGAAAGGTCTCATTTACAGCTATAACATCAGTCCATCACTTTCTTTAATTCATATGAATAAAGCCTATGAATCTTTTGGTAAAGGGACGAATTTCACTAGAATGATAACTTGTAAGTCGGTTATGGCAATTAATTACTCAAGATTGGGTTTAATGAAAGAAGCAGAAAAAGAGTATATTGAGTTGTTGCGTATGCTATCAAAGTTCCGTAACGAAAATATGTTACACGAGACGCGATATAACTACGGTATCTTCTTGAAAAATGCAAATCGATATGACGAGGCACTTGTGGTGTTTAAGAGTTGCGAGCAATATTTTTCTACTAAAGAAGAACATCAATGTCTTTTGATTCTTGCTATGTGGGAAACCAAACTCCATTTAAACGATCTTCAAGAAGAAGAGATTCTAGAATTTACATCATCTTTCAAGAATAGTGCGTCAAAGTGTAAGCTTCATAAGAAATATTTGGTTTATGCCGATTTAATGATTCTAAAGAGTAAAAAAAATGAGAAAGAATATTATCGGTTACTTGAAACTAATTACTTAAGGTTAATCGAGAAAGAAAACTCTTATATTGAAATAAGAAAAAGATATTTGGACTCTTAGATTATTATAAAAATAAAAATACATTCTAAATATCAGAAATTATTAGTAGAGTTTCATCAAAATGAAGAATCTATGGAGATGATCAGATGGTAAAAAAATATTGATTATCATGACAATTATGACAGTTTTCAGTTTTTCACCAAGTATAGATGCAAAAGGTAGCGTTAGTAATGGGTCACAAAATCACCTTCCTGAATTACTTGATCGTGTATCGC
>NZ_JJMW01000028.1 GCF_000714435.1 Exiguobacterium alkaliphilum 12/1
ACGGTTTGTCAAATTAAGCGCAACACTTCCTCGGTGAAGGCCTCGTGTGCGGTTTTCCAGTTCAGGCATTTTCTCGGTCGCCCGTTGATCTTGGCGAGCGCGTCCGCGAGTTCGTCGTGCGCCACCTGCGCGAAGTCCGTTCCTTTCGGGAAGAACTCGCGGAGGAGCCCGTTGGCGTTCTCGTTGCTCCCCCGTTGCCACGATGAGTACGGGTCGGCGAAATACACCGGCACGCCGAGCGACGCCTGGATGCGCTCGTGACCGCTGAACTCCTTGCCCCGGTCCGTCGTCGCCGTCTCGAACGTGCCATCCGGGAAGGCGCCGTGCACCGCATGGATCGCCCCCTCCATCGAGGCCGCGGTGCGGTCCGCGATCGGCAGGGCGAGATAGAACCGGCTCTTCCGCTCGATGAACGTCGCGACGCACGCCCTCGATTTCCCTCGTCCGGAGACGACGGTGTCGAGCTCCCAATGCCCGAACGTCTCGCGTGTGCGCACCTCCCGAGGCCGGTCCGAGATGGTCAGCCCGACGTTGATGCGCCCGCGCGTCTCGACCGGCTTCCGGCGCTTGCCCTTCTGGCGGAGCACGGTCACGGGCACGTCGATCAATCCCGCATAGATCCAGCGATAGATGGTCGAGAAGGCGATCTTCCCGTCGAAGAGACGACCGACGATCTGTTCCGGGGACCAGGTCGCCCACAGTTTCTCGGTGATCGTCCGGCGAGTCGCCTCGTCGAGCTTCGTCTTGGCGCCGCAGTTTGCCTTCTTCTTCACGTAGCGCTGCTGGGCACGTCCCGATTCGTAGCCGGGGTTCCGTCTGATCTCCCGCGAGACGGTCGAGGGATGACGGCCGAGCCGTCTCGCGATGGACCGGATGGACATCCCGAGCTCCAGATAGGTCTCTATTTTCACGCGTTCCGTTGTGGTAAGATGGGTGTAGCTCATGCGATTTCCTCCGTCTGAATGTGTGTTGTGGTGACTTCATTCTACACGAGGAAAGCGTCATGGGCTTTTTGTGTTCACTTTTGGGTGTTGCACTTAATTTTATAATTCATC
>NZ_JJMW01000029.1 GCF_000714435.1 Exiguobacterium alkaliphilum 12/1
CCCCTGTCTCTGTATGCTTCAAGGAAAGGTTATAATGTGAAGCCGTTCGGCGCGTCTTTGACGACGACAATCACTTTCCCTTGGTCCAACTTCTTCTCAAGGCTATCCGCCTCGGTCGCTGAGAAACCAAGTTCCTCGAACTGGGCACGTAACTCGTCCCCTTTTTTACGGAACAAGTTTTTCGCTGCCGTTCCGAGACCGACGTCCGATGCCGATACCGTATTCGCGTCCGCGTTGTCGGCGACTCGATCGGTCCGGTCATCGTCGTGGGTGATGACGTAAATGTGCGACTCGTCAACCCCTTTTGCTTTCATCGATTGAATGGCGGTGACGACTTCTTCATCATTTGTGAACTCTTTGTACAAAACTGACATGTCTATTCTCCTCCTTCAATTGCGTTACAGTTATAGGTATTTCCTGTTTTCATCGTTTCTACACATTAAAAAACGATGACAAGCGTCATCGTTTCGTTAAACGGCCGGTTCTTGGCCCTTCAATTTTTTCAGTTCATCCAACAAAATGTCAGATTCGTTGAACGGAATCGATTGCTTCCCGACACGTTCGATGTGGTCATGGCCTTTTCCGACGACGACGACTCGTTTGCCGTCGAGTCCTTGTAGCGCCGCATGTTTAAGGGCGTCTAACCGATTCTCAAACGTCACATGTGGTGTGTCCGCATCAATCCCCTCGAGTAAGCCATCGATAATCTGCGTAGGATTTTCTGAACGCACGTCGTGAACGGTCACAATCAAGCGGTCGGCGTAACGGCTCGCAACCCGACCCATCTCGGCCCGTTTCGTCGAGTCGCGATCGCCGGCCGCACTCAAGACGACGACCAATTCGCAATCGTCAGCTTGAAGCGTCGACAGACACTTTTCTAGCCCGTCCGGTGTATGCGCATAATCGATATAAATCTCTGCGTCCTCCGTGTCGAGACGCTCGAGACGACCTTTCGGAAGCGTGAGCCCCGGCACGTTGGCAATGATGGAACGGAGCATCAATTCAGACGTCGAGACGAGCCCGATTGCAGCAGCCAAGTTCGCCGCGTTGAACGCTCCCATGAACTGAACGGGTACTTCAATCGTCATCGCGTTCACTTTGACGCGCACCGTGTCATCGAGCCAAATGACTTGGATGTCGGCCGGTACGTTCGTGTGCGTACTGTACATGACGCGGCGTCTCGTCGGAGCGAACGACGCCATAATCGTGCTCGCCTCGTCTTCCGCATTCAAGATGATCGCGTCACCGTTCGTCTGTTCGACTTGCTCGAACAGACGGGCTTTCGCTCGCGCGTATTCATCCATCGAACGATGATAATCGAGGTGATCGTGCGTCAGGTTCGTGAACGCGGCCGCATGAAAGTGGACCCCTTCGACGCGCCCTTCCATCATCGCATGTGAGGATACTTCGACGACACAGTCGGTCACCCCGGCATCTGCCATCTCGGCCAAGAGCCGGTGCAAGACGACGGCTTCCGGTGTCGTATTCGGTGTTTCTAGCGTTTGGTCTTTATAGCGAGCCCCGATCGTGCTGACGATGCCGACCGGTCGTCCCGACAATCGAAACAAATCGTATGTGAGTGTCGCTGTTGTCGTCTTCCCGTTCGTTCCCGTCACGCCATAAATGCGCATCCGGTGCGACGGATGATCGTAAAACGAGCTCGCCACGATGCCGGCGGTCCGTTTCGTGTCAGCAACGACAATGTTTGGTACATCAAGTTCAAGCGGATATTCCGAGATGATGGCGCTCGCCCCTTTTGAGACGGCATCTTCAGCGAATTCATGACCATCCACCGTATAGCCGCGGATGCAAATAAATAAATTCCCTGGACTGACCTTCCTGGAATCCGTTTCAATTCCGGTCACCCATGGATCACATTCGATGTCATCCATCTCATTTCCTAGAATGGCGGATAAACGTTTCGTCCTCATGCTGTGTACTTCCTTTCTCATGGGTGTCACTAGGTTCGTAAACCTTATCGTCATGGTACTCGATTTTAGGCGTAATGGAGATGACAAATATATTACTTCCCTTTTTCATATGAAAACATACGTCAAACTAAAAAAATCCTAGCCCATGACGGGACTAGGAGGTTAATTCGCTATCGGTAAACTGAAGTCCTTGTTTGACGAGCGCACACTCTAACACTTGTAGTACTTTCGGGCCGATACCATGCATCGCGGCGATTTCTGTCTTCGAATACGTCGCGAGTTGTTCGAGCGTGTCAATGTAAGCGGCAGCGAGCGCCCGTTCTGCCGGCGCTGGACATTTTGGGAGCGGTGTCATCCGATTTCCTCCTCTTTTCCATAAGCGCGTTCCATAATCGGGAGACAGGCGAGGACGCGTTCAACGTAAAACGTTCGACGGGCCCGTTTTCGAACATCCCAAGCAATGATTCGCTCGCCTTGTAACCTCAACAATTTGACTCGGCGCTTTGAAATCACCCCATGTCGATCGACATACATCAATTCTACCAATCGACCTAAACGCATATCACGTAACAACTCATCCTTCATCTGTTCTCCCTCCTTTACTCCCATTATACCGAACAAAAGTTCGCATACCTAGTTTTAGGTGTGCACTTCGATATTTTCGAGTATGCTGGGAATAACGGATGTGAACGAAAGGAGCGTTGTCGATGACGACATACGTCATGCTCGCGCTCTTGGCGCTCGTCTTATTCATCTCTATGACGTTCGCGGCCAAGGCGTTACCGAATTTAAAAAATGTGTTATATAATCGCGGCAGCCTTTTCGGGGCGGACAGTGAGACCGTCACGTGCCCGAACTGCAAAAAAACGTTCAAGCGTTCCGGTGGCAACACCCAGACGTGTCCACACTGCTACCGTTCATTTTGAACCGATACCCGATCGCATCGCGCGTTCGGGTTTTTGAATGTGCTCAAATCGAGTTGTTATCGTTTACAGTCGATTCGAGACAGGGAATAGGTCCATTATTGCTATGTCCATTTCCAGGCCATGATGTGCCTTCAAAGGAGTTCACGATGTCATTCTTATCCGACCACGAATTGTTTGAACGAATCATTCAACGAGATACCTCTGCGTTCGAGCTCCTCTACGACCGATATGAGCGGGTTCTCTACTTAACCGCACTCCGTTTGACGAACCGGGCCGAATTGGCCGAAGCCGCATTGCTCGAGGTGTTTACCGACCTGTGGCGCGCCCCTCAAACATTTGATATTCAAACCACGTCGCTCCGACTCAGGCTGTTTGCTCGGGCCGAGACGGCTGCTCGCCAGTTGCTACAGAGCGCATGATCGTCAATCGAACTCACGTGTTAACACTTCTAAAATCCCGGCCGCATAAGATTTTTCCGTAACGCGTTGATGGGCTCGCTTCGCCTGCTCGGTCCCATTCCCGAGGACGTATCCGTTGCCGACCCGCTTCAACATCCCGAGGTCGTTGCCGCTATCTCCGAACGCGTAGGCGTCTTCGGCGCGAAACGAGAAGCGGTCACATACATACTCGACAGCTGCCGTTTTTCCGGCACCTTCCGGGATAAAATCGATGTCGTACGACCCGTCCGGATCGCCCGCGAGCGGGTTGCACCGGCTGATATTCACCGCGATACCGACCGTCCTCGTCGCTTCCCGAATGCGCTCGAATGCGGCCTCATGATGATCGTGGTAATAATAGTTCTGCATCCACACGTTCGTCCCGGCCCCGGGTTGCGCTTCGAGCACAATGGCTTCGGAACGCATCATGTCGACGACACGTCCGACCCGGTCCGAGAAGTCGTCCGGGAACAGTTGGCTGAACGCGTCATCTCGTTTCAGCGTCCCGCTGGTATTGACGCGATACAGCTCCGTCCCGAGGCTTGAAGCGATGCGATGCGGCCAATAGCGCATCGAGGCGCGCATCGTCTTTTCCGCCAAGTCGGCGAACGAACTGCCGGTGACCCACATCGTCGAGAACCGTTCCGCGTGTTGTTCTAAAAAATCTTCGAGTCGACGGACGTCGGCTAATTGTTCTTCCGTGCACGCATGGGGGAAGTACGTCTCGTCAAAATCGAAACAGACGAGCGTCCGCCCTTCTCCGGTAAATCGTCTCATTCGTAATCCTCCTCCTTGTGTCGCCATACCCCATCTCGTATAGTAAAAGTACGAAAGGAATGAGCGACGTGAAAAATTGGGTAAGTCGTTACTACTGTCAGTATAGCGGAATCATGATCGGGTTCGGGCTCGTCTTCGCCTTTTTGCTCGGAATCCGGACCGCCTCATTTTGGCAACAATGGCTTTCGAACGGGCCCGCGCTCGCAGCGGGTCTCGGCACGGCATGTTTATTCAGCTTGTTCGCCTATATGCTTCTCAGCCACATCCAAGCGTCTCTGTACAAGCATCTAGGTGAGGCTACGACGTGTTCCCGTTGAACGCGTCGGTTACATAACGAACTGTTCACGAATTTGTCACCCGAAAAAGACATCCATTTCACCGTTTGATCCGTTAGATAACTACAAGGGACATCCCTTCTATAAAGGAGAACGCGATGACTGATTACGAACTATATGAGCGTGTCAGGCAAAAAGACAAACAAGCGCTCGAAACGTTATATGATCGTTACGAACGGATCCTGTATGCGTTCCTGATGCAATTGACACAGGACCGCGACCTCGCCGAGGAAGCGATGCAAGAAGTGTTCATCAAGCTGTGGCGCGGCGTCGGTGTCTATGACGAGACCAAAGGCCAGTTCCGTTCTTGGCTTTTCACGATGGGACGAAACGTCGCCATCGACTTGATTCGAAGACGAAAGCCGGACCTCCAGCTCGACGAATCTTACGCCGAGACGATTCCTTCGACCGAACGTTCAGTCGAGCGTGAGGTCGAGTGGCAAGAAGAACGGACGCAAATCGAGACGGCGATGGCCGAACTTCCGGCCGAGCAACAGCAAGTCGTCCGCCTCATGTATTTCCAAGGACTTAGCCAGCAAAAGATTGCGGATGCGTGCGGTATCCCGCTCGGCACCGTGAAAGGAAGGATTCGGTTGGCGTTGAAGCAGTTACGAAGACGATTATCCCCAGATTTAATCGATAAGGAGGTGGAACGATGAACGCTTGTGACCAATTGATTGATTACTTTAACCGACATTTGACAGAAGATGAACGAATCCGGTTCGAGGCACACCTCGCGACTTGTGAGACGTGCCAACAAGAACTCGAACAACTCGAGGCTCTCGTCGGCGGCGTCGCGTTCCTCTCCGAACCAGCAGAGCCGCCAAGCGGGATGAAGGCTCGAATCTTAGATCACGTCTTCGCCGAAGACGAGACATCGAAAGCGGTCGAACCGAAGACAGACAAACCGGCACCGGTAACGCCGTTCACCGCACCGAAAGAAAGGCGGAAAGCACCGTGGGGCGCGTTCGCCCTCGCCGCTGCCTTACTGTTATCGCTAATCGGGAACGGGTACTTGTTGCTCAATCAGACCGAACCGAGCGGCATCGCCTTGACCGAGACCGTCCCACTCGACGGGGAAGCCGACGGTGTGGCCTATCTCGCCGAACAAGACGGGACGCGACAGCTGATCGTTCAAACGAACGGACTCACTCCGCTCGAGGCGAACGAAGTGTACCAAGTATGGCTCATAAAAGACGACTCCCCGATTCCGACCGGAGCGTTCGTCACCGATGACAAAGGCAACGGCACCGTCATCTATACGCTTGATGCGACGGAGGCCGAGATGGATTGGGACACGGTCGCCGTGACGAAAGAACCGGAGCGCGGCAACACGACGCCTGAAGGAGAGATTGTCTTACTCGCGAGCCTCTAATGTACAGACCGGGGACAAAAACGCATCAGGCGTGGATGTCTTTCGGTCTGTTTTTTCGTTATGATGAGACAAAGGAGTGATTGGATGCGAAAACCGAAAATCGGGGTCGTCGGTCTCGGCGGCATCGCCAAAAAAGCATACTTGCCGATTTTAACGAACAGCACAAACTTTGAACTGATCGGCGCGTTCTCACCAACCGTCGCGAAGCGGGAGGCGATTTGCCGAGCTTATCGGATGGAGTCGTTCGCGGGACTGCCCGAACTCGCAACGTCCGTCGATGCGGCGTTCGTCCACAGTTCGACCGAGACACATTATGACGTCGTCTCTTATTTACTCGCCCGTGGCGTCGATGTATACGTCGATAAACCGCTCGCCGCGACGATGGACCAAGCCGAGCGACTCGTCGAGCTGACCGAACGAAACGATCGCAAACTGATGGTCGGGTTCAATCGTCGTTTCGCCCCGATGTATCAGCAAGTCCGGGATGCAGGGCCGTTCGATTTGCTCGACTTTGTCAAACATCGGGGAAACGGCATTGGACGCGACTATACGTTCACGCTACTCGATGATTATTTGCACGTCGTCGACACGCTTCGATACTTCTCAACAGGTGACCTGCGCCTCGTGACGGGACACATCGAGACGACCGAAGCGAACGAACTGCACGTGGCGCGACACGTCTGGCGAGACGACCACGGCCTACATACGACGGCGATGCATCGACACGCTGGAGCAAACCATGAAGGATTGAGCGCCGTCGCCGCAAACGTCCGGTTCACCGTCGACGAGATGGTCACGTTGAACCGCTTCACGAACGGGACCCAGACGACCGAGACGTTCGGGTCGTGGGACACGCTCCTCACCCAGCGCGGCTTCCAAGGCGCCATCGACCACTTCATCGAGGCGTTGTCCGAGGATACCCCGATTTTGACCGACGGCCGCGAAGCGCTTCTGACGCAACAGCTCGTCACCGACTTATTCAAACGCTGAATCCATGACAAACGGGACCTGTCGGCCAGGTCCCGTTTGTCATTGGATGTGTCGTTTATCCGGTTCAATTTGGCTAATGGCGCGTTTTTGTCGACGCTCGACGAGAGTCGACCACGTCACGGCCGTCACGATACAGGCGGCGCCGATGAAGAAATTGCGATCGAGTTGTTCATTCAAGACGAGCCAGCCGAGATAGCCGCCGACGAGCGGTTGAAAGAAGAAAAAGAGCGAACCGACGCTTGCGTCCATGAGTTCGATCCCTTTGTTCCAAAAGAAGAACGCCCCGGCCGTCGAGACGATCCCGACATAGAGCACACTGAGCCAAAGAGCCCCCGTCATCGTCGGCAACCCATGATCGATGACTTCCATGCCCATGAGCGGCGTCATCAACACGAACGCGATGCCAATCGCAAACGTCGTAATCGTCAGAGACGACAGTGTCGCCGACGCGATTTTGACGTAGATTGACATGAGCGCCCACGTGATGGCCGCCCCGACCAAAATCAAGCTACCGATAAAATACGTCCCCTCGACGTGCCAGCCGACGACGATAATGACCCCGACTGTCGCCAAGAGGAGCGATCCGACTTTCACCGGTGTCAACTTCTCTTTCAAAATCACACGGGCAAACAGCACCATGAACGCGGGCGTCGCAGCCGTGACGAGCGATCCCGTATGCGCGTCCGACAGTTTCGTCCCGATGAACTGAAACGAAATCGAGGCGACATAGCCGATGACTCCGACGAGCGCGATCCACTTCCAATCACCACGCCCGATCCGTTCTCTTCCGAACAGCCACCACGCGCACATCAACACGATGAAGGCCACGAAGTAGCGCATCCAAATGAGCGTGAACGGCTCGATAAAGTCGAGCGCATATTTACTGACGACGTACATGCCCCCCCAAATACTTGCGGCGAGTGTCAAACTGATGGCACCGAGCCACTCTTTACGCATCGTGTCCCTCCTCTCCTGATGCCTAAACAATACGACACCGCTTGATCATATTCCTGTTTTCTAGTTGTCCGATATGAAGAAATCGCTTACACTGAGGATAACGATGATTGAAGGGAGGGAGAAAGGTGAACTTTGTCGGACGTACGCATTGGTCAACAGAACATTTGTACATTTTGCGTGCGATTTTTCACGATGTCGCGTAGTCACAGGACCCGTCTGTCCTTTTTTAGACATTGTTGAAATACGACAAAGCGCCTCTCCCTCTTGCCGAGCGCTTCTTTGCGCTCGGCTTTTTTGATAGGCCTCTACTTTAGGAGGAACGATTTATGTTAATCGAATTACAAAACATCCAAAAGCAATACGGCGGCCATGCCGTCTTAATCGATGCCAATCTTCATGTGAACGCCGGCGAACGAATCGGGCTCGTCGGACGGAACGGGAGCGGCAAGACGACACTTCTGCGTCTGATCGTCGGTGCTGAAACACCGGATGGCGGAACGATTTACCGGAAACAGCGGTTGATGATTGGCTATTTGGCCCAAATCCCGTCCCATCCCGACAAGACCGGTCGAGACGTGCTCTATACCGCATTCGCCGAATTGACGCGACTCGGCGACGAGATGCGACAGCTTGAAGCAAATATGGCTTCAAGTGACGACATCGACGTGCTACTCGAGACGTACGGCGCCTTGCAGACCCGTTTCGAGAACAACGGCGGCTACCTCATCGAGTCGAAAGTGAACGCGATGATCGACGGGTTGCGCCTGACCCGCTTCGTCGACCGGCCGTTCGACACGCTTAGCGGCGGCGAACGGACGAAAATCGGACTCGGCTTGGCGTTACTTCAGGAACCGGACTTGCTCATCTTGGACGAGCCGACGAATCATCTCGACCTCGAGGCGATGGCTTGGCTTGAGACGTTTCTTTCAGACAGTCCGTCCACGCTCCTTCTCGTCTCGCACGACCGTGTGTTTTTGGATGCCGTCGCCACCCGCATCGTCGAGTGTGAGGATGGTGAGTTGACAAGCTTTGAAGGCAATTACAGCGCGTTCGTCGCCCAAAAAGAGAAACGACTGCTCGACCAATTCCACGCCTACACGGAGCAACAGAAGAAAATCAAGAAAATGAAAGAGACGATTCGTCAGCTTCGGCAGTGGGCGAACGAAGGACACCCCCCGAACGAGAAGTTTTACCGTCGGGCCAAGTCGATGGAGAAAGCGCTCGCCCGAATCGAGACGATCAAACGGCCACAACTCGAATCCATTCAGCCTGACATCCAGTTCATGGCGCATGGCCGGACCGGACGCGACGTCTTCGAGGCGACCGATGTGACGGTCCGTTTCGACCAGACCGTCTTCGAGCACGTCTCGTTCTACGCGGGCCATGGTGAACGCATCGCCATCGTCGGCCCGAACGGGAGCGGCAAGTCCACGCTCTTGAACGTGTTGCTCGGCCACATCGAACCGACCTCAGGCGAAGTGCGGCGAGCGGAACGCGCGAAAATCGGTTATTTATCCCAGCACGTCGATTTTGATCACTCGCATCGGCTCATCGAGGCGTTTCGGGACCGAATCCCGGTCGATGAAGGAAAAGCACGACAACTGCTCGCCCAATTTCTTTTCTACGGTGCGAGCGTGTTCAAACCGGTCAAGGATTTGAGCGGCGGCGAGAAGATGCGGCTCATGCTCGCCATCTTGATGCATGAAGAGATGAACGTGCTCGTCCTCGACGAACCGACGAACCATTTGGATATCGAAGCACGTGAGGCACTCGAAGAGGCGCTCGACCGTTTTAACGGGACACTCGTCGCCGTATCGCATGACCGCTACTTCTTGAATAAACTATTCCCAATCACGTACTGGCTCGACGGGACGACGACGCGTTTCCCGGGAAACGTGATGTACGCGCTCGAGAAGCGACGCGAGGCAATCTTGACGGTGACTCCGATGCCAAAACCAAAAGCACCTCCGAAGCAAAAAGTAGCGACACCTTCAAAAGACGTCTCGCGCGGAGAAGCGCGTTTGGCCGAGCTCGAGGCGCTTCATCAGTCGCTCGTTCTTGAAATGAATGACACGAACGATTTGAAACGATTGATGACGTTGCAACGACAAAGCGACGCCTTGCAAACTGAAATTGATTCATTGGTCTTAGAATTACTCGAATCCATGTAAACAAAAACGACGCCGGGCTTAGCGGCGTCGTTTTTGTTCGTACCATGATTGCGTGAGAAATCCGATTATCCCGACCGCGATCAAAACGTAGGGTAGGACCCGCGGCACTGCTGCCCCCTCCCCAATGGAGAGGAAGAGCAGACCGCTCGCGAACGTCCCGAGCCAATAGATTTTCGGCATTTTGTCACCTCCCGTAAAAATCGCTTGTAATTTGTCTGAATTTTCCGTAAAATATCATCTAATTCTATCTAAAGAAAGGAGACTCGCCAATGCCACGTCGTAATTGGAACACCCTTGTCCGTTCTACCTTATTCGTCACCATCGCCCTCGCTGCTTTTTTATACGTACGTTATGACGCAGAAATCAAAGAACGAGAACACGCTTTGGAATCATACCTTGCCACTCATTATAACATTCCGGAACAGACCTACTCGCTTGACGGAGCACTCGGCTTTAGCGGGTACGTCTATGACGTCACGTTTCGCGACGAACCGGATGCCGACTATTCGTTCCGTGTGACGAAGGCGGTCGACGGTCACCGCATCGAGTATAAAGCGGCGGCTGGTGCTTCCCCGTCACGTGTCTCCACGTTCACGCAATGAAAAAGCGCCACAGTCGTGGCGCTTACGGTGAGCGTTTCTAGTCGGTTGGACTTCCACCCGATCAAGTTGATCGACCGTCCCATAAGTGTTACGTCGTGCTAGAAAGCGATGCGATTCATGCAACGATTTCCGAGCAATCGTTCGTCTTTCTGACAAGGCGGCACATACAGAAGCACGGCTTCCGGTTGCCGATCAATCGTCAGTTCGACCTATGTGAACGAAATCTGTCACGAATCCCATCCGGCCCACCTCCGCCCGAGGAGACACCCCAACCATCCGACTCGTGTTCCCAAGAATCCTTTTCGTCTGCCCCTCACATCGCGTAAGGTCGGCGACAGGTAGCGACAGGGAACGGTTCGATGACCGGTTGTCCGAACAGGCTGTCTGTCGTTTGACCGGTTCACGCCTAGTCAAACGTCTCAAGCGATGCTTCATCTGTCGTCCCCTTTCGACTTCCTAGATGAACGAGGACTACAGTAATACAATAGCCGTTTTTGAAAGCTTCGAATCCGTGTTCACCATTTCTCCAAATCCTTTACATGTAATGCTCGAGCGCATACGCGACGCCGTCTTCTTCGGCGTCTTTTGTGATGTGCGTACTGATGTCTTTTAACGCATCCACGGCATTTCCCATCGCGATGCACGTCTCCGCCACCTCGAACATCGAGACGTCGTTCAAATTATCGCCGATGGCCACTATATGTTGTTTTGCGATATGATGATGTTCTGCCAACTGTTCGAGCGCCATCCCTTTACTCGCTTTCGGATGACCGATCTCAATTTTCGTCCACCCGGCTGTCGTAATCAAAATATCGGTCCGCGGCTCATATAATTTCCGAAGTTTGTGGAGTTTACGACGATCGAACGAGTAGATGAACACTTTATACACTTCATCCGCCTCGAAATCGATGTCCTCGATCACATCGACGTACATTAAACCGAACTGTTCGTTTTGAATCTCGATTTCCCGCTCTCCCCATTCCCGCGTGAATGATTGATCGTGCGGGAGCACCTCGTCAAGCTCTCCTTTCAATAAATCCGTCCCCGAACGCAGCACTTTCACGCCGGTATTCGTATAAAACTCCACGTAGGTGTCGTGCTCGTGGGCAATGTCCCATAGCTCTTGGACGACATGTTTCGGGAGCGAGTGATAGTAAATGCGTTCATTTTCATAAAAGGCGATCGCCCCATTCCCGGATAAAATCGGGCACGTCAAATTGCTCCGTTTTAAGATTTCTTCGATATCATGAATCGAGCGTCCCGACGAGATGGCGACTAAATCGCCTTGCGCTTGCCGCCGTCGAATCGCCTCCTGGTTTGCTTCCGTGATGATGCCTTTTCGCGACAATAACGTCCCATCCAAATCAATCGCAATTAACTTCATATCGGTCCCTCCTCTTAATACAGTCTTCTTCTTTATCATTCCCTCATTTGTCATCGCTCAACGTCCAGATTGCACAATCGATGAAAATCTCGTTTTCTGACATTACTTTTAGGGAATAATAATGACGCCTACATAATCGTATTCATTTAGGAAGGAGATTTTATGAATCATACATCGAATAAGCCACGGCTGAACCGTGTGTTTTATATCTCGGCAAGTGTGATCGCCTTGCTCGTATTGTTCGGGGCCGTACGCCCGACGTTGTTCGCGGAAATCGCCGGCAACATCTTCAGTTTCACGACACAGTCGTTCGGCTGGTTTTACTTGATGGCCGTCTTTTTCTTCGTCCTCTTTCTCGTCTTCCTCGCGTTCAGTAAATATGGAAAAATCCGTCTCGGCGCGGACAGCGATCGGCCGCAGTATCCGTTCTTCACTTGGATCGGGATGCTGTTCTCGGCCGGCTTCGGCGTCGGGCTCGTCTTTTGGGGCGTCGCCGAACCGATGAGCCACTTCTTCACACCCCCTTATGCGGACACCCAAGCGTTGACGGTCGAAAGCGCCCGTCTCGCCATGGCCTACTCGTTCTTCCACTGGGGAGTGAGCCAATGGTCCGTGTTCGCCATCGTCGGTCTGATCATCGCTTATTTCCAGTTCCGGAGAAACGCGGATGGCCTCATCTCGACGAGTTTGTCTCCTCTTTTGAAAGACCGCTCGTATACGCGGCCGCTCAATCAGACGATTGACATCTTTGCTGTCATCGCGACGGTCATGGGCGTCGCCACGTCGCTCGGTTTAGGGGTACTGCAAATCAACGGTGGGCTGAACAGCGTATTCGGTTTACCGAATACGGCGCTCGTTCAAGTATTGATCATCATCGTCTTGACCGCCCTGTTCTTGACGTCGACGACGACCGGCCTTGACCGCGGGATCAAATGGCTCAGTAACGTGAACTTAGCGACGGCACTCGTCCTAATGATTTTCGTCTTCTTTGCCGGTCCGACCGTCTTCATCCTCGAGACGTTCACGCTCGGATTCGGTGATTATTTGCAAAACTTTATCCGCTACAGCCTCCGGCTCCAACCGTATCAACAAGGAACGTGGGTCCGGGACTGGACGATTTTCTACTGGGCGTGGGCCATCGCCTGGTCACCGTTCGTCGGGGCGTTCGTCGCCCGCGTCTCGCGTGGTCGCACCATCCGTGAGTTCATCGTCGGCGTTCTCGTCGTGCCTCCGGCCATTGCGCTTCTATGGATCGCGGTATTCGGCGGGACGGCGCTCCACCTTGATTTGTTCGAGGGGACGTCGATTGCCCAAGCGGTCGATGCGGACGTCACGAGCGCCTTGTTCGTCACGTTCGCCGAGTTGCCGTTGTCGTTCCTTTTGTCCGTCTTGTCCATCCTGCTCATATTGACATTTTTAATCACGTCCGCCGACTCAGCGACGTATATCATCAGCAGTATGACGACGAATGGCAGCTTGAACCCGCCTCTCGCCGTTCGCATCGTCTGGGGTGTATTGCTTGGCGGCATCGCGGCCGTCCTGCTCATCGCAAGCGGCCTCGAAGGATTACAGACCGCCTCTCTCATTTCGGCGTTGCCGTTCACCATCATCCTCATTCTGATGGTGTACACGTTGTTCAGCCTGTTGCGAAAAGAAAACATGAAGAAAATCAAATGATGTCACAAGAGCCGCCTTTTACTAGGGCGGTTCTTTTTAGTCGATCGTCTCCACTCAGTTGACACGGTTGACGTCGATTGCTACGCTTTTGTCAGAATTGCATGACGAATTTTAGGGGGATGAGTATGCTACAAGATTTCACACGGTCATACGCCGAGACGCTCGACAAAAGCGATGCTCTGGCACGCTATCGGGAAGAGTTTTATTTGCCGCAAGACGGGATTTATATGGACGGGAACTCGCTCGGGCTGTTATCGAAACGGGCCGAGCAGACGCTTCTCGAGTCGCTTCAAGACTGGAAAGAGCTCGGGATTGACGGGTGGATGTCGGGACGTCATCCGTGGTTCAACTTATCGGAAGAACTCGCCGGTTTGAACGCACCGCTCATCGGGGCACGTGCGGAAGAAGTCATGGTGACGGGATCGACGACGGTCAACTTGCATCAGCTCGTCGCCTCGTTCTATAAGCCAGAAGGTAAGAAAACAAAGATTTTAGCGGATACACTCACGTTCCCATCGGACATCTATGCGCTGAAGAGTCAACTTGAATTGCGCGGATTAAACCCAGAGGACCACCTCGTTCAAGTCGAGAGTCCGGACGGCCGTTATTTGCGTGAAGACGACATCATCGCCGCGATGACGGATGAGATCGCCCTCATCGTCTTGCCGACGGTGCTCTATCGGAGCGGACAAATTTTAGATATGGCCCGTCTCGCCAAAGCGGCCCATGAACGCGATATCTTAATCGGCTTCGACGCCTGTCATTCCGTCGGGGCCATCCCGCACGCCTTCCACGATTGGGGGGTCGACTTTGCGTACTGGTGCAACTATAAACACTTGAACGGCGGCCCAGGGAGCGTCGGCGGCTTATTCGTCCACGAGCGCCACTTCGGGACGACACCCGGCCTCGCAGGCTGGTTCGGTTCGCGTAAAGACAAGCAGTTCGATATGGACCACACGATGACGCCGGCCGACCATGCCGGAGCGTTTCAAATCGGGACGCCACACGTTTTGAGCCTCGCTCCTCAACTCGGGGCGCTCGAGATGTTCAACGAAGTCGGGATGGAGGCGATTCGTGAAAAATCACTCGCCTTGACGACGTATCTGATGGATCTCGTCGAGACCGTACTCGCACCTTACGGGTTCGTGCTCGGCAGTCCGCGTGACGAAGCCGCCCGCGGCGCCCACCTCAGTCTCGAGCATCCGGAGGCGGCCCGCATCTGCAAGGCGCTCAAACAACACCGGGTCATCCCGGACTTCCGGGCCCCAAATATCATCCGGCTCGCACCGGTCGCCTTATATAATACGTTCACGGACGTATATGACGTCGTTCAAATCTTGAAGACGATCATGGATGACAAAGAGTATGAAGCGTTTGTGAACGTCCGCGAAGTCGTGGCGTGAGGAGGAAACAAGATGAGTGAACGCATTGAACATAACGTCGAACAGACGATTCAAACTGACTTTTCTAAGGACATGTCTTATGGAGACTATTTGCAGCTCGATCCGATTCTATCGAGTCAGCACCGTCTATCGGACCACCATGACGAGATGCTCTTCATCATCATCCACCAGACGAGCGAACTATGGATGAAACTGATTTTGCACGAGTTGACGGCTGCGACGACGGCCATCGCGAACGAAGAGCTCGAACGCTCGTTCAAGATGCTCGCCCGCGTATCAAAGATTCAACAACAACTCATCCAGTCATGGAGCGTGCTCGCCACGCTCACACCGGCCGAGTATCTCGAGTTTCGGGACAAGCTCGGTTCTTCGTCCGGTTTCCAGTCATATCAAAACCGGCAAATCGAGTTCGCACTCGGATTCAAGAATGCCCGCACGCTCAGCGTCTACGCCCATGACGAGGCGTTGTATCCGCTTTTAGAGGCGTCGCTTCACGCCCCGAGTATTTATGACGTGACGGTGCGTGAGATGCATCGTCGCGGCTTGGCCATCGACCAAGCCGTCCTCAATCGTGACGTGACGACGGATTGGGAATGGAACGAGAGCGTCGAAGCGGCCTGGGTCGAGGTGTATCGGGACGTCGACACGTACTGGGACTTGTACGAGCTCGGGGAGAAACTGCTCGACATCGGCAGCCAACAACAGATGTGGCGCTTTAACCATATGAGTACGGTCGAGCGGATTATCGGTCAAAAGATGGGCACGGGCGGCTCTTCTGGCGTCAACTATTTGCGACGTGTCCTCGATCACCGGTTCTTCCCGGAACTCTGGACCGTCCGGACGAAATTATGAGGAGGCAACAGCATGAGTTGGATTGATGTATCGCAACCGCTCGAAGATACGACGACGACGTGGCCCGGGGACACCCCGTTCCGTTATGACATCGCTTGGCCGATGGCCGACAGTGGCTCGGTCAACGTCGGCAAAGTGACGATGAGCCTTCACACCGGCACTCACATCGACGCACCGTTCCACTTTGATGACGCCGGAAAACGCGTCATCGACCTCGATCCCGGACTTTATATCGGGCCGGCCCGGGTCATCCATCTGCCTGGACACGAGCGAATTGAGGCGAGTGACTTGGACGGCTTTGACTTGACCGGTGTCGAACGCCTCATTATTAAAACAGACGGTTGGCCAGATAAACTCGTGTTCCCGGAACGCATCCCGGAACTGACGCCGTCGCTTGCCGACCGGCTCGGCGAACTCGGGATTTACTTGATCGGTCTCGATTTACCGTCGGTCGATGCGATCGACAGTAAAGAGATGGCGGCCCATCACGCGCTCGCCCGTAACGGGGTCCATATTCTCGAAGGACTCGTCCTCGACCATATCGCACCGGGCGATTATGAACTGAACGCCGTCCCGCTCCCGATCGTAAAAGGGGATGGCAGCCCCGTCCGCGCCTTGTTGCGCGCCCTCGATTAATCTGACATCCATCCCTCGCGGATGGATGTTTTTTGTGGGAAACTGTGGGACGATGCTTGAGTTGTCGACTTAGCGGGAAGAGAGGTACTACGCAAACTGTGTATAAAGGAGTGTTTTTTATGAACGTCATCTCATTTATTCTCCCCGCCTATAACGAAGAAAAAAACATTCCACTCATCTTTGAAGCCATCCGCGAGCAATTCGAGGGGAGCCCGTACGACTATGAAATTGTATTCATTAACGACGCAAGTTCAGACGATACGCTAGACGCCATCAAACGGTTGGCGAACCGGCACCCTGAAGTCCGATACGTCTCCTTCTCACGAAACTTCGGAAAAGAAGCGGCTATCCTCGCTGGTCTGCAACACGTGACCGGGGACGCCGCCATTTTAATGGATACCGACTTGCAACATCCTCCTGCCCTCATTCCTCAAATGATTGCGGGTTACGAAGAAGGATACGACCAAGTCATCGCCAAGCGCGACCGGACCGGTGAGAGCGGGCTTCGAAAGTTCGCCTCGCAGACGTATTACAAACTCATCAATAAAATCGTCGATGTCGAGCTCGAGGACGGCGTCGGTGATTTTCGCCTACTCAGCCGCGAGGCAATCGACGCCTTGTTACGCATGAATGAGAATCACCGTTTCTCGAAAGGATTGTTCTCTTGGATCGGAATGGAACAAAAAATTGTCACATATGAGAACGTCTTACGCCAAAACGGCGAGACGAAATGGTCGTTCAATCAGCTGTTCAATTACGGGATCGATGGTTTGATTTCCTTTAACTCAAAACCACTCCGGTTCTGTTTTTACACGGGCGTCTCAATCTTAATGCTATCGATGCTCTATATCTTGTTCACGCTGTTCGGCATCATCCAAGACGGTGTCGAGACACCTGGTTACTTCACGCTCATCTCGGCGATTCTGTTACTAGGCGGCATTCAGCTCGTCAGCCTCGGGATTATCGGCGAATACGTCGGACGCATCTATTTCGAGACGAAACAGCGTCCTGCTTATTTGATTCAAGAGACTAATATGCAAAGGAAGAGTGTGAATGAACAAGCGAAAGGCAGAGTTTATAAAATTCATCGTCATCGGGGGAATTAACACCCTCAATTACTATTTGGTGTACATGTTGTTTCATCACGTATGGAAAGTCGGCTACGGGGTCTCTCATGTGGTGGCGTTCACGCTCAGCATGGTCGCCTCTTTCTTTTTGAACAGTTATTTCACGTTCAAAGTCAAACCGACGTTACGGAAATTTTTGCAGTTCCCGTTGACGCAAGTCGTCAACTTCACGGTCACGACCGTCTGTATTTATCTACTCGTCGAACAGCTCGGTGTCTCGACATCGATCGCACCGCTGTTCGCTATCTTCATCGCCGTACCGGCGACGTTCATCGTTACGAGTAAAATTTTGAAACGCGAGCAGTCGACCGTATGAAGAACGTCATTCTAATCGTCGCTGCGTTTCTCGTGTCAATCGTCGCCCATGCGTTCTTCATCTACTATCAATCGCAAGGCGGCTACATCGCCGGACCGAACGACGGATTGTCGCAGATGGTCCCGTTCAAACATTTCTTGTACGAGACGTTCCATAAAGGCAACCTCGTCTATGCGGAAGACTTCGGCTTTGGCGGCGGGGTCATCACCCAGCTCGCCTACTATTACGCGACGTCGGTCGTCTTTTGGCTCACCGTCGCCGTCGTCTCGTTGTTCGACGTGCTCGGTCTCGTCACGCCGGACCTCGAGCTTTGGTTACAGCTCGCGCTCGTCGTCAGCATCGTCCGTCTAGCCGTCGTCTTCGTCTTGACGACGTACGCGTATCGACTCTTTCACGTGCAGACGCTTTACGCCTTTGCCGGTGCCGTCGTATACGGTGTGTCGGTCATGTACATCCGGCACGTCACATTTTGGGAGTTTTTCGCGGACGCCTTTTTATGGGTACCGCTCCTCGTGATCGGGCTCGAACGCATCATCCGGCTCGGTCGGGCGGACCTGTTCATCGCCGTCAGCGCGCTGATGCTCGTCAACAACTTCTACTTCGCTTACATCAATTTGGTGTTCGTCCTCGTCTACGTCTTGTTCCGCCAGTTCATCCGCTTCCCGGAAGATCGGCTCAGGCGTCGGCACCAATGGATGCTTTATAGCGGGTCTGGCGTGCTCGCACTCTTATTGAGCGCGTTCGCGTTCGTTCCGGCGACGTACGGCTTTCTACAGAACGAGCGACCGTCACTCGCCCATGACATCCCGTGGCTCCGCCCCGATAACGTGTTATACGATAGCACCATTCTCATTATTCCAGCAGTTTTCGTGCTGCTCGCACTCTATCGTCCGCTCTATCGCCATACCGCGTTCCGGCTATTCGCGTCGATGAGCCTCTTGTTCATCGTGCTCCACTTCAGCCCGCACGTCGGCAGTTTCTTTAACGGGTTCTCAGCGCCGCAGTTCCGCTGGGAGTATCTCGCGAGCTTCACGATGGGCGGTGCGGTCGCGGTCGGGTTGTCGCAGTGGCGATTCGAGATGCGCGCGTTCCTTATCGCTGCAGCCGGAACGGTCACGCTCTATCTCCTTTTCGGTCTGGTCGGTGATGTCGCATCGTGGCCGGTCAGTCTTGTCATCTTCTTCTTGATGCTCGCCACCGTCGCGTCACTTTGGTGGAAACCCGCACTCGCACCTTACGTTCTGATCGCGTCTTGTCTCATCGTCTTCAACGGCTATACGAAGCTCATCCTTCACGACAAGTCCATCGTCAACACGAACGAGGCGTTCGTGAACAGTTCAAGCTACGACAGTGCCGAGCAACGGGAGTTAATCGATGTCGTGAAAGCCGACGCCGGACCGCTCGAGCGGCTCGACTGGATGGTCCACTTGCGCAACAATACGCCCATCGTCCAGTCGTTCCTCGGGACGAGTCTATATTCAAGTATTTTAAACGGGAATTTGCTGACGTTCTATTGGCGTGATCTTGAAATCGATATGTTACGGGAAAGCGTGAGCCGTTACGGCACGCTCGGCAATCGCGCGAACTTGCACCACTTGTTGTCGAGTCCGTACTGGATGCGCAACCAAAACGTGTCGAGCGAAGTTCCTTACGGTTTCGACTTACTCGCCGAGACGGAGCGCTACGCCGCCTACGAGAGTGAGACCCGGCTTCCGTTCGTCCGGACGACGACGTCCACGTATCGTCAAGCCGACCTTGAGGACGCCTCGGTATTGACACGTGAGCAGGCGATGCTCTCGGGCGTCATTTTAGAAGACGGAAGTGACACACCGACCCCGGCTCAGTCCATCGATTTCACGACCGAAGATGTTGAGGCCGCACTCGTCGGGGATACGCTCCGCGTCACTTCTGAAGAAGGTGGCATCGACTTGATTCCTGACGTACCGGAGGACGCGATCGGCGACTTGTATGTCTCGTTCAACATCCGGAAACTTGAAGGAGACGGCTTCTTCATCAAGCTCGGTGGTTATCGGACGACACGAAAGCCCGAGGCCTCGATTTATCGGACCGACCTCACCTCGATGACGCTCCGCACGCCGCTCGCTGACCGTGTGCCGTTACGGCTTCCTGAAGGCACGTACACGCTCGAGAATGTGACGGTGGAATGGGAAGATTATGCGACGCTCGAGTCTGTGATTGATGAGACGGATGCTCGACCGGAGATCCCGGTCACGTGGGACGGTCCCGACCTCGACTTTACGGTCGAAGAGGCCGCCCCGGGAACATACGCCGTTCTTCCTGTTCCGTTTGAACGAGGATGGAGCGCCCGGGTCAACGGAGAAAAGCGTGACGTCTTACAGGCGAACTATGCGTTCAGCGCGATTCAACTCGATGAAGGACGAAACGACGTCGAATTGACGTATCGTCCCCCATTCTTCACCATCACGACCGCGCTCAGTTTGCTTGGTCTCGGTCTGTTCTTCGGTTATCTCCTCTATCTGCGCCGCAAAGAGCATCCGTTCACGTGAACGGATGCTCTTCTTCTTGCATGATTTCACTCGAACTCTTGCGGTGATCGAGTCGTTTCGACATGTTGATTTTATAGGCGAGGTTCGCTTCGTAATCTTTCGAGAACACACCGGCGTATAGCAAATCGAGCAGATACTGCGTCGAGTCGTTCGATGTAAAGCTACCGATCTTTGAGTAGAGACGTTCCCGCGTCGTCAACCGGAGCGTACAATCCGCCTCGTTCGAGATGGCGTTCTCGCCGACGCTCGTCAAAGCGAGAACCGGGACGTGACGCTGTTTCAAATACGGGATGAGCCGGAGCGTCGTGTCACTTTCCCCTGTATAGGAGATGAGTAGCGCGCACGTCGTCTCGTCCGAGTTGGCCGCTTCGAATTCAGGGTCGACCTCACAGAGCGAGACGTGTTTTCCGATTCGGTTCATCTTCGCTTTAAAGTCGTGACAGAGCAACAAGTTATGAACGATTGAGAAAATTTTGATGTGACGTGCCTCATGAAGCATCGTCACGGCTTGCTCGAACGCCTCATGGTCGAGGAGCGACAACGTGTCCTCAATCGTCATCTGTTTCAAGGCAGCCATCTTGTTCGCCACCGCCATCAATCCGTCTTCGGGCGCGAACGGGTAGTTGGCATCCACGTCTGAGAAGTGACGGTTCAAATAATCGATTTCCTCTAATAGCCCCGCTTTCAATTCGACCCAGCCGGTATACTCGAGCTTATGGGCGATTCGGCTCAAAATCGACGGATGGGTATACGTCGCCTCGGCGATTTGCTTCATCGTCTTCTCTTCAATCAATTCACGTTGCGCAAACAAGTAATCAATGACGGCACGCTCAGACGGTGAAAATCCCGTTTGTTTCAATTTTTCAGTTAGTAACAATGGAAGCCCTCCTGTAAATGAAATTCACAAAAATAAAGCTGATTTCGTTTTTATTTGTAAACGCTTTCGGAGTTATCTCGTCACCTCTTGTGTTCGTGTATCCCTATTTTATACTGAAAAAGAAGACAGGATACATCCACATCATTTACACATGTGCTTTATTTTTGTGAAACGACAAGGAGGAGATTGTTTTGACAACCGGAATCAAGCTCGTCACGATTGGTGGCGGTAGCAGCTATACACCAGAATTGATGGAAGGCTTCATTAAACGCTATGAAGAATTGCCGATTCGAGAAATTTGGCTTGTTGACATCGAAGCAGGGAAAGAAAAGCTCGAGATTGTCGGAAAGATGGCACAACGCATGTGGGACGCCTCGCCGTATGACGTCGACGTCCATTTGACGCTCGATCGTCGAGAAGCGCTTAAAGACGCAGACTTCGTTACGACCCAGTTCCGCGTCGGCTTGCTCGACGCCCGGATTAAAGATGAGCGGATCCCGCTCTCGTATGGCATGGTCGGGCAAGAGACGAACGGGGCCGGCGGCATGTTGAAAGCGTTCCGGACCATCCCTGTCATCCTCGACATCGTCGAAGATATGAAACAGCTCTGTCCAAACGCGTGGCTCGTCAACTTCACAAATCCAAGCGGCATGGTGACCGACGCGATCATCCGATACGGGAAATGGGAAAAAGTCATCGGGCTTTGCAACGTACCGGTGCATGCGATGATGGCCGAGCCAGAACTGATCGGGAAGAAGCCAGAAGAATTGACACATTCATTCGCCGGATTGAATCACTTCCACTGGCACCGAGTCCATGACTTGAACGGGACAGATGTTACAGGTGAAATCATCGCCAAGATGCACGAGGATGCTTCCGGCATTCCAGCCAATATTCATGAGATGCCGTTTTTCAAGGAACAGCTAGAGCAGATGAACATGATTCCATGCGGTTACCATCGTTACTATTATCGCACCGAAGAGATGCTCGCCCATATGCTCGAAGAGTACCAGGACCCGGCGATCGGGACGCGGGCCGAACAAGTGAAGCAAACGGAAGCGGAACTGTTCGAACTGTATAAAGACCCACATCTCGACCATAAGCCAGAACAACTGTCTAAACGTGGCGGCGCCCACTATTCAGACGCGGCTTGTGAGACGATCGCCTCGATTTACGCGAACAAAAACACACACATCGTCGTGTCGACAAAAAATAATGGGGCCGTCCCAGACCTTGCCCCGGACGATGTCGTGGAGGTGTCCGCCTATGTCGGAGCGACGGGCGCGAAACCAATCGCCTTCGGTTCGCTCGCGCCGGCCGAGAAAGGCTGGCTCCAAGTCATGAAAAACATGGAGCTGTGCGTCGAAGAAGCAGCTGTGACCGGTGACTATGGCATCGCCCTCCAAGCGTTCATCCTGAATCCGCTCATTCCAAGCGGTGAAACTGCGAAGCGGGTTCTCGATGAACTCCTGATCGCGCACAAAGACCACTTGCCTCAATTCGCCGAGAAGATTGCCGAGCTCGAAGCAAGCGGTGTGACGGTCAAAGATGAAATCGTCCGATCGCTCCACCCAATCGAACAAGCATGAAAAAAAGCCGGCGCATTTTTTAAAATACGTCGGCTTTCTATGTTAGTTGATCAACTCGAGGTCGACCGGGATGTTTTCTTCGACCGTCTCCCCTTTCAAGTGCTTGACGGCAGCTTCGACACCCAATTTCCCAATCTCCGCCGGTTTTTGTGCGACTGTCGCGGCCATCGTCCCATCCTCGACCGCTTTGACGGCATCGTCCGTCGCGTCGAAGCCGATGACTTTGACATCGCTCAACCCTGCGCTACTGAGCGCCTGGACAGCCCCGAGTGCCATCTCATCGTTATGGGCAAATACTGCCACGATGTCTTTATTGTCTTGGAGAATGTTCTCCATGACCGTCAACCCTTGGGCCCGGTCAAAGTTGGCCGATTGTTTTGCGACAACGTCGAGTTTGCCATCGATTGCCTCGTTGAACCCTTGGCCACGGTCTCGTGTCGCTGACGCCCCTGGAATTCCTTCGAGTTCGACGACTTTCCCGCCTTCCCCGACGAGTTCGACCATGTATTCGCCAGCAAGCTTTCCGCCGGCAACGTTGTCTGATGCGACGTGCGCGACGACTTCGCCTGACTCAGCGTTGCGGTCGACCGTGATGACCGGGATGCCGGCATCGTTCGCGCTTTGGACAGCAGCGCCGACCGCTTCAGAATCGGTCGGGTTGATGAGAATCAAATCCATGCCTTTTTGAATCATATCTTCGACGTCACTCACTTGTTTCGCTGCATCGTTTTGTGCATCCGCGACCGTGAGTGTGGCGTCGAGTTCAGCCGCTTCTTCTTCCGCACCGTCTTTCAAGGCGACGAAGAACGGGTTATTGAGTGTAGAAATCGAGAGCCCGATTTTGAAGTCCCCGTCTTTTGTCTCTTGTTCCGAACTTGTTCCCGGTTGTTCCGTCGAACAAGCCGCCATGACGACCATTGTCAATACGAGTAGCCAAGCTGTCCATTTTTTCATCTTTAGTCGGCAAGGATACCCCTACTTCAATCGTGTCCCGGGCACAGCCCGACGATAAGTGGGGGAGGAATTTCCATCATCTTCGGTATAGGACACAATAATGCTAAACATGTGCATGATAACCGCTTATGAACTCCTACCTTGCCTCCTCCCTTCTATTAGTTAAGTCAATTCATTTTCCGCTAAAAAAACGGGTGTCGTTTATGTAGGGAAAGGTGGTGAATACCATGTCTACAATCACAGCAAAAATACAAATCTACATCCAAGCCTCTCAAGCCGCTACTATGAGGGCAACGATGGACGCAAGCCCGCACTTCAGACGGACCGTCAGTTCGTTAAGTGATGGGTCGTTGACCTTCCGTTTCCCCTTTCGATGATTACGCGTTTTGTTTTCGATCAAGGAGTACCGCGAACAAAATGACGGCTCCTTTGACGACAAGTTGGAAGAACGATGAGACCCCGAGCAAGTTCAAGCCGTTGTTCAACGTTCCGATAATGAGCGCCCCGATGAGCGTCCCGACAATCCATCCGCGACCGCCTGCAAGGCTCGTCCCCCCGAGGACGACGGCTGCGATCGCATCGAGTTCATATGACGTCCCGGCCGTCGGTTGCGCCGAGTTCAGACGTGACGTCAAGATGATGCCGGCGAGTGCGGCGAGCATACCGGACAACGAGTAAATCATGACTTTCACTTTGTTGACGCCAATCCCCATCAGCTTGGCGGCTTCCTCGTTGCCGCCGATGGCGTACGTGTGGCGGCCGAACGTCGTCTTCTTCAAGATGAAGTACAACACCCCGAACGCAATCAACATCGTGACGGCCGGCACCGGGATAATCCAGAGGTAACCGCGGCCGAGCATCTCGAACCACGTCGAATCGCCTAAACCCGTGATTGGACGACCGTCCGTATAGACGAGCGTCATCCCCCGATAAATCGTCATCGTCGCAAGTGTCGCGATGAACGGGGCCACTTTCCCGTACGTGATGACGGCACCGTTGAACGCGCCAAGTAACGCCCCGGCGATCAATCCGAGTGCGATCGCCATGACGGCGTGCTGCCCGTCGACCATCATCCCGGCGACAAACGCCGACGAGAGCGCCAAAATCGAGCCGACCGACAAGTCGATCCCCCCCGTCAAGATGACGAACGTCATCCCGAACGCGATCAGGGCGTTGATTGATACTTGGCGCAAGACGTTAAAGATGTTGTTGAGCGATAGAAAACCTGGCTCGAGCGCCGTGACGACGACGATAATGACGAGTAGACCAAACAACGGTCCGAGCTTTTGGCCCCAGCCAAGCTTTTGTGGTCGATTTAATGCAGTCGCTGCTTTCAATTCCATTTCACTGTCCTCCTGTCGCGTAAGTCATGACGCGCTCTTGTGTCGCCTCTTGTTTCGTGAGCGTCCCGGTGACGACGCCTTCGCGCATGACGACGATCCGATCGCTCATGCCGAGCACTTCCGGTAAATCGGATGACACCATGATGATGGCGACGCCGGATTCGGCGAGCTCGCTCATAATCGTGTAAATCTCTTTCTTGGCGCCGACGTCGACACCGCGTGTCGGCTCATCGAGGATGAGGACGTCTGGTTCCACACCGAGCCATTTCCCGAGCACGACTTTCTGTTGATTCCCGCCCGATAGCGACTTCACTTTTTGTTCCATCGAGTGGTGTTTGACACGCAACTTTTTCAAATAGTCGTCAGCAAACGTCTCTTCGGCTTGCTTCGAGATAATCGTCCCTTTCGCTCGCCGGTCGAGCGTCGGGAGCGAGAGGTTTTCCCGGAGCGAGAAGTCGAGCAACAACCCTTCGCCTTTGCGATCTTCCGTCAAGAAGGCGATGCCGTGACGAATCGCGTCACTCGGCTTTTTGATGCGAATCGGTTTGCCGTTCAGCTTGACCGTCCCGGCTTTGGCCCGGTCTGCCCCGAACAAGGCGCGCATCACTTCCGTCCGCCCTGCCCCCATGAGGCCCGAGAACCCGACGATTTCACCGGCACGGACGTCAAACGAGACGTTGTGGAACCGGTTACCTATCAATCCGTCCACTTCGAGCACGACGTCCCCGATTGTCGCGTTCCGGTCCGGGTAACGTTCGCCGATTTCTCGGCCGACCATCTCTTTGACGATCGCTTCGAACGATGTGTCCGCGATGCGGTGTGTCCCAATCGAGACGCCGTCACGGAGCACGGTGATGCGGTCACACAGTTCAAAAATCTCTTCCATCCGATGCGAGATATAGATGATGGACACCCCTTGGTCACGAAGCGCTCGTGATACCGCGAACAGCGCCCGAATCTCGCGGTCGGTGAGCGCGGCCGTCGGTTCGTCCATGACGATGACTTTCGCATCCGTCATGAGCGCCTTGGCGATCTCAATCATCTGCTGTTGCCCGACCGATAAGTTTTTCGCAAGTTCATCGACTTCCATGAACACGTTCAGCTCGGCCAAATATTCGCGGGCCCGACGCTTCATCTCTTGGTGCTTGATGACACCGAACGCACCCGTCAACTCGCGGCCGAGAAACAAGTTCTCCGTCACCGTCAACTCCGGCAAAATATTCAGCTCTTGATGGATGAAGGCGATGCCTTCACGCTCCGCTTCTTTCGGATGTTTGAATTGACGAACCGCCCCATCGATGACGACCTCGCCTTCGTCTTGCGTATGGAGTCCGGTCATCACTTTCATGAGCGTCGACTTTCCAGCCCCGTTCTCCCCCATCAGCGCATGAATCTCGCCAGGAAGGAGCTCGAAATCGACACCTTTTAACACGCTGACCGGTCCGAATGCCTTATGGATTTGTTTCAATTCGATATGCATCGAATCCCTCCTTAAAATATGACGCCCGCGTGCAAGATGACGTTCGCGTAAGGTGTCGCCTCACCCGTCCGGATGACGACTTTCGCCGTCGCGACTTCCCGTTTAAAGTCCTCATGGGAACATGTCGCTACCGTGTCGAACCGTTCGGTCAACGCTTTGGCGATTGCCTCGTTTTCCGTGAACACCTCATCGGCAATCGTGATCTGTTCGATGACCATGTCCGACTCGACCGCATCCAAGACGTCGAGGAACGACGGCTCTCCGAGGCGAAGCGCCAAATCGACGCGTTCGACTCCGTTTGGAATCGGCAGGCCGCAATCGGCAATGACGACTTTATCCGTATGGCCGAGATCGGCGAACACTTTCGTCAAATGGCTGTTCAAAATCCCATGCTTCTTCATCACACTCGCTCCAATCGCATCAAGACTTCTTCTCGTGTCGGCATCCCGCCTTGTGCACCGAACCCTTCCACACTCATGCCTGAAGCGACGACGGCAAAACGCACCGCTTCCAGCAAGGGACGACCTTCGACGAGACCGACCGCGAGCGCGCCGTTGAACGTGTCACCGGCTCCCGTCGTATCGACGACGTTCGCACGGATCGCCCGGATGTGCTGAATCCCTTCCCCGTCGTGGAAACGGACACCCCGCACCCCCTCTGTGACGATGAGCTTGTTCGGGAAACGGCGCAACACGTCCTCGATCGGCACATCGCCGAACAAATCACGGCATTCGTGTTCGTTCGGCGTCACGTACGTCACATTGTCGAGCAGCGTATCCGTGAGCGTTTGAGACGGGGCCGGGTTCAATAGGACCGGAATGTTTCGCTTTCGGCAGTAGGCACTCACGTGTTCGACCGTCTCGAACGGAATCTCGAGCTGGAGCAAGACGAGTGTGTCCTCGTCGAGCAGTGCGTCGAGTTCACCGTCAGTGAAGCGGACATGTTTGTTGGCTGATTGAACGACGACAATCGAATTGTCGCCTTCGGCGAGGACGATGTGTGCCGTCCCGGTCACATCTTCCACCGTCTGCAGATGACGGGTACCGACATGATGCGTCTCAAAATTTTGACGGATGCTCGACCCGAACGCATCCGAGCCGACACAGCCGACCATCTCGACCGTCCCGCCTAATTTAGCGGCAGCGACCGCTTGATTGGCTCCTTTTCCGCCGGGCACGGTTTGGAACGTGTTCCCGATCACCGTCTCTCCGGCGCGTGGACGTTTATCTGTCGTAACGACCAAATCCATCGAGATGCTTCCAATCACTACAATTCGGTTCATCTGTCTTGCCCCTTCCGTCTCGTCGTCTGCCGTTCCGTTAACGTAACCGGCAACAACATCTCTTTTGTCTCGACGTCTCGTTTTTCAATCAAGTCCAGCAACCGCTCTGTCGCGAGACGCCCCATCTCATAAATCGGCTGCGCGATCGTCGTCAGTGGCGGCGACGTCATCTCCCCGAGCTCGATGCCGTCATAACCGATCACCTGTAAGTCTTCCGGCACGCGCACGTCACGCCGTACCGCTTCTTGAAGCACGGCAGCGGCGATGACATCGTTTGCTGCGAACAGGCCATCGAACGGCCAGTGTGTATCAAATAACGTTTGTGCGGCCGTGAGCGCTTCTTTGAACGTGAAGTTCGAATGGGTCATCCCGATGAGGCGATCCCCAGCGACGTCAAGAAAGCCCTCGGTGCGCCGTTTCACGGTCTGCAATTGCTCGGGTCCAGCGATATGGACGAGACGCGTCGCGCCAGAGGTGATGAGTGTGTCGGCCGCGAGGCGCCCCCCTTCATACCCGTCTGAGATGACGGCATCAATGCCCGATTTCACGATTCGGTCAAGGGCTACCATCGGCAAGTCGAGCTTCTCATAGTTCGGGTTATCCGAATGATTCGTCGTGATGATCAAGCCGTCCACATGCATCGTCTGTAAGGCGACGAGATAGCCCTGTTCTTTCTCGAGTTGCTCGTCCGTGTTGCATAGGACGACTTGATACCCGTGCTGATTGGCGACATCTTCAATCGCACGTGCCAACTGTGGAAAGAACGGGTTCGTGATGTCAGGCATGATCAACCCGATTAACCCGGACGTCTTTGTAAATAAGGACCGTGCGACACGGTTCGGTGCGTAATCGAGATCGGCGATGGCCTGTTCGACGGCGGCTCGCGCCTCCGCGCTCACGTAGCCGTTATTGTTCATGACACGGGATACCGTCGCGACCGAGACGTTCGCCTGTTTCGCCACTTGTTTGATTGTCGCCATCTCCACACCCCCATTTTGGTAACGCTTACAAACACATCATAATGTGTAACCGGTTACATATCAAGCTTTATTTTTCGAAAAAAAACCGGATGACTCATCAGAGAGCCAAACGGTTCGTGTAGTCTTCTTTTGTGAGCACGTAGACGAGACTCGTTACGGTACGACCGTCTAACCGCGTCAGCTGTTGCGACGTCGTGAACGCATAGACGAATCCACATTTCTCGACGACACGTCGCGACTGTGCGTTGAAATCGAAATGCCCGCACCAGATGCGCTCGAGTCCAAGATTTTCAAACCCGTGGCGCAGCATCGCGCGCACCGCCTCCGGGATGTAGCCTTGTCCCCAAAATGCCGGATTCAATACGTACCCGATCTCCCGCTGCGCCTCGTGCTGAATATTCGGGTCCGGACGCCGGTCGTGCAACCCAATCGTCCCGATAACCTCGCCTGTCGCTTTCAACGTGATGGCCCATACGTCTTGGTCGGCTTGAAACATACGAATGACGTCGCGCGTTTCGTCAATCGATTGATGAGGAGCCCAACCCGCATTCGGGCCGACCCGGTCGTCTTTCGCATAAGGGTACATCATCTCCGCGTCATCGAGTAAAAAGGCGCGAAGTCGTAAACGTTCTGTCTCGAGTTGAATCATCTTGGACTCCTTCCCATCGTTTTTCCCTTGCTCGTTCAGGGAATGGATTGAACAGAGGAGGGATGACGATGCCGTTTGATTATGATTTAGACTTTGACACGATCGACTTCCGGGAGCAACCCGAACTGTATCGCGTCGGCCGCGGGGAGCAAGGGGTTCTCCTCGTCGAGCCATATAAAAGTGAGATTTTGCCACACTGGCGCTTCAAGACGCCGGACATCGCCAAGCAATCGGCGGATGAGATTATGGAGCTGTTTGAAGCATATCGCAACAATGACGACTTTGTCGGCATGGACATGGCCCGTAAGTTCATTCAAATGGGTTACACGCGGGCACGCCGCTATGCCAACTATAAAGGCGGACGCAAATATAAGGCGGACGGTGACATCCACGAGCGTGACATCGATGAAGAGAAGGCCGAATCGGCCCGCATCTTTAAAGAACGCTGGGATCAAATCCGAGCCGATGAGGACTATTTGAAACGAAAAAAGGCCCATCAACGCCAATACGGTTAATCAGTTCACCATGATGAGGAAGCGGGTCGTGCCTTTCTCAAACGATGCGATTTTCCGGAAGCCGGCGCCCTCATACAGCGGAACGGCTCGCTCATTGAACGCCGCAACGGTGAGTCGGACGGGCTTCCCGGTTCGTTTCGCTTCGACAAGCACAGTCTCAAGGAAACGCCGTCCACGGCCTTGTCCGGTCAAGTCCGGACGCATGCCGAGACCGAAATCGATGTGTGTATCGTCATACGTATATGTATCGTTCGGGACTTGGGCATAGTGCCCGAGGCAATAAAAGCCAATTAGTTCACCTGCTTCATGGACAGCCTGATAATGCATCAGTTCTTCGAGTCCTGATTGTGACGGAGTTTGATTATAGAAATCATACGGTGCCTCGTACGTCCACGACTGAATCGCGCGGGCGTCTTGTTCTGTCATCGGTTGGACGTTCATGTATGCCCTCCTCCTTGCGTCTCTTTGTTCGCGTTCGCAGAGGAGGATTCCTGGTTCGCCCACAAAAAAAGACGGGCTGGCCCCGTCTTTAATTTCGTGTCCACGTCGCCGTGATGTCGACATCGGCCGCGTGCATCAAATTGTGGATCGGACACCTCGCCTCGACACCTTTTTGAAGCTCCGCAATCCGCTCATCCGATTCGACCGTCTCGAGCACGATATGGACATGTACGTTCTCAAAATATGTCCGTATTCCTTCGACACCTTGGAAGCCGCGCGGGTCGAGCGTCCCTTCGGTCACGAACGTCACACCATCATAATCGAAGTTCTGGTCCTGCGCGACGTAGGCGATCATAATCGTCGTGCACGACGATAACGCACCAAGCAAATATTCGAGCGGGTTCGGTCCGGCGTCGGTGCCGCCGAGCCGCTCCGGTTCATCGACGATGAACGGAGCCAAGTCGCGGACGTGTACCGTCGTCTTCACCCCGGTCGATTCTCCTTCAGCGCGCATCGTCACTAACGGTTTCTCTGACATGACATCTCCTCCTTGTAACGGGTTATCGTGAGTCTGTTCCCGTTATTTCGGACCGTGTAACACGTCGTCATAAATAGCGTAGTCGTTCTTGCCGTCTTGCTTGATTTGGTACATCGCCTGATCGGCTTTATGGATGAGCGTATCGAGGTCGACCCCTTGCCCAGGAGAGAGGCTCACGCCGATGCTCGCCCGAATCGGAATCGATTGCCGTCCGAGCAAGAACGACTCCTCGCTGAGCGTCCGTTGCAGCCGTCTGACAAAATCGATGAGACGAGGCTCTGTCACATCTGTCAAGAAGATGTAGAACTCGTCGCCGCCGACCCGGGAAGCTAGACCGTTTTCCGGCGTGACCGATTCGAGCAACGTCCCGAGATGGATGAGGAACTCGTCGCCGACTTGGTGACCGTACGTGTCGTTGATCCCTTTAAACCCATCAAGGTCGAGGATGATGAGGGCAAGTGTGTCCGCTTGAAGCAGCGCTTGGTCGGCCTGGTCATAAAACGCGCGGCGGTTGGCGAGTTTCGTGAGCGGGTCGTGATACGCGAAAAAGCGAATCGTCTGTTCGGCCTCTTTGAACGAGTGCACGTCCCGGATGAGGATCATCCCGTGAACTTTTTGGTCGATATAGACGAAGTCGCCATCGATGACGACATAACGCTCTTGCCCCGTCTTCGTTTGAATCTTCGTCTCGAACTCGAGGAATTTCTTTTGTGCTTGGAAGTGCTGGCGGTAATGATGACACCACTCTTCCCGCTTTTTCTCCGGCAACAAGTCGACGAAACGTTCGTTGACGACCCGGACCGTATGGAACAACATCCGGGCGGCCGGGTTGGCGCTCTCGATGCGCCCGTTGTCGTCGACGAGCAGAATCGCGGACGGGTTCAAATTGTAGAGCGTCCCATATCGTTTCGCGTACGAGGCCAAGAAGTCGAGGCGGTTCATCGCCACGACGAGCGCGACGGCCCAGACGAGACCTCCATACATATAACCGTACGGCGGCATGACACCGCGGAATTGGAAATAACCGAACACGACGTCCCAGACGAGGACGGCGAGCGCCGTCCAAATGAGCATGCGTAGTACGCGCTGGTGCTCGGTTCGCTCTGCTCGTTTGAGCGCATAGACGAGCAAAAGGACGATGAGAAAATGGAACACGTTCCCAATCGTCATCGTGATCAAATACGAGGCGTTGAACTCAGGATAAATCCAAATTCCGACTTGGTCGAACCGTTGGCTGTTGATGATGTTCTCTTGACGGATGAACGTCAAGGCGACCGGGATGAGCGGTAAATAAAGGACATATGGGTAGAGCCATTTCGGCAACTTGGCTCCGACACCCGTCACTTTGAAGATAAAATGGACCGAGCACACAAAAATTAAAATCCCGGCGTTCCCGAACCAATACGTCACGAAGGCCGGACTGAGTTCAATCGGTGACAAATGACGGCCGAACTCTGCCAGGAACAACATCGCATAGCCGAAGACGAACAGACTGAGCAGCCGATGTTCGACTTGTCGCGGATTTCGAAGCAACACATCCAGTGCGAGATGGCTGAGCAGGAAGGCCGGTAAGAGATAAACGACCATATACGTAAACAGTGCGGTCATGGATGGACCCCTTTCTCAAGACAGGTACGTCTCTACTTTCTCTATCGGATGCATCGTTCCCTTTGTCGAGTCGATGCGCACATACAAAAAACGAGCGGGACTGAGGTCCGCTCGTTTTCGTCATCTCGTTATAACGTCTCTTCAATCGCCGTATCGCCTTTGACGAGGTCGATTGACTTGTTATAGGCCGCTTCGTGGCCAATCACATGGGCGAGGAAAGCCGCCACGTCGGCGCGTGGAACTTCACCGGTCGACACGTCCCCGGTCTTCACTTTCCCAGTCCCGACGTCATCCGTGAGCGCCCCTGGACGAACGATCGTGTATGTCAATCCGCTCTCCTCGAGCAGACGATCCGCGTGATGTTTCGCCACGTAATACGGTTTCATCTCATCCGGCCATGCCGAGCGGTCTTCCGCCTTCAACGCGCTCACCATGACGAACTGTTTCACACCTTGTTGTTTTGAAGCTTCGATACTTTTCGCTGCCCCGTCTAAATCGATCAAGAGCGTCTTATCGGCACCCGTATGTCCGCCAGAACCTGCTGCGAATACGACGACGTCGGCACCGTCGATGGCGTCTGCCAAGTTCGCGACGTCGCCTTCAAGGTCACCGAGTACGGCTTGATAGCCTTTGTTTTTAAAATCTTCGAGTTGTTCGTCTTTCCGTACCATCGCCGTCACCTCATGCTTGCCTTCCTCCTGTAAGCGTTCGACGAGCTGTTTTCCAATCTGTCCGTTCGCACCAATTACAAATACGTTCATCTGTCTTCCTCCTCGAATCGAATTCAGAGACACTTGAAACGTCGTGTGGCTGCTGCCACGTCCGGCGCCGAAGCGATGGCCGAGATGATGGCGACCCCGTCGGCCCCGTCACGTCGAATCAACTCGACATGTTCAGGCCGAATGCCCCCAATCCCCACAATCGGGAGCTCTCGGTACGCCGCCCGCACTTGACGGATGAGCGTCGTCCCGTTCACTTCCCCGGCGTCCGCTTTTGAGTCCGTCGGAAAGATGGGGCCGATGCCGACATAGTCCGCATGCACCATCGCCGTCGCCGCTTCTTCGAGCGAATGGACGGAGACACCGAGCCATTTGTCCGCCCCAATCATCTGTCTGACGCGACGGGCCGACGCATCTTCTTGCCCGACATGGACCCCGTCCGCGTCGAGCTTCATCGCCAGCTCGACATCATCGTTCACGATAAACGGGACGCCGTACGCGCGACAAAGTCGAAGCAACGTCCGGGCCACCGCTTCTTTTTGATCTCCATACAGTGCCTCATTTCCTTTTTCGCGAAATTGAAAACATGTGACGCCACATTGAAGTGCCGTCTCGACCGTCCGGAAGATGTCTTTTGTGTTCGTCGTTCCACAGATGAAGTACAGCTCTAGCTGTTCAGCGAGCTCGGCTCGTCGTGATCGTTTCAAGCGTGACACCCTCCTCTCCGTGCATCCCGTACGCCCAATGGTTCGTCGGTCCGTGCCCGGTTCCGATCTCGAGTCCATACGTGATGGCGCTTTGGATGAACCGCTTTGCCGTCACGGTTGCCTCAATCATCGGACGGCCTTTGGCGAGCTCGGCCGTGAGCGCCGCCGAGAACGTACAGCCAGTGCCGTGCGTGTCAAGCGTGTCGATACGCGGTGCCGAGACGAGGAAGGCCTCTGACGCCGTCAAGACGAGATCTTCGGCACGTTCACCCTCGAGATGACCGCCTTTTAAAACGACGGCCTTCGCACCGAGCGCCAAGATTCGTTCCGCCGCTTCAAGACGGTCTTGGAATGAGCGAATCGTCAAACCCGCCAACACTTCTGCTTCCGGCACGTTCGGCGTGACGACGGTCGCGAGCGGCAACAACGCCGTCTTGAGCGCCTCGACAGCCGTGTCTTGAAGCAAAGACGCCCCCCCTTTTGCGATCATGACCGGGTCGACGACGAGCTGTTTGAACGCATGCCGCTTCACGCCGGAAGCGACGGTCTCGATTCGACTCGCATCGAACAACATCCCGGTCTTGCACGCCTCGATTGAAAAATCGGAGCCGATCGCATCGAGTTGTTGCGCGAGCAATTCAGCCGATACCGCTTCGACGCCATGCACACCCCGTGTGTTTTGCGCCGTGACTGCCGTCAAGACGCTCGTCCCGAATACACCGAGCTCTTGAAACGTCTTCAAATCGGCTTGAATGCCGGCGCCGCCGCCCGAATCAGATCCGGCAATCGTCAACACTTGTGCGCGCTTCATGACACCACCTCAATCCGGTCACTCGGCAGTTCGACCGCGGTCATCTTCCCAAGCTCGTTCAAGAAATGAATTGGGAAATCGCCCGATCCCTCGGCACGTGCGGTCGCGAGTTCCCCGCAACGGGCGTATCCGGCGAGCGCCGTCGATGTCGCGGTCATCGCGTCAGCCTCAACCGCAAGAAACGCGCCGACGACCGCGCTGAGCAGACAGCCGGTCCCGGTCGTCCGCGTCATCGTTTCGGTTCCTCCTTTGATTTCAATCGTCACGTCCCCGTCGCTGACGACATCCGTCTCTCCGGTCATCGCGACGACACAGCGATACCGTTTGGCCGCCTCGCGCGCGACGTCTGTCACGTCTTGCAACGCTTCTCCCGTATCGACCCCGCGCGCGTGCGCCGTCCGGTCAATCAATGTCGCCATCTCACCGGCGTTCCCCCGGATGACCGTCACCTGCACCTGCTCGAGGATCGCAGTCGCCACTTGACGTCGAAACGCCGTCGCACCGACACCGACCGGATCGAAGACGATAGGACGTCCTGCAGCGTTCGCCGCTTGTCCCGCTCGAATCATCGTCCTTTCCGTCGTCGCATCGAGCGTGCCGATATTCAACACGAGCGCATCGCTCACCGTCGCCATTTCCGCTACTTCCTCGACAGCGGACGCCATGACCGGTGACGCACCGATCGCGAGCAATCCGTTCGCCGAGAAGTTGGCGACGACGATGTTCGTAACGTTATGGATGAGCGGCCGCTCGGCCCGTACCTTATCCCACAAATCACGCTTCATCGGCTCACCTCCACCGGTACGTCCCACGTCTCGAGCGTCCAGGCCATCTGCCAAAACGCCACTTCGTAATAACAGCTCTTCAAGAACAACTGACGGTAACGTTTGCGTTCGGCTTCTGTCGCTTGCTCGGCCAACAGGTCGAGCCGTTCAATCTGTTCTTCGACGAGTTCGCGGAACCATTCCGACCCATACGTCGCAATCCAAGCCGTATAGATCGGATGCTCCGGCTTTGCATCTTTCAATCGTTCGCCAATCTCGTAGTATACCCAGTAGCACGGTAAAATCGCTGCGAGTACGTCCCCGAGCGTCGGTCCGGCTTGTTGCATGTGCATCGCGTACGCATATGCGGTCGGCGCCGGCTCGAACGTACGTCGCTCTTCCTCGGTCACATCAAGCATCGTGAAGAACTCACGATGTAACGCGTGTTCCGCCTCGATCGTGTGGAGCGCGTGTGTCAAAAAACGGCTCGACAGTTCCATATTTTGCGCCACGATTGCCCCTCTCGCCTGCACTTTCGAAAATTGGTTCAGATAGTATGAGTCTTGCAGAACATAGTGGCGAAACTTCGCCTCGTCGAGCGTCCCTTCGCCGAGTGATCGGACGAACGGGTGGTCAAAACTCGCTTGGAACAAAGTATCCGCTTCTTGTCGGATGTGTTGGGTGAACGTCATGATGAACTCCTCCTTTTGTATGAAAAAACGCCGCCTCCCATAACGGAAGCGGCGTCGGACATACAGCGTGAGAAAAGTCGTTTCGCCCACTTCCCTCCGCTAGCGTGAACTAGATCAGGTTCAAAGGGTCTGGACCTCGTCCATCTCAGCCGCGTCATGCGACTCCCCTAGTGGCAAACATTATGAAATTCGGTCGTCTTCGGACACATCATATCAATCTTTCGCTGAAATAGGAACCCTTCAACGCGAGAAGCGACGATTCAATGCCGTTCCCATCTGTGAGAAGCGCTCGATTCCGAGCTTGCGTCGATTCGAGGACGCGAACACGTAATAGTCGACTTTTCCCATGAAATACATCAAGCGCAAACCGGCGATAAAGAACGTGATGGTCGTACTGACGGCAAACCCGACGCCGTACCAATCGATGCCGAGCGGTAGCAGCGCCAGGGTGAAGAGTGCGTTGCCTGTGAAAAACGACAAGTTAACGAATAGTGCCCCGCGCCGGTCCTCAAAATAGAGAAGGAGTAGCGTCAAGACGAGAATCATCGCGTTCGCGAAAGCGGCGAGCGTCGTCATCCGAAAGATTTGACCGACTTCTTCCGGTACGCCAATCCAGCCGACGAACACACCCGCCATGAGAATGGCGAACAACGTGACGACCCCTTGGCTTCGTCCGAGACGAATCAATTCGTTCTTCAGGACGGTCGTCATCGTCTGTTTCGCCTTATCGATTTGATGCAAAGCGCCCCCGTAGTTGATGAGGCCGTAGAACGTGCGATACCGTTCATAAAAGCGTGTCTCGACGGCGACGACGAACAAGAGCTGGGTCGGGACAATCGTCAAGTAAGACCAGAATACGGCCGTGTCATAGTACGGGTTGAACACGAACGATTCCGCGACGACGGTCCGCCCCTCCCCGAACCAAATGATGAAGTTCGTCACCCAAATGCCAAGAACGTACAAGACGCCGATGGCGAACAAATCGGGGTAGAGATCAAAATAGCGGAAATAAGAAAACTCGTTCGTCGCATAGCGGAGCGGGAACGTCCGTAGCATCGCAAAGAATAAGCCGAACAGCGTGACGAGCATCCCGACCGTGAAGCCGAGCAACAGCTCCAAGCTCGTCGGGTCCACTAGGATGCGGCTAATCAAGAACACACCGCCAATCGCGATAAAACCGCCGAGTAAAAAGCTGTACGCGATCGCCTGATAAAACTTGGCCGCGCTCAAAAATAAGAACATGACCCAAATGACGTTAATCGTCATGAACAAGACGAACAAGACGAGCTTATACAAAAAATCGAGCGGTGAAATCATCCAAAAGATGCTGTACATGATGATTGCTGCGAGCATCGTCACTTTCAGCATTCCGGTAAAGACGGGAAAAATATCGTGTGCTTTCTTCTCGTAAAACAAATCGGCGACGTAGCGCGTGACGACGAGCTGTTGGAAACTGAACAAGATTTGCGAGAAGATGAACGCATAAGATACCGACAACATAAACAGCGTCCGTTCCTCGAGTGAGAGCATCGGCATTTGAAACGCCAGCCATTGAATCGTCCCGACGACCAAAATGACGATGAGCCAAGGTCCTGAGGTGACGAGACCGGAGAACGTGTACGCCTTCAGTCGGGATGAATAGTAGTCTTCTTGAAACAACTTCTGTAACTTAAACCCGATGCCCGCCATACTGTTCCCTCCTCGCTTCATAGATTGCTTTATACCGGTCGACGAACTGTTGCAACCGATAATATTGACGGACGCGTTCGCGGCCGTTCTTGCCGAAGCGCATCCGTTCACGCGGATAATCTATCATCCACTCGATTTTATCGGCGAGTGCTTCCGGGTGGACAGGCGGCACGATGAACCCGGCTGGACCGAACGGGTCGTCCGAGCGACCGTATAAAAGTTCCGAACAGGCACCGACGTCCGTCGCCACCCATGGAATACCGGCAGCCATCCCTTCTAGGACGGCTAGCGGCTGCCCTTCCGAGATGCTCGTCAGTAGCAACAAATCGAACGTCGGTAACCATTCCTGCACATTCACTTTCCCGACAAGTTCGACATAATCCGTCAGACCGCTCCGTTCAATCAACAACCGACATTCCTCGGCATATTCTTCGTCCTCATCGAGCGGGCCCATAATCGTCAGTTTAAAGAGACGGCGCCGTTCTTGTAAAATCTTCGCCCCATAAATCATCGTCTTTAAATCTTTAATCGGTACGACACGGACGATGGCCCCGATTTGAAACACGTCGTGCTCGACCGGCTCGATGACCGGACGGATGTGGCGATCGGCGATGCCGTTGGCGATAATCTTCGTCTTTTCGCTCGGTGCCCCAATCCATTCCTGATATTCACGATTCCGTTCAAACAGCGTAATAATCTCATCGGCCGCATTGTAAGCCTCGCGTGACAAGTGGTGGAAGAAACGGACCCAGCGCGGCTTGTACGGAGCCGGAATCCAGTAGGACTGAAGAATCTCTTCTTCCCGCTCACGGGAATAAATGCCATGCTCGGTTAATATGAACGGGATGCCTTGTGTCTCTTTCATATAGGAGGCGACCATCCCGGCGTAACCGGTCGACACGGAATGGACGAGATCGACGTCGGGGAGCGGCTGATGCAACACGCGAAGCACCGGCATGTACATGCTTTGCCACATCCAAAAGTAGTCGATGAAAGATCCACCGTTCATCTCTTCAGAATAGGCGGTCTTGACGTTGTGCCAGAAAAACTCACTGGCGAAAAACGCCTCACTCGAGGGGACTCGCGTCCCGATAATCCCGAGCGCTTGTCGATTCGGACTCTTCAACATCAGCCAATCCGACAGCTTCCGCTCTTCCTCAGGCGCGAGTTTCATCCGTCCTTTCCCCTTCACACCGGACTCGTTCAAATAGAGATGCGTGATTCCAGACACATTTTCCGGCAACACATACTTCATGTCCTCGGGACGCTTCACGGTCGGTTGGATGGAGATGATTTGAAACTCCACATCCGGCATCTCTTCAATCAGCGTCTGGGTCCAACTCGACACCCCTCCGCTCACGTACGGATAACTCCCTTCTAACACGAGTCCAATCTTCATGGTGTGCCTCCTTCGATGGCAATCTGAGCGTTCGCCGCCGTCAATGTGACCAAGTAGAGCGGGCGATCCGCTTCCATTTGTTCGACCGTCCCAAAGTCGAACGTACCTGTCTCAAGCGATTGTCCGGACTTGAGCCGGACCGTGAAATGCGACGGATTGACGAGCCCTTCGCCTGACAAGTAGACAGTCCCGTCATCAAACGAGACGTTCACGTCCGCCGCTTGGTAGGTGATGAGCTTTTCCGTCGCGTAATGCTGGGTATACGACTGCAGGTGCGGATAGTTTGTATTCACGTCGTCATTGATTTTTTTCAGACTGGCGAACATCGTGTCCCAGTCACGTCCAAGTGCCCGGTCGGGGTCGATAACGTCATCTGGGTGAATGAAGTGCGAGAAGACGCCAAAATTGGCAATCGCGTCGACCATCTGGAAAATCGAACCGCGCTCTTCCCCGTAATCGCTCGATACACGTGGAAAGTGGTAGACGTGAGGGTGTGTCTCATCGAACTCGAACTCTTGCACGAAATCCCCGTTCTCTGGTTCCCCGGTATAAAGCGACGCGATTGTGCGCAGTTCAGGTAACGCTTCAGCGATCGCATCGACGCCGGTCCGATTCAAGGCGTTCGACGGTGGGACGTACGATTTGAGCGTCTCAGCCGGGAAATAGTTCGCGAACACGGACTCGGCTTGAAGAAGCGACCGCTTCATCTCGTCTTTATCTTTCCACGGGATATAGCCATACGTCGGGTCAATCGGCTCATCAGCCGTGACGAGGGATTGATGGTTATAGCCATGTAAACCGATTTCTCCACCGCTTGCCAATAACTTACGACCGAAAAACAGCATCGGGAATTCGCCTCGTCTAATCAACTCTTCATCGACGAGTTCCATTTCTTCCTCGTACGTGCCAATCATCGCACCGGTGTAAATCAAGTCGTCTTCTTCGCCCATTCGGAGCATGTCTTCCCACCAATCTTCAGCAAAGAAGTCTTTGACCGATTTGTCGAGCGGCGTCGTCGAGACGTCTTTCATCTTCCCGCTCATAATCGGAGCCGGAAAGTCATCGATATACATGAGCTTGATGGCAGCCTGTGCGGAGACGAACGCCGGTGGCAACGTGCCGAGCGTTTGGACGAACAGGCCACGCGTCATCTTTTGATTAGTGATGGTCGTGTTCCAATAGAGCACGTTCCCATCGCCGACCGCATATTCCCAAAGGATAGGAAACCCTTCTGCCGACAGTAAGACGTTTGCGTCGTCTGCGATGGCAAAATCGACGACACTGTGGACGAACAGATCTTCCGGTGGATTCAAGTCGACGTAGCCTGGGAAAATCACTTCCTCGAAATTCAAGCCGTACACGTCCGGCACAAACTCCCCAATCTCTTCAATCCCTGTCAGCTCATTGAAGGCAGCATCTTTAAACCGGTTGCCAAAGATGAGGTTGCCGCCTTGCTTTACAAATTGTTTCATCTCGATGAGCGGCCAACGTGTCGTCCGTTCTCCCGTGAAGATGAGAATCGTATATGGCGAGGGCGTCACCGTCCCGACTTGTTCCGGTGTGATTTCTTGGACGTCGATTTTCGCATAGCGAAGCCCATATAGGATATTTTCAGCCGTCTGAACGGCCAATTCTTCTTCGTCACGGACAAGATAGACTTGAAGGCGATGTTGGCCGGTCTGAGCCGTTTCTCCGCCTTGAATCTGGTCAATCTCGATTCGCTGCTCTGCGATACCCGGCAACAGCGTGTGCAACGAGTGGGTCCGTAAGTATTGAATCGCGCCGACGATGACGAGAAATAAGACGATGAAGAGCGAGAATGAGATTACAGTTCGTTTTTCCATGATGTCGTGTCACTCCATTCTTCAAATAACAGCCGATACTCGTACGGCACGTCCTCGAGCGAGAATTGGGTTTGCATCATAAACATGACCGCTTTCACCTCGGCCCAACGTTCCCGCTCATAATAGAAATCGATGAGCATGAGATGGGCCTCGATGCGTTCCGGGAAGTGATGCACATACTCTTTCAAGATAGCGAGTTGCTCTTTCGGTCGTTTCGCATCACGATAAATTTCATTCAAATCTTCATATATCCAAGCCGTCGGCGGAAAGAGCGTTTTGGCAATCAACAACTCCTTCAACCAGGCTTCCCGCTTGTCGGTCAGCATGACCGTCGTAATCAGTTCACTGTGAATCATCCGTTTATAGATGGTGGCGAGCCGGCGAATCGATGCCGGATTCCCAAGGTCGTAGTCACGTTTCGCCTGCTTCAATTCTTGTTCGTATTGATCGACCAAAATGTTCATCGTTGCCGCTGCATAATGGACCGTTTCACTGTCCTTACTCTGCAGACCCATCTGCAAGTACTTCCCTTGTTGGTCAATCGAGTTATTCACGTGCGTCAAAATCGAATGTTTCCGAATCGCCGGGTCTTTTGAGTTGATGGCATCGGTCAACGGGAGCAAGCTCGCACTCGATTTCGCCTCGTGACGAATCTTTTCATAGTTGACGACCTTGAAGTCGATATATTCATCGTAGTCTTCAATCAAGCCACTGCGACCGAACCGTTCGGCGAGTCGATAGACAGCATAGACGGCAAGCTCGGCGATGAAAGGTAAAAACAGCCCGAAGCAAAGGGCTGTCACTGCGACCCCGTAATCTGGGGCTTTCATTCTCCGCTTCAACACAATGAGCAAGGCGAGGGCGAGGATGGCATGAATGACATAGAGGAAAATCCAAACGGTGCTACTAATCGTTGCCATACTCACACCCCTTTCTGAATCAAGATGCCTTCAATCCGGTCATAAATCCGTTGCCGGTGTTCTTCGCTCGTCCCCGGCAGTAAGAGCATCAGCTTGTTGTCATCTTTGTCGTAGCCGACGACATCGATTTCCCGCAAGTACGAATGGACGATGGCCTCGATGCTTTCGAGGGACACCGGCTCATAGCCAAGCGCATATTCGAGTACGATGTAAGGTTGGCCGTGATGCAGTTTCTTTTGCTCTTGCAACGCAACGAGCTCAGTGAACGCATCTTTTTTATAGAACGACGTCCCCGGATAGAGCAAAGCATGCTGTTCTTTTCGAATGAGCGTCTGCGCGTTCTCAATACGCGTCCCGATCCAGGAGAAGAGGATGTTCAAGACGTGCAAATCATCGGTCGTCAACTTACGGAGCGGTAAACGTTTGATGACGACGACTTCACGCGTCTGTCCATCAATCGTGATCGGCGCGAGCAACATCGGGTCCGAGTCTTCATCATCGAGTTGGCGTAGCGTCGTCTCTTGGACTTGGAAAAAACGTTTAAACATGCCCGATGCCTCGTCGAGGAAAATCGTTTGCGGGAACTCTTTTTTCTCCGCTTGGCGAATAAGGAGACGCATCGACTTCTGCGACCGGTCGACGTGATAGATGGCAACGTCACTTGCGAGAAAATATTTTTTCAAGAGGCGAATCGTTTCGCTTCGAATCAATTCAGGATGTGGTAAATCGAGCGAGACGGCCAATTCATACAGTTGGTTGAGGCTATATTCCGATTGGAGTAACTTTTGACGAAGTGTCGTCTGAGAAGTGTTGAGTAAGTCGACTGTCTCTTTCAAGTACGTGTTTTCATCTTTCAGTTCCTCGTTGCGGAACTGACTGATCTCGTACCGTTCACGAAATGACGTGCTGAACAATCCGACGATGACAGTGAGGGCGAAGTAATAGAATAACGTGAGAAGTGAATTTGTATCGTAGAACAATAGGAAGATGTCGCCACCGACGAAACCCGTATAGACGACCTTATAGACAAGCAACAGAGCGAAACTGATGAGACCAAAGATTGTCCCGTACCGTAAGGCGAATAAAATCGCCGCAACGTAAAACAAGTTTAAATCGTTTTGAATCGACCCTAAGCTAAACACGAGGTCGATGCCGATCAATACGGCGAACACGACAAGGATTTCGGTCCACTTGATCCATGGACGGTCTTGAGCGTAAAAAATAAGAATCCCCTCCTCTTCGAGTTTTATGTTGTTTTATGGTAAAAATATTAGTTCCTTACATTAAATACCCGCACACTTCCTTCCTATAACCTTAAATAATCCCTAAAAATCCCATGTATCATAATAGGTTGGCTCATGATAATGGATGTAACCGTTCGCTTCGGCCAAGTTACGACTCGTACTTTCTTCCGTATCCGATACGGTCAATACGGCAATGTCGTACGTTTCGCGCAACGCGTTTAATCGCTCAATTTTTTCCATCGACCATGAATCTGATGTGATGGCCGTATAGTTAAACCCTTCCCACATGAATCCGTCGACGTAAGGGGCACTCGTCCGCTCCAACGTCTCGATTCCCCAATTCTGAACGATCGGGACACCCGGATACGTGCCTTGGATTGATTTTAGAAACGTTTCTAAACCGTCGAGCTGTTCGGCTAAGTCGGTAGGATAGTCGAGATGAACGTCATCGATGTCACCGACCGTATCCAAGAAGATGCCATCGATATGCTTATTGATGATTTGTTTTTGGATTTCACGAATCAAGATTTTTCGAAAGTTGGCAGATGCGATATTCGTCAAATACGAGTCCCATCTCTGAAAATAGATACGTTCCCCGTCCCGATAAAAGAAATCGTCCTCTTTCATTTGTCCAATTAACGCCCGGTTCCACGTATCTGCCTCCATCACGTTGATATAGCCGAGTACTTTCGTCCCCTTCGATTGAATCGCCTCGATTTGTTCGGTCGTGTACCAAATCGGTTCGATAATCACGAGGTCATAACTGGACATATCGGCGATAATCTCGTCTGTCGGCACGTTGTAAAAGATTTTATACGTTTCAATCTCATCGAAATCGAATGGCGTTTTTGTCACGCAACCCCCTAAAATAATCGTTGAACACAATACGATCAATAAGTAACGCCGCACACGGACACCTCCTTGTCGTTGGTTCGTTCATGATGTCAAATTGGTCCGTTTCCTAGTGTCTGGGCAGGGTACAACAGTTATAGACCTTCTAAAAAAGGAGACACGAACATGAATACCATTCTCTTCACGATTGCCGTATTATTCGTCGGCATGAACGTATATACCTTCTTTCGGCACAAGACGTATCGGCAGACCGGCTTTGACGGACGCTTCTTCAGTCACTTATTCGTCAGTCTGTGCGGCGTCCTAGCCGGATTTGCCGTCATCTATTACGCCTTATCACAAAACGGTGTCATCCTCGTCACGTCGCTCGAGTCGATGACCCCGGTCGATCCGAATTGGCAGAACCTCCTCTACTTCAGCGGGGTCACTCTCCTTTCCATCGGCTTTGGGGACATCCTACCGGTCGGTCCGGCCCGCTGGTTTGCGCTCATCGAAGCCGTCATCGGCATCTTATTGCCGACAGTGTTTTTTGTGAAATCCATCTACAAAAAAGAAGACTGACAGGCAGTCTTCTAGCGTCCGGTAATGAGCAAATACATGTTAAACGCGACGAGTCCGAGCGGAAACAAGGCCACGACGATGATGGGCCATTTTTTCGTCCGGATGCCGACAAATAAAAGTAAACTCCCCACTAGGAGCGCGATGAACGTCGTATACGGATTCAAGCGTCATTCCCCCTTCTATACAAGGGGGTTTCCCGACTCGGTAAAAAGTTAATCGCGCTGACACCAAAGTGTCGAATAGGCGTCACGTATGCGTCGTGCTTCTGCTTCCTGAAACGGAATCCCTGACTGGTCGGCCACTCGTCGACTGACCTGTTCGAACAAATCGATCAGCTGACGATGGGCTGACTCGAGCGAAGTCGTCTCGATGACAGGATATGTGTCGAGATACGCCTCCCAACACTCCCGGGAGACGTGTTGGCTGAGGCCGTCTCCAGACTTCCCGACGTTCACAGTAAAGCCCGTTTGAAACCCGACCTCGAACGAGAGCATCTGCCGGAGCATCGTCCGCATGATGGTCAAATGGTCATACGCGTACAACAACTGTTTCCGGTTGATGCCTTTAACGACGTAAAGCGACACCCACCAAAATTCGTTCCAACACTGTTCATAATCGAACCGCGTCGGTCGTTTGATGCGGTACGTGTCATCAGACGGGACTGGTTGACCGGCGATGTCGTCTTTATCAATCAGGACGAGACTGAGCGAATCAGCGGCGAGCGTGGCCGCGACCGCCTCAAGCGGACGGACGGTCAAATCGACACGATGGCCGGCGGCGAACTGAACGAGAAAGGCGAAGCGTTCATAGTCGGCGTGGCCCGGCACCTCATCCGGCGTCTGCATAATCAACACGTCCCCGAGCGGCCCCATCCACGAGCGGTCTTCGATGAACGCGTTCACGTCTTCGACGAAACAAGTGACATCGACGTCTTGATAGCAATCCCGTTGCACGTCCGGGTTGGCGAGCGACCCGTTCAAAACGAAGACACGAACGTTGTCGTCTCGGCTCACGAACTCACGTAACCGTTCGAGCACACGTTCATTCGTCATATGACGTTCGCCCCGAGCGAGCGGGCGACTTGTACGGCCTGCATCACGTCAATCGTCGCTTGTTTTATATTGACGTCTGAAAAATCGACCCCGTCCATCTCGGCTCCTACAAAATCCGCACCGGTGCAGTCGGCGTGTTGCAAGACGGCACGGGACAAGACGGCGTTCGTCCACACCGTCTCTTTCAAATCAGCCCCGTATAAATCGGCCTCGGTCAACCGGACACCGGACCAGTCCATCTTCCGGAGTGGGGCGTGCCGAAGATTGACGAACGACCAATCCCCTTCACGCACGACGACCCCTTCGAACGTGCATGACTCGAATGACGAACCTGTCATCTTGCACTCGTCGAACTCCGACAAGAACAGGTTTGCCCCGGTGAACGTGCAGTTTAAGAACGAACTCTCGTTATGACGTGAGGCGTTCCATTTTGAATCGGTGAAGTCACAGTTGATGAAGCGGCACTGCTCGGTCTCGAACTCGGTCGCATCAATATAGGTAAAACGACAGTTCTCGAACGTCGTCTGCGTGAGTTGAACGTCACGGAGCGTCTCGTCCCGAAAATCGTCTCCAACGTATGTGGCATGTGATTGAAACATAATCGGCCTCCTTGGCGTATACTCGTTATAGCTATAGGAATGGAGTGATGAAACATGGATATCGTATTTCCGACCGAACAAGGCACGTTCAATTACCGGGTCGCCGGCATCTGGGTCCAGGACGGTCATTTGCTCGTCCATCGGAACGTGAACGATGACTTTTGGGCGTTACCGGGCGGACGCGTCGGCATCGGCGAAGAAGCCGAGCTCGCCTTGACACGAGAGTTACAGGAAGAACTCGAAGCCGCAGTGACCGGAACAACATTCGCATTCGTGTCCGAAAATTTCTTCACGTACCTCGAGCGTACCGTGCATGAAATCGGGATGTACTTTTATGTATCGGGCGACCTCCCGCTCCAACATGGAGACTTCCATGGCCCGGAAGGGGATCACCTCATCTATCGTTGGCAGCCGCTCGAGACGCTCCGCGAGTTAAAACTGTTCCCGGAGACGCTTCACGCGTTGCCCCAATCACTGCCGCCCCACTTTATCGACCGCTGAGCCGGACAGAATGGATGTCAGCTCGTTCAAGTCTTGAATCTCATACGTCGTTTCGACCGTCGCCGCAATCTCATGCGGATTGTACCAGCACGTATCGAGCCCGTACATGCGTCCACCGGCGATATCGGCCGTGACCGAGTCGCCGACGATAAGCCCGCGTTCCGGTGCGACGTGCGGCACACGGTCGAACACGTAGTCGAAGAACGGTTTCATCGGCTTCTGTGACCCGGTCGCGTCCGAGACGAACACGTCTTGGAAATAAGGGAGCAGTCCCGAGGCTTCGAGCCGTTTGAACTGCGTCTCCGTGACGCCGTTCGTGACGATGTAGAGCGGATATTGTTCGCTGAGCGTTTGGACGAGCTCGAGCGCCCCATCGATGATGTGCACACCCGAGTGAAGATGGTCGCGATAGCGCTGTTCAACTTCATGTGCATCGATTGTGATACCAAGCGTGTCGAACAGTTGCGTGTGGCGTCCCATCAAGACGTCTTCCCGTCCGACCTCGCCGCGCTCGAAGGCGCGCCATAATCCATTATTAATCGTCACATACTGTTGTTTCAGTTCATCGGTCATGTGAACGTTGTACGCAGCGAGCAACTGCTGCAAAGCGACGTGCTCGCTCTGTTTAAAGTCGAGCAACGTATCGTCGACATCGAATAAAATCGCTTCATATCGTTTCATAATCTGTATTACCCCTCTCTGCCTCTAATGTACAGGAACAGACATTGAAGTTCAAAAAAGGAGCAAACTGTATGCCAAAAAAGCCAATCACCAACCTCGAATATTCGGAAAAAGAGCTCGACTCGTTTTTTTACTTAGCCGACGAGACATTCGGCATCGATTTTCGCGAGTGGTACAAAGCTGGCGAATGGACTGACCGTTATCGCTGCTATTCATTGACGTTCTATCGGAATGTCATCTCGAGCGTCGGGATGAGCCGGATGACAGTGATGATGGACGGAACCGCGCGAGAAGCGTATCAAATCGGAACGGTCATGACAGACGAGATCCGACAAGGACAAGGACTCGCCACCCGCATCTTTAAACACTTGTTTAAGCAACATGACACGGATGGGTTGCCTTATTTTCTAGCTTGCAACGAAAGCGTTGAACCGTTTTACGAGAAGCAAGGCTTCTCCGCACAATCGGAACCGGAGTTTTTCGTCCGCGTCTCGGGATCGGCTTCTCCACTCGAACACGTCGACGTCGATGCCGAACAGTGGCGGCGTTTCAAACTGGAATCACTCCCGTTTTCACCGCGCCTCTATACGACAGACGATATGCACATTTGGATGTTTCATTACTATCAAGGGATGGACGAGGATGTGTATCGTTTCGATGACGTCCATGTCATTTATATAATCGAACGCTCGCGTTTAATTCTGTACGCCGTGCTGTCGCCGCGTCCTGTCGATATGCGTGACGTCGTCGCACGCCTCTCTTTTGAAGGCATCACCGAAATCGTCTTTAAATTTACGCCCGATTTGGATGGTGTCGAGCAACGTCCGTCCAGCGACGGTCCATGGATGATTCGCATGAACGAAGGGAAGTTTTTCCCTGAAGGTTGTCGCTTCCCTTATTTGTCGCAAGCATGAAAAAACTCGCCTTACGGGCGAGTTTTTTGCGTATAGAATACATGTCGAAGCGCCCTTGCCGCTTCTTTAACGGCTCGTCTCGCTTCCGGGACGTATGCGTAATAATTGACGAAGCCGTGGATGAGTCCTCCGTAATTGTGGTACGTCACCGACACCCCGAGGCTAATCAGTTTATTCGCATACGCTCGACCGAGGTCGCGGAGCGGGTCATACTCGGCCGTCAACAGTGTCGCCGGCGGTAAATCAGCCAAATATTCGGAAAAAATCGGCGAAGCGTACGGATGTTTCAGCTCCGTCTCATCGTTAAAATACTGATGCTGGAACCATCGAATCAACCCCTCGTCGAGCAAGTAGCCGTTCGCATGCTCAACCATCGACAACGGCACGTTTTCCTCGGTCCCAGTGACCGGGTAGAGGAGCAGTTGGTGCACCACTGGCGGGCCGTCTCGTTCGACGGCGATTAAGGCGCTGACCGTCGCGAGCGCCCCGCCGGCACTGTCACCGCCGACGGCGATGCGGGCCCGGTCAATCCGTAACGTATCCGCGTGATCGGCCACCCAGACGAGGGCGCCGTACGCATCTTCGACAGCGGCCGGGAACTTGTGCTCCGGCGCGAGACGGTAACCGATTGAGATAACGGTACAATCCGCCTCGTTCGCGAGCGTCCGGCAAATCGCGTCATGTGTGTCGAGGCTGCCGCTGACATAGCCGCCTCCGTGATAGTAAACGAGCACCGGGGCGATGGTCTCGGTTGTCCGATATACCCGCCCCGGAATCGTCCGGCCGGAGAGGGTGAGCGTAACCTCTTCCACTTCCTGGACGTGCTCTTTATGTTGAAATCGGGTCATCATCGCATCTTCTTGTCTTCTCAATTCGAGCGGATCCAATCGATCGTATGTGACCGGCAAGTCATTTTGCAGCTGGTTTAAATAAAATTGAATCGTCGGATTGACTGGCAATGGGAATCCCTTCTTTCTCTATTGGCGTTCAGTTGCCTATTCCCAGCCGCGTCCAACCTTAAGCAGAATCGTGCGTTTTTCGAAATGCCCAACGATAAAAGGACGTCAAGCCAACACCAATCGCGAACACCATCGTCCAGATGTTTATGACAATGAACTGATTGAACGGCTTAAAGAAGTAATCCCACGCCCCGTCGACACGCCAAACCATCGCCGTGGAAATGAAATAAGATACGATGAGTCCGAATGCGAGCCACGGGAACATCCCACGTCGGGCAAACCGCCACGCGCCCCACCACATAATGACCGGAATCATGACATACCCGAACGCATTCCCTAAAAGAAAGTCTGATGCTGTCACGAAGAAACCCCACGGCAGACACAGGAGGACGACGAAGATGATTCGCCCCAGCATCAGGCTTGCCCCTGTTGATTCTTTTTCCACCAGACGAACAAGAAGACCCCCATCCCGACGAACAGAATCAGCATCGAGAATATCAGTTGTTGCTCGAGCGGCAAACTCGTCTGGGCGAACGCGTATTGCGGCCCGAATAAGAGCAGCGGAATAATCAGATTGATCCACGTCTTCGTCCACACCGAGACGATGAGTAACGTAACGACGGCCATTCCGAGCAAGACGAGTTGGCCGGTCGAACCGAACACGATCGTCGGGGTCTCGACGAAGATGTCGAGCACCATCAGACCGAGGAACAGCGTCATCGGCAACACGGCAAGCGCGATGTACGTCGCCCCGTTTTTGAATGGACTTGCTTTCGAACGGACGGACAGATTGCGGAACGCTTGCGAGGCGGCCAGCAAGAACAGGACGGCTACGAGCGGGAACCCGATCAGCTGAACCGTCGAGAACGTCATCTCGCCTTGAATGAAGTTACCGATGATGATGTAGGCGAACACGTTCGGAACCAACATCGCGATGATTTTGAAAAAGCCTTTCCCATCAAACGCCATCTCATGCCCGAGATGCTGCATATAGGCTTTCGGACTTTGGCCGACGACATCGTCCACACTTTTTCCTGCCCGTTCCGCTTCCTCGAGGTGGTCTTTGAGCTCGGCGACGACGTCGTGCACTTCCTCTTCCGCTTTCCCACTCGACATAAGATAGACTGCTAAATCATCCAAAAAATCACGACTCTTTTTTGAAAGCTCCATCTTCATTCCCCTCTCCGAGTACGCGGTCGACGCCGCTTGACACTTCCGCCCAACGTTGTTTGAAGGCGAGCAATTCTTGTTGCCCCGCCTCCGTCAAGATGTAATACTTTCGCTTCGGCCCTCCGGACGGCAGTGTCTTTTGAATCGTCTCGACCCAGCCGTCTTTCTTCATCCGCAATAACACCGGATAGATGCTGCCCTCACTCACCATCGTGAATCCGTACGCCTGCAACTTCTCCGACATCTCGTAGCCGTACGTCTCTCCTTTATCGATGATGGCCAACAGGCACCCTTCGAGCAATCCTTTCAACATCTGACTCATCGCCATGGCGTGACCTCGCTTTCATCAAACTAACTTGTTATACATAATAGTAATGGAAGGTACTACCAAGCGCAACTATTTTGTAAAACAAGCTAGTTCCGCATCGATAGGTTTAATTTTTCAAATCAGGTGAATACTTCTTAAGGTGAAGCAAAAACATAAAGGAGTGTTTGAGTATGCATACCGATTTTACGAAGATGTACATCGATGGCCAGTGGGTCGAAGGATCGAGCGACAAATCGATTGATAACACCAATCCGTTCACGGACGAGACGTTGTTCTCCATCCGCTCGGCCGACGAATCCGATCTCGACAAAGCCTACGCGGTTGCAAAGGAAGCACAAACCGAATGGGCAACGATGCTCCCGCAAAACCGACGCGCCTTGATTGAGAAGTTCGCCGAAGTGACGCTCGAGCATAAAGATGACATCATCGACTGGCTCGTCAAAGAGTCGGGCAGCACGCGCATCAAAGCAGAAGGCGAATTTTTAGCCTCGATGGCGATCATCAAGGAAGCAGCGACGTTCCCGTTCCGCATGGACGGGCTCATCAAGCCGTCAATCGTCCCAAATAAAGAGAACCGGGTCTATCGGAAACCGCTCGGCGTCATCGGCGTCATCAGCCCATGGAACTTCCCGTTCCACCTCGCGGTCCGCTCAATCGTCTCCGCCCTCGCGACGGGGAACACCGTCGTCGTCAAACCGGCTACGGCGACACCGGTCACAGGAGGTCTCCTCTTCGCCTCGCTCTTTGAAGAAGCGGGTCTTCCGAAAGGCGTTTTGAACATCGTCGTCGGTCGCGGTTCTGAGATTGGGGACGCCATCGTCGAGCACCCGGTGCCAAAACTCATCTCGTTCACCGGTTCGACCGAGGTCGGCAAAGGGATCGCCGAGAAGGCCGGACGCCTGTTGAAAAAGACAGCGCTCGAACTCGGTGGGAATAACGTCTTCGTCGTTTTAGACGACGCCGACATCGACCGTGCCGTGGAATCGGCCGTCTATTCGAAATTCTATCACCAAGGGCAAATCTGTATGTCGACGAACCGAATCCTCGTCGCCGAGTCGATTCACGATGAATTCCTCAAAAAATTCGTTGATCGGGTCCGTGCCTTGAAGTTCGGCAACCCGAACGAATCAGACACACAAGTCGGTCCACTCATCGACCACGACCAAGTCGACCGCATCCTTGATCAAATCAAGCAGACGGTCGACGCCGGTGCGACGCTCCAGGTCGGCGGCAACGCTGACGGGAACGTGCTCGAGCCGACTGTCGTGAGCGGTGTCACGAACGACATGCCGCTCGCGAAAAATGAGATTTTCGGACCGGTCGCCGTCATTCTGTCGTTCAAGGACGACGCCGAGGCGCTGAAACTCTCGAACGAGTTGCCATACGGACTGAGCGGTGCCGTCCACGGTTCGATTTACCGTGCAACCGAGTTCGCACGCCAAGTCGAGACCGGGATGATTCACGTCAACGACCAATCGGTGAACGACGAGCCGCACTTGCCGTTCGGCGGAGAGAAAGATTCGGGTCTTGGCCGCTTCAACGGCGAGTGGGTGCTCGAGGAGTTCACGACGCTCCAGTGGGTATCCGTCATGCACGAACGCCGGGAATACAAACCATTTTTCTCATAAACAGCAAAAAGCGTGTTGATCCGTTTGCGGACCGACACGCTTTTTTAGATTTTCTTCACAAATTCCGATTTGAGTTTCATCGCACCGAGCCCATCGATTTTGCAGTCGATATCATGATCGCCATCGACGAGACGGATGCCTTTCACTTTCGTGCCTTGTTTGACGACGAGCGACGTCCCTTTCACCTTCAAATCTTTGATGACCGTGACCGTGTCTCCGTCTTGGATCACATTTCCGTTCGCGTCTTTGATTTGCGCGTCTGCTTCCGCTTCGGCTACCTCGCTCGGCGACCACTCGTAGGCGCATTCCGGACAGACGAGCAAGCTCCCATCCTCATACACGTACGTGGATTGACACTTCGGACAATTCGGTAGTTCTGTCATGCTGATTCCTCCATTCGATTCCCTGTAGCCAGTATATCGTAATTTCGGAACGTCCGACAGCTACCGCTCAGCCCTCTTCCGGCGCCTCCGGACCGTTCAAATCGAGTTGATAGAATGATAAATCAAGCCATTTTCCAAACTTGTAGCCGGCCCGTTTCACCGTACCGGAATGAACGAATCCGACTTTTTCGTGAGCCCGGATACTCGTCACGTTCGAAGCGTCGATACCACCGATGACGGTCTTATACTCACGCTCTTCTGCGAGACGGATAATCTCACGGAGCAACTTGTTGCCAATCCCTTTGCTGCGGTAACCGGGATGGACGTAAATCGAGTGCTCCACCGTGTATTTATAGGCTGGCCAAGGTCGGAACGGACCGAACGTGGCGAATCCCATGACGACGTCCGCTTCTTCCCAGACGATTACCGGAAGACCGGATGCCTTCTTCTCTTCATACCAGGCGATTCGGTTTTGAAGCGTCACCGGTTCATAGTGATAGACGGCGGTACTGTTGACGATAGCATCGTTGTAAATATGTAGGACGGCCTGAAGGTCGTCGCGTCGACAAGTTCGAATCATGAGGCACCACTTTCTTAGCGTTTTCTTCATTATACTTATCTCGATTTCAAAATACACGTGGCGATTTGCTCCCACATAAAAAAGTCAGTCGACCGACTGACTTTTTTACATTATGCGGCCAACCGATCGCACATCGACGCGCACTCGAAACAGACGCGTGCGCATTCCTGACAATGCTCATGCTTGTGTTTCTCACACTCCTGGGCGCACGCCTTACAGACGACGGCACAAGCCCGGGCAAGTTCCGGCACGAACGCCGAATCCCGCGTCATCGCCTCGGCGAGAAATGTACAGAGGGCGGCGCATTCACGGTCGAGTCGGATGCAATCGACCATCATCTTCACGTCTTTCTCTTCTAGACACGATTCCAAACAGTAGTTACACGTCTCGACACAGTCATGTAGCGTCTCCAATTCGTTCGCATAAATCCGATGCATAAATGGATCCTCCTTTTTTTTAACTGAGGTGACAAGTCCAATACGTTACTGTTATTCCCTAATCGCCAAAAAAAAAACGGCCCGCTCACTGTCTCGGGTCGTTGACGAACGTCCGATATAGGTAAGCGACCGCATTCAACAGCCGTTTCGAATAACGCTTCGGCATGAACGGGAGACGGTAGAGCCGATACATCCGCTTCAAATCTTCCCATTGATGGTCGACGTGCTGGCCTTGACGGAATCGGGCCAAATCGATTAAATAGATGCGCCCGTCCGGACTGAGGATGATGTTTCGCAAATGGACGTCGGACGGTGTCAGCCCGAGCGCCCGTGCCGCAAGGAGCGCTTCATCGACTTGATTGATATAAGACGCGTCAATCCAAATCCCTTCGGTCAAACATTCAAATAGCGTCTTCCCCGCGATGTAGTCGATGACGATATAATTCGGCCCGGCCTCATAGAGCCGTGGGAAGTGCGGCACCCCTTGCAGCGTGTCATAAATGACGTGCTCTTCGGCCGCGATGTGAGTGAAACCGGGGAAAAACACTTTGATGACGAGGGCGGTCCCGTTGATTCGAAACACCGCGGCGCTTCGCCCGATTCCATGTAACTCGAGTTGATCGTGATGCCTGATAACGTGGGTCTCGTGACCGGATTGGTCGAACACCACGTCGGCGTAGTCGTGATAGCGTTTCATGAGGGGCTCCTCTTCTAGATTGTGTTTTTATCATAGCGGATTTTAGTCGATTTGACTGCATCCTCGAATCGGCAAAGTGACGCTTCGTCGATTTATCCGTATAATGAAAGCGATTGACAAAGAGGAGGAATGACTATGCAACGCATCACGCTTACTGAAGACTTATCATTCTCACGCATCGTCCATGGCATGTGGCGTCTCGCCGAATGGAACATGAGCGCCCAAGAGCGGCTCACGTTCATCGAGTCGTGCATCGAGCTCGGCATCACGACGTTCGACCATGCCGACATTTACGGTGGCTACACGTGTGAAGGGCTGTTTGGAGAAGCGCTTCGCTTGAAGCCGGAGCTCCGTGACCAAATCGAGATCGTCACGAAGACGGGCATTAAGCTTACAGGCGACTTCAATCCGGGCCAGACCATCAACCATTATGACACGACAAAGGCGCATATCATCGCCCAAGCCGAACGGTCGCTCTCAGAGCTCGGCATCGATCACATTGACACGTTGTTGATTCACCGCCCGGACCCGCTCATGGACCCGGACGACATCGCCGAGGCGTTCAACGCGTTGCATGACAGTGGCAAAGTCCGGACGTTCGGCGTATCGAACCATCTGCCGTCACAGCAGCGCCTGCTTCAATCACGCCTGCCTTACAAGCTGGTGACGAACCAACTCGAACTTTCGCCGATGCAACTGAAGCACTTCGAGGATGGGGCGGTCGACCTGTGTCATGAAGAACGGATGCCGCTCATGGCATGGAGCCCGCTCGCTGGCGGACGACTCTTCTCAGACGATTCGTATGCACCACTTCGCGACAAATTGAAAGAAATCGCTGAGCGGCACGGTGCGCATGGAATCGATGTAGTCGTTTACGCCTGGTTATTAAAACACCCGGCGCGCATCATGCCGATTATCGGTTCTGGGAAAATTGACCGAGTCGAGCGTGGCGTCGAGGCACTCGAAGTCGAACTGACTCGTGAAGAATGGTTCGAAATTTTGAAGGCCGCACGCGGCCGAGATGTAGATTAAAGGATTAAATATACAATCAATTCCTTTAATCACATTTTTCAAAAAAAAGTCAATGTAAATACGATTCGCTAAACGATTGATAATCCTTCATTATTCGTCAAAAATCGACACGTTTAAAAACGTTAAATCCCATTTTATATCCATAAGTGTAAAAAGGACCCGATTAGTTCAAGTCGAGCGGTTTTTTCGATTTTTTTTATCAAAATCACTTTAATTTTCCTAAGTCTAAAGTCACAAAAAATTGGTGCTAAAATGATGAAAGTTATTCATTGAAGGAGAGCACCGATGTGAAAAAGTACCTGATTTTCTGTACACTTGCCATATTGACGTTTTTGTTCGGATGTGAAGAAGAGCAAGCGTTTCGCTTACATACAGCCCCAGAGTACTATCAAGGACGGGCGATGCTGCCTTCCGGTCAATTGATTGAGATGACCGAGGCCGATCGGACGACGGTCTTGGACGCCTGCTACCCGGAAGACGCCCTCGCCCTCGCACCAAGAGGAGAGCGCCGTTGGATCGGCACGGTCACGCTGTCACAACCGCTGACGACCAACCGTTCGACCCAAGTCTTCCCGACCGCCACGTTCTTTGAGGCGGAGAATCAGACGTTCGTCGAATGTCAGGTCGATACAATCACCTATATGAAGCAAATCGATGCCGTCCCCGATAGTCTTGCCGCGTTCCGCGATCAAGCCGTCACATATCCAGCCGTCGCCAAACTGCGCAACGCCCAGCCCCACGAGCGGTTACAGTTTTTAAAGGAAATGGATAAACCGTTCGGCAACGAGCCTTATCCGACACGGACCGCTTTCGAGCAAACGCTCGTCCATGTCACGATGCCGTTCAACGGGTCGTTCGATTTGACGTTCGAATCGTCAGAAGGCAATGAGCGTGTCACAATTCCAATCGACGCTGCCTCACGTCAGCCGTTTCGTTCAATCGGATTCGGATTGGAATCAACCGAGAAGATGAACGCGTACGGGGTTTACACCTCCCCGAATCAGGAGGGGTATGACGAGGTGCGACGACCGGAAGACGCCTCGTTCGACCGCTTGCTCGGTGTCCGTCAAACCGAGACGCTCCCGACGACGCTCGTCTCAGGCGAACGGTATCCACTGTTTAGCTTCTCGTTCATGCGTGACAACGTCCCGCATAAAGAAATTGTCTCCATCACGTATCACGAACCGATCCTGTTGCGAGGCGAGGCGTTGAAGCGTGAGATGCGAGCCGAATTCTCGAACCGGCAGCATGCCGTATTTCATGAACTCGCTTTAATCGGCACCGAATCGCGAGATGCCTCGTTCTTGACGCATGTATCGGCCGACGATACGCGCTTCATATTCAAGGCGATCGAACGTTCGAAAGCGACGACCGAACCGGGTGAGCCGGCCTCGATGCCTTACTTGACCGTATTCGAAGGCATCTGCGCCCAAACGTTCGACGTCGGTTATCGAGGTGACGACGTCGTGTTGACGAATACAAAGACCGGGTCCCACTTTAAGCTATTACGGGACGATGCGAACAAATGGCACGACCGCTTTGACGACTAAAGGAGGAATCTTGTGCGCAAAATCAGCATAGTCGCGTCTCTACTTTCCGTCTTGGCCTTGAGCGGTTGCACGGAAGAGGAGACGGCGCTCGAACTCAACGTTCGCCCCCTCTTGTTTGACGGCTATCGCTTCGAGGTCGGAAAGACGTTGACACAGATGGACGAGACGGAGCATACAGCCGTCCATACGATTTGCGACGAGACGGACGTCACGTCGTTACCGGACCGCCCGTTCGTCTTCGATGCGTCATATCGTAGCTTCTCGCGGTTCTCACCCGAGATGGTCTCTCCCCTGACAGGCCTCACCGTCTTCCATGACGACGAAGCGGCATACGCCTACTGCGAGACCGGCCACAGCCGGTATGTGAAACAGATCGACCCGGAACTCATGCCGATTGCCTATCGTGAAGCAGCCCCTGAGCCGCTTCGACCGCGTTCAGCACGTGTGTCCGCCGATACGCAACAGACGCTTCTTGAACAACTCGAGGAGGACGCTCCATATTTCGAGTTCAAACCGTTCAACGTGCCGTTTGTGGCGTTACAGGCCCCCCTGCTCACGACGCTTTCGATCGAGATAAACACGCAGGACGCATCGACGACATTCTCTCGACCTTACGAACCAAGCCTTGGTCTGCAACATGTGACACTCTCGCTTCATATCATTGAGATGAATGGGTTCGTCCAACCGGCGCTCTTTGAATCTTCTGAAGTGAACACATCGCAGTGGCCGCTCGACCCTGTGCCTGACGGCGGCGTCCCGACATTGTCAGACACGTATCCGTTACCTGAGACGCTCGAGTTCGGGAAGACGTACCCGCTCTGGCAACTTTCCTATGATGTCGAAGGAAAAGTTGTCGAGCAGACCATCTCGCTCCGCTATGAGCCACCCGTCACGATGACGCAAGCCGAGGTCGACGCCGCAACGATGACAGCCGATGAGGAAGTGACAATCGGTTACTTCCACAAGACGCCGTTGTCCGGAAAGACCGAGCTCCACGCCTTAGACGCGGTCCAGACGTTGACGACGGACGGTGCGACGTTAAAACAGATCGTGGCACGTGCCGAACCGGTCAAACGGAGCGGCGAGCCGTCCGACTATCCGTTGTTCACGTTAATCGAGGGCGTGACGTCCCAAACATTCGAGGTGACGCTTCATAAGCGCTCGAAAAAAACGGACGTCTTCCTCACGACCGAAGGCAAACATTACAAACTGAACTCCGAGGACAGCGCCACGTGGCTGTCGCTCGCCCCTTACTGACAGACGGTCTTTCCGTCTGTCTTTTACACGTTCTGTAAGCAACATCGTCCAAGCACAAACCGAGACTGTGCGACAATGAAACAAATGACATGAAGGAGTGGATTCGATGACGACACGATTCGTTCGCGACGTCGCCGACAGTTGGCGCGTCTCCTATAAACAAAACGGCTATCCGCACGTTCAACAAGGGTGGGTGTTACCACCGGAGCGTAAAGCCGAGTTCGACCCGTTCATTTTGATGGCCGAAGATTGGTTCAAGCGCGGGACGTTCTCCGACCATCCGCACCGCGGCTTTCAGACGATTACGTACGTCATCGATGGCCGGCTCGAACACATCGACAACCATGGCGGGCATTCGATTCTTGATGCGGGCGACGTACAGTATATGAACGCCGGATGGGCCGCTCGTCACGCCGAGGAGGCCGTCGCCGACGACTTGATCCATACGTTACAACTTTGGCTCAATTTGCCGAAAACACTTAAAACGATGACGACGTCTTATCAAAACGTCTACTTGGAGGACGCGCCGGTCGTCCCAATCGATGGCGGACACGTGCGTGTCTATTCGGGCGATGTCGCAGGCGTCACCGGACCGATGCAGAGCCTCGTGCCGATCACGATGACCGAGATTCAACTGCGCGAAGGAGCGACGTATGACCACGTCTTACCGACGAACCATAACGCCTTCGCCTACGTGCTCGCCGGATCCGTCAATCTCGGTTCGAGCGCGACGCCGCTCGAGAAGACGGATGTCGCGACGCTGACGTTCGACGAAGCGAACGAGGGTGAGAGCACCCTCTCCATCACCGCGACGTCCCGGGCGAAGCTACTCGTCTATTCGGGCGTCCCGCTCCGTGAAGACTATATCGCCCACGGCCCGTTCGTCATGAACACGGAAGACGAGATTCGCCAAGCGTTTCGTGACTATCATGCCGGTGTCTTCGGCCCGCCTGCTGTGAAATAAAAAGTGAGCCACGCGCGATGCGTGGCTCACTCTTTGTCCGGCTTCAACACCGTCTGCTGTGTCGGGACGTGTCCGATTGGGACGGTCCGCTCGAACAAGACGTAACGTTTCCCGTCTACTTCAAACTTTCGATCACCCAAATAGTGCGCGGACTTCCCATTCTCATATAACTTTGTCAAAATCGCCGGGACATACTCATTCAAGTTCGTATAATGCTCGTCAAGCGTCATGACGATATTGCCTTTCTCGTACCCCATCCACTGGTTCGACATGAATAGCATCAAGGAGATTACTCCAAGTACACCTAATATAAAAATTACGGTCTCCATTTCTCGTTCTCCTTCGTTTCTACAGATTTCACAACGACTTGACGCTTGGCAATAAACCCGAGCTCGTCATAGAAGCGGGCCGCGTTTTCATTGGCAACCCAATAGTCGAGTTCAATGGTAGCGAAATCATGGGAACGGGCCCATTCCTCCACGTATTCCATCATCTGACGACCATACCCGAGCCGCTGGTGCCCAGGGTGTATGCTGATTTGTCTGACATAGAGCGTCCGCTTCGCGTTTCGGAAGGCGTTGGCATCACTCGTCACTTCTTGCATCCAAATGTAGCCGACCGGTTCCTCGCTCACCTCGGCGACGAGGAAATGATGCCCCGCTCGATTGATCGTCTCGGCGAAAGCTTTACGTACGCGTTCATAATCGTACGAGGCGAAGAAATTTGGCATGAGCGCGACGTGTCGCTCATGGATCGGTCGGTTCAGTGTCGCAATCAAGTCTGCATCATTCGTCTCAACTAATTTCATTGTCCGTTATAGAACTGGCTGCGGTCTTCCGTCACACCGTGCGGTTTTTCATTGCCACGCAGCGCATGTCCTTTTCCACTTTGTGGCTTGCCATGGAGCCGGTGTTGAATCGGACGAGCGAGCATGTAGCCACCGAGCAAAGAGAGCGGAAATGCGATAAGCGCCATTCCAAATAGAATGAGAATTTGATTATTCGCCCCTCCAAACGTCTCCGTCAAAAAGCTGATCCCAAAATAAAAGCCGACAAACAATACGCCTACGAACGCATACTCGATGCATTTCCCAAGAAATCGTTTCATCGATTCACTCCCTTTCGTTGTTACTCTCTTATACGTGAGAACGATACAAAACGTTTCATTTCGTTTGTTCCGCCATATACCAAATCGTGGCAACGCGTTCCGTCTCCGACACCCACTCTTGCTTCCCTTGGATATAACTCTCGATATCCGTCGGATGTTGCTCGGCGAGCGCTCGTTTCAAGGCCGCATATGTCTCCCGGACGTCGGGGAACGCCTTCAAGTATTCGCGAAACGCCAAGTGACGGGTTACCCCTTCATCACCAGCCTCGAACACGTGGACGTGGACCGTTCGCACGTCGTCTCCCTTCGCAAAAAAGCGACGTCTCGGGATTCCGTGTTCCCCAAAACTTCGATACCCGAGCGCTTCCATATGCCCCGTCAGTTCATCGACTTGCTCAATCATTCGAACGACGGGCATGATGTCGATAATCGGTTTGGCATCAAGCCCCGGAACCGACGTGCTACCGATATGATGGATTGCGACCATCTCCCCTTCAAACAGACGGTTCAACCGGTCTGCCTCTTCTTCAAACCGCGCCACCCACTGTGGGTCGTACGGTACAACCTCGACTCGTCTCATGATGAATCCTCCTTTCTGCATACGCTTCATTCTCTTCTCTTATCATACCCGTTTTGGAAGCCGGTTACAGGCGAAGATGGTTTGTTCGGTTCTGAAATGGGAAAGGCATAGTAATGAAAACAGAACTGGAGAGTGAGACGGATGTTGACACAAGAACAAATCAACACGTTCAAAGAACGGTTGTTAAAAGAGAAAGCAAAGACAGAAGGCTATATGGAAAATCGAGAAGAAGTGTATGACGAAGGCGAGCTGTCGCATTACGATAACCACCCGGCCGACTCAGGCGAAGAGCTCTTCTTGCGCGAGCGCGATCAAGCGCTCACAGAGCTCGACGAAGAATTTTTAACCGATGTCGACAAGGCGCTCATCGCCATCGAGAACGGGACGTATGGAACGTGTGAAGTGTGCGGAGAAGAAATCGAACTCGACCGCCTCGAAATCATCCCTGAGACGACGCTCTGCATCGAGCACGCCCGCGCCCAGGAAGAGGCAGAGCATCAGACGAACCAAGCACGTCCCGTTGAAGAGGACGTTCTTAATCCGTCGGAGACGGCGCGCCATAAACAGCTCGATGGCAGTGACGATATCAATCAAAGCACAGACGCGTTCAGCCAAGTCGAGGACTTCGGTAGCTCGGATACGATTGCCGATAGCGAAGGCAACCACGACCCGACACGCGAATGACGAAAGGCCGCCCTCGGCGGCCTTTTCGCATGAAAAAAGACGCAACGAATCCGTTGCGTCAATATGTGGCCTTTACGGCCGAGGCGCCGCCGAGCAGCTCAGCGACTTTCATCGGGTCGACCGTGTTACCGGCCGAACTCGGAGAGAACGAGTAACTACCTTTATGCACTTCAAAGTGTAAATGTGGACCTGACGAGTTGCCGGTGTTACCGATTTGGCCGATGCCTTCGGCTTGGCGTACCGTCTGCCCTTTCTTCACGTCGATTTTATGCATGTGGGCGTACACTGTCGTCCATTTTTGACCGTCGATGTTGTGTTCGATTTTGACGTGCTTGCCGTATGGCCCACGTCCGCTCACTTCGATGACTTTTCCGTCTGCCGCAGCATAAATCGGGGTCCCGACTTTCGCCGCGATATCGATTCCGTTATGGAACGTATAGCCGAACTGACCGCTCGCCGGGCCGAACCCTTGCGAGAGCCGACCGTTCGCCGGCATCATGAACTTGTCCGGGGCCATCGCCGCATGCTGTTTCTTCAAATCGTTCAATTTATTTGATTGAGCCTTCATCTGTTCGGCAGCGGCTGCATAAGCAGACTGCGTCTCTTCCTTCGAAGCCGTGACTTCTTCTTGTTGCGCCGACAAATCGTCGAGCGTTTTTTTCGCCGTCGCCTTTTGATTCAAGATCGCCTGATGCTGCTTCTCAGATTCTGCCGCTTCGGCTTTCGCGCTCGGCAACACCGACGATAACACTTGCTGGAATAGCGAAGCGTCTGCCGGAGCAAGCTCGTCACGATAGGCATCAATCTGCTTCGTCACGTCATCGATTTCTGCTTGTAGCGTCTCCGCTTTCGCTTCAATCTGTTCGATTTGTTGCTCGGCTTTGGCTACGGCTTGCTTCGATTGCTTTACTTCTTGCTCGGTTTTTTCAATCGATTTCGTCGTATTGAGAAGTGTTGCCGGAGTGATGTCGTTTGCCGACGCCGTCTGCGCACCGCTCAAGATGAACACACCGACGCCTGCCGTAATCATGAATTGTTTCAACATATATAAAGAAAACCTCCAAATGGGATCATTCATTAGCTATAAAAAGCTACATGCTCGAATATACCAATCCCACCTAAAAAGTTCAATATATGAACCATTTCATTTATATGTCGCTTTTATCACAGCACGAAACGATGGTTTCATAATCTTCATCAAAACTTCAAAACTTTATTTTTTCGCCCTCAGTACGATGACGACGATGGCGATTGCCGCAATGACAGTCATCGACGGGCCGCCGATAAGAAAAAGACGTGTCGTCAATGGGGACAAGTTGGTCGTCAAACCGAGAATTGTCAACAGATTGCCGACAATCAAGGCAATCATAAGCACCGGCAAGTAACGGATCATCCACGTTCGCCTCCTTGTTTCATCATTTCATATTGGGCGATCGCATCTTTGACGAAGCCGAGCGTTTCCGCGGCGCTTACGAATGCCGCCCGGTCCGACGTGAGCGTCAAATGGACCGGCTGTTTGGATGCGGCCGCCTGCAACAACCAGACAGCGTCCTCGTCCCGGCCGAACACATCGAGTAGGACCGCGTCCCGGAACAAGAGCGCCCCTTCACGCTCTCCTTCGGTGACACGGAAGAGCGTCGCCTGTTGCTGGGTCGTGCGTACGTCGCGTTGCCAAATCGGACGATGGGCCCCGCTCGGATAATGGTGGTCAAACAGTTCGCTGATCGAAACCTCTTCAATCGTCGCCGACGAAGCGGTCACCGCAGCTTGGTAGTAGACGATTTCCCGAACGACCTCGTACCCGAGACGTTCGTAGAGACCGAGCGCTGCGTCATTGCCCTGAATGACTTCGAGCAACCGTGTCCCTTGTGCCTGTTCGTCAAAACGGCGCATCAACTCCTGCGCGATCCCGAGCTGACGATAACCTGGTGCCACGGCTAAGCCGCCACATCGCGTCACCCAGCCGGTCTCAAGTCGCGCGATTCCACTCAATAAGACGCCGACGGGTCGATCGTCAGCGTAGGCCACGATCGAGCGTGACGGTTGATTTTGATCGCGGACGAGAAAGACCGACTCAAACGTGGCTTCATCCATTTCAAAGCGAATCATATAGTCTGAAAATCCGTCCATGAACGCTGTATAAAGATCATGTAACGGTGGGTTTTGTCGATAGGTGATGTGATGAGCTGTCATCTGTTTATTCCTTTCCCGGTTGTTCGATATAATAAAAAAAGATACTGCATAAGGAGGAACGATGGCAATGATTCGATTAGAACCGCTCCGTGCTATGCATTGGCCCGCTCTTGAAACGTTCTCACTTCCGCTCGAACAAGAGAAGTACACGACACTTCCACGTGACCTCGACGATCCGCTCCCGGAAGGCGTCTACCCGGTCGTGATCACAGCGGATAATCCGGTCGGGTTCTTTTTACTGCACGATACGGAACGGGTGACATCGTACACGGACAGCACGGACGCCTTGTTACTTTCCGCTTTTTCCATCGATTATAGATCACAGCGCAACGGTTACGCCAAGACCGCGCTAACCCTACTGCCAGACTATGTCCGTTCACGCTTTCCGACGATTCGGGAAGTCGTGCTCTCGGTCAATTTGAAGAATGAAGCAGCGTTCGCTTTATACGAACAAGTCGGCTTCACCGATACCGGGCGTCGCATCGACGGCCCCGTCGGTCTACAACGGATCATGTCGTTGCCGCTTCATGCCTCAACGGCGAAAGCACCAGATGAACAAGCCGCCAATCCCGAGGATAAGGATGACGTTCAATAGTTGCCAGACGACATCAATCATGGCGTTCCCCATCAATTCCGATTCTCACCTGTTGAAAGTATCGGTCCGGATGCGGGACGAGTTGTTGTTTCGTCAACGTGTACCGGGCCTCGTTCACGAGCGACGACGCGTCGAGTGACGCCACTTCTCCTGCGACGAGGGCAAAGAAGCGTTCACGGTGGACCGTGACGATGTCTGCCACTTCATCCGATTCGAGCGTGAACGGTTCTCCGGCGTATGCGTAGACGTACGTGTGGGCAAATTCACGGTCAAGGAACGACTCCGTCTCGATTACATCCTCGTATACGCCGAGTGCGGTCAATTGATCGAGTGTCAGTTCGATTCCGAGCTCCTCATGAATCTCCCGTACCCCATCGCGTACCGTCTCACCGGCCGCCAAATGGCCGGCCGCTGTAATGTCGAATCGATTCGGGAAATCCTGTTTCGTCGCGCTCCGCAGTTGGAGGAAGAGTTGGTCCCCTTCGATAATCCAACAGTGGAACGTCTCATGCCAATCGCCATCGCGATGGACGTCAGCCCGTTGCTTTAAGCCGATTTTCTTGCGTCGTTCATCGACGACGGTGAGAAATTCAATCATCGTGTCACCCCATTCTCTAACAGTGTGATGGTACCCGTTCGTCGCGTCGAGCTCGACGTCCACCCCGATTGGGAAAACATGTGACGGAAACGTGTGCCCGATGTCCACGTTCGTCATGATTGGAAATGTTACGTCTCCCAGCACCTCGAGTAACAATGATTCAAACGAAAACGTCGCCCCGCCCGTATCGAGGTGTTCATGTTTTCCAACGATCGTGCTGATGATTGCCTTTATTTCAGGATCTCGAATCATCGCGTTGATTTCGTCTGCACGCGCTTGAATCGACGCCGAACGATATCCTTCCGTCGTTTGTGCACACGCGCCTTCGATTACACGGAATTCCATTTGTCGCAATTGCTGAAGGCCACGTTCATAGCGCTCTGGAAAACGGACCGGAGCCGGAAAGGACGGTGTCATAACCCCTACCGTGTCCCCCGGTTACAGTACGTTCGGTTTCTGTATGTTGTCATCTCACTCACACCTCTCTCTCCTCACTGTAGAGGTTTGACGTGGAGGCTGACAACCTATCTCAAAACAAATCCGGGTCTTCGGACAGCGTCCGAACTTTGCGGACTTTGCGCACCCGTCCCGTCCAACCGAGCGCCGTAAAGAAAAACCCCCCGCCGACGACGAGTGAGATCGCGATGAGCCCGACAACCACACCATCAAAGCCGTACCGTTCCCCGCTATGAACGAGGGCGAGTGGCGAGAACAAGAACGCCGTCAACAACATCGCGGCTCCCCCCACAAGTCTCCGCCTCGGAAACCCGATCGTCCACCAGCCGAACGCGATCAATCCGCATACAACCCCTGCGACTATCCCGAATAGCACCATCGCTGCTCCTCCGCTTCATCATAAGTTGAGGTATACATTCCGCACGAGGGAATGAAATTCCTGTAAAGCTTCTCCAATTAGATTCCCCAATTCCGGGTAAATAAGGATTAGACACCATCGGAACGGGCTTTCACAGAGGAGGCACCCCCCATGAGCACGCGACTCATCTTTGCCCTCACCTTTATCGGGTTGTGTTTAGCTGTCTTTTTCTGGGCCACTACGCTCGACGACAATCGCATCGAAGGGCGTATCGAACAAATCAACATCCCTCAACTCATGATTGGGCATAACGACGATACAGGCAACGAAATGAAGTTGCGGACGGTATTGATTAACGATGAGACCGTCGTGACCGGACTAGCGGACGACGTACAACAACTGCGGACCGGTCAGTACGTCACGGTCGAACTCGTCCCCGACGGCAATTTGAATATCGCCGTCTCGATTCATGTCACGTCGGATTGAGGCGAGAGCAATTTTCGAAAACGAGCATAGTTTTGTACAAACAGTGGAATATGACAAAAGGTAGCAGAAAGGAGCGAATTGAATGATCTCAAATACATTGTTGTCAGGGAAAGTCGCCTTTATCACCGGAGCGGCATCCGGAATCGGTCGAGCCGCGGTCATCCGGTTCGTTCAGGCCGGCGCAAAAGTCGCCATCGTCGATTTGAAGTTAGAAGACGCCGAACAGCTCGCAAGCTTGATTGGAGAAGAGCGAGCGATCGGCATCAGCGCCGACGTGGCGAACGAGGAAGAAATGAAACGTGCCTATGAACAGACGATCGATCGCTTCGGACGACTCGACATCGTCTTCGCGAACGCCGGGCGCAACGGGACGATCACACCGATTGAACATTTGTCGCTTGAAGATTGGAACAGCGTCGTCGAGACGAACTTGACGGGTACGTTCTTGACAGTGAAACATGCCATCCCGCATTTGAAGGACCAGGGCGGTAGCGTCATCCTCACCTCGTCCATCAACGGGAACCGTTACTTTAAAAACTTTGGTTTTAGCGGCTATGCGACGACGAAAGCGGGTCAGACCGGGTTTGCCAAAATGGCGGCCGCCGAGCTCGCCCAGTTCGGGATTCGGGTCAACTCGATTTGTCCAGGTGCCATCGATACGAACATCGATGACTCGACGAACCGGGATGACGCGTTGCTCGCAGAAGTCGTCATCCCGATTGAATATCCGGAAGGCAACCAACCGCTCGCCGGAAAGTCCGGTTCCGCCAAACAAGTCGCGGACGTCGTCTTGTTCTTCGCGAGCAGTATGTCGAGCCACGTCACCGGTTCTGAAGTGTACGTCGACGGCGCGGAATCTTTACTATAACGATAAAGGTCGCCCCGCGGGGCGACCTTTATTTGAGGATCGGGCTTTTCATGACAGCTTTTTGATAAAACGGTTGGAAGCCGAGCCGCTCCATGTTGCGACCCGAAGTCGAGTCGACTTTCGTCGTCACCGTCACGTACTGACAACCGGACGCTTTCGCCTGGGCGATGCGTTCGAGAATCAATTGCGTCTGATAGCCTTTCCCGCGATAAGCCGGAATCGTGCTCGTCAGGAACAGCTCACCCATGCCGTCCTGAACGGCAAGGATGCCGCCCGCCACCGCATTGCCGCCTTCACGGACGAGAAACGCCTGATTTTCTGGTAACGCATAAAACCCTTTCGCCGTATCGACCGTCTCTTGCAAAATCGTCCCCGTCTCGGCGAAGCCAGCCGCGACGGCACGCGCCCATTCATTGACGTTGTCGGCATCGACCCGTTCGACTTCTTGGGCCGGGGCCGCCTCCATCTCCGTTACGTCCAACAGCCAGACGTCGAGAAAATGATCGAGCGTGTAGTTCCGTTCCTGGAGCAACCGGATGAGCGACATATCCGCGAGCGGACACACCTCGACGTGGAGCCGGGACACATTTTTTCCGCGCACCCACTTCTCCATCTGATGCAAATCATAAAAACTCGTCGGACGATTCAAGCCGAAGCCAACAGCAAAACTCATATTGCCCATCCGGAAGACGTGTCCTTTGTTTTCAACAATCAATTCTGAACCTTCATAGGGAGGGGTTTGTTTACGGTGCCGAATATAAGCAGACGTCCCTTCCGCTTTGATGCGTTCGATTCGTCTGGCCAATTCTAAGCGTTTCATCTCAATCCCTCCCTTTACTCTGTCTCGAGTGTAGCACATTTCATCTCGGAACAGATTGTGATTCCGTTACAGGTCCAGGACTATAACCGAACCTCGTCGACAACGAATGAAGAAGACCCTTCAATCTCTTCGATGAAATGTGACCCGAACAGCATCGCCGGCGTGAAACTGCCCGGGATGATATGCCCCGAATGAACGAGACGCTTGACGACGGCGAGCGCCCCGTTCACGGTGAAGGCATACGTGCTCGCCGTCTTGATCCGGACGATCACTTTTCGACCCGAGGCGTTCGTCGCCTCACCCCAGACGTGCGTCGAGGACCGCGCTCGCTCCGACTCGTCCGGTCCCGTCACATGTTCATCGACGTAGCGGAGCAGTTTCCCTTGTACCACGTCGCTGCCGAGAATTGGGCCGAACCACGCCAAAAGCCGCGCGCCATAGGCATAGACAGGCGGAACCGGCACCCACGTCGTGATGTTCGGGATGCCTGTCGTGTAGAAAGCTGTCGAGACGTCGCCCCACGGTATGGCGATGGCCGTCTTTTTCCCTCGTCCGAAGTCGATGTGACGCCGTTTCGCCCCAAGCGGGAATGGCGTCAATTCTCCATCTTTCCGCTCGGCACTGCTCGACCCGAGACCGCGGATGGCTGTTTTCAGCGTCCCGCGCGAGATGCCGGACGCCGCCGAGAAGCCAAGGGCGAGGTTCGTCGCGTCGGGCATGAGTTCTTTTAATTTTCGCGCCACGCAGTCGGTCGGGATGACGTCGAACCCGACACCGGAACAGAGCAACACGCCTGCTTCTTGTGCAAGTTTGGCCCGTTTTTTCGAGTGGATGTATTCGAACACCTCGATTTCCCCGGTAATATCGAGGTAATGTGTATGTGAGGCGAGACACGCCTCGACCATCGGCTGACTCGTATCGGTGAACGGACCGGCACAATGGAGCACGAGGTCGATATCTTTTAACGTCTCCGTCGCCTTGTCGACGGATAGACTAAAGATGCGTGTCTCACACCCGAGTTCTTGACCGAGGCGTTCGATTTCTTCGGCGCGTCTTCCGGCGAGCACAGGTGTCAATCCTTCCTTCACCGCTTGACGGGCAATCAGTTCACCCGTATAACCGTTCGCGCCATAAATCATCCATTTCATCGTTGTTCCTCCTTCAATAATTATGTATCTTCTCTTCTTCCCTTCTTTCACAGACGATACACGACAGCAATCCAATTGAAAAGAACACAAAAAAACCAGCCTATGAAAAGGCTGGTCGATCGATCTATTAGTTGTTTGCAGCTTCGATGCCTTCTGCCGCTTTGGCACGGACCGACTGCATCGCTTCTGTCCATGGGACGAGCTGGTCGAGCATATCGTTCACTGATTGAACTTGGACGTCTTTCGGTGCGAAGTGCGTCCCGTTCTCGAAGTCTGTGAAGAGCGAGAGCGCCGGGTGGACACGGACGTGGGCGATTAAGAGTTCGCTCAACACGCCGCGTAAGTGTTCCGTCGCACGCGCGCCGCCGACCGAACCGTATGAGACGATCCCGGCTGCTTTATTGTGCCATTCGTCGCGTAAGTAATCGAGAGCGTTTTTGAGCGCGCCTGTGATCGAGTGGTTGTATTCTTGGACGATGAAAACGAAACCGTCCATCTCTGCGATTTTTTCAGACCAAGCGCCAGCACCTGTCGCGTCGCCGCCCGGCTCTCCGAGGAGCGGCAAGCTGTAGTCTGCGATATCGATGATTTCATAGTTCGCGTCACCGCGTTTGTCTGCGAGTTCTTTCACCCATTCTCCGACTTGCGGACTGACGCGTCCTTCACGAGTCGATCCGAGTACGATTCCAATTTTCAACATGTTAGTTCCTCCTTGTGAGTTGGCTGGTTCTTCTTGTTTACCAAATAAACGATTTAAAAAGCTCATTTCATTCCCTCATATTCTTTCTCAAACGTTTTTGTACTTCTGACCGTATCGATCGGTCGAACCATAGCTTCAATCTGTTCCCGTTTCGGTTCTAAGAACGGCGGGAGTGACAATTTCTCACCGACCGTCTCGTACGGCTCATCGCCCATGAACCCTGGTCCGTCCGTTGCCCATTCGAACAGGATTTGCGGCGCGACGCGTGCGTAAGACGATTCGAAGAAGAAGCGGTCGACATAGCCTGACGTCGGTAACCCGAACTGTTGCAATCGTGCCGTCCATTCATCGAGGACACTGCGGTCATCGACACGGAACGCGACGTGGTGCACGGTTCCGAACCCTTGGCGCGCGACTGGTGACGTCTCGTCATGGATGACGATGACTTGCGCTCCGTTTCCACCCTCACCTCCTTCAAAGAGATGCGCATCGCCTTCTTGTCCGATTTCTTCGAACAACATGACTTGCTCCATCACTTGTTTGAAATACGTAAAGTCCGCGATGCGGATAAAGATTGGACCGAGGCCCGTGATCGCGTATTCGAGCGGGACCGGTCCGTTTTGCCACGGTTCCCCTGAGGCGACACCGCTGTTGAACTCATCTGAGATGAGTTGGTACGCCTGATCGTCAAAGTCGACGAATGCGAGCGTCTTTTTACCGAATTGCTCAGTGATGCCTTCATGCTTCACGCCGAGGCGGTCGAAGCGGCGCACCCAATACGTGAGGGCTTCATCGGTCGGGACGCGGAATGACGTCTTCGCGATTTCGTTCGTCCCGTGCACGCCTTTTGGGATCCCCGGAAAATCAAAGAACGTCATATCCGTTCCGGCACTCCCCTTATCGTCGGCGAAAAATAAGTGATACGTCTGGATGTCGTCTTGGTTGACCGTCTTTTTAACGAGACGCATTCCAAGGACGTTCGTAAAGAAGTCATAGTTCTTCTCGGCGCTACTCGTAATCGCCGTCACGTGGTGGATTCCTTTTACATGGTTCATCGTAATCGCTCCTTCAAAATCTTGATTTCGAGATAATTAATTAAAATTTTTTGACGCTTCGGCGCGTTTGCCAATCGTCTTCAATTGAGTAATCGTGTCTGCTAAATCGAGTCCGTCGAACAGATCGTCCATCCGTTGTTCATGAGCTGGAAAGATGCGCGACATGAGGGCGTCACCTTCATCAGTTAGCGCCGCATACGTAACGCGCCGGTCGCTCGGACATGCTTTGCGAATCAAGTATCCTTTCGCTTCGAGCCGGTCGACGATGTACGTCATGCTCCCGCTCGTTAATAACACTTTTTTGCCGATTGTTTGAATCGGTTGATCGCCTTTATGATACAACAGTTCGAGCACCGAGAATTCGGTCGGGTTCAGCCCGTACTCGGCGACTTCGTGCTTGACCACGTCTTGAATCGATTGCGAGGCCCGAAGCAACACCGTGATGGCTTTTAACGTTTGCCGTTGTTCCATGTGTTCCCCTCCTCTGCTGAGAGAAAACAATACTTTAAATTTCATTATCTTTAATTCGAGATAAATATATCACGAGGAAAAGCGTCGGTCAATCCATTTGCCTGCAAAAAAACAGATGATGGAATGTCATCTGTTCACATACGGCGAATGACCGCCATCTCCCGCCCGAAGCGATTGCCTTCATCGACAAATCCCAAGCGTTCATATAATCGATGCACGCCCATGTTATCAGGATGATAGCCGACGACGATCGGTTCGGTGCCGAGTCGTCCCCCGTCGGTTATAGCAAGGAAATCGCGTTCGGTTCCATGTACGTCTGTTACGCGTCACTCAACGTGAGCTGACAACACGTATAGCAGTTTTGGTCTGTGATTGGTTGCAGTGTGATCATTCGGTTCTCCTTAGTCATACGTCTCGTCCAAGTTACGCGCGTAAAACGCGATGGCGCGACGATACCGTTTGATGCTGTCATCCGGATTCGGGTTTGCGAGCAGTTCGAGCAACGTGCCGGTCGCTTCACTGTGACGTCCGAGGTTGTAACGGGTCATCGCTTGGAACGCTTTGAGCGCCCCGATGTCCGGAAACTGTTCAATCGCTTTCGTGAACAACTCTTCGGCATCCTCGTAGCGGCCGAGCGCCCGGTACGTGCTGCCGAGCCCGATGTATGTCTCCCGTAACTCGTCTCCGGCGAGGCCGAGGCGAATCGCCCGTTCGTAGTGTGGGACAGCTTGTCGCTCTTCCCCAAGTGCGTCATAACACCAGGCGCAATGGGCGTGCAGGCGCGGATTCTTCTCGTCTTGACGCAGCAACATGAGGAGCAGTTGTTTGGCACGTTCGAGCTCCCCGTTCTCCCGGAGGCGAATCGCCTCGTCGAGTCCTTTCTCTTCCGTACGGACCGGCACTTGCAAGTCGCTCAACTCATCGAGCCACGTCTGCAGTGCTTCGTAAAACCGGCCGACGTGCACCCCGTCGACGAGGGCATGGTGAGCTTGGACGGAGAGTGGGATCATCATTCGGTCACCCGTTGCCGTGAACTTTCCCCAGGCGATGCGTGGGACGCTATCGTGCTTCTCGTCGTTGATCGGATGGCTGATACTCGTGAACGACACCCACGGCACACTCGTGATGAAGAGCAAATCATCCGACTCCTCGTCTCCGACGTAGACGTTTCGCTTCGCCTCCTCCATTCGTGCCGCAACAGTTTCCATAAACGCGGGGAACGACTCTTTGAACGAGACGGTACAAAAGTTGAACACGTCCCCGTCCATCATGACGGTGAACGACGGATGAACGACGTCATGCTCGACGACGGTCTCTCCGCGCATCCGGTATCGAAACTCCGGAATCGTGTTCGCCGTCTTGACCACACCGTATAAGAACAGCTTGAAAAACGATTGTCCGGTTGTCTTCGCATGCGTATGTAATTTTGTGACGTCGAGCGTCGCCGTCACGTTAAAGTGCGGGGCGGCGAACGCCTTGAAAAACTCGTAATGCTTCTTTCGTGGCCACGTATCGATGTCAATCTGTTTCATGGTTCATCTCCCTGCGCTTTTCTTTCACTGTATCAAAGGAAGCCGCGCGTTCAAAGCATTTGCTTCAAGGTCTCGTAATGCCCTTGTGCAAGGTCAAAGTAGACGAAGTCGTTTCGTTCGATCCGCTTGAGCGTCTCTTCAAAATCGTGCCATCCTTTCGCAACGAGCTCCGGCGTCAACTCGCCAGTCAGCCTCGCTTCTTCAAACTCGTCCTCGTCTTTCCGGACGACGTCCCCGTTCGGGAAGACCAAGATGTCGAGCAACAAGTCGTCCATATAGGGAATTCCGTCCTCATAGCCAATCGCCTCGACGATATCGATGTACCACTGGACGATGTGGCCCGAATCATCAAACATGACCGTCACTCCGAACGGTTCATTGTCCGGGAAATATTGGAGCCACGCATAGCCGACGTCGGCCACGATGAATTCCTCTCCGTTATGTTGCTTATACTGCGGGGCCCGGACCGCATCGATTTGAAACAAGGCGACCGTCCCTGAGAAATGTTCGTCATGGACGTCCATCTGGGCATAGCGGTGCTCAAGAATCCGCTCCCAGTCCCGTCGATTGGCAAATTTTCGTTTTGGCATCGTACTCGCTCCTTCATAGCTCGTTTGCTTTAACAGTTCGCCAAAATCCGACAGTTCCCTGTTCAGTCGTACAGATTCTGTTCAGTGAACCTGACCGCCTCACGCCTTACTACACCCCCAACGAAAACGTGTATAGGTTCTCATCCGTTTCCATCCATGCTACGCTTCTTCATAATAGGTAAAATTTGTATGATTAAAGGGTGAGCAGCATGACACGTTTATTTATATTCGGGTTGGGCCTACTGTTACTCGCAGGCTGTACCGATCCAATCGAAAAGCCGGTCATTCCAGCGGATTCGAACGAACCTGGGCCAGAAATCATGAGCGAATGGACACGGGAGGACTTCAAGGACGTCTTCGACCAACACGAAGTCGCCGAAAAATTACTTGAAACCCTCGAGGCGAACGGACTCACGCCATTTCGTGAGACGTTCGAACGGGTCGTCATTACTGGTAACGGCATCCACCACACTTATGCAGACGTCTATCCGTTCCAACTCGACGATGGAACGTACGCCACGGTGTATGAAGACGAGGACGGGTGGATTGCGAACGGGACGGAAGCGATTGCGCCGCTCTTTTGGCAAGAAACGTCGTTCTTACAGTTCGTCGAGGAAATCGAGAAACGGAAATATGGGACGAGCGCCCCACCGGAAGACGTCACGTTGACGCAAGATGCGTTTCAATCGATTTACGATCGTCACGCCTATACGTCCGCGCTCATCGTCGAGCTCGACGAATGGGGCGTATCAATCGCCCGCGAGCCGCTTGAGGATGTCATCATCGCCGGGGACGGCGTGACCGAAGTTACCGCGGATTTGATTGTATTTGAGGTCGAGAGCGGGTATGCCATCGTCTACGACCGAGACGGAGAAATCTTTAAAGGGCCCGAGTCCATCGCGCCACTGTTCTGGAACGAAACGGATTACAAACATCTGCTCGAGAAGAACGAATGAATCATCGAACGCTTATGATGACACTATGTTATACTTAAACGAATAAACGACCACTAGGGGAGCCTTCGGGCTGAGACGGCAAACGCCGGACCCTTTGAACCTGATCTGGCTCATACCAGCGTAGGGAAGTGGCATGGGATTCGTCTGTTCCACGCCACTTTTCCTTTTGGAGAAGTGGCGTTTTCATTTTGAAAGGAGACTCATTTATGCGTATTCAACAACTCACTTGGATGGCCATGCTCGTCGCCATCGCGATTATCGGCTCACTGTTCATCTCGATTCCGACCGGAGTCGCCCGGGCTTTCCCGATCCAACATATGGTGAACGTCATCGCAGCTGTTACCGTCGGCCCGCTCGGTGCCGTCCTCGTCGCCTTTGTGACCGGACTCGTACGGGTCATGACCGGTACCGGCTCCCTACTCGCGTTCCCTGGCGGCATGATTGGTGCACTTCTCGCCGGAATCTTCTATATGAAGACGAACCGCGTCGCCTTCGCCGCAATCGGTGAAGTGATTGGCACAGGGGTCATCGCCTCGCTCATCGCCGTGCCTTACGCGAAAATCTTGATGGGGTCTGAGTTCGGCGCGTTCTTCTTTTTCCCGGCCTTTCTCGCTTCGAGTGTGACCGGCGCCTTACTCGGCTGGATTGTGCTCGCTCGCGTCAAACAGTTGCGTCCTGCTCTCAAACAATAATTGAGTCGTTTGGCCTCTCCTTTCCATTCAAATCAATGGTAAAATAAGGGTGTATCATTCGGAAGGAGTGACTGGATTGACTCGATTACAGTTAGGGGTGATTGGAGCGACTGCTCTTGTGATCACCGCCCTGTTATTTACGTTAGAGCGTATCGCGGCGTATACGCGTTGGCACGCCTTGGTCGCTACAGGCGTTTGGCCTGAGGAACCGACCGTCATGGATCTGTTGGCGCAAAATTGGTTCATCCCGCTCTTCGGCTTCATCGCCATCATCTGTTTCTTCATGGCCGGGAATTCGGTTAAAGCGACCACAACGAAAACAGGGACGACCGCCTCATGACGGTTGTCCCTGTTTGACGTGATACACCCAAATCGCTTCTCCGTTCCATTCGTCGATGCGGCCGCTATCGACGAATCCACCTCGCTGATAAAACCGCTTCGCCGGTTCATTTGCCGCGTGTAAACTGAGGACGATGTCATCCACGTCGAATCGGTCTTGAATGAAGATGAGCGCCAACTGTAGAAAGCGAGCTCCGAGCCCCTTTCCCTGTTCACGCGCATCCATCATAAAACGGTCGAGCCACACGTAGCGGTCGATTTTGTTCTCCGCCCCAATCATCATGAAGCCGACCGGTCGTTCGTCGAGACAAAGCGCATAGCACTGCCACGCGTATTTGACGTCGACTTCCATCTCGCGAAGCGATTCCGCATTCGTTTCGATGAAGCGGGACTGCTCCGCAGCGACGGTCAAGCCGATGACGGCGTCCCGGTTCGTGTTATCAACCGGTTGAATCGTTAACACTTCCGTATCCATCCTTTCGCCTCCCCGGTATCCTATACGCCCTTTGCCCATGAAAAGTTCCGTTTCCAATATGGATTCGCTAAACTAAAAGAAAGGAGTGATACGATGAAACAAATCCACCATCTCTGCATCCAAACGCCCGACTATGAGGCGTCCAAACGATTCTATGAAGCGCTTGGATTCGAACTCGTTCAGGAATCGCCTGACTTTCATACACGGGCGTTCAATAGCTGGCTCAAGCTCGGCGACTTTTATATCGAGCTCCAGACGGCAAAAGTCGACGAGACGTTGACCCCCTATTCTAAACACGTGGCCGGCCCTGTCCATTTCGCTCTGTACGTAGACGACCTCGAAACAGAAGTGCGACGGCTCGAGGCGCTCGATGTACCGTTCTTACCGAAACAGGGCGGCAACATCTACTTCGTCGTCGACGGCTATTTAAGCAAATTAAAAGCCCCGGAAGGCACGATCATCGAACTTCGGGACTCGTTTTTAATCAAGTGAGGCGACGCGCCTCACTTTTTTTGTACACCGTGATGTTTTTGGCCACTTGAAAACAGGAACACTTAACCAACTTGGTTTTCTTGGAGGCAACGCATGAAATATCTCGATTATTGGACTTACTTGATTCTCTCGCTCCTCAAGCTCTATTTATTCAGCGTGCTGACGACGAGTGCATTCACATTCCACTTCTTCCTCGTCAACGTCGGCATGATCCTCATGATGACGAGCTGGGCATTACTCGTTCGACCGAACGTCCGGCGATGGATCCTCCTCGCCTCGCTATTTTTACATAGCACCTTGCTCATCTCGGACGCTTGGTATTACCGCTATTTCGGAAACGTCTTGTCGGTCGCGCTCTTGTCAGATGCCGGCCAGATGGGTGACGTCGGCGGTGGGTTCTTGACGTTGATTCAGGCGACCGATTTCCTCATTTTCGCCGACTTACTCGTTTTCGGGGCACTCGTGATGTATCAAAAGCGTCACCCGATTCGTGAGACGAGAGGGCTGCGGATGGCCGGGATCGGCTTTTTGGCCGGAGTCGTGCTGTATAGCGTCCCACTTTACGTCAATTATCCACCGGACGACCGGACGACCATCTCGAACATGCGTGAGTACTATAAATACGGATTTTGGGGTTATCACGGCTTAGACGCGGCGCGTGGCCTCCGTGACGGGGCCGGACTCGGGAAGTCGTTGACTGACGTCGACCAATCCAACGTCTCCGCCTTGTCTCCCGCGACCGTGAGCGCCTCGTCCGATACGAACGTCATCGTCGTCCAACTCGAGTCGTTTCAAGCGTCCGTGATTGGCCAAGTCATCAACGGTCAAGACGTGACACTAAATTTGAATGCGCTCCGCGACGAGATGCTTTATTTCCCGAACGTCTATCACCAGACACATGAGGGCCGGACGTCGGATGCGGAGTTCACCGTCAACACGTCGCTCTACCCGGTCAAGTCGGGATCCGTTTACACCCAGTACGCCGACCACACGTTCGACGCCTTGCCTGAACGATTGAAAGCAGCCGGTTACGACACGGCGGCGATGCATGCGTTTGATAAGACGTTCTGGAATCGGGATAACTTTTACGACAATATCGGCTTCAATCACTTCTTCTCCGCAGAGGACTACCCAGACGGTGAGGTGATCGGCATGGCGCTCAACGACCAAGACTTCTTGACGGAGTCCGTCCGTTTCATGGAGACGCTCGAGCAGCCATTCTATTCGTTCGTCGTCGCCTTGACGAGCCATACGCCGTATGACATCCCGGACCGTGAGAAACGGCTCGACTTGTCCGGCTATGACGACCCGCTCCTCCAAAACTATTATCACACCGTCCACTATGTCGATACGGCCGTCGGGTTGATGGTCGACGCGTTGAAGGCGAACGGCATGTGGGATGACACGCTCGTCGTGTTTTACGGCGACCATGACAACGGGTTGACCGCTCCCGGCGACGAGATGGCCGAGAAAGAAGGGGCCATGTCCGTCACCGATGTCTTTACGCTCGACCGGGCGGTACCGCTCTATATCAAACCGGCCGGGCTCGCGCGAGGCGAGGTGATGCAAGCGAGCGGCGGTCAACTCGACTTCGCCCCGACCATCCTCGAGTTGCTCGGGATGACGCCCGGCTATATGCTCGGAAGTTCGCTTCTCGATGACGAGCCCAACTTGACCGTGTTCCGAAACGGCTCGTTCCGTTACGACGATGTCTACTTCGACCCGGATTTGACGAAGCCGTTCGGGGCCGGCACGTGTTATGCAATCGATTCAGGAGACCCGCTCCCGTTCGACGCCTGCGCGCCGTATATTGACGAAGCGGCCGACCAGTTACGCCTTTCCGACATCATCGTCGAAAAAGACGCCTTATCCGCCCTTACACAAACCGACAAACAAGCCGCCCCGGACTAATCGGGACGGCTTGTTTTTAGTAGACTTTCCGGAGCGTCGCCACATCGATCTTTTTCATCGGCAAAAACGCCTCGGTCACGCGCGCCAATTGCTCCTTTGTTCCGGTCGTCATCATCTCTTCCATCTCCCACGGCACGATTTGCCAGGAGACGCCATAGCGGTCCTTAAGCCAGCCGCACTGTTCCGCTTCCGGGACGGCCGACAGCTTCTCCCAATAGTCATCAATCTCGGCTTGCGACTCACAAAACGCGATCAGCGACTGCATCTCATTGAACGCGAACTGATGGTCCTCCGCACTGTCCATGGCGACAAACTCGCGGCCGGACAAGACGAAGCGGGCGTAATTGAGCTTCCCTTCCAACTCCGGACCGTCTGTCGCCTCGTAACGGATCAGATGGTCTTCGAGCACGTACGAATCCGGGAAGGTGGAAACCCAGTCATTCAGTGCCGCTTCGGCCTGACCGAACACGTCACCGACGAACAAGAGACACGGCGTCACGGTTTGGATGTCCATCCCGCCGCTATGCATGATCTGCCACGACACACCGTGTTTGTCTTTCAACCAGCCGTAACGCTCGCTGAAGTCATACGTGTCGAGCGGCATGAGTACGTCCGCGCCGTCCACGAGCTTGTGCCAAAGCGTCTCGACTTCTTCTGACGTCGGGAACGTGACCATGTAGGAGATGGACGGGTTGCGCTCTTTCAGCGGGCCGGCGCCGAGCAGTTGGAAAAACTGGCCCGACAGCGACAGCGTGACAATCGTCGTCTTGCCTGACGGCGTATCGGTAAGTGTCGTCGTATAGTCGACGAACGAATCTGGAAATACCGACACGTACCATTCGGCGATGCGCTCGACATCGCCTTCGAACCAAATGCACGGGATGATCGGTTGCGTAATCATCAGAGAAGCTCCTTTCAGATTTCACGAAGTCGATACACGTCACGGACGGCGAGCAGCGTCTCGGCTTGTTTTCGGTACGCCTGATAATGGTCGGAGTTGATATGTGCGTCAAGTGCCGCCTCATCCCGGTACTTCTCGTAAAACACGAACGTGCCGGGCTCATCGATTGACTCATGGAGCACATACGTGAGACATCCTTCTTCTTGTCTCGACGGCGGGATGACCGCATCGAGCGCTTGCTGTAACGCTTCTTCTTTCCCTGGATGTGCCTTTAATATCGCGGTGATTGTGATTTCCATAGCTGTTTCCTCCTCATTATGAAATGCAATCTCATCTTATACCACGTTCCCGAATCGCGCTGAATGTATACGCCAAAGCGGACACCTCACACGTGAGATGTCCGCTCGGTTCACTCGTCTTTCTTTTTAGGTTTGAACGGCCACCACACCCCGTCACCGAACGAGACGGTGATGGCCGGGATGAGTAACGGCAACACGATCAACCCGTATAGTAACAGCCCCGTGATGACGATCGTCGCGATTTGGACGAGACTGAGCACACCTGATGGGATCATCGCCCCGAACGTACCCGCGAGGATGACGGCAGCGGTCATGATGACCGTCCCCATCTTCGTCATCGAGTGGACGAGTGCGTCACGTACCGTCATCCCGTTAATCGACTCTTCGCGGAATCGATCGAGGAGGAAAATCGAGTAGTCGATGCCGAGCGCAATCAACATGACGAACCCGAAGAACGGTACGGCCCAGCTGATCCCGTCGTAACCGAGTCCTTCCACGAAGATGAGCTCCGTGATGGCCGCCGATGTGTAGTACGTCAACAAGAGCGAGCCAATCATATAGAGCGGCATGATCATCGAACGGAATAGAATCGTCATGACGACAAAGAGCGTCACGAGCATGATGGCGACCGTCCGATTGAAGTCGTTCGTAGACGTCGCATTCAAGTCACTATTGATGCTCGAAATGCCGGCATAACCAATCGTAGCCGCTTCAAACGGTGTATTCGTGACGATGCGGTCCATCGTCTCTTTCACCGCCTCGACCGTATCGATCGCTTCTGGTGAGTACGGGTCCATGTCGAGGACGACCTCGAGTTGCGTGGCGGTCCCGCCATCGAACATGTAACGGTCAACGGCTGGCGCGAACGCGTCCGACGTCAATGTCCCTTCCGGTAAAAAGACGCCTGTATCACGTAAACCATCCGCTTCGCTAAGTGCCGATAAGAAGGACACGGCCTCGCCTAAGCCGGCTTCAATCTGTGACAATCCAGCGTTCGCTTCACCGACTCCGGTGGCGAGCTGAGACAGTCCGGCTCCGAGTTCCCCAATTTGCGCGCCTTGTGCCGTTAAAGCCGAAGCGGCTTCATTGATGCCTGCTTCGATTTGACCGAGCCCGACAGACACTTGTCCGATACCGGCTACGGTCGCTGGAATGTTTTGTGTGGCCGTCAAGCCTTGTCCAATCAAACCGAGTTGGGCGTTCAATTGACCAAGTCCTGCCGCTGCTTCCGCGAGTGGCGCCCCCGCGCTCGAGGATCCCGTCGGTAGTTGAGCAACGACGGCGTCAAGCCCTGACTCGACCTGGGCGAGTCCTGCTTGTACGTCCCCGAGTCCGCTTTCGGCTTCAGCAAGCCCACGGCTCACTTCCGCGAGTTGGGTATCGACATAAAAATCGTCAATGACGTCACCGGTCGGTCGCGTGATCGACCGGACACCGCTCACACCGTCCACGTTCTCGAGTTCGTTTGAAAACTTCTCGATGTAGGCGACGTCGTCTTCTGTCAGTGCCGCATCTCGTTTCAAGATGACTTGGACCGGGAGTGACTCGCCTTTTCCGAACCCTTCCGAGATCAAATTGAGCCCTCGGACCGAGTCATAGTCATTTCCGATCTCATCGACCGTATTGAACGACCGGGCGTCATCGTATGTGAACAATACCGGTACGGTGATCGCCGCGACGACGAGAATCGAGACGAACGGGCGATTGACCGATAATCGGCTGAACGCCGCCCAGAGGCGGCTGTCGTGATGTTCGCCCGCTTTCTTTGAAGGCCAAAATAAACGATGCTTGAGCGTCGCCATAAAGAACGGAACGACAGTGAACAAAATCAAGAGCAAGACGGCAATCCCGACGGCGACGGCGACGGCCGATTTAAAGATCGGGAAATCGGCAAAACCGATCGAGGCGAAACCGACGAACACGGCGAGCCCACTGATGAGAACCGTTCGACCGGCCGTCTTATACGTGTTGACGATCGCGTCTTCAATCGCGTGACCGGCCCCAAGCTCTTCTTTATACCGACTGAGGAGCAGGATACAATAGTCTGTCCCGATTCCGAACAGAATCGCCACGAGGAAAATCTGCGTGTAATTCGAGACGGGGAAGCCGAACCAATCGACGAAGAAGGCGACGAACGATTGGCTGAGAAGATACGTGAAGCCGACCGCGATCAACGGGATGAACGGCGTCACAATCGAACGGAAGACGAGTAGGAGCAAGCTGAAAATCAAGACGACAGTGATGATTTCCGTCTTCTTCAACCCTTCCTGCGCACTCAAGTTCACATCGTTATTGATAATCTCTTCCCCAGTGATGTACACCGTTTCGTCTTCAGGTAAGATGTTCGCCCGTACATCGTCCGCGAAGGCGTTGATGGCCTCGCTCGACCCTTCGACCGTGATCGGGACGAGCACGATGCGCTCATCTTCTGAAACGAGCTGTGCTTCGGTCTCTTCATTTTCGAACGGGTCGAGGACGTCCTTGACGACGTCGTCGCGCGTTTCGATGTCACGGATGACCCGGGAAATATCGGTCCGTTCGGCCTCGCCGAGCGAATCGAACTCGTAGACGAGTGAAATCGTCTTGTCGCTCTTCCCAGCTGCATTTAATATATCTTGGGCCCGTTGCGAGTCCATATCTTCTGACAATTGGAAGCTTCCGGCCTGTTCGGCCTGTTTCGTCAAGTTCGGTGCCGCGATGAACAAGCCGGACGTTAAGACGATGAGGCCAATCAAGATTCCCCAGCGCCATTGAATAATGTTACGCAATGCTTATTCCTCCCCAATCCGAAGCAGCTGTTTGATTTTCCGGAACGTCCGGACGAACTGTTCGATTTCTGCCTCGTCGATGTTTCCGTCGAGTAACGATTCGACGTAACGGTACACGGCCGCATCGGCCGCTTCGACGATATGACGACCGGCCTCCGTCAATTCAATCAACCGCTCGCGCTGGTCTTGACCGCGTCGACTGACGACAAGGTCTTTGTCGACGAGTTTTTTTAAGCGGTTCGAAATGGCGCTTTTATGCACCCCTTGCTTCTCTGCTAACTGTCCGGCTTGAATCGGCCCGAACTGTTCGAGCAACTTCAACAACTGCAGCTGTTCGCGTGAGTACTCGCGCCAGACGTCGCCTTCCATCGCATCGATGACGTGTTCGGCACCTTGAAACATGACTTCTTCAAATAATTGTACGGATTCCCGCATCAATTCTTTCATCGTTGGTTTACCCCCTAAACTATATTCATCTAGTTTATGCCCTAAACTAATAGTAGTCAATAAAAACGACCGATGCAGTCGTTGCTCATCGGTCGAGTGTATATACGTATGTATAGAACGTGAGCAGTTGTCCTGACCATTCAATCTGTTTTTCCGCGCCCTCACGGATGAATCCGACACGTCTTAACACGTGCTGAGAGGCCACATTGTCGTTCGTCGTCTCGGCAATGAAGCGCCTGAACCGTGGTAACTTAAACGTCAGCCATTGCCGTAAAGCCTCCGTGGCATACCCGCGTCCGACATGAGCCGCCCCGATTCGATAGTCGACTTCCCCGGTCTCAGCATCAGTGTGATGAACGTTCAGGCGTCCGACGATTGTGTCATCCTCCCAAATCAAGTAATAATAGCCCTCACCGTTCGCCTGTTCGGCCAAAAGGCGCTCGAGTGACTGACGAAACGACTCCGGCTCAGAGTAGGCGTTGCCTCAGCTCGGGACCGAACGCTCAAAATACGCACGGTTTTCACACTCGAACGCGTACAAGCAGGCTTCGTCCTGGCGGCATAACGGCTTTACGCTCAGCCGATCCATGTGACGAGCGCCCCGTTCTCGTCAGCCGCTTGTTTGAAGACACGCTTCAACTCATCGAACTGTTCGAATAAATACTGTTTCTCTTCCAGCCCCCATTCGCTCTCAAACGGATACAGTTGCTGCTCGTTCATCGTCGTGACGTCATAGCGCGCTTCAAGCGCATCGAGTTTGATGTACTGAAGCCGTGCGGACAAGTCCGCCACTTCTTCCGGCGTCAAATAAGCGATTCCCGCCTCTTCGTCCAAGACGTCGCCTCCAAACACCACTTTCCCGAGCGAATGACGGTCAATGTCGTCCAAGTCCGTCTCCCCGGTCAACAAGAAATAAAGCCCGTGCCACGCCTTGTCGATATCGGTCTGCCGGTCTTCGTCTTCCAACAGTTCGTCGAAGCGGTCCGGCTCTTGAAGCAGTTCTGTCAACTCTTCGCTCGATACCCGCATGTATGTACCAACCATCCCCATGTCTGATTCCCCTCTCCAATTCGTATGTCTGACTATTCGGCACGGTCATGAAAAAAACCTTCCGAAGAAGGTTTAGCGCATCGCTTCCGCAACGCGGAGTCCTGAGACGTATGCACTCTCAAATCGCGTTCGACCTGAGGCGTCGTCCGGCTCGAGGAAGACGTCACCGGCCAAGAAAATCGGCTCGTCACGCAATCGATAGTATGGCTCGTTCCAGACGTCGGTCGCCTGCGCATAGCGCCACCGCTTCAACTGGCTCGATTGAATCACGGCCGACCCCGTCACCGTTTGCAACAAGCGCTCAATCTCACAAAGCGTGTCTTCGTCCGGCCGCTCATACCATGCCGCACTCCATGCCTCATCCATATAGACGCTGACGAGTTCCGACTTCGAGATGCCTTTTTGGCGATTGTTGATGACTTTCAATAAACCCGATGCCAAGTCCGTATCGCGAATCCCGTCCGGACCGATGGAGACCTCGCTTCCGAATTCGAACAAGCCGACGAACGTCGGGGCGTAAGTCAATCCACGTAACGCCGCGTCAATCGGAAAATCCGCGAGCACGTCAAACGTCTGCGGGAGCGGCGACGTGATAATTAGACGTTCATATTGCCGCATCGTTACATCTGTCCGTACAATGACTGCCTCGTCCATCATCGCAACTGCTTCGACTCGCTCGTTTAAATGGACGGTCAACCCCTCGGCCAACTGCTTAGCCAACGCGTTCATCCCACCGGCGGCGACGTAGCGTGGATACGGGTCGGCGTACCAGACGTTCACCCAACCTTTCCTCTGCCAGTCGGCGACATCTTGTTTGAGCGCTTCCCCGCGTACGGTGAAATAGACCGCCCCGTGATCGGCTTTCCCGTCCCCGATTCGTCTTGTCGCCAAACGTCCCCCGACGCTCCGGCCCTTCTCAATCAGTTCCACTGTATGACCGTGGCGAGCGAGTTCGCGTGCTGCGACAATCCCACTCAATCCGGCACCGATAATCCCAATCTTCATGTTCATCCCCCTCTTTCACGAAGATTGTATCACGTGAGCGGCAGCTACGTCGGGCTCACGTATGCTTTTCCACTGCGCGTCATACTCGCGGCGCGCGTCTTCATACATGACGGCGAAGCGGCTGACGACGAGCGGGCGGATGAGTGCGGTCGCAACTAACAGGGACAATGCAGCGAACAGCACGGAGTCGAAGCGGAAGAAGAGGGTCAAGCCAATCAAATATACCGGCACAACCGGTAAAATAAGTTTGAACGCGTCCCATTTCAGTCCGCGCATTAAAGCACGCGACTTCGTGATGGCCGCTCGGACAGACAACTCCGGCTCATCGTGCAAGATAAAGTACGTGAACGCATAAGAGAAAAATTTAATGATTCCTGGGACGAGGAAGAGAAGCGTCCACAACAATTGCAACACCGTCAACAGAATCGTGGCCGCTACATGTTTGTCATACCGCTGACGAAGCGGTCGAAACACGTGCTTGAACTGACTTTCCTCTCTTCGCACCGTCCCCAGTAACACCCAGTGGTAACCGATGATGATTGGATACAGCATGAAGGAAACGACCGCGCTGCCGATTAACCACATGCCACTAGCGAACAGTGTGTCTGCCCTCATCCCGTATAAAGTCGGGTCCACTATGGTTCCCGCTTCCACTATGAACGCACAGGCAAATGACCAAGCGAGTAACATTCCCGTCTTTCCTTTCAACGCGGTGTGCGCCCGTTCATTCCATGTCTGGACCATCTTGTTTCCCCATTTCGTTCGTCTTTCCTGTCTTATACGCAACGTGATGAAAAATGTTTCAACCTCCACAAAAAAACAGGGCACTCGCCCTGTCGATCAGTCTTCCCGATATTCCAAAATGTCGCCCGGCTGACAGTCGAGCGCTTGACAGATTGCTTCAAGTGTCGAGAAGCGGATCGCTTTTGCTTTTCCCGTCTTTAAAATCGACAAGTTTGCCATCGTGATGCCCACTCGTTCAGAAAGTTCGGTCACACTCATCTTTCGTTTCGCCAACATCACGTCTAGATTTACGATAATCGCCATCTGCTCACCTCACACCGTCAACTCGTTTTCGTGCTTCATGTCGATGGCCCGCTTCAACAGTTTCTGTAACAGCTCGGCAAAGACGGCAACGACGAACGAGGCAAAGACAAACGCGAGACCGATGAGAATGAAACCGGGTGCGTCATCCTGCTCGGCGAACCAATAGAAGAACGGCAAAATCGCCACGTAGACGACCGTAATCATGACGGCACTATACTTGATATGACGAAGCGCTCGGACCGCCTCGAGTGAAAACGCCTCATTTCGATCGATGTACCCGAGCAGTTTGAACGTCTGATACAAGGCATAGAAAAACGGTACGGACGCCACATACATTCCAATCACAATCGGCTGGATCGAGCTTTGGATCCATCCCCCGCTTTCTGTCGCTTCCCGCCAGATGTGCGGTAATGCCCATGCACAACCACCGAGGATTGGAAGCGTTAAAACGATGACAGCGACCTTCAAAAACCATGTCTCTCGTTTCATCTCGTCGACACCCCCACTTCGTTTGATGTCTTTATCATACTGTCCTTTTTATTGATTATCAATAAAAATATATTGTATCTCATAAAGAATGACCTTCACATTGAAGGTCATTCTTTCGGTTCTAACTCATCTTCCGTCACCCATTTATGGTTCGTCACTTCTTCCCCGTCCTGGAGCATGAAGTTAACCATATAGACGGTCGTCTCTTCACTCGAGTCGATGGTCGCGTTCGCTCCGTCCATGCCTTCCATGTGGTCGGCTCGAAGCGTCACTTCGGTCCCATCGGCGAGCGGCGCGTCCTCGGTCGTGTCGAGTTCTTCATGTATCACCCATTTGTGATTCTCGACCGGTTCGCCGCCATCGGTCGGGGTGTACGTCACCGCATACGCTGTCGTGTCATAGGCGCCAACGATTTTTGCCTCGGCACCTTCCATCTCGAGCATATGGTCTGCAGTCATGACGACTGTCGAGTCGACCGGGTATGTCGGATTCGATGCTTCCTGTAGGCCGTCCGGCACTTCATCGGAACCCGAGTGGTCCATCGTGCCATGCGCCTCTTCTTGTTCTGCGTTGTGCTCCTCGGTCACATCGATTGCTTGATCTTCTTCTGTCGTATCACCCGTGTCACCGCATGCGGCAAGTGACGTCGCAAGTAGCATGGCACCAAGTGTCGTTGCCCATTTTTTTTGTTTCATCAAATCGCTCCCTTCTATCTGTCACTTCCCTTCATCAATATTTGATATGCGGGTCTGACTCGATTTGTTAGCAAATTGAAAAGACCGTCCGAAGACGATCTTTAATGGACGCGTTTCACATCTTCGAACAACCCAAGCGCTAACCCCGCCACCATACCGATCGTTGTCACAATCAGCACGTAGTTCAAGTCGACGCCTTGCCAGAATTGTCCTTGCATGATGTTCGTCACTTCAATCAGAACGGTCAAAGCAAGTGCCGTCAATAGACTGATCCCGAAGAAGAATCCGAACGTTTTTTTACCAAAAACAATCACCCCTAACACCGTACCAAACACTGTCGTCACAGTGACTAAAAACATAGCATTGGCAAATGACTCCCCGACAGACGGCACAAGCGAGGCGGTCATTTCACCGACGGCAAATCCGAGCAAAATCGCACCGACCATACCAATCGTACTTAACCCGACGTTTCGAATGAGATGTTCACGGTAGCCAAGCAGGACGAACAGAAGCCCGCTACCGACAACACCCGTGAGGAAGGTGACGAGGACGCCCGCTTCAATGAAGAGACTGAACAGAAAACTGCTGAGCAGAAATGAGACAAATCCAATCAACAAACCAATCACCCAATGCATATGATGATTTCCATGGACGATATTCATGATCCCCATCTCCCTTATAGGCTTATACTTTTTTATTACCGTTTCCATCGAATCGAAACGAGATTTCCCCCTGTTGTTCCACGATTATACAGAACCGTTCACAAAAAAGACCAAGGTGTCTCCACCTTGGTCTTGTCACTTATTCAACTGTTACCGATTTCGCCAAGTTACGTGGCTTGTCGACGTCACAGTCACGCGCGAGTGCCGCGTAATATGAGATGAGTTGAAGCGGTAATACCGTCACGAGTGGTGTGAGGAGTGGCTCGACACGTGGCAAGACGAATGAATCGCTCTCGTGTTCCATCCCTTCCATCGAGATCGTGCAGGCAACGGCGCCACGCGCGACGACTTCCTTGATGTTTCCGCGGATGTTGAGGTGCGTGTTCGGTTGCGAGACGAGTGTGATGACCGGTGTGCCGTCTTCAATCAACGCGATCGGTCCGTGCTTGAGCTCTCCACCTGGGTAACCTTCCGCTTGGATATACGAGATCTCTTTGAGCTTGAGGGCCCCTTCGAGACCGACGTATGAATCCATGCCGCGACCGAGGAAGAACGCGTTGCGTGATTCTTTCAAGAACTTGTCAGCCAACTGCTCGAAGATTTCTTTTTGTGCCATGACTGAGTCCATGATCGTCGCGATGCGCGCGAGCTCTGTCATGAGATCAAACGGTACTTTCTTCCCGTTCGCACGGGCGATGTCGTAGGCGAGGATGGCGAGCACGGCGATTTGGGCCGTGTACGCTTTCGTCGACGCGACCGCGATCTCCGGGCCGGCGTGGAGGAGCATCGTCTCGTTCGCCTCACGCGAGAGCGTCGAACCGGCAACGTTCGTGAGTGTGAGCGCTTTGTACCCACGCTTCTTCACTTCGACGAGGACGGCGCGGCTGTCCGCTGTCTCACCTGATTGTGAGATGAAGAGGAACAACGGCTTCTCCGTGAGGAGTGGCATGTTGTAGCCGAACTCTGACGCGACGTGTACTTCAGTCGGTACACCCGCGACGCGCTCGATCAACTGTTTGCCGACGAGACCCGCGTGGTAACTCGTACCGCAAGCGATGATATAGATGCGGTCCGCCTCCGAGACGAGCGAGCGCACGCCTTCCGTGAGCTCGATGTCACCGGCGTCGTTCTGGTAGTGCTGGATGATGTTGCGGATGACGGCCGGTTGCTCGTCCATCTCCTTCAACATGTAGTGCGCGTACGTGCCCTTCTCGATGTCCGAGGCATCGATCTCGGCCGTGTACGGCGCGCGTTCCAACACCTCGCCGTCGAGCGTCTTGATCGTCGCCGACTCGCGGGTCAAGATGACGATCTCGCCGTCGTGGAGCTCGAGGTACTGGTCCGTCACCTGGAGCATCGCCATCGCGTCAGACGCCACGACGTTGAACGTGCCGTCGCCGAGACCGACGAGGAGCGGTGACTTGTTCTTGCCGATATAGAGGCGCTCTTGGTCCTCCGAGTCGATCATCGCGATCGCGTACGAGCCGTGGAGCTCAGCGAGCGTCTTGCGGAACGCCGCCTCGACGTCGCCGAGCGCGACGAAGTTCTTCTCCATGAGCTGGACGATGACTTCCGTGTCCGTCTCCGACTTGAACGGGACGTCGAGCGTCGCCTTGAGCTGCTCGTCGTTCTCGATGACACCGTTGTGGACGAGCGTGAAGCGCGCCGTCGTGCTCTGGTGCGGGTGGGCGTTCGGGACGCTCGGCACCCCGTGCGTCGCCCAACGTGTGTGGCCGATCCCAATCGTGCCGTCTACTTCTGCTGGGACGATTTCGCGTAGCGCGGCGATGCGTCCGACTTCCTTGTGAACGTTGACACCGTCTTGCATCAACGCAAGGCCAGCCGAGTCATAGCCACGGTACTCGAGTTTCTCAAGACCTTTGAGAAGGATTTCCTTCGCTCCGGTATTCCCAATCATTCCTACAATTCCACACATAAACAATTCTCCTCTATATTCGATTTCTCGAAAAAGGAAACGGGCTTTTTCTAAGAGCTGTCATCGTCTTTCACTTTGTCCGTCCGGTCACCCGGGCGTTTTACTGAAAGACTCTTAGTCGTGACAGGCGACTAGAAGGCATCCGCCGAAAATCTCGATCACCTTCGTCCTCGTCAACTCCGTAGAGTTCTGGCGCTTTCTCGTACTCTGTGCCCCTCCGTTTCTAAGGTCACGCTCTTAATAGTACAAATCACACCCCCATTCGTCAAGAAAATCACTAGATTTCACAGTGACAAAACGGAAACAAAAAGGGAATCCACAGTTGGATTCCCTTGTGTTATTCCCTGTTTGGATAAAATTATCCTTCCACACCGTAATCTTCACGTACGACTTGGGCGATTTTTTCGACGTAACGGTCACATTCTTCCGCTGTCGGCGCTTCCGCCATGACACGGACGAGCGGTTCCGTGCCCGACGCGCGGACGAGGATGCGCCCGTTCCCGTTCATTTCCGCCTCTGCCTCTTGAATCGTCGCGAGGACGCGTTCACCGTTCATCGCCTCGTTCTTATCCGTTACACGGATGTTGACGAGTTTTTGCGGGTACACTGGCATCTCCGCTGCGAGTTCAGACAGCTTGCGCCCTGTCGATTTGACGATTTGGGCGAGCTGAACGCCAGAGAGCATCCCGTCTCCTGTCGTCGAGTGATCGAGGAAGATCAAGTGACCCGACTGCTCGCCACCGAGTGTGTAATTGTGTTTCTTCATCTCTTCGACGACATAACGGTCACCGACTGCCGTTTGAAGCGCCGTCATGCCCGCTTCTTCAACCGCCTTGTGGAAGCCGAGGTTACTCATGACCGTTGCGACAATCGTATTGTCTTTCAAGCGGCCTTGCTCGCTCAAATACTTCCCACAGATGTACATGATCATGTCGCCATCGACCACGTCACCGTTCTCGTCGATGGCAATCAAACGGTCGCCGTCGCCGTCAAACGCAAGACCCATATCCGCACCCTTTTCACGCACGAATTCAGCCAAATGCTCTGGGTGGGTCGAACCGACGCCTTCATTGATGTTCAAACCGTTCGGCGAGTTCCCGATTGTCGAGACGTTCGCTTCGAGGTCTGCGAACAGACGCGCCGCAAGTCCGCTCGTCGCGCCATGGGCGCAGTCGAGGGCGATATGAAGACCGTCTAAGTCCTCATCGACCGTCTGTTTTAACAGCTGAAGGTACTTCTGGGCGCCTTCATAGTAATCCGAGACGAAGCCGAGGTCTTTTCCGACCGGACGTGGCAACGTGTCTTCTGACGCGTCTAAAATGTCTTCGATTTCTGCTTCCGTGGCATCGTCGAGTTTGAATCCGTCGCTACCGAAGAATTTGATGCCATTATCGGCGACTGGGTTGTGCGACGCAGAGATCATGACACCTGCCGTCGCATCGAGTGACTTTGTCAAATACGCGACACCTGGTGTCGAGATGACGCCGAGACGCATCACTTCTGCCCCGATTGAGAGAAGACCCGCGATGAGTGCACCTTCAAGCATGTGACCTGAAATACGTGTATCGCGGCCGATCAAGACTTTCGGCTGTTCACCGGCCGGCAAGTGTTTCGATAACACATAACCACCGGCGCGTCCTAGACGATATGCCAATTCTGCTGTTAACTCTGAGTTCGCGACACCGCGAACCCCATCTGTTCCAAAATATTTACCCATATGATCATTTCCTCACTTTTGTATGATTGAACGCCTTATTGAAGCGAAGACGTCTCTGTTTCGTCATCGACGCTCGTCAATTCGACGTCAATTGTTTTTGGCGAGACGACCGTCACGCCTTTTGGTACTTCATAATCGACATCCACGCCATGTAACCCGCTCGGCAGACCGGTCAAGTCGAGCGTAACGCCTACACTATTCGACGTGACGCTCTCGAGGAGCGCTCGTTTCCCCGACAGCGTCACACTGACGACGTCAGGCGACCGGAGCGTATAGTTCGTCCGATCAAAGCCACGAACGCTTACCGGCACCGTCAGACGGACCCGCTCGGTCAATTCGCCTGAATCGTCACGCGTATCATCAATCCCGCGAACGAGCAATTGCACCTCGACTTCTTTCTTGCCGAGTGCCGTTGCACCATCCGGCAACTGGAGCGTCGCTGTGACTTTATTATTTCCGTCTAAGCCGTCTAAATCGATTGGGATTGTCTCGATTACATCGAGGTTGGCGAGCACGTCAGTCGGTGCGAACACCCGCACTTCCGTGTCGGCGAGAAGTGTATCGACGAGACGATATTCATCCGCGACGTCACCGGTCGTTACGACCTCAATCGGGACGACCGCACTCTGTTCATATACCGGGACCGTCACACGAATGATGTTTGGTTCTACCGTGACGTTGAGCGGGTTCCCGTTCGCATCTAAAATGGTCGGCGGTAACTCTCGGGTGAACGTCTGATTCTGGTTGGCGACATCGATGTTCAAGGTGATTTCTTTCACGTTTTGAATCCGACTCGCCCCACCCGACACCTTCACGGTCGTCGGTTCGATTTCAGCGTCCCCGACGACGTACCCTTCTGGCAACTGGTCTTTATTTAACATGTTAACGGAGACCGGTACTTCCACCGTCTGTTTACGATCGATGTAAATCTCGACCGTGTCCCGTTCGAGTTTGACGTTCACATCCCCCCCGAAACCACGGGCCTCGACCGGGACGCGATGAAATCCGGTACCGAGATTCGTCAAGTCGACGAATACTTGATAATCTTTCACCAATCGAGTCATCGTCAAACTGCTTGATGGTCCTTGGAGCTCGACGTTTAGCTCTTCCGGCACGTTATAGGCGACGTACTGGACCTCATCGAAAAAGACTTCCACCGGCACATCGAGCGCCATCGAGCTTTGACCGACAATCGGCAAGGCACTCGATGAGCTCGTCGACGAACTCGTCTCGGCGACCATAAAGTATAAAAGGATAGCTAAAGCAAGTGCGATGATGCGGAGAAACCATTTGTGTTGTAACCACTGATCAATCACTTACTTGTCCCCTCCTTTTTTGCCGAAGAACGAGAGCGTCGTCTCTTTCTCTTCGATGACGAGTTCTTGAATCAACTTGTTGCGAAGCGCCTCCTCGTCTAACTCACGATACAGACGCCCGGCAATCGCGAGCGATACAGCTCCCGTCTCCTCGGACACGGTGAGCGTCACGCTATCTGTCACTTCACTGACGCCAATCGCTGCACGGTGCCGTGTCCCGAGTGCCTTGTCGATGTGAGGACTCTCCGATAGCGGCAAATAACAAGCGGCAGCGGCGATTTTCCCATCTTGAATAATCATCGCCCCGTCATGGAGTGGCGTGTTCGGGATGAACAAGTTGATAATCAATTGCGACGTGATGTGCGAATCCATGCGAATCCCTGTCTCGACGTACTCGTTCAAGCCGGTGTCCCGCTCGATTGCAATCAATGCACCGATTCGGCGTTTCGACATATATTGCGCCGAACTGACAATCGCCTCAATCATTTGACGCTGTTTGTCCTCATCGCTCGTACTCGTCCGACCGAACAGGTTGCTCGTCCGGCCTAAGTGTTCTAGCCCACGTCGTAACTCTGGTTGGAAGATGATGATGATTCCGAGCAGACCATACGTGATGACTTGATTCAGCAAGAATTGCAACGTCTTTAATCCAAAGAATCCACTGAGGAACCAACTGACGAGGATAATCGAAATCCCTTTAATCAGTTGAACCGCTTTTGTGCCACGGACGATCATCATCAGCTTGTAGATGACGTACGTGACGACGACGATATCTAAAACGTCATTCAAATAATCGTACCAATGTACGTTCTCCGAAAGACTAAAAAATGATAAGAATGAAACCTGTTCCAGTAGCGGCAAATGCTCCCCTCCTCAACTACCTAGCCAATTGTGCAAGTTTCATTATATCACATTTCCAAAACGAAGCATCGCTTGGCGATAAAACGAAACCAGATTGAAACGAACAAAAAAGACGCCCGATGGACGTCTTCAAAATAACTGTTTGATGGAATACCAGAGCCATTCGAAAATCTGGTCAATTTGCTCGAGTTCACCAGTCACTTCACCGGCACTCGCCAAATACGCACGACCGTGGACGGCCGTCGCATTGCCTTCGACTTTGCCTTCGATGCGGAGATCGCCTCCTTGAACGGTGATGTCGCGTTCAATTGTAACACCTTCCGGTACGACGACTTCGTTGGCCGTGACCACGATGCCTGGAACTTTTGTATACGTCATCGTCTCCGCCGAGCCGTTCCATAACCCGAGCGTCGCACTCGACATCAAACTGAAGAAGAGTACAGCGGCGATGAGCCCGGGATGCTTGCGGAACCACGTCATCTGTCTCGAGTGCGTCCGTCGCACCTTCTTTGTTTGGATTGGTTCCGGAACAGCCGTCACGACGTGCGTCGGACGCGCTGTCGCGTCAGGTAAAGCTGCCATGACCCGTGCCGTGAAATCATCAGACAGTTTCGGGCGTGGCAAAGCTTTCAGTTCGGCATCGATTCGTTCGTATTGAAGGTAAGCCTCATATAAGGCGTCGTCCTCGAGTAATTGACGGAATTCGTCTGATTCTTCGGGCAGGATGCCATCTTCCAAATATTGTTGCAGTTTCTCTTCAGGAGTCAATTGAACCCCTCCCTGTTTTGAAAGATTGTTTTCAACATTTCTCTTCCCCGGAAAATCCTTGTTTTAACCGTTGCGACCGGCAGATCGATCATCACGCTAATCTCTTTTAAAGACAAATCATCCACGTACTTTAGAAGGAGCGGGATGCGATACTTGTCAGGGAGTTGCTTGATCGCGTCATGCATCTCGCCTCGAATCTCGCGATGAACGACTTGCGCATCGGGTTGGGGCGCTTCATCAGCTAAGTGGTCTTGATACGTAAGACCCTCGGTACCCGCGATTTCCGCATCCATTGAATACTCCGGCTTACGCTTGCGGAGTCGATCGATGGAAACGTTCGTCGCGATTCGGTACAACCATGTTTTGAACTTATATTGTGGGTCGTACGTCTCAATCCGTGTGTAGGCTCGAATGAACGTCTCTTGGGCAGCGTCCTCGGCTTCGCCACGGTCATATAATATCTTATAGGCGACAGCAAAGACACCATCCTTGTACAGTTCTACCAATTCAGCAAACGAATCGTGATTCCCCGACCTCAATTCGTCGACCAAACGGGTGGTCAGCCGTTCCATCAATCCACTCTCCCTCTCCGCAGCGATGCGGTCATCCCTCTATACGTTCCGTCCCTCGAATAAGTTTCAACTCCATCAAAAAAAGTTTCCAAACCCATTGTAACAAAAGGATTTGGAAACTGTAAGGGATGGAAACTAATTCAACTTTCCAATAACAGGTTTTCTTTGGATTTCACAATCGTCTCGCAGAGCGCGAACGCCAACTGGGCCGTCTTGTCTTCGACATCAAGGGATGGGTTCAGTTCAACGAGTTCGATGGCAATCAACTCGTCTGCGGTCATCGCTTCAGCGACAATCGCTTTCCCTTCTGCAGCGGTCAATCCCCCATCGACCGGCGTCCCTGTCCCTGCGACGAGGCTCGCATCAAAGCTATCCATGTCAAAACTGACATAAAAACGACCGACGCGTTCACGTAAATAGGCAATCGCCTCTTGCATAATCACGTCCGCACCGCGCGTTCGAACTTCTTCGACCGTGATGACTTTAATCCCGAGTCGATTGATTTCACGAATCTCCCCTTCATCGATATCGCGAAGTCCAATATAGACCAGGTGCTCCGGCAGAAGCTTACGCTCTCTTCCTCCGACCTCCGTCAAACGGACATCCCCCATCCCCATGGCGGCTGCAAGCGGCATGCCGTGAATGTTCCCCGAAGGTGACGTCTCACCTGTATTCAAATCCGCATGGGCATCCACCCAAATGACGCCATATGGACCAGTTTTAGCAAGACCTGCGAGCGTTCCGATGGCCATGCTATGGTCGCCTCCGACAATCAATGGGAAACGATTCGCCTGAACTTCCTCATGGACGGCTTCCGCGAGCTCATTGACCGTGTATAACACGCCATCTACTCGTTTCAAGTGCTCTTCATTCTCACGGATTTCGGATTCAGGCAACACGCGGATTGTTCGCTTTGCCGTTCCCTCAGGCAATAACGCCTCTAATCCGAGTTCCCGTAGTTTACTCGGACCCTGATCGACTCCGTCTTTCCCCTGTCCATAACGGAGTGGTACTTCAATATATGACCATTGCATAGCCATTCCCCCTTGACCGATTAATACCTTTATTGTAAACGCTATCAATCAAGTGGTTCAACTTCGCACGGTCGTGTATAAACATACAAAAAGGCAGCCTGAATGGTGGCAGGCTGCCTTTCTCTGTACTCTCAAGTGAATGGTTCATGGTTTTAGGCAAAAAAAACTTAAGTCATCAATAACTTAAGAAACAAACAAATGGTGGAGCCTAGCGGGATCGAACCGCTGACCTCCTGCGTGCAAGGCAGGCGCTCTCCCAGCTGAGCTAAGGCCCCGGGAATGATATGGAGCGGAAGACGGGATTCGAACCCGCGACCCCGACCTTGGCAAGGTCGTATTCTACCACTGAACTACTTCCGCAAAAAATGAGCCATGCAGGGCTCGAACCTGCGACCCTCTGATTAAAAGTCAGATGCTCTACCAACTGAGCTAATGGCTCAAACCTGGTGGGGGGGGGCGGATTCGAACCGCCGAACCCGAGGGAGCGGATTTACAGTCCGCCGCGTTTAGCCACTTCGCTACCCCCCCAAGGAGTGCCGGCGAAAGGATTCGAACCCTCGACCCTCTGATTACAAGTCAGATGCTCTACCAACTGAGCTACACCGGCATATATGGTTTGATTGATTATAAAAGATGGTGGAGGATGACGGGATCGAACCGCCGACCCCCTGCTTGTAAGGCAGGTGCTCTCCCAGCTGAGCTAATCCTCCATAATGGTGACCCGTACGGGATTCGAACCCGTGTTACCGCCGTGAAAGGGCGGTGTCTTAACCGCTTGACCAACGGGCCTAAATTGGCTCCGCAAGTAGGATTTGAACCTACGACCTACCGGTTAACAGCCGGTTGCTCTACCACTGAGCTATTGCGGAACGATCTTGCCTGGCAACGTCCTATCCTCACAGGGGGAGACCCCCAACTACTTTCGGCGCTGAAGCGCTTAACTTCCGTGTTCGGCATGGGAACGGGTGTGGCCGCTTCGCTATCGCCACCAGACAAAGAAAATATTAACATCGTCCATCGGACGTGTCAATCACCTTCAGGGTTTGTTCCCTGAAAACTGAAGTTCATCAATTGT
>NZ_JJMW01000030.1 GCF_000714435.1 Exiguobacterium alkaliphilum 12/1
ACACTCGTCTGGGCGCTTTTTCTCTAGGAGGGATGATGTGATTGCAATCGGTCCATTGAATATCCGGCTCGACCTGCTCGTCTTCATGGTCAGCCTGCTCTTGTTATACATCGGCTTTAGAAAAATCGGGTTGACGGAAAAAGAACGGGACGCCGTCCTCGGCACATGGTTCGCCGGCTTTCTCGCTTGGAAAGGCAGCGCCGTCTTGATCGGCCTCGTCTCGACCGGCAGCCTGTCACTCGCCTTATACGCCACTGGCGGGAATTGGTCGATCGCCATCGCCGCATTCGTCATCGGACTGTTCGTCTTTCGGCTCGACAAGCAGCTTTACGGCTATTGGGCGTTGTCCGGTCTCGTCTTATGGCTCGGGATGACGCTCGCCGTCCCGCGTTACGCCGCGTTCCCCCTTTTTGCTTCACTCCAACCGCTCCACCTATACACGGCCGGGCTCATTGTCGTGTTGATGCTGTTGACGTGGCGTTGGATGCGGACGCCGTCGCACGGTTCGCTCGTCTGGACGATCACCGGCGCGATGTTCATCTGGGTGTTACGTGAGGGCGCGACCGGGACGTGGCACATGTGGGCGCTCGGATTGTTTATCGGTCTAGTCGTGCTTGCGACGACCCTCGCCCGCCCCACGCGAAAAGCCGTTCAACTCACACTCGGCATCGTCGTCGCGCTCGCCATCATCAATGCGAGTCTGCCCGACCAGACACCGACGCTCGAGGCGACCGCAACGTCCGGATTGAACATCGGTCAAGTGCCCCCGGACTTCGAGTTGAAGCGAACAGACGGCAGTACGTTCCGATTGGAAGACTTGCGCGGACAACGCGTCGTCATCAACTTCTGGGCGTCGTGGTGCCCCCCATGTCGCGCCGAGATGCCCGATATGGCCGCGTTCGCCCGCTCGACCGATGAGGTGACGATCGTCGCTGTGAATACGACGACGAGTGAACGGGATGTTGAAGACGCCACATCGTTCGTGGCCCCGTATGAAGATGCGTTCGAAGTCGTCTATGATCGAGACGGGGCCGTTGCGAACGGATACCGCATCCAAGCGATGCCGACGACGTACGTGCTCGATGAGTCTGGCGTCATCACCGCGAAACAGTTCGGTGCCATCGACAGAGCGTGGCTCGATGCCCGGACAAGATAAAAACCGTCGAAGTTTCGGCGGTTCAGACTGTAGACAAAACATTGTCTGCAGTTTTTTTATTTGTCCAACCGGGCACAGCTCGCTTTTCTGGGGGCAAGCAGGGAGCCGCATCGCTT
>NZ_JJMW01000031.1 GCF_000714435.1 Exiguobacterium alkaliphilum 12/1
TGGGCTAACCTAAATTTTTGAGACAATATAAAAACACCTTCGCAGTGGTACACTTAAAAAAAGTGCTAGCATCGGAGGTGTTTTTGCGTGGGCAAAAACGTATATTCAAGTGAAGTGAAATGGGCAGTGGTGAAAGACAAACTGAGCGGTGAGTTGACGACTAGAGAGATCATGGAGAAACACGGGATCAAAAACGAATCACAGATCCACACATGGATGAGATGGTATCGGTCCAATGAAATCTATCGATTTGACCAGCCCATCGGGAAGCAATACACCTACGGACTCGGTCCTGATTCCGCCAGTGAGGATGACAAGAGAGAGCGTCAACTATCCCACCTGAAGACGGAGAACGACATCTTAAAAAAATTCATGGAGATCGAAAGAGAGTTGAAAAAGAAATAGCGTTAAAGACTGTAGAGCGCCTGAAGAGCAAATATACGGTCACGACCATCCTACGTGTCCTAGACGTGCCACGGGCAACCTATTACCGTTGGGTCAAAGAACCGGTGAAGCAACCTTCGGTGCTGGAGCAAACAGTCATCGAAGTGTGTAAGCTTACGAAGTATCGATATGGACATCGAAAGATAAAAGCCCTGTTAGAGCAAACCTATGAATTGGCGGCTAACCGGAACACCGTACAAAGAATCATGCAGAAGCACCATCTCCAGTGTCGGATTAAGCCTAAACGGAAATGGAAGTCTCAGGGCGAGAGCATCATCATCGCACCTGACCTTCTCAAGCGAGACTTCACGGCCAGTGAACCAAATAAGAAGTGGGTGACGGACATCACCTATATCCAATACGGGAGCACGACGAAGTACCTCTCCACAATCATCGACCTATTCAACAATGAAATCGTTGCCTATAAGCTATACGAGCATCAACAGACGCCCCTCGTCATCGATACGTTAAAGATGGCGTTGGAGAGTCGGAACAATCCCGAAGGGATCATCATCCATTCGGATCAAGGAAGTGTCTATACATCATATGCCTTTCAAGATTTGGTCAAGAGGAACCATCTGACGAGCAGCATGTCCCGAAGAGGCAACTGTTGGGATAATGCGGTGATTGAATCGTTTCATTCGAATTTGAAGTCTGAGGAGTTCCAGTACGTCAAGTTCAACTCGTTAAGTGACCATGAAGTGCGTGAGCGGGTGGACCATTACTTAACTTACTATAACGAAGAGCGTATCCAAGAAAAATTAGGCTACCTCACACCGATAAAATATGGTGTGGTGGCAGCCTAATAAGGTGTTTTTATTAGTGTCTCATATAGCTAGGTCAGTCTAG
>NZ_JJMW01000032.1 GCF_000714435.1 Exiguobacterium alkaliphilum 12/1
TTCATCTGTCTACCTATTGGGGAGCATATCACCGATTGAGTGCGAGTCTTTTTCAACGTTGCTTCATCCAATTCAAGACGGCATCCGAACGAAACTCACGGGCCAACTGCTCATGTGCCGACGTCCATAACGCCCCATTCGCGATTAATCGTTCGATGAGCACCACGTGATTATGCCGAACCGCTTGATATAAAATCGATTCTTTCGCTTGCACAGGTATGACCGCGCCTGCATCAAGTAAAGAGGTGACGGCGTTCAAGTCGAGCGCATCGGCTGCGAGCACGAGTAGCCGATCGTCATGCACTTCTTCATGCACGACGTTCCATTTCGCGGCATCGGCGTTCTCGCCGTATACGCGTGCCATCAACGGCTCTCCGTTCACTTCTGCGAACGGGTCCGCCTCATGAGCCAAGTAGGTCCGAATCACCTCGCTCGTTCCATACTGTAACGCTTCTAGGAACAGCTCGGGCGTCGGTTTGACTTTCTCGGACTGAATCGCGAGTTCGACCGCTTCCCATTCACCACGTTGTTGGAGCTGATGAATGTCTTCCACGGTCAAATCGCGTTTCGAAGCAATGGCTTCTTGCAATTCGTCCCCTTCAAGGGGCGTGAGGTCGACTGTCGACGAGTTCCATACGTATAGACCGAGTAAGACAACGACCCCTAACGCAACGAGCATCCATTTTCGTTTCAATTGACTTCCAACCTTCCTCGATTAATAGCGATCATCTTTACTCTCACCAGACGTCTCGATGACGCGAACATAGAACGTGTCGGTGACAGGGATGAACGTTCGGTCGCTCGGAAGCGTCGTATACACTTGGACTTTCGCGATGCCCGGCTTAACTGGAACGAGTTGTTTCCCAGATCCATCTACTTTCACAAACGACTCACCCGACAACACGTTCAATCGATAGTCACGCCATGTCGAGGTGGTCGGCCAGAACTGGAGGGATGGGTTTCGCGGTGCGGACCCTTCTCCGATATTGATGGTCACGTCTTGAGCCAACACTTGATTCGGATACTCATTCACTCGAATCACCGTCGGATTGGATATGACGTTCTTCAGTTCCGTTTTGACGAAAGCGGTCTGTAATGAAATCGCAGACACATTTCCATTCGTCCCATGCCCGTGATTGGCGCGAAGCGTGTAGCCAGACGCTGTTCGCGTCACTGTCAACGCAGCGGGTACCGTCCCAATCAACGTCGTCTCTTTTCCGACTTCAGGGTTTGAGATAATTCGAATCTCGGCCGTATCGTTTACACGCTTTTCAGCGTCAAGGCTATCCCACACCCATAGGTCGAGTTGTTCCGGTGTTTGCGTCAACGACGGGGCTAGAACGTTTACGGTGAAGGTCGTGGACGGCATACGTACGTTCACGTTACTGAATAAATCGCCAGCGTCGACCGTCGCGCGAATGACCGTTTTGCCCGGTTTGAGTCCGCTGATTTCGAGCGTCGCGCCTTTTTGGACGAACGAAACGCTGTCACCTGATACGGTTTCGTAGCGCACGGTCTCGTATTGTGCCGTACTCGGCATGATACTCGGGGCCACCGTCACTTTTTGGCCGACGTATAACGATTGCGCATTGATTTGAATTTGCTCGGGCGGGCTGATGACTTTGACAGTTGATTCAGTCGTGATCGCCTGACGTCCTTCTCCTGGGTCAATCGTTAAACGTAGTTTGGCTTGACCGGTCTTGATTCCTTTTATGACGGCGTTATTTCCTGAGCCGCTCATTTGAACGAATCCGTCGTTGCCCACGACTTCCCACTTCAACGTTCTCCAGGTCGGATTCGAGAACACGTTCCCTTTCGCATCCGTGATGACCGGGCTGACGACTTGTTCCGCTCCGATTTGTAGCGTCACGTCAGGAATCGTCGCTTTATAAGCGAACGGGGAGCCGATGTTGATGAAGAGATCAGGGAACGTCGAGGTGATGGTCGTCTCTTTGTCCCAGTCGTTATGTTTATCCAAAATATGATCTTGCTTCTTCGAATACTCGATGTCCGTCTTGAGGACGTTGTCGGCTTGTTTCAACTGAAGGATAGAGCCAGAAGGTTGAACGGCTCGAACGACGACGTCAAACGCGAGACGACGGTCCCCGCTTTCCTCTGGTATAAAGACATTGATCGAACCGTTCCGTAAATAATAGAGCTCTAACGGGAACGAGACATCGATTTTCTGCGTGTTCGTGACGGGCCACTCTTTCCCTGCCGCGTCGCGAATGGCCACGACTTCAAGTTCTTTCGGCAACTGTTCCGTGAATGTCGCCGTGTTGATACGGATGAACTTATCCCCTAACTGGTTCGGTAGGCGGTCGAACTGTTCAGGGTACTCGATTTGATACTTGATCGTACCTGTCTCATAAAGCGAGATGGTCGAAGGGTTAATCGAGCGCGTGACTTTAATAAGATCGTTGACCGACTCCGGTCGTTTGACGTTGATCGTCAACGTATCGGTCACTTTCGCATTCCGTTTGTCCGTCGTCTCAATCGAAACAGATAATGGTTTGCCTTCGATGACATCAGCGGCCGGAATGACGAACTCTCTCACTTCGTAGTTACGTAAGTTTTCAAACGTCGCCGATTTGCCGTTGTACGTGAACGTCGAAGTAAGGGACTGGTCTTGGAAATCATAATCGCTCGGGCGCCACATGACGCGGACATCCCGTCCGGCCGTCACTTCGAGTGTCTTCGTTTTGATGTCTTCTTTCGAATACGCGTTCACTTGATCGCTGATGGATTCGATGACGTTATAAGGCTTATGATTCGCCCCGATGAAGGCTCGATACATCGTATTAATAAAGATTTTTTTCTCGTCGGCCTGCGTGAAGCTATTCGTATGTCCGGCACCCGAGTAAGTGAAGTTGTTTTTCGTGTATGTGTAATAATGGTTGTTCGCGTCTCCATACACCCGGTTTCCACCTGTGGAATAGAGGTTATACCAAGGCGTCACTTCAGGGTCATTTAAATCGAGTGTGAAATATTGATTGTGGGTATTTGAAATACTTTTTGGCGCGTCATCCAACTTGAACGGATAGTTCGTGAAAATCCCATCTTGCACTTTGATGGCACGTGACGTCTGTTCCGGCGCACCGAACCCCATATTCGTATACGTACGTTGGCCCGAGACGTTCAAGGCAGGATCTTGGTGTACAAACTGTCGCTCCCATTCTGACGTTGGCGCATCCGCACTGTTCGTCCGGAAAATTGTGTCATGCGTCAACATGACCCCTTGTCCCGTCTCACTGAAACGCTTCACTTTTCTCGTCGCACTCTCACTCATGCTCCCCGACACGTTATACGAGTCTTGGAAGCCGAAGATCAACATGTCGTAGTCGTTCGCCGCGAGCGCCGCGTCGTACACACCTTTCCCGAAACTGTCGGTGTTCCCGTTCGTCAGTTTGAACGAATAGTTGCCGGCCGGGTCGACAAGCATGTCCGACAAGTCCCGTGAGATTTGTCCGTTCGTGCTCGTCCCTGCCGTCAGTTGTAGAATATTCGCTTGTACTTGTTGGTCCAAGTAGACGAAACTTCCTTTTTTATAGTCAGCTCGTCCTGTAATCGTGTCTTTCACGACGAGCATCCAGTTCTTCGGGCCACTGAACGTCGGACGAGATAACGTGAAGTCGATTGTGCCGGAGAGCTTGGCCGCTTGCTCGACGACTTTCTCTTGCGGGTGGAAGCGATCGTTATGGTCGAAATCGATGTAGAGTTCGACGATGGTTGAGGCGTTCGGTTGCGCCGCCATATTGTACGTAAAGTTGATCGGGGACCGAACGTCGTTTCGCACCGTGATCGTATTGTTCACAAGCGGTTGTTGGTTGTATGTGACGTTCGTCGTCTTCAAGCGTGGACGGATACTCGACACTTTATTGAGCTGTTGCACCATCTCTTGATCGACGTTTTTGTTCGTCTCTCTCGGGAAGACTTTGACATTCGAATAGGTCGCAAACGAAGCGAGCCACTTCAACTGTGCGCCACCGGTTGCGGCATCTTCGTGTAGGTAAAGCGGTAAGCCGACGCGTACGATGGAATGGAACAGCTCATCAACTTTGAGGGCGGTCAAATCGTTGAATAGAAGGGTCGTATCGTGATTCGTGCTACGCCCAATTGTTCCCGTCTGATATTTTGTCGACAACGGGCTACTTCCGATCATGACAGCGTCATAGGCCCCGGTCATCGGGAAACGGGAGGCGTTGAACTCTTTAATCGTCATAAACTGTACGTTCAGTTTTGACGCATCTACATTTAACGAGCTTCGATATGAATCGATTGCCGCTTTATATTGATCGACGGTCAGAATTTTGGAGGAACTGTATGCATCTCGTAAAACAAGAATGTTCAATAAAGGCTGGTCTGTATCGGCGTGGCTCATTTGAGGCACGGTTGAGCCGAGCATGATGACAATGATAAGTACGTGCAGAAACTTACGCAACGTGAGTTCCTCCCCAAATTTGATGTTTACTCTTCATTATCACACCACTTTACCAGAACTTACATAGCTTTCTTTAATCATTGGTAAATGTTTCTTGGAAATACGTTCTGACTTCACTGATGAAGTAAAGCGATCCCGTCACGACGAGCGTTTTCGACTGCGGCTTTTCTACCCAATCCTTGAGCCACGACTTCCACTCGACATAGTCGGCCCCGTCCGCCAGTAAACTTTCTTTCATCCGCGTCCGAGGAAAATCAAACGTCGTCTCGACAACGCGTCCGACTTCGTTTAACGAGTCCACCATGGCGAGACGGTCTTTATCGGCGAGAATAGCGGCAAGGATCGTCACATCATCCTCGAGCCGTACTTGCTCGACGAGCGCCTCGACCCCTTCCGCGTTATGGGCCCCGTCAAGGAGGATACGCGGCTCTTTTGACACGAGTTCGTATCGACCTGGATGTTGAGCAATGATGAGTCCCAATCGAATCGCCTCTTCTTCCCATCCGAGATGGCGCGCGACGGCGACGGCACATGCGCCGTTATACGCTTGATGGCGCCCCGTCAATCCAAGCGTCACCGGAGGCAACCCGTCGTATGTCACGATCGTCTCTCGTCCGTCTTCAATTGATTGGACGAGCGGTGTGACGTCTCGGACCGGAGACGCGTACGCCTCCCCTTTGTCTTCTAACAATGCGATCAACCGCTCGTCCGTCAAACTATGGAACATCGGCACATCGCGCTTCATGATGCCGAACTTTTCGAGCGCGATCTCTTCGAGCGTATCACCGAGGATGCCTTGATGGTCGTGCCCGATGGACGTGACGACCGTCGCGAGCGGCCGTTTCAACACGTTCGTCGAGTCGAGGCGACCCCCGAGACCGACTTCCCAAATGACGAGGTCAGGCTGTTGTTCATGGAAATAGAGCCATGCCATGACTGTAAGCAGTTCAAATTCCGTCAACGTCTCTGGTGACGCACTCGCACAGGCTTGAACGCGATTCGCGATGTCGACGAGGTCCTCTTCCCCGATTGGTTCTCCGTTCAACATAATCCGCTCCTCGAACTGGATGATGTATGGTGAGATGAACGTCCCGACGTTCAGACCTTGTTTAATTGCCATCGACCGCAAGAAAGCGACGGTCGACCCTTTCCCGTTCGTCCCGGCAACGTGGACCGAGGGCAACTCCTCAATCCCGAGTCGTGAAAGCATCCACTCCATTCGTTCGAGCCCCGGTTTGATGCCAAACCGAAGCTGTCCGTTCAACCAATTCAATACGTCTTGTCTCGTCTCCATCTCGATTCACTCCTATATGTACACTTCCTTCTCATCTTACCAAAATTCGCAGACACCGAACGAATGAATCGGCTGTGCTATACTCGAGGCGAAGAAGGAGGGATTGTGATGACAACCAATTGGAACTTCGAGGCGACGTACCTTGAACTCCGTGACATCTTTTACGACCGGGGACCCGTCCATCCGGTCGAAGCACCTGAGCTCGTCTTGTTCAACGACGATCTCGCGAAATCGCTCGGGCTCGACATCGAGGCGGTGAAACAGGACGTCGCCCTGTTAGCCGGGAATATTCAGACCGACACGTCCTTTTCCGAGGCGTATGCGGGGCACCAGTTCGGGCACTTCACGATGCTCGGGGACGGGCGTGCCCTCATGCTCGGGGAACATCTCGCACCGAACGGAAAACGGTTTGACGTCCAATTGAAGGGCTCGGGCCCGACCGAATATTCACGGGGCGGCGACGGCCGGGCCGCCATCGGTCCGATGGTCAGAGAATTTATCATCAGTGAGGCGATGCACGCGCTCGGCATCCCGACGAACCGCGCCTTGAGTGTCGTCAAGACCGGTGAGCCTGTCATGCGACAACGTCCCGAGCATGGGGCCGTGTTGACGCGTGTCGCCTCGAGCCACTTGCGCGTCGGCACGTTCCAATATGCGGCCGCGGCCGGTTCGATCGATGACGTCATCGCGCTCGCCGACTATGCGATTCGTCGCCACGACGCTGACCTTGAAGGAAAGCCGGACCGCTACGAACAGTTCCTCCGTCGCGTCATCACGCGTCAGGCGAAACTGATCGCCGACTGGCAACTCGTCGGCTTCATCCACGGCGTCATGAACACGGACAATACGTTCATCAGCGGTGAAGGACTCGACTACGGACCGTGCGCGTTCATGGACACGTATCATCCGCATACCGTCTTCAGCTCGATTGATCGGGAAGGCCGCTACGCCTATGCGAATCAGCCGTACATCGGGTCGTGGAACTTGGCACGCCTGGCCGAGACGTTATTGCCGCTCTTCGCCGAGACGCAAGAAGCCGCCATCGACATCGCCAACGAGCTGTTGAACGAGTATACCGAGACGTATAAAGAAGCATACTTCACGGGACTCGCGCATAAGATTGGGCTATACGTCCGAAAAGACGGAGACGATGCGCTCACGGACGAATTGCTTCGCCTGATGGTCGAGACCGAGGCGGACTTCACGAACACGTTCCGCGCCCTCACGCTCCGTGACACGGAATCGCTCGCCTTCGCCAATCGTGACGACGGCAAGGCGTGGCTCGCAGCCTGGCGGAAACGTCTCGGGGAACAAGGTCTTCCGGATGAAGACGTGACCCGGCTCATGCGCCAGCACAACCCCGCGGTCATCCCGCGCAACCATCACGTCGAGTCAGCGATTCAAGCAGCCGCTCGTGGTGACTTCGAGCCGACACATGCACTCCTCGTCGTTCTCAGAAGCCCGTATGATTACGAAGCCGACTACGGACGCTACGTCTCGCCAGGTCCACCGCGGACGGTTCCGTACCAGACGTTTTGTGGCACATGATCTATCCCGCTCTCGTGGGATGGATTTTTTTAGGAACCTTCTACAATCAATCGACGTATAGGTGAGTATCAACGATTCAGGAGGTTCCCTATGCGTCTACTCGCGTCACTCATCTCACTCGGTTTCGCCTGCCTCATCTCGCTCGAGCTGTGGCAAGGTCCGTTTCATAGCGGCTGGGTTTGGTCCATGCCCGCGTTTTTCTTAATCGTTTCGTTCTTCCAGTTCATGAAACATTTGAACGAGTTGGAATGGGAGGAAACAAAATGAAGGTCACAATCGTCGCACTGATGTTTCTCATCGTTTCGGCTCCCTACACGGTATATGGTCTCTATCTCCTATTGATCGGCCAAACGGTCCAGCCACAATGGACCGGGCTTGCGCTCGGTGCCTTGTTCATCTCATCGTACTTCCTATTGACCAAACAGCTACCTGGTTGGGACGGAAGTGACCACGAATGAGAGTCGTCTATTTCATTTTGATGCTCATCGCCGCGTTTCTGTACGCGGTCTATCTCGTCCATCTGTATCGGGTCGGGTTGACCGATTCGCTCTACATGCATTTCCTTTGGATTACCGCTATCGGCCTCTACATCACCTGGCTAAAACGAAGAACCTCCAGACGTCAGGATTGATGTCGGGAGGTTCTTCTCGTTTAAATCCCAAAGTGGACCAAGTCTTTCCCCTCGCGCTCAGCACGGACGATTAGGCTCGCTAAATCGCTCAACGCTTCTGATTGAGGGAATGCTCTTGACTGTGTGACGACATTATAGAACATCGACAACGATTCGTTTGGGATTATGGTGATTCCATAATAATCTAACCCGAGTTCAGGACGATGATACGAATGGAAATAGGTACGCATAATCGAACACTCCTCCATAAGCTCTTGGATAAAATCATCATCAACCTCAGTGTATCCATTATAATCTGAATTACGTATAGGTGTTTTCAAGTTTCGATCCCATAAATCAAATTCGTGCACTGGCAAACAAGAACCCATCCTTTCTCCTGATTTAATTTATTCTTTTATTGGAAAGTCTGCCGATGACGCCTCTGGTAACGAGTCCGAGAGGTCGAGCAACGTCTCTTCCGATACGTTCCCTGTCACGACAATCAGTCTCCCTTGGTCGAAGTAATACAAGCCGTTCCCTACCGGTTGATTTAAGCGATACCGCTCATTCGAAACGTCTCGTCGGTCAATCAATTCACCGCCAGTCACACTAAACGAATCGGTCGACAAAATCGTGATGCGCTCCGTCTCATCATACAACGTCCACATCTCGACCGGGCGCTCGAGCTGATTCATCTCAAAGTGGGCGATAAAGAGCTCCGCTTCAGGCAAATCCAATCCGTGTCGGACTTTTTCAGCCGCCTTGGACACGGTGAGGTGTTGAATACCATGCAACATCCACTCCTCGCCCCGTGAATAGTTGAACACGCCGAACGAATCGTCGCGATCAGGCAACCGGATGGCGATGAGTCCAAGATTATCGAGGACCGTTTCGTAGAAAACACCCTCTTTCGAGGGTTGCTCGGACGTGCCATCTGTATATTGAAGTGTGTATTGGGCCGTGACCGCATCGACAAGTCGAACGGTCCCTTTCGGCACATCTTCAATCACGGAGCCGAACACGTCTTTCTCCTCCGATGTCGATTCGGTTTCTTCGTTGCTTGTTACTTCGGATTCGGTTCGTTCAATCGGCGCAGGCGTTTCCGCCATACACCCGCTCAAACCGAACACAGCAAGGCTCGCGATGACCCATCGTCGCTTCATATCTCATCCACCTTTGTCGTATGTAATACCTAATTCTACCAAAAAAAACCTTCTTCGGAGAAAAAATCTCCAAAGAAGGTCAAGGGATTACTTGCGCAACTCTTCCAAACGGGCGCGGACCGCGTCACGTTTGTCGAGGTAGTCTTTCTCTTTCGCTTTCTCTTCGTCGATGACGTGAGCTGGCGCCTTGCCGGTGAAGCCTGGGTTGCCGAGTTTCTTCTGAACGCGCTCGACTTCCTTCTCGTACTTCGCCACTTCTTTTTCAAGACGGGCGATTTCTTCTTCGAAGTTGATGAGGTCGGCGAGCGGGATGAACAGTTCTGCGCCCGTCATGATGGCCGACATCGACTTGTCCGGTGCCGTCAAGCCACGTCCGATTTCGAGCTCGGTCGCGTTCGTGAACTTGCCGATCGTTGCTTCGTTCGCGCTCAAGTAACCTTGTGTCGCCTCATCCGACGTCGAGATGAAGAGCTGGATCGGTTTCGACATCGGCGCGTTCACTTCCGAGCGGATGTTACGGACCGAACGGATGACGTTCATGACCGCCTCGAACGCAGGTACCGAGTCTGCGAAGTGGAGGTCGTCACGGCGCGTCGGGTAGCTCGCACGGACGATCGAGTCGCCTTCGTGCGGCAAGTGCTGCCAGATTTCCTCTGTGAGGAACGGCATGAACGGGTGCATGAGACGCATGATCGAGTCGAGCGTATGCGCGAGCACCGAGCGGGTCGTCGCTTTCGCCGCCTCGTCCTCACCGTAGAGCGTGAGTTTCGCCATCTCGATGTACCAGTTACAGAACTCTTCCCAGATGAAGTTGTACAGGTAGCGACCGGCTTCGCCGAACTCGTACTTGTCGACGAGACGCGTCACTTGGTCGACCGTGTCGTTCAAACGAGTGAGGATCCACTTGTCGGCGAGCGTCTTCTCACCTGACAAGTCGATTTCTTCATACTTCATGCCGTCCATGTTCATGAGAGCGAAACGGCTCGCGTTCCAAATCTTGTTCGCGAAGTTCCATGTCGATTCGATTTTCTCCCAATAGAAACGGAGGTCGTTCCCTGGTGTCGATCCCGTAAGGAGGAACCAGCGGAGCGAGTCCGCGCCGTATTGGTCGATGACTTCCATCGGGTCGACGCCGTTCCCGAGCGATTTCGACATCTTGCGGCCTTCCGAGTCGCGGATGAGACCGTGGATGAGCACGTCGTTAAACGGCTGCTTCCCTGTGAACTCGAGCGATTGGAAAATCATGCGCGATACCCAGAAGAAGATGATGTCATAACCCGTGACGAGCGCGCTCGTCGGGAAGTAACGGTTGAAGTCTTTCGCATCCGTGTCCGGCCAGCCCATCGTCGAGAACGGCCAAAGCGCTGACGAGAACCACGTGTCGAGCACGTCTTCGTCTTGCGTCCAGTTCTCGCTGTCCGCTGGTGCGTCTTTCCCTACATATACCTCGCCCGTCTCGTTATGGTACCAAGCCGGGATGCGGTGGCCCCACCAGAGCTGACGGCTGATACACCAGTCGCGGATGTTCTCCATCCAGCGGAGGTACGTGCCTTCGAACCGCTCCGGGACGAAGTTGACTTTCGTGTCGTCATGTCCTTGCGCTTCGAGCGCCGCTTTGGCGAGCGGCTCCATGTCGACGAACCACTGTTTCGAAAGATATGGCTCGATGACCGCGCCCGAACGTTCCGAGTGACCGACCGAGTGCGTGTGCGGCTCGATCTTGACGAGCGTGCCGTCCGCTTCTAAATCTTTCACGAGTTGCTTGCGGCATTCGAAGCGGTCGAGCCCTTCGTACTTGCCTGCGTTCTCGTTCATCTTGCCGCCTTCGTCCATGACGAGGACGCGCGGGAGTTCGTGACGGTTCCCAATCTCGAAGTCGTTCGGGTCGTGTGCCGGTGTGATCTTCACGCAGCCTGTACCGAACTCCATGTCGACGTAGTCGTCCGCGACGATTGGAATCTCACGGTTCATGACCGGGAGCATGATCGTCTTGCCGACGAGGTGCGCGTAACGCTCATCTTTCGGGTTGACGGCAACGGCCGTATCGCCGAGCATCGTCTCCGGACGCGTCGTCGCGATCTCGATGTGGCCCGAACCGTCCGCGAGCGGGTACTTCATGTGATAGAACGCGCCTTCGACTTCTTGATAGATGACTTCGATATCCGAGACGGCAGTCTTTTGCGCCGGGTCCCAGTTGACGATATACTCGCCACGGTAAATCAAGCCTTTCTCGTACAAGCGGACGAATACTTCCTGAACCGCTTTTGAGAGCCCTTCGTCGAGCGTGAAGCGCTCACGCGAGTAGTCGAGGCCGAGGCCAAGTTTTGACCACTGGGCACGGATCGTGTCCGCGTACTCGTCTTTCCACTCCCACGTCTTCTCGAGGAACTTCTCGCGACCGAGGTCGTAACGCATGATGCCGTCCTCACGGAGCTTTTGTTCGACTTTCGCTTGTGTCGCGATGCCGGCGTGGTCCATCCCTGGGAGCCAGAGGACGTCATAGCCTTGCATGCGCTTCAAGCGCGTCAATAAGTCTTGGAGCGTCGTGTCCCATGCGTGTCCGAGGTGAAGTTTCCCCGTCACGTTCGGTGGCGGGATGACGATCGTGTACGGCTGTTTCGAGTCGTCCTCGTCTGCTTTGAATACGTCGTTCTCTAACCAGTAGTCGTACCATTTCGCTTCCGTCGCACTCGGGTCGTACTTCGTCGGCATGGTGATTTCGTTTGTCTCGTTGGCCATATATAATGCCCCCTCTATAAAATGTAAACACAAAAACGGCTTCTTTCGTCCTATACGCTAAGGACGAAAGAAGCCGAATCTTCCGCGGTACCACCTTAGTTCGCCAAACACGTTGGCGCCCTCAAAATCGAATAACGGTCGATGGACCGGACCTCTCTACTCGCGTTCAAAAGGTCAGCTCCGAGGCGACTTCCGCACCATCCTTCGCGGCCTTGCACCTAACGGCCGCGTCTCTGGGAAAGGATGTTTGTTGCGTACTATTCCTCATCATAGCTTTTGTTCGTATCTGTTAAACAATTGTAGCGACAGAAGCGGGTTCCGTCAAGATTAGAGTGAAAACTCTTCTTGTAGCTCTTTGAACGTCGCTTCGACCGCTGCGAGCGTCTGCTCGATGTCCTCGTCCGTATGCACGGTCGAGAGGAACAAGCCTTCGAACTGTGACGGTGGCAAGAACACGCCGCGCGCCGCCATCTTCTGATAATACGAGCGGAACATCTCGAGGTTGGCCGATTTCGCCTTCTCGAAGTTCGTCACTTTCTCGTTCGTGAAGAAGAAGCCGAACATCGACCCGGCACGGTTCGTGTCGTGCGGGATGTTGTACTTCTCGCCCGCTTTCGTGAAGCCTTCGGCGAGACGATCCGCTTTGCGTTCGAACTCCGCATAATGTTCCGGTTTGAGTTGCGACAGCGTCGTGTAGCCGGCAATCATCGCGAGCGGGTTTCCTGAGAGCGTGCCCGCCTGGTAAATCGGTCCTTGCGGCGCAATTTGTTCCATGATCTCGCGTTTCCCGCCGTACGCGCCGACCGGAAGACCGCCGCCGATGACTTTCCCGAGACACGTCAAGTCCGGCGTCACACCGAAGTAGCCTTGGGCACAGTTGTAGCCGACACGGAAGCCGGTCATGACCTCGTCAAAGATGAGGAGCGCGCCGTTTTGCTCCGTGATCTCACGGAGTCCTTCGAGGAAACCAGGCTGCGGTGGCACGAAGCCCATATTGCCCGCAGCCGGCTCGACGATGACACCTGCGAGGTCATCGCCGTACTTCTCAAACGCGACGCGGACCGCTTCTAAGTCGTTATACGGCACCGTGAGCGTGTGGCTCGCGAGTTCTTTCGGCACGCCCGGTGAGTCCGGGAGGCCGAGCGTCGCGACACCCGATCCCGCCTTGATGAGGAGCGAGTCGCCGTGACCGTGGTAGCAGCCTTCGAACTTCAAGATTTTCGTCTTGCCCGTGTAACCGCGTGCGAGGCGAAGTGCCGCCATCGTCGCTTCCGTACCCGAGTTGACCATACGCACCATCTCGATCGATGGGACGCGGTCGATGACGAGTTCCGCCATCTTCGTCTCGAGCTCGGTCGGTGTCCCGAACGTCCAGCCCTTCTCGGCCTGCTCTTGGATCGCTTTCGTCACGACAGGGTCACGGTGACCGAGGATGAGCGGTCCCCAAGAGAGGACGTAGTCGATATATTCGTTGCCGTCGATGTCGTACACACGTGAGCCTTCACCACGTTCGGCGAAGATCGGTGTCATCCCGACTGATTTATAGGCACGGACCGGGCTGTTCACCCCGCCCGGCATGAGCGGACGTGCTTGTTCGAACGCCGCTTCTGAGCGTGTTTGTTTGTAGGTCATGCGTAGTCTCCTTCCAAATAGCGACAGACGTCTTTAGCGAAATACGTGATGATGAGATCGGCGCCGGCCCGTTTGAATCCGACCATCGTCTCCATGACGATGCGTTGTTCGTCAACCCAGTCGTTCAACGATGCCGCTTTGATCATCGCGTACTCCCCGCTCACGTTATACGCCACGATCGGCATATCGAGCGAGTCGCGCATATCACGGATGATGTCCATGAACGCGAGCGCCGGTTTGACGATCATAAAGTCCGCCCCTTGCTCGACGTCCGATTGCGACTCCCGGAACGCCTCGCGACGGTTGGCCGGGTCCATCTGATAGCCTTTCCGGTCACCTTCACCCGGTGCCGACTGCGCCGCGTCACGGAACGGTCCGTAGTACGCCGATGCGTATTTGACGCCGTAGCTCATGATCGGGATATGGCTGAACCCGTTTTGATCAAGCCCTTCCCGAATCGACGCGACGAAGCCGTCCATCATCGAACTCGGCGCGATGATGTCAGCGCCGGCTTGTGCTTGCGTGATCGCCGTCTGGACGTGAAGCGGTAGTGACGCGTCGTTATCGACGTCCCCGTTCTTCACGATGCCGCAGTGGCCCGTTGACGTATATTCACAGAGACACGTGTCGGCGATGACCGTGAGTTCTGGCGCCCACGCTTTCACTTGACGGATCGCTTCTTGGACGATGCCGTGGTCATGATACGCTTCCGAACCTTCCGGGTCTTTATGCTCCGGTACGCCGAACAAGAGCACCGACTGAATACCGAGGTCGACGATCTCCTTGATTTCGTCCTCGAGCCGGTCGAGCGAGAAGTTGAAGACGCCGGGCATCGAACTGACCTCACGCTTAATATTTGTCCCTTCGATGATGAAGAGCGGGTAAATCAAATCTTCTTTCCGAACATGGTTTTCACGTACGAGTGCACGCATCGACTTCGATGAACGAAGGCGACGGTGACGGTCGAACTGGTTCATGAAAAATCCTCCCCTACACACTGTATTAATGCATCCATAGTATAACACTCAGGCACGCGGACCGGTAACGTCGACACTTCCCGGACGGCGCGCTCGGTCACTTCACCGATGGCGTACCACGTCCCGTCGAAACGGTCGAGGTACGGTGTGATCGCCCGAACGGCGGACGGGCTGAGGACGAGAAGTGCGTTGACGCGTTCGAGCGCCTCGACTTCCGCCTCGGTCAAGTCACGACCGACCGTCTCATAGACGACCCAGTCGACGACATGGTGAAGTTGTTTCATATGATCTGTGTTCGCCAAATCGCCCCGGGCGAACACGACGGTCTCGTCCGGTTTGACGACGTGGGCCAACTCGTGGAACAGCGCCTCGCCCGTATACGTCTCCGGCATGAGCGAGACGGTGAAGCCAACTCGTTCGAGCGCTTGTTTCGTCTTCTCGCCGACGGCGGCGACGCGGACGTCGCGCGGGACGTCCGTCAGCGCCGGTACGGCTGTCTGGCTCGTGACGACGAGCCAATCGAATGAACGGGTCGGTAGTGGCGCATCGGTCAATCTCGTCTCGATGAGCGGGACGTGATGAACGGAAAGACCGCTCGCCTCGAGCGTGGCCCGTTGCGAAGCGGTCAATCGTTTTGTCCCTGTGTGCCAGACGTCACACATCGACCGAGGCGAGAATCTCACGTCCGCCACGTCCGAGGAGTTCGTTCGCCACGTCTTGCCCAAGTGCGATTTCATCCTTCGACGTCTTCGTCACGCGGAGCACTTCTTTCCCGTCGACCGAGGCGATGAGCCCGGTGAGCGTCACATCGTCCCCGTCGACCGTCGCGTAACCACCGACCGGCACGTGGCAGCTCCCTTCGATCGCCTTTAAGAACGTCCGCTCGGCCGTCGCCGCTTTCGCCGTCACGTCATCGTGTAACAGTTGTAAGACCGCCGTCACTTCAGCGTCGTCTTTCCGGCTCTCGATGGCGAGCACGCCTTGGCCGACGGCCGGGACCATCATGTCTGGGTCGAGCGCTTCGAAGTCGACACGGTCCGTCCACCCCATGCGCTCAAGCCCGGCTTTGGCGAGCAAGATGGCGTTGAAGTTTTCCGTCTCGAGTTTTTTTAGTCGTGTGTCGATGTTGCCGCGAATCCATTGAATCTCGAAGTCCGGGCGCGCCGCGAGCATTTGCGCGCCGCGACGGAGCGAGCTCGTCCCGATAATCGCACCTTCCGGGAGCGTCTCGAGCGTATGGCCGTTCTCACAGATGAGGACGTCACGCGCGTCGACGCGCTTTGGCATACAGCTGATGTAGAGCGCTTCCGGAAGTTCGGCCGGGACGTCTTTCATGCTGTGGACCGCAAAATCGATGTCACCGTCGAGCATCTGTTGTTGAATCTCTTTGACGAACAACCCTTTTCCGCCGACTTTGGATAACTGGACGTCGACGATTTGGTCACCTTTCGTCACGATCTCTTTAATCTCGAACTCGTTTTGTGCGCCAGCTTTCTTCAATTGCTCGATGACCCATTTCGTCTGTGTCATCGCGAGTTGGGAACGGCGTGAGCCGACAATGATTTTACGCATGATTGGTCTCCTTCATAGAAAAAGGCGACGAGATTCGCCGCCTGTTTGATTTTGTATTAGCGCATCAAAGCGCGTAGTGGTGCTTTAGCTGACATCGCTTCGGCTTCTTCCGTTTCCGGTTCGGCGTCAGGGATGTCGACATCGAGACCGAACGTCTCGACGAACTGGTTGATGCGTGTGTTCGCATCCGGCTGAGCGGCTGCGTCTTTAATATAGTCAATCGGTTCGCGAAGCATCTGGTTAATGATTGACTTCATATGCTTGCCAATGACCTTTTTGTCGCGATCCGACAAATGGTCGAGCTTACGCTCGAGGCTCTCCATCGTCTCCTCTTGAATCGTGAGCGCGCGGCCGCGCAACTCGTTCATGATCGGCACGACGCCGAGCGTGACGAGCCATGCCTGGAACTCGTGAATCGCAGCGTCAATCTTCACTTCAATCTTCTCGGCTTCGACGAGGCGGGCCGCCAAGTTCTTGTTGACGATGCCGTTCAAGTCGTCGACATCGAACAAGTGGACACCCGGAAGCGCACGTACCGCTGGATCGATATCTCGCGGTACGGCAATGTCAATCAACAAGAGCGGACGTTCACGGCGGAGCAGTTGCGCTGCCGCCACGTCATCATATTCGATGACGGCTTGCTTCGCGCCCGTCGAGCTGATTAAAATGTCCGCATCGAGCAGACCGCAGGCAATCTCACGAATCGAATGGGCCCGGCCTTTGAACTTGTCCGCGACCGCTTTCGCCTTGCTCTCGGTCCGGTTGAAGACGGCGATTTGTTTCGCCCCAGCCTCGAATAAGTTGAGCGTCGTCAACTCGCCCGTCTCGCCGGCACCGACGACAACGACTTGCTTGTCGTCAAGTGACGTATACATCTCTTGCGCGAGTGCGACCGCTGCCGAGCTTACCGATACCGACATTTCCCCAATTTGCGTCTCGGTATGAGCCCGTTTGGCGAGCGTGACGGCTTCTTTGAACAGTTTGTTAAATACTGTCCCTGTCGTGCCGTTCTCTTGCGCACGGAAGAAGCTCGACTTCACTTGCCCTAAAATCTGTGTTTCCCCAATGATCATCGAATCGAGCCCAGACGTGACGCGGAACAAGTGGCGAATCGCCTCTTCACCTTCACGAATCGACAAGTATGGCGTGAACTGGTCCATCTCAAGGTCGAACCAGTTGGCCAAAAAACGTTTCGTGTAATAACGTCCCGTATGGAGCTGGTCGGTGACGACGTATAGCTCGGTCCGGTTACACGTAGACAAAATAACCGACTCGAAAATGCTCTTCTCTTCGCGAAGTGCAATCATCGCATCCACGATTTCTTGCTCCCCAAACGAGAACTGCTCCCGAATCGCGACAGGGGCTGTCTTGTTATTCAGTCCAACGACGACAATATGCATGTATCTCTTCCCCTCATCCAAAATCCACCGACGGTTGTCTTTTCTATTTCAATCTCTACCGTACATTATAACAGTTCTTATCTGGGAACTATAATCTTCTGTTTGATTTTCCTGAAATAAAATAAGAACTTTTTGTGACGAAAAAAAGTAGAAACGGACAACGAAGCCATTTCTACTTTTTTCGTCATTTCAACCCGGAAGGATCGGTGATAATCGCACTTTCCGATTTTTCTTCTTCGGCCTCCAAGTATTGCTTATGCTCCCGCAACTTATAGATGCGGACGATGTTTTGGACGACGACTTTCGCCACCGCATACGTCGGCACGGCGATGAGCATCCCGATGATGCCGGCGAGATTCCCCGCGACGAGCAACACGATGATAATCGTAAGCGGGTGCACTTTGAGGGATTTCCCTTGGATGAGCGGCGAGATGACGTTCGACTCGATCTGCTGTACGACGATGATGACGATGATGACCCAGACGGCCATAATCGGCTCTTGGATGAAAGCGACGACGACGGCCGGCGCGGCACCGAGGAACGGACCGACGTACGGGATAATGTTCGTGACCATCATGAAGAGGGCGAGCAGAATCGCGTAATCGACCCCAACGATCCAAAGCCCGATGAGCGACGTGATGCCGACGAAGAACGCGACGAGCAGTTGTGCGTGCACATAGTTCTTCACCGTCGTGTGCATGTCGTTCAAGATTTTGCGCGTCTCGGTCTCATAGCTCTTCGGCAACCATTTGACGATCGAGTCCGGAAGACGCTTCCCGTCAAGGAGCATATAGATGAGCATGAACGGAATGACGACGATGGTGATGACGGCCGACGTGATGAAGCCGACGAGACGACCGACCGATGAGGCGACGTTGCCGAAGATGTCCCCTAGGTACGCCGTGACGTTGTTCGTGAACTCGGTGAACATGTCATCGTTCTCATTGACGAATCGTGACAAGAACTCGTTTTCCATGAGCGAGTCCCGAACGGCGAAGATTTGCACCTGCAACTCTTTCGCGATGCTCGGCAAGGCGTTCACGAGTGACGTCACTTGCTCGACGAGGAGCGGCCCGAGCACGCTGAAGACGATTGTGATGATGAGCAGGAGTGACGTCAAGGTAATGGCGACGGATACGCCGCGTTTCCCGGAACGTCTCTCCAAGTAGTCGACGATGCCGACGAGAAAATAAAAGAATAGTCCAGCAATGATGAGCGGTACCGTGACGAGCGCCAGGATTACTTTCACCGGTTCGAACACGAATGAGATCTGTGTCCCGACCCAGATGACCAAGAAAATCGTCAACGTCCAAAATAATGCGCGGTACCATTTGTTTCCAAACATAATATGCATCCTTCCACCTCGTTCAATATTCTCTTGTCCTAACAATATATGTAGACAATTATACGATAAATACCCGCTCCGGTAACCATGAAAACAAAAAAGACGAGGGAATCCCCTCGCCTCGTTCAGTCGTCTTCGCGTGTCAACAAGTCGTAAATCGCTTTCCACGCCTCGTCTTTTCCTTCTGCCGTCTCCGCCGAGAAGGCGACGAACCGGTCGGACGGGTCGAACTGAAGCTTGCGTTTGACGGCCGACTCGTGTTTTTGACGCTGGCTCTTCTTGATTTTATCGAGCTTCGTCGCGACGACGATGACCGGAATGTCGTAATGCTTCAAGAAGTTGTACATCGTCACATCGTCGCCGGTCGGCTCATGACGGATGTCGACTAAGAGCACGACACCACGGAGTGCCTGTTGTGTCGTCAAATATTGCTCCATCATGACGCCCCACTTCTCGCGTTCGGTCTTCGACACTTTCGCGTAGCCATAGCCCGGGACATCGACGAACATGATTTCGTCGTTGATGTTGAAGAAGTTGAGCGTCTGCGTCTTCCCAGGCTTTGATGACGTCCGCGCGAGCGCCTTACGCTGACAAATCTTGTTGATGAACGACGACTTCCCGACGTTCGAGCGTCCGGCGAGCGCCACTTCTGGCAATTCATGTACCGGGTAATGGTCAGGCGCGACGGCGCTCGTGATAAATTCTGCTTTAGTGATTTTCATTAGTTTCCTCCAAATGCTACGTCTAGTACTTGATCGAGCGTCGTCACAGGCACGAACGTCAGTTTCTCACGGACCGTGTCTTGAATGTCGTCGATGTCGCGCTCGTTGTCGTGCGGAATCACGATGGTCGTGAGTCCGGCCCGATGTGCGGCGAGCGCCTTTTCTTTCAATCCGCCAATTGGCAACACACGGCCCCGGAGCGTAATTTCTCCGGTCATGCCGATGTCACGGCGGACTTTCTTGCCGGTCAGTGCCGAGATGAGCGCGGTCGCGATCGTGATGCCGGCCGATGGACCGTCTTTCGGGACGGCACCTTCCGGGACGTGGATATGCACGTCTTGGCGCTCATAGAACGTTGGGTCGATGCCGAACCGCTCGGCGTTGGCACGGACGTAACTATACGCCGTCTGTGCCGATTCTTGCATGACGTCGCCGAGTTTACCCGTCAACTGGAGCTTGCCCTTGCCTGGTGCGAGCGCCACTTCAATCGTGAGCGTATCGCCCCCGAACGCCGTGTACGCGAGGCCCGTGACGGCTCCAATCGAGTCTTCCGTCTCACCTTTCCCGTAGCGATACTTCGGTTTCCCGAGATAGTCACTCAGTTTCTTCAACGAGATCGTGACGCGTTTTTTCTCGCCGATGGCAATCTGTTTCGCTGCTTTCCGGCAGAGCGAACCGATGACGCGTTCTAGGTTCCGGACACCGGCCTCACGCGTGTAGCGACGGACTACCTCATAGAGCGCGTCCTCTTTAATCGTCAGCTGGCTTTTTTTCAACCCGTGCTCTTTATATTGTTTCGGAATCAAGTGGCGCTTCGCAATCTCGACTTTCTCGAGCTCGGTGTAGCCCCCGATTTGAATGAGTTCCATCCGGTCAAGGAGTGGTGCTGGGATTTGCGACACGTCGTTCGCCGTCGCGATAAAGAGGACGTTCGACAAGTCGAACGGCTCCTCGATATAGTGGTCCGAGAACGAGACGTTCTGTTCCGGGTCGAGCACTTCAAGCATCGCTGACGCCGGGTCACCCCGGAAGTCGGACGCCATCTTGTCAATCTCATCGAGCAAGAACACCGGGTTCTTGCTTTCGGCTTGCTTCAAGCCACGAATGATTCGACCCGGCATCGCGCCGATATAGGTCCGGCGGTGACCGCGAATCTCGGCCTCATCCCGCACCCCGCCGAGCGAGACACGGACGAAATGCCGTTCGAGCGCCGAAGCGATCGAGCGGGCGAGCGACGTCTTCCCGACCCCGGGAGGTCCAGATAAACAGAGAATCGGGCCACGGAGCGAGTTCGTCAATTGGCGGACGGCCAAGTACTCGAGGATGCGGTCTTTCACCGACTCGAGCCCGTAATGGTCGTCGTCTAAGACGTCGGCCGCGTGTTTGACGTCGAGTTTGTCTTCCGTTTCGATGCCCCACGGGAGCGAGACGACCCAGTCGAGATAGTTGCGAATGACGGCATACTCTGGCGAGGTCGCCGGTACGACGTTCAACCGCTCGGCTTCGCGCATGACGTTCTTCCGTGTCGTCTCAGGCAAGTCGAGCGCCTCGAGCTTCTCACGGAGACGGTTCGGTTCTGAGTCTTGCGACTGGTCACCGAGTTCTTGTTGAATCGTCTTCATCTGCTCACGTAAATAGTACTCTTTTTGCGCCTGCTCGATCGTCTTCTTCGTCCGTTCACGCAACTCTTGCTCGAGCTCGATGATCTCGACTTCATGCGTCATGATCTCGAGCAGTTCGAGCCCGCGCTTCACGGCGTCCGGCTCTTCGAGCATCGCTTGGCGGAGGTCGACATCGATGTCGAGCTTCGAAGCGATGTAGTCGGTGAGCGACTCGAGCCGCTCATACATCTCGAAACGGCGCCGTTCGTCCGGCGACAACCCTTTAATCGACCCGACGAGTTTGCCGAACTGTTCTTTCAACAACCGGACGAGTGCCGTCCGTTCGACTTCTTCGCCTTCGACGAGTTCGAGCGGCTCGACGTCGGCGAACCAGCCTTCCTTCGTCTCATCAATCGCATTGATTTTGACGCGTTCTTTCCCGACGAGGCGGACCCGTACCGTCTCGTTCGACAACTCGCTCATCTTGGCGATGTGGACGCGCGTCCCGATCGCATATAAATCTTCCTGCTCAGGTGATTCTTTGCCTGTCTCTTTTTGGGTCACGACAATCAAATCTGTCTCGTGTTCCTTTGCGGCAAGGAGTGCCCGTAAGGAGAGCGGACGACCGACATCGATCGTCACTCCGATCAGCGGATAGACCACGACTCCACGCAAAGGAAGGATTGGTAATTGTTCCATTACAACGCCTCCTGTGCAAAAAGGCCCAAAACTCGGATGTGCCGAGTGTTTGAGCCTTTTACGTTAAAAGTTATGCTGTCTCTTTGTTGTCGCCCGTCTGTTCGACAGTGCCATCGCGGAGGACGTATTTCGGACCGGCAAGACCCGTAATCGTTTCATCCGTGATGATGACTTTCTCGATATCGTCGCGCGATGGGACGGTGAACATCACATCGAGCATCATTTCTTCGATAATCGAGCGGAGACCGCGTGCGCCAGTCTTACGTTTAATCGCAAGTTTGGCAATTTCAATCAACGCCTCGTCTGTGAACGTGAGTTCGACGTCGTCGAGTTCGAGCATTTTCTCGTACTGACGAACGAGGGCGTTCTTCGGCTTCGTCAAAATCTCGACGAGCGCTTCTTCGTCAAGCGTCGTGAGCGTCGCCATGACCGGTAAACGACCGATGAATTCAGGAATCAACCCGAACTTCTGAAGGTCTTCCGGAAGCGCACGGGCGAGCAAGTCTTCTTGCGTCAACTCGCGGTTCTCTTGGTCGTTCCCAAAACCGATGACTTTCTTCCCGATGCGGCGTTTGACGACCGCTTCGATGCCGGCGAACGCGCCGCCGACGATGAACAAGATGTTCGTCGTATCGATTTGGATGAACTCTTGATGCGGATGCTTGCGACCACCTTGTGGCGGGACACTCGCGACCGTACCTTCCAAGATTTTGAGAAGTGCCTGCTGAACGCCTTCACCCGATACGTCACGCGTGATCGATGGGTTTTCCGACTTGCGGGCAATCTTATCGATTTCATCGATATAGATGATGCCCTTCTCAGCCTTTTCGACGTCGTAGTCGGCCGATTGAATCAACTTGAGCAAGATATTCTCGACGTCTTCCCCGACGTAACCTGCCTCTGTCAAGCTCGTCGCGTCCGCGATTGCGAACGGGACGTTCAAGACGCGTGCCATCGTCTGAGCGAGAAGCGTCTTACCGCTACCAGTCGGTCCGATCATCACGATGTTCGACTTCGAAAGTTCGACATCGTCCGAACGGCCGCCGGCGTTGATGCGTTTATAGTGGTTGTAGACAGCTACCGAAAGCGCACGTTTGGCGCGGTCTTGACCAATGACATACTCATCAAGGATGTTGCGAATCTCTTGTGGTTTCGGGATGTCTTTGAATTCGACTTCTTCCTCCACACCGAGCTCTTCCTCGACGATTTCATTGCACAGTTCGATACATTCGTCACAAATGTATACGCCAGGACCGGCGACTAATTTACGGACTTGTTCTTGCGATTTTCCGCAAAACGAGCACTTGAGTTGCCCCTTTTCCTCGTTAAATTTGAACATTCGGTACACCCCTTCTGAATGGAAATGGATGTAAGTGCGATAAATCGCCTATTTGTATTTTCCGGTGCGACTTGCACCGTGAAAAGACATTTACATCTCTGCGTTGCAATAATTGTAGCATGAACAAATCACTTCATCAAAGATTAACACATGCAAAGTGTCGTGACGAAAAAAGGACGACTGCGCGGCAGCCGTCCTTTCGATCCGATTACTTCGCTTTCCCGTTTTCAACGAGGATGTCGATCGCTTTACGGAACTTGAGGTCACCTTTAAGTGTCTCGATTCCGCCTTGTGGCGCGAGCATCGTGCGGAGTTGGTCTGGTGCGATGTTGTAGAGCTTAGACATTTCTTCGAGCTCTTTTTCAGCATCTTCGTCAGACACTTCGATTGCTTCTTTCTCAGCGATGGCTTTCAAGACGAGACGAGCTTTTACGCGCTCTTCTGCTTGCTCTTTCATCTCTTCGCGCATTGCGTCTTCAGAAGTTCCTGTGAGTTCGAAGTACATGTTGAGGTCGATGCCTTGTGAAGATACACGCGTACCGAACTCTTGAACCATGCGGTCTACTTCTTGCTCGACGAGAACTGCAGGTACGTCGATTGTCGCGTTTGCAGTCGCTTGTTCAACGAGCTGGTCGCGCATCGTGCCGTCTGCTTCTTGCTTCTTGCCAGCTTCTAAACGCTCACGGATTTTCGCTTTCAACTCGTCGAGTGAAGATACTGACTCGTCGATGTCTTTTGCGAACTCGTCGTCGAGCTCAGGTACTTGCTTCGCTTTCACTTCGTGAAGCTTGACTTTGAATGTCGCTGGTTTACCCGCCAAGTTGTCAGCGTGGTACTCTTCAGGGAATGTTACTTCAACGTCTTTTTCTTCACCAGCTGTCATGCCGACCATTTGCTCTTCGAAGCCAGGGATGAATTGGCCTGATCCGATTTCAAGCGTGTAGTTCTCAGCTGTGCCGCCTTCGAACTGCTCGCCATCAGCGAAACCTGCGAAATCAAAGACAGCTGTATCGCCGTTTTCGATTGCGCCTTCTTTAACAGCAAGCTCAGCGCCTTGCTGTTGAAGCGCGTCAAGTTCTGCTGTGACTTCTTCGTCAGTGACTGTTGTTTCAACAGCTTCGTACTCGAGACCTTTGTATTCGCCAAGCTCAGCTTCAGGCTCAACAACGAACGTTACTTTGAACGTTACAGGTTTGCCTTTTTCGAGCGTGCCGTCTACATCGATGTTTTCGAGTGCGATTGGTTCGAAACCAGCTTCTTCGACTGCAGATTGAACCGTGTCACGGTAGAGGATGTCGAGTGCGTCTTGGTAGAGCGCCTCTTCCCCGTACATTTTGTTGAACATTGGGCGTGGCAATTTCCCTTTACGGAAGCCAGGCACGTTCAATGATTTGACGACGTCTTTGAATGCTGCGTCGACTGCTTTATCAAAAGCTTCTGCAGGTGCTTCGTACGTGAGTACGCCTTGGCTACCTGATGTTTTTTCCCATTTTGCTGTCATGCTAAGTCCCTCCAACAATTCGTTTATACGTACAAGAATGTACAACAATCCGTATTATAGCATAAATCCGACACGAGCACACAACGATTTAGTCGAGGAGTGACCGTGTGAACGAGGCGTCCGCCTCAAGTATTTCCCCGGCAAGACCGTTCGCTTCCATCGCGTTCAACATCGCCCGTTTCGCCTCGACGATGGCCGGTTCGAGCTCATCGGCGAGATGGGGCACGAACGGGTAATGGACGTAACAATAGTTCGTCGACAGCTGCGTCGCGATCTCGTCCCCATAAAACCGTTTTTGCAAATCACCATACGTGAAGCCCCATTCGCGCGCGAACGTGCTCGCCTCGGTACGGTCATACACGTATCGTTCCCCACGGTCGGTCCATTCAATCGTCTCAAGTTCCGCGATCGCCCGCTCGAGCACCATCACTTTAATCACTTTCGGCCGGTCCTCGAGGAGGTATGCCTTCAACACGTTATCAAGCACGTCGTCGATATTGAAATGAACGTGTGCGAGCATTTCGATCTGCTCGGCCGTGCTCCCTTGATGGAGCGTCCGCTTCAACTTCGCGATCGCCGCCGGGAACTCCGTCAGTTTCAACACTTGAAGCACTTGATACGCCTGCGTGTTGACGTTGTCGCCGTCTTGGACACTCAAATATTTTTCAATCCAATGGGCCGCCTCGAACGGTTGATCGCGCATGATGTAATATTGGGCGATTTGAAGGCCGCACGTCTCCGGCCGTTCCGACGTCTCCATCTGCGTCGTGACGAGCTCTTCGAGTCGTTCGAGCGTCTCCGGCTCGTCCGGACGTTCCATCAGACATTGAAAGATTTCCATGAACAAGTAGACGTCACCGCTTAACTGTTCATACCATTCCCATAGAATCGGTTCGATGCGTTGCCGCTCCCCGGCCATGTCGGCTTCTTTCACCATCTTTTGAAGTCGTGTCCAGTTCCCCGGAAACGGATACTGCTGGTTTTGACCCATCTCCCCACACCCTTTCTTCCACTCTTCTCCATCTTCCTTAGGATCGAGTGGAATGTCAAATCATTCCCATGAAAAACGAAAAAAGAGACAGCCCCCGTGGAGGCTATCTCTATTTTAAATGGAAGTGTCCCAAGAGGGATTCGAACCCCCGACCGACGCCTTAGCTTACCACCATGGCTTTCGCCACCAACGTGTGTTGTTTGTAGTCTGGACTATATCTTCACCGTTTCAGGTGCGACACGTGTAGTCTCTACGGAACCTCACGAACGAAAACGTTCCTTCACTAGCTCTACCTCTGCAACATGTACAGTCCTTCGAACCAGCTCGACCTTCGGAAAGGTACAAGTTTCCTCGGTATTACCATCAGCATGATCTGTTAAGGCTTCACCGATATAGTGTCGTCCACTTTATAGGTTCTTGTTTCCCTATAAAGGCTCCTATTTGTCTTGAAGGGCGTTGCTCTATCCAGCTGAGCTATTGGGACATTGACAAGAAAACTATAATAGAAAAATGGTTTGCTGTCAATTCCTTCTTTTCATTCCGTCACAGCTTTCCGCTCACGTCGAGGTCCGGTACAGCCGAGCCGTCTTCCGATTGATAGAACCGGACCGAGGCCGCTCCGTTCTCAAGGTCAAGGAGCGCATACGTCTTCTCACTGCGACCGCGCGGCATCCGAATCGAACCCGGGTTGATGTATACAATCCCGTCCTCAATCAACGCCCCGGCGACGTGGGAGTGGCCGAACAAGACGACGCTCGCCCCGACTTCCTCGGCCCGGTAGCGCAATCGGTTCAAGTCGTACTTCACGTCATGGTGATGACCGTGGACGATGAGAATCGTCCCGGCCGGCGTCGCCTCGACGCGTTCGAGCGGAAGGTCGCCACCGAAATCGCAGTTGCCGCGTACGGTCCGATACGGGAGCAAGTGCTCATCGACGAGTGCGAGCTGCGAGTCCCCACAATGGAACGCGTCATCAATCTCTTGTTCGTGCCGGTTGAAGATGCTCAATAGTTCTTCTGTCAATCCGTGACTATCACTGACGATTAGAAAACGCATACGGCTCACCCTTCCATGAACGAAATGATTTCTGCCTCCAACTTCCGTAACGCTTGTCCGCGGTGACTGACCGCTGCCTTCTCGTCCCGCTCGAGTTCCGCCGCCGTCTTATGGAGCGACGGGACGATGAAGAGCGGGTCGTACCCGAAACCGTTCTCGCCATGCGGTGCATAGCCGATCGTCCCTTCGAGCGTCCCGCGTACCGTCAACGTCTCGCCCGACGGTTTCGCTAGGCAAAGGGCACAGACGAAGCGAGCCGTACGATCGGTCGCCCCGTTCAATTTCTCTAACAACAGTGCGTTGTTGGCCGCATCGGATTTCTCCGGTCCGGCGAAGCGGGCCGAGTAAATCCCCGGTGCCCCGTCGAGCGCATCGACTTCAAGTCCTGAATCGTCCGCGAGGACCGCCTGTCCGAAATAACGTGCCGCTTCCGTCGCCTTCAGTTCAGCGTTCGCTTCGAACGTCGTCCCGGTCTCGTCCGTCTCCGGCGCGTCGGGGTAGTCTAAGAGCGACTCGACCTCGAACCCGAGCGGCGTCAACATCGCCTCCAACTCTTTCACTTTTCCTGGGTTATGTGTTGCCACAATCAACTTCATGTCGTTTCCTCCATCTGTTCGCCGACGTACCACCATGAGGCGCCGAGGGCGGCTTCTGCCGTTTTGAACAGCTGCTCAATCCCGCCTTGTGCGAGTTGAAGCAGCTCGTTCATCTCTTGTAGGGTGAACGTCGCTTCTTCACCGGTGCCTTGCACTTCGACGAAGCGTCCGCTCGCCGTCATGACGACGTTCATATCGACCTCGGCCGCTGCATCCTCTTCATAGTCCAAGTCGAGCACGAGCGCATCGGTCCGTCCGACCGAGATGGCGGCGACGCCTTCCTTGATCGGCGTGTCCGTCAGTTTCCCTTGGCGGATGAGCGCGTCGACCGCGAGGACGAGCGCACAAAATCCGCCCGTGATGGAAGCGGTCCGCGTCCCGCCGTCGGCTTGGATGACGTCGCAGTCAATCCAAATCGTGCGTTCCCCGAGCCGTTCCAAATCGACGACCGAACGGAGGCTACGGCCGATGAGCCGCTGGATTTCCATTGTCCGCCCTGACTGTTTGCCGCGCACGACTTCCCGGACGGTCCGGTCTCCCGTCGCCCGAGGCAACATCGCATACTCGGCGTTGATCCACCCTTGTCTCTTGCCGCGCAAGAAATTCGGGACACGCTCTTCGACCGTCGCCGTACAGATGACTTTCGTGTCCCCGATTGAGATGAGGACCGAGCCTTCGGCGTGCTTATTGACGTGCGGGATGATTTCGACGTCACGCAATTCATCATATTTTCGTTCACTACGCATTGAGGGACACCTCTACTTTCTCCGCCGTGACGGATAGACCGAGCCATTCGGTCGCGAGCCGGTTGAACATGTCGACGTCCCCCGTCGCATAAAACTGATGCGTCGGGACCGTATCGAGGTCGTTCTCGAGTTCTTGGAAATCGAGGATGGCCGCCACTTCGAGCGCCGTCTCGTCACCAGACGAGATGAGGTGCACGTCCGGCCCGACGACGTCTTGAATGACGGGCGCGAGGAGCGGGTAGTGCGTGCAACCGAGGATGAGCGTATCCATCTCGGACGGCTGGAGCGGACGAAGCGTCTCTTCGACGATCGTTCGGACGCGCTCCCCCTCGAGCTCGCCCGCTTCGACGAGCGGGACGAACGGCGGACAGGCGAGCGAATAGACGTCGACCTCGCCCGCCACGTGACGGAGGGCCGTCTCGTACGAGTTGCTTTCGACCGTCATCTTCGTTCCGATGACGCCGATATGTTTATTGCGCGTGCCTTTGACGGCGGCCCGGGCACCCGGGTCGATGACACCGATGACCGGGATATGGAGACGTTTACGCGCTTCCTTCAAGACGACGGCCGTCGCCGTGTTGCAGGCGATGACGATCATCTTCACGTTCTTGCTGAGCAGGAACTCAATCAGTTCCCATGTATAGGCTTCAATCTCGTCGTGCGGGCGCGGGCCGTACGGGCACCGCTCCGTGTCGCCGATGTAGATGATTTCTTCTTTCGGTAGTTGGCGCATCAATTCTTTGACTACGGTCAAGCCGCCAACACCTGAATCGAGTACTCCAATCGCTCGTTTCATGTGATCACTTCCATTCCCATCTATCTTACCAAAAAAGCCGTTCCGGCAAAAGAAACGGTCATGTGACAAACAAAAAAGACGAGGTAGCCGATTGGCCGCCTCGTCCGTTGCCCGAATTACTGAGCAAGACCTTCGCTTGTGAGCATGTCAGAAAGCGTGTTAACCGCTTCTTCTGCATCGTCACCAGCTGCAGTGATTTTGATTGTCGAATCTTTCGCGATTCCGAGTGAAAGTACACCCATGATCGACTTGAGGTTTACCGTTTTACCGTTGTACTCAAGGTTGATATCTGATTGGAACTTAGAAGCTGTGTTAACCAACTGTGTAGCTGGACGAGCGTGAATTCCTGAATCTGCAACGACTGTGAACGTTTTTTCCATGACGTGATAGTCTCCCTTCAAATTTCAATTCTACAGGCGGACCTGCAAAATAATTGTTTGTGAACTCATTATCAAATGATAGCGGATTCGCAAAAATTCTGCAAGCGGTTTTTATATTCTGGAGTCCATTCGACCGGACGACCGGATTTCGACAAGTGCACGAGGCTCGTGCGCCCCGCGAACATGAGCTGTTCTCCATCATATGCCCCGTAATGAATATCACATGAAGTGTTTCCGACCGTCAAGACATTGGCATATACCTTGATCGATTGGCGCGGCATCACTTGGCGGACGTAATCGCACTGCGCGTCCGCCACGACGACGAACCCATCTTTCAATGAAAAACCTGTCGCCTCAAGCAACTCGATTCGCGCATCTTCGAAATAGATAAACGGAATCGTGTTATTCATGTGACCGTACGGGTCGCACTCCGAGAATCGGACTTTGACGTCTAGTGCGACCCCTGCTCTGACACGTGTTTCCCAATCGGCTTCGCGGAAGTATTTCGTCATCCGCTCCCCTTACGCCTCGACCGCAGAGCCGGTACGGCCCTTGTCGCTACCGAAGAACGATTTGAACGAGTGAAGCGTCGTCTGGCGGTTCATCGCGGCGATTGACGTCGTGAGCGGGATGCCTTTCGGGCAAACTTCGACACAGTTTTGTGCGTTCCCGCACTGCATGATGCCGCCGTCTTCCATGAGCGCCTCGAGACGTTCTTCCGCGTGGAAGGCGCCGGTCGGGTGCGAGTTGAAGAGGCGGACTTGCGAGATGGCGGCCGGACCGATGAAGTTCGTCTTATCGTTGACGTTCGGGCACGCCTCGAGGCAGACACCGCACGTCATACATTTCGACAACTCATACGCCCATTGACGCTTGTTCTCTGGCATCCGCGGTCCTGGACCGAGGTCGTACGTGCCATCGATCGGGACCCATGCCTTCACTTTTTTCAACGCGTCAAACATGCGCTGACGGTCGACTTGAAGGTCACGGACGACCGGGAACGTCTTCATCGGTGACAAACGGATCGGTTGCTCGAGCTTATCGACGAGTGCCGTACACGATTGGCGCGGTTTCCCGTTGATGATCATCGAGCAGGCGCCACATACTTCCTCGAGACAGTTCATGTCCCAGTTGATTGGCGTCGTCTTTTGGCCTTCGGCGTTCACCGGGTTCCGGCGAATCTCCATGAGCGCCGAGATGACGTTCATGTTCGGTCGGTAAGGTACCGTGAACTCTTCCGTATACGTCGGTTGATCCGGTCCATCTTGGCGTTCGATGATGAAGCGGATGTCTTTTTGGTCTGATTGCATTGGCGTCGTCATTTCGTCTTCGCCCCTTTCTTCGAGTAATCCCGTTTACGCGGCGGGATTAACGAAACGTCGATCTCTTCATACGAGATATCGACTTCCCCATTGTCATAGCGTGCCATCGTCGTCTTCATGAACTGCTCGTCATTCCGTTCCGGGAAGTCCGGCTTGTAATGGGCCCCACGGCTCTCGTCCCGCTTCAAAGCGCCGAGTGTGATGACGCGCGCGAGATCGAGCATGTGGTCGAGCTGTCGGATGAACGAGGCACCTTGGTTGCTCCAGCGGGCCGTATCGGTCGCGGAGATGTTATTGAAGCGTGCACGGAGTTCTTGAATCTTTTGGTCCGTCGCGATGAGCTTGTCGTTATAGCGGACGACCGTGACGTTGTCCGTCATGAGCTCACCGAGTTCACGGTGAATCTGATACGCGTTTTCCGTACCGTCCATCGCGAGGATGTTGTTGAAGCGTTCAATCTCTTCGCGCTCGTTGAAGTTGAAGAGGGCTTCCGGTACGCTCTCGGTCGCTTGGTCGAGGCCACGCATGTAGCTGACCGCTGCGGGACCGGCTTCCATCCCGCCGTATACGGCCGAAAGAAGCGAGTTCGCGCCGAGACGGTTCGCACCGTGCATCGAGTAGTCGCATTCCCCTGCCGCGAACAGTCCAGGGATGTTCGTCATCTGGTCGTAATCGACCCAGAGTCCGCCCATCGAGTAGTGGACGGCCGGGAAGATTTTCATCGGCACTTTCCGTGGGTCGTCGCCGACGAACTTCTCATAAATCTCGAGGATGCCGCCGAGCTTGATGTCGAGCTCTTTCGAGTCTTTGTGCGACAAGTCGAGGTACACCATGTTCTCGCCGTTGACGCCGAGCTTCTGGTTGACGCAGACGTCAAAGATCTCACGCGTCGCGATGTCACGCGGCACGAGGTTTCCGTAGGCCGGATACTTCTCTTCAAGGAAGTACCAAGGCTTCCCGTCTTTATACGTCCAGACACGTCCACCTTCACCGCGCGCCGACTCACTCATGAGACGAAGCTTGTCGTCCCCTGGAATCGCCGTCGGGTGGATTTGGATGAACTCGCCGTTCGCATAGACCGCGCCTTGACGATACACCGCCCCGGCCGCTTGCCCGGTGTTGATGACCGAGTTCGTCGATTTGCCGAAGATAACACCCGGGCCGCCTGTCGCGAGGATGACCGCATCCGATGGGAACGCTTTAATCTCCATCGAACGAAGATCTTGACAGACCGCACCGCGGCAGACGCCCGCCTCGTCGATGATGGCCCGGAGGAACTCCCAGCCTTCATACTTCTCGACGAGCCCTTGCGCCTCATAGCGACGAACCTGCTCGTCTAGTGCATACAAGAGCTGTTGCCCCGTCGTCGCACCGGCATACGCCGTGCGGTGGTGGAGCGTGCCGCCGAAGCGACGGAAGTCAAGAAGACCTTCCGGCGTCCGGTTGAACATGACGCCCATCCGGTCGAACATGTGGATGATTTTCGGTGCCGCTTCTGCCATCTTTTGGACAGGCGGTTGGTTGGCAAGGAAGTCGCCCCCATAAACCGTGTCATCGAAGTGTTGCCAAGGAGAATCCCCTTCCCCTTTCGTGTTGACGGCCCCGTTGATGCCGCCCTGTGCACAAACCGAATGTGAACGCTTGACCGGTACAAGCGAGAATAATTTAACCGGAACACCCATCTCAGCCGACTTGATCGTCGCCATGAGTCCAGCCAGACCGCCACCGATGACGATCAAACTTTGATTTGCCATGTAAAATTCCCCCTATTACAAGATGCCGGCGAACGTCAAGATTGAACGAAGTCCGACAAAAGATAGTGCCAAGAACACGGCACCTGACACGTAGCTCATGAAACGTTGCGAGCGCGGTGACTGTGTGATGCCCCACGTGATTGCAAACGACCAAAGTCCGTTCGCGAAGTGGAACGTAGCCGAGAGAATCCCGACTATGTAGAAGATGAGCATGAGCGGGTTGTCGACGATGTTTTGCATCATCTCCGCGTTGACCTCGACGCCGCGCATCTTCGCCAAGCGCGTTTCCCAAACGTGCCACGCGATGAAGATGACGAGGAAGACGCCTGTGAAGCGTTGTAGAATATACATCCAGTTGCGGGCGTATGAGTATCGGTTCGAGTTGATCGACCCGAGGAACGCATAATAGACGCCGTACACACCGTGGAAAATCATCGGCAAGGCGATGATCGTCACTTCAAGGAAGTATAAATACGGTAAGCTCTCCATGAATTTTGCTGCCTTGTTGAACGACTCCACCCCATCGACGATATAGTAGTTGACCGACAAGTGAACGATCAAAAACAAGCCGATTGGGATGACCCCAAGTAGCGAATGGACTTTACGACTGAAATAGTCACGACGCGTTGCCATTCTAGTTCCCCCTTTGTCCGAGCACTTGGCTCGTTTTGTAAATAAAAGCGTTTTCAAATCTAAATATAGCTTTCTGACTCCTATTCTACTCTTGTGAAAATTGTATGACAAGACAACCGGACGGATTTCCGGCACATTCTTTTCGAAAAATCCCGGTGACCAAATCCCAATTCGTCGTTATAATGGTATAGAGAGATTGGAGTGATGGAAGAAGATGGAAACTATGAGCCAACCCACTTTCGCGATTGAATTGTTGCGCGATTATGTGTTGACAGACTTGCTTGGTGAAGACTACGGCCAAGTCATCTATTGGGCCGGTAAACGGGTCGCCCGAAAGTTCCCGGTTATGCCAGACGATGAACTCGTCGCATTTTTCGAGGAAGCCGGATGGGGGCAATTGACGCTTGTGAAAGAAAAAGGAAGTAAGTTCTCGTTCGAACTCGTTCCGCCTCCTTCGACACAGCAAAAAGCGACCGGTTATTATCAGCTCGAGGCGGGCTTTTTAGCCGAACAGATCGCCGGGCGTCTCCAATATGTCGCTGAAGGCTTCGCCGAGCCGGCACGCCAAACCGTCCACATCACCGTCCAATTAGACCGAAAAGATTCGTACGAATGACGAAGAGCCGATGCGATTTTCCGCATCGGCTCTTTCTTATTCATCGGTCTCCTCATGCACATGCTCGAGCACTTTCTCTGCCAACTTCTCCGGCAGTCCCGCTTCTTTTAACTGTTCGAGTGAGGCGAGGCGAATCTGTTTCATCGACCCGAAATGTCGAATCAATTGTTGGCGCCGTTTCGGCCCGACCCCCGGAATATCGTCGAGCACCGATTTCGTCATCTTTTTCGTCCGCAGGCTGCGGTGGAACGTGATGGCGAAACGGTGGACCTCGTCTTGCATCCGCTGCAACAGATAGAACGCGCTCGAGCGCGAGTTCAGTTCGACGATGCCGCCACCCTCCCCGAACAAGAGTTGGCTCGTCCGGTGTCGGTCGTCTTTTTTGAGCGAGCCGACCGGTAAGTCGAGTCCGAACTCGTTCTGGAGCACATCGAGGGCGGCGTTCAATTGTCCGATGCCCCCATCAATCAACAGCAAGTCCGGCAAGCGCTTCTCCTCGGTCAACAGCCGACGGAACCGACGGCGGACGACTTCGCGCATCGTCTCGTAGTCATCCGGCCCTTGGACGGTGCGAATCTTGTACTTCCGGTACTCTTTCTTGAGCGGCTTGCCGTCCTCGAAGACGACGAGCGCCGAGACGGCGTCGCTTCCTTGGATGTTGGCGTTGTCGATGATGTCGACGCGCGACAAGTTCGGGATGCCAATCGCCTCACCGAGCTCGCGCATCGCCAGGAGCGTCCGCTCTTCGTCGCGGGCGAGCAACTCGAACTTCTCGTTCAACGCGATTTCCGCGTTCTTCGTCGCCAAGGCGAGCAGTTGCCGTTTCGCTCCCCGTTTCGGCTGCATCACTTTCGTGCCGATCGCATCAACCAACAAGTCGACGCGGACGATTTCAGGGACAAGCACTTCTTTTGGCACGACGTTCTGTTCGTAGAACTGGACGATGAAACTCTCGAGCTCTTCGGACGGTTCCCCGTGGAGCGGGAAGAGGGAGACGTCACGCTCAATCATCTTGCCGCCACGCATATAGAACACTTGGACACACATCCAGCCCCGGTCGAGCGTGTAGCCGAACACGTCGCGCGCGGTCGGGTCGGCCGTGATCATATTCTGTTTGTTCATAATCGATTCGACGGCCCGGATTTGGTCACGGAGCTCGGCGGCACGCTCGAACTGCATCTCCTCGGCGGCCTTCCCCATATCGATCTCGAGCTTGGCGAGCGTCTCGGCCGTCTCCCCGTTCAAGAACCGGCGAATCTCTTGGACGATCGCTTTCTGGTCGTCCGTATCGACGGCGAGCTCACACGGCCCGAGGCATTGTCCGATATGGTAATACAGGCAGAGCTTACGTGGCATCGGCTGACACTTCCTTAGCGGGTACAGCTTGTCGAGAAGACGCTTCGTCTCGTTCGCGGCATAGGCGTTCGGATACGGGCCGAAATAATAGCCGCCGTCCTTCTTCAACTTCCGTGTCGTCAGTAGGCGCGGGTACGGCTCGTTCGTGATTTTGATATACGGGTATGTCTTATCGTCTTTCAACCGGATGTTGTATTTCGGGTCGTGCTTTTTGATGAGCGTCATCTCGAGCAGGAGCGCCTCGAGCTCGCTCGCCGTGACGATGTATTCAAAGTCGCGAATCTCAGCGACGAGACGCATCGTCTTGATGTCGTGCGCCCCCGTGAAGTAGGAGCGGACCCGGTTCTTCAAGTTCTTCGCTTTCCCGACGTAGATGACCTCGCCGTACTCGTTCTTATGCAAGTAACAGCCGGGGTCGTCCGGGAGGAGCGCCAATTTATGTTTAATGTGGTCAGTTTGACTCAAGTTCGGTCACCTCAGTTTAGCTTCCTCGAGGACGGGAAAAATATGGTGAAGTCTTCGAGGGAGGGAATGGTTATGAAACGGTATGACGTCATCATTATTGGGAGCGGCTCGGCCGCGAGCCAAGCGGCAAATATTTTACGTGACGCCGGTAAAGAGATTGCCATCGTCGAGAATTGGACGTTCGGCGGGACGTGCCCGCAACGCGGCTGCGACCCGAAAAAGATGCTCGCGGAAGGCGCGGAACTCGTAGCCCGGGTCGACCAGATAAAGACGCTCGGCGTCAACGGTGAGATCACACTCGACTGGGCGACGTTCAAGCGTCGCGTCGATGAATATCGTTTCGCGGTCCCGACGACGAAGACGCACAACTGGAGAGAGCACGGCATCGATTTATTCGAAGGCGAACCCCACTTCATCGATGAGGACTCGATTGTCATCAACGGACATGAGATTTCGGCTCATCATTTTATCATCGCGACCGGTCTCATTCCCCGCCCGCTCGACATCCCGGGCGGGGAGCACGCCATCACGAGCGACGATGTTTTCGACCTCGCGTCGTTGCCTGCGCACGTGAGTATCGTCGGGGCCGGTTATATCGCGTTCGAGTTCGCCCATATTCTGCGGCGGTTCGGTTGCGACGTCACGCTACTCGTCCGCTCACGCGCCTTAAAGGCGTTCGACCGGAACGTCGTGAAGCGGCTCATCGATGAGACCGAGCGCATCGGGATTGACGTCCGTTATGGTGTCGAGCCGAGCGCGCTCGACGGGGACGTATTGACGTTGTCTGATGACTCTACCCTTCACGGGCTCGTCCTTAACGCGTCGGGCCGCATCCCGAGCATCGAGCGGCTCCATCTCGAGGCGGCCGGCGTCAGAGCCGACCACGACGGGATTCGCGTCAACGCCTATTTGCAGACATCGAACCCGAACATCTACGCCGCCGGGGACGTCAGCGCGAGCGACAACCCGCCGCTCACACCGTTCGCCGGGCAAGAAGGACGGATCGCCGCCTTGAACCTCTTGCGAGGAAACACCCGCCCGTTTCCGGAGCGGCCGGCGCCGACGGTCGTGTTCACATCGCCGCCGATCGCCAAGGTCGGTCTGACGGTCGAGGAGGCGAAAGCGAACGGAATCGATTTCGAATGCAAAGACATCGACTTGTCCCACTTTTTGACGTATGAACGCATCCATGACGAGACGGCGTTCTCGCGCGTCCTGCTCAGCCGTGACGGCCATGTACTCGGCGCCCACTTAATTGGCCAGCACGCGCCGGAACTGATTAACCTGTTCTCTTTCATTATACAGAACAACATGACCCATCAACACGTCAAACACTTGCAGTTCGCCTATCCGACGTCAGCGTCCGACTTGAGCTTCTTACTATGAGACCACGTAAAAAAGACTCGCCGCGGCGAGTCTTAAATCGGTTGACGAATCCATTCGCACATCGCGACCTGATTCGTCTTTTTTTGTAAACACATCAAAGCGTCCTGTCCTCTGCAGGAAAGCAATCCAACGGAGACCCAGCAGTGACGTTAGTCGCGATGCGGCTCCGGGATTGCCTGCGGAAAGCATGGGCGCCAGAAGGACGAGCGCTTCGATCGATGTTCGCCAACAAGCAAAAGACTCGCCGCGGCGAGTCTTTTCGTTATTCCAATCCTTTGTCCTTGTCTTCCTTCAATGCGTCTTGGAGTGAGTCCTTCCAGAGCGGCACGCCTTTCGTATGCGCCGCCCGGGCAATCAAATGTCCGCCGACGGGGGCCGTCAACAAGACGAAGAACAACCCGAGCAAGAGCCGTGCATCGAAGACGCGTTGGTCGACCCAGACGTGGAGCACGGCCGCGAACAAGACGAACATGACACCGAGTGTCGCCGACTTCGACGCCGCGTGTGTACGCGAGTAGATGTCAGGCAGACGGAGAAGGCCGATCGCCGCGACGACCGTGAAGAACACCCCGATGACCGTGAAGACGCCGGTCAAAATATCAAAGATCATTGTCGCGGTCATGATGGATGATTGCTCCTCTCTCTAGGTATTTCGAGAACGCCACCGTCCCGATGAAAGCAAGGATACTCAGTAAGAGGATAACCTCGAAGAACATCGTCGTGTCGAGCAGAATCGACAATAACGCGACGACCGAGATGAGCGCGATCCCAATCGAGTCAAGGGCGATGACGCGATCCGGCGTCGTCGGCCCTTTCACGACCCGATACAGCATGAACAACATCGCGATGACAAGGATGGCGAGTGAGATGTAGATTAAGATGTCTAACCAATGCATCATTCCGTCGCCTCCTTAATGCTAGATTCAAAGTTTTCGTAAATGTCTCGTTTGAGTGCCTCTTTATCCGGCATATGGAGCGCATGGATATAGAGGATCTTACTATCTTGCGACACTTGGACGACGAGCGTCCCTGGCGTCAATGAGATGAGCATCGACAACAGGCTGATCTTCCAGCCCGATTTGAGCGACGTCTCGTACCGGAAAATCCCGGGTTGAATCTCGAGCTTCGGACTGAGGACGAGGCGCAACACCTCGAAGTTCGCCATGACGAGCTCACGTGAGAAGATGAGGAGTAGCTTAAACAGCTTAATCACTCGCATGAAATAAAAGTTTGTCCCTGTTTCACGGAAGAAGCGGCGCATCATGAAGATGACGAGCAATCCGAGAATATATCCAATCAGGAACCCATACGTCGTGAACGATCCCGTGAGGAACATCCAGATGAACGCCAAGAAAAAGTTAATCAATATTTGATAGGCCATCTTATAGTCACTCCTTTAACACGGCATCGATATAAAGTTCTGGTTGCGTGAGCGGTTCGATTGCCTGGGTAATATACGGATGCATCAACTCAGCACCGAACCCATAGGCGACCGCCACAGCGAGCAAGAGGCAGACCGGGACGAGCAGACGACTCGCGTAAGGGACGAGTGGGCCGTCATACGTGCCGCGCTCTTCGCCCCAAAATCCGTTCAAGAAAATCTTGATGACCGAGAAGAGGACGAACAAGCTCGAGACGAGGACGAGAATCGGACCGAACAAGTCCCCTTCTCCGACCCCACCTTGGATGATGAGAAGCTTCCCGAAGAAGCCACTGAGCGGTGGGATTCCGGCGAGCGAGAGCGCCGCGATGAAGAACGTCCAACCGAACAGCGGGAAGCGGGTGATGAGCCCGCCCATGCCTCGGAGCTGCCCGGACCTCGTGATACCGATCATCATCCCGACGAGCATGAATAAGACGGCTTTAATCATCATGTCGTGAATCAAGTAGTAGAGCGCCCCTTCGAGCGACGTCTGCGTGTTGACCGCGATTCCGTACAAGATGACCCCGACGGCGATCATGATGTTATAGATGATGATGAGCTTGACGTCGTTATAGGCGATCGCCCCGACCATCCCGGTCACGATTGTGAGCACGGCGAGGACGATGAGGAACGTCTGTAAGAACGTCCCGTTCACGTCAAACAGGAGCGTATACGTCCGAAGAATCGAGTAGACCCCGACTTTCGTCAAAAGTGCTCCGAACAACGCGAGAATCGGCGTCGGTGCGACGACGTACGATCCCGGTAACCAGTAGTGAAGTGGCACGAGCGCCCCTTTCAACCCAAAGACGATGATGAACAACACCCCGATGACCGAGATGACGTTCGGATTGTCGACGAGCGGAATCTTTTGGGCAAGGTCGGCCAAACTGAGCGTCCCGACGGCACCGTATAAATACGCGACCGCCATGACGAACAGGGCCGAGGCGAGGACGTTGACGAGCAAGTATTTAATCGACTCGCGCAACTGCACGCCCTTGCCGCCGAGGACGATCAAGACGTAAGACGAGATCAAGAACACTTCAAAGAAGACGAACAAGTTAAAAATATCGCCAGTCGTGAAGGCGCCGTTTACCCCGACGAGCAAGAACAGCATCGCCACGTATAAGTAGTTCTCTTCATACGCCGTCGAAAAGTAATGGACAGCGAACCAGACGATGAAGAACGTGAGGAGCGTCGACGTCGTGACGAGGAGCGCAGACAACATGTCCGAGACGAGCGTGATCGAGAACGGCGCCGGCCAGTTCCCGAGGTTGAGGGTCATGATGCCCTCGTTCGAGACCGTGTGCACCAACAAGAGCGACACGAGCAACGTGATAAAGATCGATCCAAGTGCCAGTCCGCGCTGCAGACGCACGTTCTTTGGCAGGAACATCATGATGATCGCCGCGAGCGCCGGGATGACAATCGGAAACACAGGTAAGTTAATCATTCGATTCCGTTCCTTTCATTTCCTCCATATTATCCGTGTTCAGCTCTTGGTAGGCGCGGTAGGCGAGCACCAAGAAGAACGCGGTCACCCCGAAACTGATGACGATCGCCGTCAAGACGAGCGCTTGCGGTAACGGGTCGGTATAGTCGGTCACACCGTCGACGAGGACAGGTGCGGCCCCTGTCTTCAGTCCTGACATCGTCAAGACGAGCAAGTGGGCGGCGTGACTGAACAGTGACGTGCCGATGATGATGCGTAACAAACTCTTTGAGAGAATCATATAGACTGCACACATCGTCAAGACACCGATAATGATGCTAACGAAGATTTCCATTACTCACTCTCTCCAATCGTTTGAATGATCGTCATCGTGACGCCGATGACGACGAAGTAGACGCCGAGGTCGAAGGCGATCGCCGTATGGAGCGTCTCTTCACCAAGAAGCGGCAAGTAGAACTTGTCATAGGCGTGCGTGAAGAACGGCAAGTCGAAGAAGACAGAATGCATCGCCGTCAACACCGCGATGAGCGCCCCGAGCGCCGTCAACCGGCGATAGTCGAACGGGAGCACCGTCGCGAGCGTCTTCGAATCGAAGGCGAGTAACAACAGCACGAGTGCCGCTGCCGTCATCAAGCCTCCGATGAATCCACCGCCCGGCGAGTAGTGACCCGAGAAGAACAAGTGAATCGAGAAAACGATGATGATGAAGAAGATGATCACCGCGGCCGTCTGCAAAATGACGTCATTGACGCGTTTATCACTTTTTGGCTTCATGTCCATGTTCACCTTCTCCTTTCGTACGTTGTGCTGTCGTTCTGAACTTGATCATCGTGTAAATCCCGAGACCGGCGACCGCGAGGACGATAATCTCGAACAATGTATCAAAGCCACGGAAGTCGACGAGGACGACGTTGACCATGTTCTTCCCGGCAGCCAATTCATAGACGTTTTCTTTATAGTATTCCGAGATCGAGCTGAGCGACTTGTTCGACAGCGTCATGAAGCTGAGCATCATGACCGTCACACCGACAAGGACCGACACGATCGCATTGCCGACTTTAAAGCGCATCCGCACTTCTTTCTTGCTGATTTCCGGCATATGGTAGAACACGAGCAGGAAGAGCGCGACCGAAACCGTCTCGATGACGAGCTGTGTGAGCGCGAGGTCCGGCGCTTCGAAGAAGACGAAGAAGAGCGCGACACCATAGCCGACGACACCGAGCAAGATGATTGCCGGGAGACGCGAACGCATGAACAGAATCGCGAACGCGCTCAAGACGACGACCGCACCGAGCACATACTCATATGGCGCAATCTCGGCCATCTCGTCGAACGAGAAGTTGAACATCTCATACCACCACATCGAGAACAAGAGCATCCCCGACATGAAGACGAAGATGTAAATTAAATACGAGCGAATGAAGCCCGTCATGTAGTTGTCTTTGAAGCGGTACGCCGCCTTGTTCGACCAGACGAGCGAACCGTCGTACATGCCGTTGAGCGTCAAGCGGTACGGCACACGGTTGTAGATGCCCATCCATTTGTTGAGCGTGAAGAAGAGCACCGTCCCGAGCGCGACAATCCCGATTGTCATGAGCAACTCAGGCGTGATCCCGTGCCAGAAATACAAATCGACTTCGACCGCCTGCCCACCTTCGACGAGCGACGGGTAAATCGATTCGACAGCCGGACGGATGAGCGTGTTCGATAACACGTTTGGGATGAAGCCGAGCACGACGACGAGCACGGCGAGAATCGCTGGCGGGATGAGCATCCCGATTGGCGCCTCGTGCGGCTGTTTCGGCAACTTGTCAAACTGGGCTTTGCCCATGAACGTCCGCGTGAAGATGATCAAGCTATAGACGAACGTGAACACGCTCGCGATGAACGCGACGACCGGGATGAGCAGGCCGATCGTGTCGAGCGCGAAGAAGTCGGCCGAGAACACTTTCGTCGTCGCCTTCAAGAACATCTCTTTACTGAGGAAGCCGTTGAACGGCGGTAGACCGGCCATCGACAACGAACCGATGACGGCAATCGTGAACGTGATCGGCATGACGGTCATCAAGCCGCCGAGCTTACGAATGTCACGCGTCCCGGTCTCATGGTCGACGATTCCGACCATCATGAAGAGCGAGCCTTTGAACGTCGCGTGGTTAATCAAATGGAAGATCGCGGCAATCGTTGCGACCATGAAGATGTTGTCATCGACCCCGTCATAATGAAGCGCCGCGGCCCCAAGGCCAAGGAGCGACATGATGAGACCGAGCTGACTGACGGTCGAATACGCGAGAATCCCTTTCAAATCGGTCTGTTTGACCGCATTGAACGACCCCCAGAAGAGGGTGAACGTCCCGAACGAGACGATGATCCATAGCCAGAGCGACGACTCTTGGAACACCGGACTCATCCGCGCGACCAAATAGAGCCCCGCCTTGACCATCGTCGCCGAGTGGAGGTATGCACTGACCGGAGTCGGTGCCTCCATCGCATCCGGTAACCAGATGTGGAACGGGAACTGCGCCGACTTCGTGAACGCCCCGAGCAAGATGAGGATCATCGCCGGGATGAAGAACGGGCTATCGACGATGACCGCTTGGTTCGCGACCATCTCTCGAATACTGAACGAGCCGACCATCGACTCGAGTAGGACGATTCCCCCAAGCATCGACAGACCCCCGAACACGGTGATGAGCATCGATTTTTGCGCCCCGTAACGGGAACGCTCTTTCTCGTACCAGTAGCCGATCAAGAGGAACGACGAAATCGACGTCAACTCCCAGAACATGTACATGACGACCATGTTGTCGGACAAGACGACCCCGAGCATCGCCCCCATGAAGAGGAGCAAGTACACGTAAAAGTGGCCGAGTGATTCTTTGTCTTTATTCAAGTAATAAATCGAATACAAGACAACGAGCGCACCGATCCCCGTGATCAGGAGCGCGAACAAGAGGCCGAGCCCATCGACGTACGCCGTGAAGTTGATGCCGAGCGACGGCATCCAGCGGACCGTCTCCGTGACGACACCCCCATCACTCGTGATACCGATGTATCGGAAGAAGTACACGAATAGAAGCGTAGGGACGATTAATACGAACCACCCCGTATGTATTCGCTTCACTGCCCGAAACAGAAACGGGATAAACGGTGCCGCGAGGAGCGGCAATAAAATAGCGAGATGTAACACCGACAAGAAAATTCCTCCTTCGAACAGAGTCGTACAAGCGATATAGCGTGCCCAAACTAAAAGTAGGGTCATCTGACTACATCACGTCTCTACATGAGTATAGCGCAATTTTTCCGTTCTTAGCCATGATTAAAACTTCCCTGTTTCTTCACAAATTCAAACTATTTCTAAACTTTTAAATATGAAGGAACGCGTCGGAAAATGTAAAAAAAATCTCATAGTTCGTCTGTCGGGTGACATACAAAAAACAACCGACCGGAGATCCGATCGGCTGTTTTGGACATTATTGTGCTGTCGCGATGAACTCTTTCAACGCTTCTTTTGGTTGGAAGCCCATTGTCTTCGAGACAGGTTGACCGTCTTTGAACATCATGAGCGTCGGGATGCTTTGGATTTGGAAAGCGCCCGCGACTTCTGGGTTCTCATCCACGTCGAGTTTGATGATTTGGACTTGGTCGCCCATCTCTTGGTCGAGCTCTTCGAGTACCGGTGCGATCATGCGGCACGGTCCACACCATGCTGCCCAAAAATCAACGAGGACGACGCCCTCTTGTACATCTTGTTCAAACGATTGAGTCGTTGCGTGTTTAATAGCCATTTGGTAAATACCTCCCCAATAAGATGTGAGAATCCACTCAGGAACCCTCATGCATTTCATGTTCAGAGTATACCACGGAGGGTAAGTTTCCCCAAACGTTCTGCACTTTAGCTACTGACGAGGTGCTTGCGGAACTCTTCTGTCAACAACGGGACGACGTCGAACAAGTCGCCGACGATGCCATAATCCGCCACCGTGAAGATGTTCGCCTCCGGGTCTTTGTTGATGGCGACGATCACTTTGGCGTTGCTCATGCCGGCCAAGTGCTGGATTGCCCCGGAAATACCGCAGGCGATGTACAGGTCTGGCGTGACGACTTTCCCGGTCTGACCGATTTGGAGAGCGTAATCACAATAGTCAGCGTCACATGCTCCACGTGAAGCACCGACCGCCCCACCGAGCAGTTCCGCGAGTTCTTCGAGCGGCTTGAAGCCGTCCTCGCTCTTGACGCCACGGCCACCGGCGACGATGACTTTCGCCTCGGCGAGGTCGACTTTGCCGGTCGCTTTGCGGACGACTTCTTTGACGATCATCGCGAGGTCTTTCAGTTCGACGCTCGGCGTCTCGACCGATGCGCTCGCACCAGCCGTACGTGGTAACGCATCGATGTTGTTCGGTCGAATCGTGAAGAACATGACCGAGTCTTTGAACTTCACTTTCTCGAACGCTTTCCCTGAATAGATTGGGCGGACGAACTCAGCGTCTTTACCAGATCCTTCAATCGAGACGACGTCACTGATGAGACCGGCGTCAAGACGGGCCGCGAGTTTCGGTGCGATGTCTTTGCCGAGCGCGGTATGGCCGAGGACGATTAAATCCGGTGACTCTTGGTCGATGAGCTGTCGGAGCACTTGCCCGTAACCGTCCGGCGTGTAATGTTTGAGACGCGCGTCTTCGACGACGAGGACACGTCCGGCGCCATATTCCCCGAGTTCGTTCGCAAGTGCTTTGACGTCTTCCCCGATGACGACAGCCGTCACGTCATCCGTCAATTGTTTCGCCGCAGCGATGGCTTCAAATGATACATTCCGTAACGCGCCTTCACGCGCCTCTGCGAGTACTAAAGCTTTCATATGTGTGTCCCCCTTAAATGACTTTTGCTTCCGTGCGAAGTAATTGGACGAGCTCGCTCACTTGTGACGCCGTGTCCCCTTCAAGGATGCGTCCGGCTTTCTTCTCTTCCGGCAAGAACCGTTCAATCGTCTCGATTTTCGCTTCAATCTCATCTTCATCGAGGTCGATGTCCGAGAGGTCGAGCTCTTCGAGCGGCTTCTTCTTCGCCTTCATGATTCCTGGAAGGCTCGGGTAGCGTGGCTCGTTCAATCCTTGCTGCGCTGTGACGAGAAGCGGGAGCGCCACTTCAATCACTTCCGTGTCCCCTTCGACGTCACGCGTGACCGTCGCTGTCGTCCCGTCAATTTGAAGCTCGGTGATTGTAGTCACATAGTTCATGTCGAGCAGTTCCGCCACACGTGGGGCGACTTGACCGCTACCACCGTCGATGGCGACGTTACCGGCGAAGATGAGGTCCGGCGCTTGTTCTTTCAAATAGGTCGCGAGCACCTTCGAGATCGTCACATGGTCCGCGTCCTCGACGTCGTCCTCGATTGAGATGCGGACCGCCTTGTCCGCTCCCATCGCGAGGGCCGTGCGTAACTCTTTATCCGCATCGTCCGGACCGACCGTCACGACCGTGACTTCTCCCCCGAGATCGTCACGTTTGCGAATGGCTTCTTCGACCGCATATTCATCGTATGGGTTGATGATGAACTCGGCACCGTCTTCTTGAATTTCCCCGTTCTCGAGCTGAATCGCTTCCTCCGTATCGAACGTCCGTTTCAGCAATACAAAAATATTCATCGTAGTTCCCCCTTTAAGTTGTTCGCACCATCACTCATGAATCAGCATTCATTTTTTGGGCCAATGAGAGGGCTTACGGTTAAGCAAGCCCTTTTTTCAACATATGGTGTACTTTCGGCAGCGTCGACATCAAGTCGTACTTGAAGCCGCTCGCCATCCAACTCGTGACCACTTCATCGATCGTACCGAAAATCATCTGCCGCGCGAGCCGATAGTCGAGCTGTTTGTCGAACTCACCCGTCTCGATTCCGTGTGCGACGACCGCATCGATCAAGTTCAAATATGGTTTCAACACATCGCTAATCTTTTGACGCAATGCCAAGTTCGACTGCCGGAGCTCGATTTGCGTGACGACGGCGAGGTCGTAATCGGCCGACAGCTGTTTCAGATGTGACTCAATCAAGCGGTAAAGCTTGTCGGCGGCTGTCGCCTCTCGTTCAATCTGTTGCTTCGAATAGTCGATGAACAGCCCCATCTTCGTCTCGAACAACTCGATTAAGAGATGTTCTTTGTTCTTAAAGTACAGATAAATCGTCCCATCGGCGACACCCGCCTCTTTGGCGATGGCCGTCACTTTCGCACCGTGATACCCGTGGTCCGCAATCACTTTCACTGCCGCATCGATAATGCGGTCACTCTTTGATCCATTCTTTGTCATAAACCCCAAGCTCCTTACCGCTACTGAAAAATGAATGATGGTTCATTCATTTATTATTCTATCACGTGTGAAGGCCGTGTCAACTGCTTTGTTTCACTTGTTTCGCCTTCTCTTCATCGACGAGGACACGACGCAAAATCTTACCGACGAACGTCTTCGGCAACTCTTCGCGGAACTCGTACAGTTTCGGCACCTTATAGGCAGCAAGCTTCTCGCGGCAATGCTTGTCGAGCTCTTCTTCCGTCACGTCGACGCCGTCGCGCTTGACGATGAACGCCTTGACCGTCTCCCCGCGATACGGGTCCGGAACGCCGATACAGACCGCTTCTTTGACGGCCGGATGCTCATAGAGCACTTCCTCGATTTCACGCGGATAGACGTTGAAGCCACCGGCGATAATCATGTCTTTCTTCCGATCGACGATATAGAAGAACCCGTCCTCACCCATGTAGCCGAGGTCGCCCGTCGCCAGCCATCCGTCTTTCAAGACGGCCGCCGTCTCTTCCGGCTTCTGCCAGTAGCCTTTCATCACTTGCGGACCGTGGAGCAAGACTTCACCAATCTCTTCGATTTCGGCCGGCGTCTCGCCGTCTGCCTTTACAATTTTAGCAGAAGTGTCCGACAGCGGCACACCAATCGAGCCGACGATGCGCTTATCCCACAAGAAGTTCGCATGCGTCACCGGTGACGTCTCCGACAATCCGTACCCTTCGACGATCCGTCCGCCCGTGATTTTCTCGAACTGTTCTTGCACCTCGACCGGGAGCGGGGCCGAACCCGAGATACAGGCCTCGATGGACGATAGGTCATATTTCGACAGTTTCGGGTCGTTCAGGATAGCGACATACATCGTCGGTGCACCCGGGAAGAAGTGCGGTTTTTTCTTGTTGATCGTCTTCAAGACGTCGGTCACGTCGAAGCGCGGGACAAGGACGAGCTCATAGCCGTTCGCCACCCCGAAGTTTAGGCAGCACGTCATGCCGTAGACGTGGAAGAACGGGACGACGCTCAAGACGCGCTTCTCGTCCCCGCGGTTATATTTATAGAAGAAGTTCGAAATCTGATCGACGTTCGCCGACAAGTTGAAGTGCGTCAACATGACACCTTTCGGAAGACCGGTCGTCCCACCCGTATATTGCAAGACGGCGACATCTTCTTTCGGATCGACTTCAATCGGCTTCACCGGTCCAAAGTTTTTAAAGTCTTTGAACAAGACCGATCCTGTCGTGTCGATGACGATATTGTTTTCGCGCTTCACTTTAATCGGGTAGAGCTTGTTCTTTGGGAATGGGAGGTAATCGGCGATGCTCGTCGTAATAATCGTCTGGATATCCGTCTTCTCTTTGACGCGGAGCGATTTCGGATAGAGGAGGTCGAGCGTGATGACAATCTTGGCGCCCGAGTCGGTGATCAAATTTTCGAGCTCGTGCTCGGTATAGAGCGGGTTCGTCTGGACGACCGTGCCTCCGGCGTACAAGACGGCGTAGAACGAGATGACGTATTGCGGGCAGTTGGGAAGCATCAGGCTGACGCGGTCCCCTTTCTGTAGTCCCTTCGACTGCAACATCGTCGCGAGACGGTGCGCTGCATCGTCGATTTGGGCGTAGGTCAGCTCTTTTCCGATGAACGAGACGGCCTTCCGGTCCGGGAAATCTTTCGCGGCGCGGCTGAGCGCTTCATAAAGCGGCTTCACCTCATAGTCAATCGTCTCGGACATGTCGGCTGGGTAATCTTGTAACCATGGTTTGTTCATCGCTTTTCCTCCTTAGAATGAATGATGGTTCAGTTAATTCCATTATATGACGAAGAAAACGCTTTCATCTACCCTTTACCCGATAATTTTCAGAAAATATCGAAAAAACGTGATTGGATGATGAAATCCAATCACGTTCAAATGCGTTTGAAGTAGTCTTCCGTCTGCGCCTCGTTACCGATTTTCTCATCGAGGCGAAGCACCAAGTCTTTCTCCCATTTGATTGTTGAGAAATCGATGCCGAGCCACGCCTCCATCTCCGGCCGTGAGAACGCGTACGTCCGGTTCGGGAAGGCGAAGCGGACGATTTCGGCGTTCTTGACGAGCGTGAAGTACGTCGCGGCGTTCCGGATGGCGAGCCGCTCTTGTTCAATCCGTTCGAGCTCCGGATCGTCATAGCGCACGGTCAGACCGTACGGACGCTTCTTCGTCTGCAGCTCGATCGACTTGTAACAGTCATGCATCGGCAAGTTTTGGGCAATCCCGATGACGGCGCTATTGTCGCCAACGTATGAACCTTTGTATTGGAACGGATTCGGGCGACCTGTCGACGAATCCGCACAACCCGTTAAGACGAGGAGCAGGGCGAGCAATAGACTGAACCGTTTCATCGGAATGCCTCCTTATGATTTGAGCTGCAAGTTGAAGCGGTAAAGCAGACGTCTCGCGAGTAAGTGCGCGAGGAAGCCGCCGATCAAGAAGCCAATAATATACAGCGTCACACTCGTCGGGTACGAGAATGCCGAGAAAATGATGCCCCCGAGCATGGCGAAACAAATGACCATCACGACATGGACGAGCCAGAGCCAGCCTGTGAACATGAAGAAGCGGCCGTTGTTTTCTTGCGGGGCCCGGTTGAACATGAGAAGACCGAGCGTGAACGTCAACCCGATGAAGAGGAGTGAACTGGATAGCCCGACCGTCGTGAAGTCACGCCACACCGAATTGTCGGTAAACAAGATGTACGTGTCGACGTTCGCGATGTTGACGAGCGGCGACAAGATGCGCATCGGAAGGCTTTCCATTGCCCGGGCGTACATTTCGTATGAGACGTATCCCGTCATCGCTTGAATCGACCCGTTCACTAACACTAAAATCCCAAGCGGGAACAGGAAGGCAACGATGGACCAGAGCACCTGAGAGATCGCCTCACCTCCGAACGAGCCCATCCAGAGCGACAACGTGAAGACAGAAATACCGACCAAGATGACAAAACCGAGGACAGCAAGCACTTTCAACGTCTGCCCTTCAATCAAGAACGCGTAGCGTGACGTGTGGATCATGATCAGCATGATGGTCCCGCCGACGATGGAAGACAGGACGATGCCACTGACGCCAATCAACCATTTCGATATGTACAGCTGGTTGCGGCTGAATGGGAGCGACATCGAGAAATCGGACATTTGGCTGTTGCGCTCACTGCCAATCAAGACGGACGCCATTAAAAATCCGAACACGACATAGAGGAAGAAGACCGTCTCGAGCGGTAAGAGCGACCCTAAGTCACCAATCCAATAGCCAGCCCCGGATGTCGTATTGAAAAAGTCTTCCGTCGTGAGCGTGGCGATGTCTTTCGGCGTCCCTTCCTGATACTGCGAAGGGTTATTTTGAATATCTTGGATCTGTTCATCATAAAACTGCATCTCATTGAACACTGGAATCGTATAGGCGAGAATCCCGAGCCCGATGAGTAAGATCCATAAGAGCGACACTTGTTTCCAATCTTTTTTTAGTAGCACGTTAGACAACATTCGCCTCACCTCCTAATTGGACGCGGAACACGTCTTCTAGTGACATCGGAATCTCTTCGACGAGCATCGGCTTGTAGCTGTCGACGAACGCCTCGAGCTCATCCGACCGCTCCCGGGCCATGAACAAGACGACACGCCCGGTCACGCTTAAAATTTCGATGTCTTTTCGTTCGAGCAGCGCGACCGGCACCTCGTCTTGGAAGACGACTTGCCACTTCACGCTCAAGGCACGCGCCTCTTCGAGCGTCATGACGGCTTTGACCCGTCCCTTTTCAATCATGATGACACGGTCGGCGATTCGCTCGAGCTCGTGCAACTGGTGACTCGAGACGATGATCGAGCAATCACGCTGCTCGATTTGCGCGATCATGAGCTTCAAGACGTCCGCTTTGGCGACAACATCGAGTCCGTCGGTCGGTTCGTCGAGAAAATAGTACTTCGCCTGGACAGCGAACGCGAGCGACAGCGTCACCATCGCCTTCTGTCCTTTCGAGAGCTGGCGAATCTTCTTGTTGTCGATGTTGTAGCGCGTGAGCGTCTCACGGAACGTCGAGCGGTTGAACGACGGATAGATCGACTCGTATAAGGCAGCTGCTTCGTTCACCGTGTAATGTTTGAGCGCGTCGGCCGAGTCGGGCACGAAGATGACGTCCCGTTTCAATTCCGGCGTGTTGAAGATACTCGTCTTCCCATATAAGACATCGCCTGCGTCCGGTCGGATGATGCCGACCATCGTCCGGAGGAGCGTCGTCTTGCCGGCCCCGTTCCGTCCGACGAGCGCGACGATCTCGCCGCGATGGACCGTGAAGTCGACCCCGTCGAGCACGGTCTGTCGATCAATTTTCTTCGTTAGTTGCTGGACTGTCAGCATGACTCTCCCCTACTTTCTTATATTCGGTCTCGAACAACGTCACCGCTTCGTCGAACGAGACGTTCGCGTAATGGCAATCGATGGCGAGTTTTTGAATGGCTTCAATCACCGGTCCGCGTGAAGCGTCCTGGTCGACCCAATCTTTTGACACGAACGTGCCACGGCCACGATGCATCTCGAGCAGTCCGAGACGCTCGAGCTCTTGGTAGGCCTTACTGACCGTATTCGGGTTGATGACGAGGTCGGTCGCGAGTTCGCGTACCGACATGACCTTGTCCCCGGGCCGTAAAATGCCACGGATGACGAGCGCTTTCGTCTGGTTGACGATCTGTTCGTATAATGGTTCCGAACTTTTCATATCCATATTGTAAAGCAATGGCTCACACCCTCTCCTTAAATCCGTTATAAGTGTATTATATGTACTAGTACACGTAAGTGCAATAGTTATTTGAGGGCATCTCTAGTTTACAGGGAATTGGAAATAATTTGTATACGCCTTTAGACCGAGACGCGGGTGGGACTTTTCGGGTACATTGAAGATGAGGTGACCAAGAATATGAAAAAGAGATTGTTAATCGGCGCAGCCGCACTCTTCGTGGCAGGCACGATATACGGACGCGGCGAAGCGACGGAACGTTACGAGACATACATTTATGACACATATGGGGAAAACGTCGAGGTGGACGTGTCACGTGATTGGAAAATGGCGAACTTCAAAGCGACGTTTGAACTCGAACGTCCCCCACTCCGAGGCACGTATCACGCCCGGACGTACGGTGACGGGACGATCCATGACGACGTGATGCCGACGTACTGGGTGAACGAAGCAGAGTCGACGTTACACACCCGGCTCGTCGACGCGAATGCCTTGACGGAAGCAGAAACGGTGCGCGCGACCGTGTTCGATGGCGCCGGACGAGGACAGACGATCGAGACGATGCCGGCGACGTCCATCTTCGAACTGAACCCTGAACGATTTTTAGGTGTCGCGATCATGTTGCACGAGGCGTGGGACAATACGGACGAGCAAAAGCAACGCGTCCTCGACATCATCCGTCTGCTCGAGGACGATGTGAGGTCAATCCACTTCTCGTTCGACGGGACGCCGGACGAGGATGACGACTTCACGGAACGTTATTTGAACGTGACGCAGAACGGGCGCGACGGCGAGCCCTCGTTCGCCTCGATCCAGACGATTGACGACTTGAACCGCCACGATCGCCTATATGGGTTTGACGAGACGACGTTCATCACCGAGTACCGATTTGACGGTACAAAATATGAAGACTGATCGCCATTCGCACGAGCGGATGGTTTTTTGTGTGAGCATTCTCCTTTACAGCACGGCATGAATGTTTTACATTTGACGAGTCAATAATTGACTTATCAAATGAGAGGGGTGAGACACCACAGATGGAATTACGAGATATCAGCCGACTGCTATACCAAATTAAACTGGCGGACCAACGCGTCGCGACCTCGTTCGAGAAAGAGACGGGGTTCAGCCTGACCCGCTACGAGATGCTCATGATCGTGCATGACAAGGGCGTCTGTTCGCAAAGCGAGATTCAGCAGGCGATGAAAATCGACAATGCGGCCATCACCCGCCATTTGAAGATCCTTGAAGAAAAAGGCTACGTCCGCCGGGAACGGAACACCGCGAACCATCGTGAAGTGTTCGTCCATTTGACCGACGAAGCCAAGCATGACTTGACGAGCTGTGAACAAGACCACGACCGCGGCAAGCATTTGATCACGAAAGTGCTGTCCGAGTCAGAGATCAATCAGCTGTCGAGTCTGCTCCAAAAGCTTAACCAACTATAACAAGAGAGAAAGAGGTAATCCCCATGGCAACTACATTTAAAAACGATACATTCCAAGACGTCGTCCTCGGTCGTAAATCGATTCGTGAGTACGATGAGAACGTGAAAATCTCACAAGAAGAGATGCTCGAGATGATTCAAGAAGCGACGATGGCACCGTCATCGGTCAATATGCAACCGTGGCGCTTCGTCGTCGTCGAGAGCCCAGAGGCGAAAGAAACGCTCAAGCCGCTCATCCGCTTCAACGTCCGTCAAAACGACACGTCGGCTGCGATGCTCCTCATCTTCGGCGACATGGAATGCTACGAGCTCGGCGAACAGATTTACGACCAAGCCGTCGCGGAAGGCAAAATGCCAGAAGACGTGCGCGACCAACAGCTCGCTGCCATTCTCCCGTACTACAAAAACTTGTCGAAGCAAGAGATGAACGACATCGTCAAAATCGACTCGAGCCTCGCCGCGATGCAGTTCATGCTCGTCGCCCGTGCGCACGGTTACGACACGAACCCGATCGGCGGTTTCGAGAAAGACCAACTTGCGGAAGCGTTCGGTTTAGACAAAGACCGCTACGTGCCGGTCATGATTCTCTCAGTCGGGAAAGCGGCAGAAGAAGGCTACCAATCGGCCCGCCTCGACGCTGAAACAATCACGAACTTCAAATAATCGGAGGAACCCCACATGATCCTAATCAATGCCATCTTCGACGTGAAAGAAGACGCGTTTGACAGCTTCTTAGCGGACATCAACAAGCTCATCGATTCGTCGAAACAAGAAGCCGGTTGCTTGAGCTATGAGCTGTTCCAATCGACGACGTCAGAGAACCGGTTCGTCATGATCGAGAACTGGGCCGACCAAGCGGCCGTCGAGCAACACAACCAAAACCCGGACCTCATCGCGTTCGCTCAAAACGTAGGCAACTACGTGACGGCGAAACCGGTGCTCCATGTGACGGAAGTGAACTGAACAAAAAACTCCGCCCTACATGATGTAGGAGCGGAGTTTTGCTTATAGTCCGATGATCGCGACCGACACACCGAGGACACCGATGAGCGCCATCGCGTAAACCGGTACGCGTGGCATCTCGCCGTTGTTATCGAGCGCCTTCCCGAACATGAAGAACACGAGCGGGTGGACGAGGAACGGCATCGAGAAGATGAGCGGGATGAGAAGCGAAGCTTCCGTCCCGAACATGCCGCCTTGAATCGCCGCGAAGAGACCGAAGTGCGAGATCGCCGACGACTGGGCCATTGCCGAGTAGTCGAATGCGATCGTGCTGAAGCTGAGGAGCACGAGTCCGCCGAAGACGGCCATGATCTGCCAGCCGAACGAGAACTGCATGAGCGCCTTGACTTCTTTGAAGTCTTCGCCGTTCGCAGCGCGCAAGTTTTTGAGCGCGAGGAACGTGAGCGTGAGACCGACCAAGACGATGATCGCCGTCGGCCAAATCCAGAGCGCCCCGTTATCGGCACTGACTGCCAAAATCGAGAAGACGAAGATGTGACCGAAGAACGGGATGTTGATCATGATCGGGGCACGTTTCGCTGCGACTTTCCCGAAGTCACCAGCCGTACATGCGCCTGTGAGACCACTATGCGACAGTGATCCGGCCATACCTGGTGCGAGGTTACGGATATGCGCCGTGCGGGCGAACCACATGAGAAGCGCAATCCCACCGAACATCCAGAACAACTGGCCGAAGAATCCGTAGAAGAGGACCGAGTTCATACCTTCGATGGCGAACGCGTCACTGATGCGTGACCCCCCGACCATGAAGTTCGCTGCCAAGACGACCGGGATTCCGGCGAAGAGGAGCGCGCGAACCGTCGGACCATACGTCCAGTTTTGGAAGATGGCACCGAGTGCTGACGAGACGATCATCGCGAAGAAAATCTGCGGGAGCGCGATGACGGGTTGGACGAGCATGGCAATCGCGTACGAGACGAACAAGATGGCGAGAAGAATCACCGTCTCAATCAAACCTTTACGCATATACACTTGTTTGTCGTCGATTTGCGCCTTGTGGTCGATCAAGAGGAACGACGCCGCGAGACCGATTAATGCGAGGATCGGGTAGTAAAGCATGATCCCTTCAGCCGTACCCGGTTGAATCATCATACGGAAGAACCCTTCCAATCCGACGAGCAAGAAGAACGAACGGAGGATGAAGATGAACTGCGTCCGTCCCGTTCCGAGGAACATCTCTTCTTTTGACGGCACGACGATGTCTTTCACGTCGAGCGCTTGCTTGCTCAAGATTTTACGAAGCTCTTGCCCACCGACGAAGAACGACACGACGAGCGCGATAATCGTCGTTCGTGACATAAAGTCGACGAGCGGGAACTCCGGGAGACCCGGTGTCGCGATGCCCATCTCGACCATGACGAAGCCGAGACCGAGGCCGAAGATGACGATGACGAGGATTGGCGAGAACCGTGAACCGGCCACGACCATCCGTGACAAGATGACCATCGGGATGACGAAGGCCATTAACAACCAAAACTGGTTGAGTAATTGAACTTGAGATAACTGCTGTACAATTTCCATGGATAAACCCCTTATACATTTTTTTCACACTGTCTCGAAGTGTAACGCATTGTCGATTTTGTGACAAGGGGGTGTGACGTATTGTAAAGATTGAAAGCGGAACCAAATGAATTGGTCCCGCTTTCGGTCAATTATTCGGTTGGCGAAGACCCCAAATGCCCTTCCCTTTTCCTTTAACTGCATAAAATAAATCTCTTTCTCCCCGGTAGATATCACAGTCACTTGAATTCATATGGATATGTTTTCTGACTTGAGACTTCCAATCTTTATATCCGTCTAAACCAAGTTGATAAAACGACTTTTCAACATAATCATATATTTCTTTTAAAGTAGCAGTGCCACCATGATGACGAATCGCAAATTCAATTTTCCTCACTAAATCTAGACGCATGGTCACTCCTCCGAACTCATCTCTAATTCTTCGAGTAATTTGTAAAGAATGTACTTCATTTCGTCTGCTTGCATCGTTCTACCACTAGATTTTACTATTCGCTGTACATTATTAAATACTGTCTTCCCTTTTACCGATAGTTCCACTTTTTGAATAGTTGCTGTCGTTTGATCGTTTGTCACGATTCGAATCGTCTCTTCATCGTCAGAAACAACTAGTAATCGTTTCAGCGATGATTGGAACGAATCAAGAGTGACGTCCGACCATTCTTCAAGGCGTACTCCGACTGTTTTACGAATTAAGACTACTAACCAGTCTTCTTCACGCTCCATTGCATTGACCACGTCGAATAAAACTGGATTTTTTGATATTAAATCATGGTTTAGCTCAATCCATGCATCTAAGTCCTCACGAACTCCTAAGACATTTAATGCTTCTTCTTCAAGGTCATGTTTAGCATTGGTTAGATGGTTTTCTAAGTCTTGTTTCACGGTAGAGAAGTTACCATCAATCCGTCCTACTAGTTTATGAAGCCGTGTCGCTGCATCCATTGGGTCGATTTCACTGTATCGAATGATTTCTTTGAATTCGATGATTGATTCAGCTTGTTGAGAAGTGATTTGAGTATATCTCGGCAGTTGACGCAACCATTTTCTTAAGTTGCTAAACAGTTGAACCGGGTGTTCTTCAAATGAATTTCCAAAGAAGGTCTCATTCACGCCTAAAAGAGAATGACGAATATTTTGATCCATTTTAAAGAACTCAAATTCATAAAAGCTCGCTTCTTGTTCAAGAATGGAATACAACAAATCTGCGTTCATTTCTTCAACAAATAGTCCATTCGCGTAGAAGGAAAGTTGATGCCAATAGTCTTTGAGTAGAGCTACTGTCAGAATCGGAACAATCGGTTTTCTCATGCCATAAGGTTCTTTCTGTAAAACTTGCATAAGTGTTAACAAATTGCCACGATCTGAAGTCTCAAGATAATTTAGCATTGATGCTCGCATATTTTTCAATATGTCTGAATTCAAGTTCGTTAAGTTAAATGGGTCGATTTGATTGTTTTTCAAAATCGAGACATAAATTAAATAGTCTGGACCAAACCCATCTATCTCGATATCTTCGATCGCACGACTCTTCATCAATTTATCAAGTACTCCAACCGCTGCATTACGTTGAACTTTAGAAACTTTTTGCTTGTTGAATCCTTCATTTCGTACTTCTAACGTCTCATTAAATCGTTCGCTCATCCAATTTGATAAGAAATTTTCAAGCGCAAATCTAGACGTAATTCCTTCAACTTTTTTATTACCGTAAAACCAGTTCAAATGTTGAGGACTAAAGTTTTCAAGTGGCGATAAATACTGTTGGATTTCAAAAATCAGGTTCTCCATCCGGTAACCAATTTCGGATTCTAACTGCTCATCTGTTTTCAAAAGCACCTTATCACTTAACATGTGCATGAGTGTACGATATTCATCAATTTTCTCGACAAGTTCTTGTTTATCTAATTTAAATTCAACAAACAATCGTTGGTTATCAGCAGTTGAGTGATCAATTAATTGAAGATGTGATTTTTCTGTTTCTGCCGAACTTAGAATGACAGACAATTCCCCATCCGATGCCGTCTGTTTTTCCAATATCGAATCAGCATCAAAATAAAAATCAACTTCAATATATCGTGTCATACTCTTTTCGCTGTTATATGTTAAAGGCAGATAATACTTGTTCTTGGTTAGTTCTTTCAATGGTTGTGCTCTTAAAACATTATCGTCTTTTATCTTCAGACGATATTGCTGAACTAATTCATCAAGCTCTAGAATTGAACCTGTATACATTTCATAAGAGCTTGTGATTCGGTTGTATCTCAGTAATTTCACCTGAATCAACTCATCGATAACCGCTTTTGCCTCATCGACACTGATTCCAAGTGCGAAACTGATTAAATCTTCTTTGATTGAAAACTTCCCTTTGAAGTTCTCAAGAAGGGTAAGTAACTTGATTAGACGAAGAGCTGAATCAGTCACCCCATAACTAACGGCGAAACGATACTGTTTTAATTCTTCGATACGATAATATAATGTTTCATCAGAGTAAAAATAGTCGAACAACTCGTCCGCATAATACCACTTTGTCTCGTCGAATTTGCCGTCAAACTGAGCTAAAAACATGTACAACGTCCGCTCGTTTTGGCCGAGAATATTCGACAAGTGTGGCAAGAGATAAATTGTTAGCGGATGAATCGGCTGACATCCTTCTAATATAGTTCCGTCAATTTCTTGTGAAGACATTTGAGGAAATAAATTGAACTTGGTTATGTCAATTTTATATCGCTCAATATCATTTTGGAGAAATAGACTAGGCGTATTCACTTCATCTTGACGCCCTAATACCTTAAAGGCAGAACGATAAAAAAGAGAAGAATCGCTCTCTAAATAATGTGCACGGAAACGCTTTTCGACTCGCTCTAATTCCGACTTTGAAAAGCTGTTTTTTTCTGCATATTGTCGTAAACCAGAGTGCGTAATAAATAACACTCCTAAGTTTTCGAGTCGATTCGAAAGTTCGGCTAAATCTTGCATTTCTTGCATTGCTTTGTACGTGCTAGCTTTATCAAGCAGCTGGAGAAAACGTCCGAACTCATCGTAAGTAATGAATAACCCGACTTTTTGTTTCTTTAACTGCTTCAAAATATACTCAAGCTGTTCTAATTCGTTCGTCGAAGAAGTAACAGTCAAAGTAGCGCCTGAAGTCAAAATCGTATAGTACCTTTTAAACGTCTCTGATGCTTCTTTATTTCCTGCCTTTATCTGCGCTACTAGTGTATCAATACCGTGGTCATCTTTTGCACACAAGTCTTTCAAATTTGAGTACGTGTTTTGATAATTCTTGCGCCAATTCTTAATCGTTTGAACAATTTGCTCTTCTTCACCTTTTAGGCTAAAAGAAATATCTTCGTCTTTTAACGATTGAATCGTATTTTGAAGAATAACTTCTGCTAGTTTCCCAGAGTGACCGACAATTGCTACAGGAATCCATCGCTTGTCTTTAGACCGGATTACGCTTTCCAAATACGAGCTTTGCTCTTGGTTGATCTGCGCGACGTTCGAATAGAAACCTTTTAACGCTTTCCCATTACGTCGACTCATCATCAAGTTTGAGATAATAGCACCTACCATTGATTTCCCCGCACCATACGGACCTATTAATAGATGGGCATTCGATATCTCATTAGGATTTGTGACCGTCTCTAGCACTGTTTGAATGATGTTCAGCTGCTTATCATTTGGTACAAATTGCGTAAGTAAATTGTCTTTATGAAAGTCGTACGAAATATTAACGCTTGGTTGAAACTTATGCATAGCTACTTACCTCTTTACTATATTGTTTATATCTTTCTTCAAGTGCTGAGATAGACGATACTTCTCTAGTTAGCAGTACCGTATCAAGCTTGTTTGTGCGAATGAAGCGTAATGGATAGTCTTCTGTCATCTGAGTCACGTATTCCACAATCGCGCTTCTCGAAAGATTAAACACCTTCCCCCAAAGTTCTGGAGCCTCAGCTAATTCTTCGACTGCAAATTCAGTCTGTCCGTACTTTTCTGAATAGATCAAAAGTGACATGAATAAAATATCCCGGATTTCTTCTACATCCGCAAACGACTTAGTGTAATAATTGTTTACGCTCTTAGAAATCATCTCTAGATTTTCGAGCGGACATGAAATGACATCTTCAGGAGTAAGTTGTTTATAATCTTTCAACGAATACATGTTGAGAAGACAATCTATATCTCGCTTCAATGTATTTTCAGAGACACTCTTCAACCCATTCACTTCTACCCATTTTTCTAAAGATCTCATTAAACGTTCACGATCAAACACGGATTCTCGATATTCATTAAAGAACCAATACCAAGTAGTAGCGATGTCTTTGTTCGTGACCAAATTATAATGCAACATTCCTAACGTCAGTCCATGTTGCAGATGTCGATCATAACGGAACACGACATTTCCAAAGTCAGTGAAGGCATGAACTGTTTGTTTCCCCTTCTGCTCCTCGATAACATTTGTAGCAATCAACCAATGTCGCAAAGATTTCGCCATGTTTTTTCCTAATCCTAGTACCTCAAAATGATTTTTTTCATAAAAAAATCTAGAGTTCTGATTAACGTGTGTCAATCCTTTATTTATCCACGAAGGTCGAAAATAAAAACTCTGATGTTGTCCAAATCCCATAATTTTCCCACCTATCTTCCAAAAGAAGTAAAGTAGCTGCTTATGCAGCTACTTCACGGGTTTATTTCTTAAAGTGTTGCATCAATGCACGTAAAGCGAGCGGTTGTAAGTATGGACTCTTGCCTCGTGCCGGTTCTTTGTTTGTCTTGAATAGATAATCACCTTTTCCAGCCAAATTCTCCCCGCCTGACGTATCCATTACTACGTTCGAAGCTACGCTGTCTGTGACGCGAAGACATAACCGTGCTGCCAAGTTGTTCTTGATGGTTGTACTGATAATCTCAGCCTTTGGAGACTGCGTACAGACAATCATATGGATGCCTGCCGCCCGTCCTTTTTGCCCTAGACGCTTGATAGCAGTTTCGATTCGCTGAGCGAATTCTTTATCCTGCATCATGAAGTCTGCAAACTCGTCAAATACAATCACCATTCTTGGCAAGATTTCTTCATGTCGGTTTTCTTGTGCTAATAACTCGTTATATTCCATTAAATTCTTTGCATATGAGTCACGGAACTTAGTATAACGATGTTCCATCTCTGCAATCATAACATCTAAATAATCAGCTGATTCAATCAAATCTAACAAAACTTTTTCCGTATGCTTAACCCCGTCAAACATTGAGAATTCAACTTGTTTAGGATCGATAAATACGAATTGAAGTTCAGTTGGATCATAAAGACACATCATCGACATAACAATTGAGTTCAAACTTACACTCTTCCCACTCCCAGTCGATCCAGCAACTAACATGTGTGGCTCTGTTCCATTAAAATCAACCGTCATAACTTCATTTAGTGGACTCAACCCGATAGGAACAATGAATCCTTTCTCCAGCTCTTGATTTGTCACATCGTTACGTACATACTTCATAAACTGTGAGAAGTAGATTGTATCAGGGTCGTTACGATTGATATCAATATTGATTCCGTTACGATCACTAAAGATGGTCGGAGGAGAATCAATGTGAAGCCAAAGCGGCATATCTTTCGCCTTTTTCTCTACGGCTGTAATGCTTTGATTCGGTGGAATTCTGCCAATAATTCGAATAACACTGGCCCCAACAATCGTGCGCTCTACCGTAAACTGAACTCCGTTGATTCTTAGTTTCGTCTGCAAAGTGTCTGCGTAACGATTACCGAGTTCTTGAAGGGCCGCGTCAAACGATTCTTCGTTCGGTACTTGAACGTTTAATAGTGCAATTTCTTCCGGATACTCATGCTCAGCAACTGACGGATCCTTTGGTTGAACTGGTTCAACTGGTTCAACTGGTTCAACTAAATCATCCGATTCGTCTTCTCCGTCTGAATTCACAGGCGGTTGAATTGGTGTTATAGAAGAAGGAATATCTCCTTGTTCTCCCTCTGGAACTTTCGGTAGCATCTTATTAATTGGATCTGGCTCAACAACAGCAATAGGATTCGGCTGAACAACGCTCACATCATCTCCAATTTCCAACTTCACTTCATCGCTAGAAACGTTCATTTCTGAGAGGATGTATGATCGTGTGAACGTATGAACGGAAATACCGTCTTCGTCTTCACGTTCAAAGTAATGACCTGGAGCAAGCTCTACTCTACCTTCAAATACAGTGTTCTTGTTATGAATATATGCATAAATCGATTTAGTGAAAGAGAAGTTAATTTTCACATTCGGATTATGCTTGAGTTCGTGTAGGAGAGCTAGCTCATATTCTTCATAAGCTCGTTTATCTTCAAGATGGAGTAAGAACGAATTAAGATACAATTCTCTTTCAAGTGTTGATTCGAACCTTCTAAAGAATTTCTGTAACGCTCTTTCTCCAGACAACAGTTGAACTTTCGCGTCCGTCACTTCGCTAACATAACTCTCTTGTTGGATGAGTTTTAGTTCAACTAAATCAAAGTTAATATCATATGTTTCTGTATCTGCTGAATATTGAATCGTTGTTTTCAGCAAATCCGGCCGCTTTTGTCGCGTTCTAAACCACTCAAGTTCATCACACATATCCCATAAGACGACAGTATCTTGATGATCCTGGTTTTGAGCAACAGTCAAATACACAGATAAAAACTCGTTTACAAATTTGCCAGGACCTAATGCGCGGAGTACAAGTCCACCAGAAAGATCTTTGACAATCTTCAAAGACTCATCTACTTTCCGCTCGTCTAAAGTTGTAACTTTTAACTGGTCTTTTAGACGACTATGGAGTCTCGTCCGGTAATAATTCGTCTCGACATCTTTTTCAGAAGATCTTCTTATTGAATCCGAAGAAGAAACGAGAACCTTAATTTCTTCTTTTCCAGAGCGGTTTACGTGATATCGAATAATATTCGAACCCTCTGCTACCTGTTTCATAAGAAGTGGATCCATAAATTTATCGTAAGTGATGACCCAATTAAACTTTTCATGCGCCAATTTATATAATGTATTCGTTTCAGTACGTGTTACAGAGAGCCTTCCTTTTAATAGACCAATCTTTTCTGATTCAATAACTAGTCCGTCTTTTAAAATAGCTTGCATATTATAGAATTGTTGCATGAGTTTCGGCTGTGTAGGTGACACATAATTGATAAGACGTGTTCCTTCTTTAATCGATTTAAACTCACGGTTTTCATAAAATGCCCATTGCTTATCGGTGAGCTCACATTCTTTGTATGCTTCCGGATAAAACTGATGGGGAACTTTAAGATTATCCTGTTGTCCAAAATAATCGATGAAAACAGCTAAGTCAAAATCGAGCATCAATGTATCTAGTTTTTCCTCGAGAGTCTTAGAATCACTAAAAGGTAAAACATTAATTTCTAGCCGTGGAAATTCTCCAAATACATCTACTGCATTCATATAATCTTCTTGAGATTGTATCCATTGATTAATTTCGTCATAGAGCATGGCCGCCCGAGCCGGACTGTGGATTGTGACATTTAATTTTCTTACGCTGTCTTTCTTTAAAATCTGTTCAATACTCTTTTTAACGAACTCTAAATTCGTGACATACAAGAATAAAATATCTAAGCAATCTGCTGTGTAAGGATAGACTCGTACATAATCATGGGCGACTTTTTCAATCTCTTTTGCGAATGAGGTAGCTTGAGAAGCTACACTTTCAATTTCTCCACCTTCAAGATATGTCCCTTGTCCGTAGAATTCATCTTGAACGAAAAGATGATGACCTTCTCGCGATACATAGTATGAAGGGGCTAAGTTAGCGAAAGACCCTCTTAAGTATTCTTTATATTGTTTTAAGTCTTCAACGTCTTGAATCTTATTTCGGCCATGAGACGTGTCAGAGAGATCTGCTATCAATTTACCGAAATGAACGAGTTTGTAGCCATACGTGATAAATCGAATCGGATTAAAGATGGAGACGATTTTCCGCTCTACTTCAGACTGTCTGTTATTTCTTGCTTCGACAATATTTATCGTGGCCATATCATTCAGAAGCGAATAAATTTTACGGACTCCATCAATATCTTCCTCAGTACAATTTAAGAACTCTTGTGTGAGATCTGCCACTTTTTTCAAGTCATCAATCGTCACCCCACGCTCTTCAACAAAAATAGTTTGCAAAAGCGCAGTGTATTTCTTGTTGAACTCATCAAACTGTTGAATAGGTTTTAGTAACCGTTTATCAGTAAGGGATGTATATTTCGTTTGTTCCGAAAGATAATCTCGGAAGTCCTTTTCACTTGGAGTCCCACGTTTAACATCAATATACTGAAGATAACCACTTTGAATTTGGTTAATAAACTGCGAGAAGCTATTTTCGCTAATCGTTTCGCCAGCATCAACTTTAAATTCTGTCTTAGCCAGTGGTTCTTCATTTCGAAGAAGTCTTAGTGTGACTTTCAGCACTTCTACTTCTTTAGATACATCTTCTGTGCCTTTCAAGTGAGACAAAACAATAATATTAGATGAGAGCATAGACAACGATTTCAAGTGAAAGTTAAAGAAGGCAGCTTGCTTCTCAGAAAGTTCAAGATTCTCATCGATTGAGAGCTCAAATGAGAAATTACCTTCAAAATGTTCATGATCAATATCTTCAAGCATTACTAAACTCTCGGAAAGCACAGCCTCAAAAATATCAATGTATTCGGAAGGATTCTCTAACTTATTTTCAATATTGACAATCTTCTTAAGGATCACTTCTTTTTCTAGTTCTTCTTCAAACTCTTCTCTAAATTCTCGTATTGCATCTAAGTCATTTTTTGAGTTGACTGCTTCTACACCTTTATCAAATCGATTTTCCGCATCGATTTTTTGTTGTTTTAACTGGTTCTCTTCTTCAACTGTCTCCGCAAGGTCGATTGCTGTAACGTATTTATCAATTAAGATATCTCTAGCGTTATTCAATTTGTCCCTTAGAGAGTTTGATACTTTAAATCCAAATATACGCTCGGCGTCATTGTAAGACACTAGCGACAATAAATCGTTATTTTTACGCTCAATAAACTCCGTAGCCTTCTCAAGAAAATGGACTTCATCACTAAAGCTTCTCCATATCTCAGTAGAGTAATTCGTTTTTTCCTCATTCGACATGAAATTCTCTAAGTTTTTAGCCAACCTTTCAGGATCAAGATAAGAAACCATTGTCTTTCTCAAGTGACTAAGCAAGAAATTTTTTCTCAGCTGCTTTCGAAGCGCCTCCAATGACTCAAACTTTAAAAACTCATCCTTGAACAATCGGAAATGAGGTAGTTGTTTTCCAAGAATTGTTTTAAACGGTTCCTCTGAGTCATTCTTTGTATTAATGACGTCTTCCAAATAAGCAATCAGCATAGACAGTTGTAAATCTAATTCACCCTTATACTGATATGCTCCAATCAACCTCATTAAATCTCTAATCTGATGTGGTTCCAAATAAGAATTCTCGTGAAGAGCTTGATCAAGACTCTTTAATCCCTCGGATGACAATAATTGAGTCTCGTCAATCGAAACGATATCTTTGAGACTTTGTGCTTCCGGGGTTCTCTCGTTCATCAATAAGATTAGAGCCTCTTTTGACTTAACATTATTCCTTAACCAAACGCCATTCTCATTTTCACTTAAAACGAACGAATCAAATCCATCTATTTGTTTAATTGTTCGAATTAACGGGTTATAGAAATTCTTAAACTGACTTTCATCTTCTAAAAGTGCATTTAATATGGCTGGAAAGTAATCCTCATTAATTCCCTCAATTTTAATTAAGACTTTCTCTGCATTTTTCTTTTTGTGATCTTTTAAATAATTTAACAGATACTGAGCAATCCAATGACCTATGATTGTCTCTTTATATGAAGTGCTTACTGGCATATTCATAATCTCCTTTAGTTAATCTTGGATTATGCAAAATAAGGATTTCGAATTAGAGCAGTTGCATCTGAATATTCTTGCAATAACCCGTTCTGTTTTAATTTTTGTCTCATTTTTTTCTCATTACTTCTAAAGTGGGATAGATTAATTCCTTCTTTTGAATAAAGGCCAGAGACTTTGGCTGCGTCTTCACCAATGATAATTTGATATTTATCATAAAGTTTTCGCAAAAAATCATCGTATGGGAGCGTGATTTCTCCGTCTAATGTTGCAAATACTAAAGCACTCAAAATATTGTCATGTAGCACATAACGAGCTTTAGCACCTTTACCTGAGATAATGAATTGACCGTCGCGTGCTAACGTTTTCATAATTGGTAATTGTGACTTGGATAAATCCTCCATGTATAGCTCGATAATTCGTAATCTCAACATTTTTTCAGCTTTCTCAAGATTAGGTGTCTCAAGAGCTTCAATCAGCTTTTTCTTCTTAGGTGTATGAAGACTGTTCAGGTTAAGCTCTTCAAAAAATGAAGTATATCCTGCAACTTTTGTTTTTTGTGCATCATTGAAGCTTCGTTTCCAGCCATCAATCTTTTCCTCGGCCCGATCTTTCGGAAATACTTCCGCCACACGTTCTTCAACAAACTTCTTATACGCTTCACTTACAACAGCCTCATGGATACGGTAGGAATCTTGCGCTAAGAATTTTATCGATTTATTTTGTCCTTCAAAACAATCAATAAAGTAGTTCGTTTTCTCTTGAACAATTTGTTCTGCTTGATGAATCATGTATCGATGAAGCTGGAACGTAATAAGTGACGTCAAAATATCAAACATTTCATACACATCAATTTTCAATGTTAAAAGAGCATTCAATTCCTCAGCAAACTCTTGATAAAGTTTTAAATCCGTTGCTGGAAGAAGTGGATATTCTGATTTTTCCCATCCGCTGATAAAGTCTTTTAACTCACTATCTTTGATTAAAGGTGCTGGTTGATCTTTAGTTATGATAGCTGACTCTGTGAAAGCATACTCTTCGAACGCCTCGTTAATCTGATTAACGACCGTAATCAATCCGCTCGAATTGGATAGTAGGCCCTTCATATTTCTCTCGATATTCTCACGAAGTTCTTTATTATCTACTGTTCCGTAATGCAACATAAGATAATAAAGCTCGCCTCCCCTAGCAAAAAAGTTTCGCTCATAATTATATGTTGGACTCTTTAACTTTCCTTTATCTCTGTTGACGCGTATTTCTGTATATAGCAATGACTCATGTAATGGGTACATCATTTGAGCATACCATGATCGATCAACTGGTTTTCCCATTGGTGTTGTCAATGGAATCGTGAGATTTTTAAAGAATGTTTGTAAATCTTCTAATTGTTTTTCATTAATTCCAAGCCGTTCTCGAATTAAATCTTTCTTCTCATTGTCAAAAACAGCAATGTGACCCTTCGACCCTTCCTTTTCTCCTTCGTAGACGAATTGACGGAATTCAATCATTTTACGACGATTATAATATTTTCTCTGCAAACTAAACCCAGTACCTGCCATTACGTTTAAAAACTCTAATGTATATTCAGGTCCTCTTTGACCATCTTTGAAACGATGCCCCCATATTTCAGCACCAATTTTACTTGAGAAACTAATTTTTTCTTGTTCCATGGAGTATTCTCCTATTCATAAAATAATTAATTTTAGTAATCCTCTTCTACTTCTTCATCTTCTACTGGATCAGGTGACTTGATTTCAATAGTTTCTAACACAAACGCACCTTGTGAATAATCGAATTTTAGAATCTGTAGAATATCTTCATCTTGTTTTTTAAATGAAATTAATCTATTACGGAAGCTATTTAGTAGAATCTCTACGTGCTCTCTAAGTACGTTCAACATCCCACCATTACTTAAACGCATTAAGTATTCAAAGGTCACTAAGTTGACTTCTAGTTCTACATCATTAATTTTTAACGTCAATGTTGTGCTAACTTGGTCAATTTCCTCATTCTTACCTTGAACAATAAATTCAATTTGATCTAGCCCAACGATTTGATGCACTAACAAACTATCGGATGACACATATAGTTGATGTGAAGGAGAATAAACCATACGTTTTGCGAAGAATGTATTCAATCCGTCAATCAGCTGCGTTTTTGTACTATGTTCAATTTTTCCTTTGTGAAGGATGCCGATGAATTCGAAACGGTGGCGATACGGAATCAATTGCTCAACTTTTTTGTTTTCTTTTGATTCAAAATAATATTTTCGTCTTAATCGAGGGAACCATTTCTTCATCAATTCTTCACCATTAACATTATCTCCGTTAATGTTGGAACGATACATTTTGACCTCTTCATAATAAGATCCGTTCTCAACATCGATTCCTTCTTTAAACAAAAGGGCGTGAGCATCTCTTGTTTTGTCCTGGCTGCTTAAATCCCCATTCAAAAGGAAATCATCAATTAATGAATCAGAAATATATCCAGGATCTAGCGATTTGAACTCTTGTATGCCACTGATTTCTTCAAACACTTCCGGTCTTAAGTTATTTCCAAAGAAATTCTCGTAATATGATTTCTTAGCTAAGTCTTCAATTGCTTCACTCTGGGAAGCCTCATGAACATTTCTACATGTCATCCCGCCTGTTTGGGTGTAGGCGAGATGAATGAGTAACTCACGCATCGTCATATGTTTTCCATTCATATCAAGAGATTTGTACATACGCATCATACGATTGCGAGTAGTTTTATTACTCATTGCGACGTGGTTGTCCTTAATAATGCATTTATGTCGGCTTGAACAATCACCACAGATGTCCCAATTCTTTTCTTCGTTCCAACCCTCGATTATCTTTTCCGCATAAACTGATGATGAAGCGTATAGAAGATTATAAACTTTAATTTGTTCTGCCTCTTTTAGATTTTTATTCGGAGACATAAACTGTGGAATGATTGCGTCCTTTAGGGATTTGAGCTCTGAGTACTTCACTAAAGTATGGGTAAGCTTCCCTTCATTAGCTGCAATTAAGAAATAAAGTTTCGAATCTTCTTCTTGAAGGGTTTCCTGCATTTTTTTCAACTCGGAAACAATGACCTCATCACGCAGTTCGGACAAGTCTTTGATAATTCGAATAGTGTAATCCTTGTATGTAATTTCTTCGATACCTGATTCTGGCCATCCCTTAAATTCGTCATCTACTAACTGGTCATAAACATTACGACAAATACGAGTTTTCCCGTCCCCCGCGTTTCCTGTAATAATGATTGAACGTGGAGACGTCGATAATTCATCGATGATTTTTTGATTAATATTCGTTTCAATGCTATATTCAATTTTTTTCGTGTGCTCATCAAAAATCTTTGAATAATCAGCCGTAGTCAAATCATACTGGTGCATGAAATCTACGAAAGGATTTATTTGTTCTTGTAGAGTTGTTGTTAAATCCCACTCTTGGTCTGTAATTAGGTCTTGAGTCATATAATCAACCTTCTCCTTTTCTTTCTCTGCAGTCTCTAATATCAAACTATTCAGTTCAATCGCTTCATCTTCTTCAATGGCGACCATATTATTGTCGTCTAAATTCTTATTATCTTTTATTTCCTTATCGATTTCTTCTGATACCGATGAGTGTAATTCAGTGATTGCATAGGTTTCTTGGCTCTCTTTTTCTGAAGTCTTTCCAAAATCTAAAATCCAAGACTGTCCTAATTGCATCAATATATTCAACGCTTCTGTTGCCTCTTTTTTTGTAACGTCCCGTTTCGTCACAATGTCGCAAATTTCTAAAAACCTCACACCTTCACGATAATTTTTCATTGAAAGGTTGAACTTAGTTTTCAGTGCTTTCCATCCGTATTGAATAGAGTGTGCCTCATAGTATGATTTAGGAACAGACGTATAATTATAAAAGTTACTAAGATCTTTCATCCATTCGTATGAAAGTGGAAGGAATAAAGACTGAAAATATAAAACCTGTTCTGTAGGGTTAAACACTAGCATCCGATTCACGTCTTCATAAGAAAAGGAAATATCCTCACTTGAAAGATAAGTTAAACGTTCCCAAATTTCTTCTGATTTCATTTTTTGATCATCCCTTCATTCGCCAAAAAATATAAAAAAGATTCCCTTTTTCACTTCTTCCTATTATTGTAATATTAATGTATGTTAAATAAAAGGGGTTATAAAGGAATGTGGTCAGGTTGATACATTTTTTTGTATGGTTGTTCTCTTAGTCTTTATTGAATCAACGTGATAAGCATTTTATTTTATTTACTTAATACCTTTCCGTTACTGTAATATATAGTTAGAAGCGAAAGATAAATGAGGTGTAATTAATGAACATGAATAGTGTGAAAACACAAAAAACAACGAGTCGCCTTGCACTAGGTGAGCTAAACAACAAAGATTACACAGCGCTCAATCACGGTCGTAAACCAGTCCATGTGGCTATGTTTAGCGGAGGCGCATCTTCGGCATACGTGGCATACCACATCGTACAAAAGTATGGCAAAGAAAATTCGATTCTCTTCTTTACAGACACGCTTTGGGAAGACATGGATAACTATCGTTTCATGGAAGAAGTCGCAGATTATATCGGTTTAGAAATTACGACGAGCATTGATGGAAGAACGCCTGAAGAAGTATTTTTCGACATGCGTTTCCTAGGAAACTCACGTATGGCTAAATGTTCAGAAGAACTAAAAGTAAGACAAACCATGATATTCCTTGAGGAATTACGCGATATTCACAACCTTGAACCGATTTTGCATTTTGGAATCGGACCTCATGAGCAACACCGAGCGATTAATCTCCAAAACTTTTATGAACATAATCCAATCGAACCGATTGAAACACGTTTTCCGATGATTGAGATTTTCAAAGAAGACATGGACGCTAAAACAGTCATCCAAAATGAATGGGGTATTAAACTTCCACGTATGTATGACTTGGGATTCTCCCACGCAAACTGCGGAGGTCGCTGTGTACGTGGTGGATTAGGCCATTACGCGCTTCTATACAAAGTCTGGCCAGATCAGTATGCTGAGCAGGAAGCTATGGAAGAACGCTTCCGAGAAAAATTCCAAAAAGACGTCTCTATCTTGAAACGTAATGGTGGACCGTTCACTTTACGTGAATATCGTGAAATGATGGAGCGGGATGGTGTAGAAGCTTACTTAGCTGAGAAAGACGATACTGTTCCTTGCGTTTGCGCATTTTCTTAAAATTGATAAATACAAAAAACTGATTTCTATTGTTCAAATAGAAATCAGTTTTTTGTATTTATACATATACTAATAAACATATATAGTAAATATAATCAAAATTCCCACTAAAAATCTAATAAACTCTTCTACTAAATGTGATAATCTATTTAATAAAGAACAACATGTAGGTAGGTGATTCTATTGAGTTTTAAAGACTTGAGTATTAAGAACGAGTACCGTTCTTTTCAAGATAATATAGTACTCGATTTTTATATTCCATCTCTTCAGTATGCAGTAAAGTATGATCGCGCTGTCGGTTATTTTTCTTCTACTGCATTAATAGATATTACTAAAGGAATAGGAACTCTAATTAAAAACAATGGAAAAATCCGTTTAGTAGTTTCACCTAAACTTTCAGCGGAAGATATAGAATCAATCAGAATCGGATACATGAATAGAGAAGATGTACTACAAAATTGCTTATTAAAAGATTTCAATAGAGAATTTAATTTTTTTGAGACAAAAAGACTAAATTTATTGGCGTACTTAATTAGTAATCATTATTTAGAAATTAAAATTGCCTTAATTCAGCAAAGCAATAGTTTCGGAATGTTTCATGAAAAGCTCGGTATCATTGAAGATATTGAAGGGAACGTAATTGCGTTTTCTGGATCTTTAAACGAAACGAGTAATGCATTTTCACATAACTATGAAGCAATTGATGTTTTTAAATCTTGGACAGCAGATTGGGAACGAGTTAAATCTAAACAAAGTGTTTTTGAATCCATTTGGAATAATAACGTGAACGGAATTTCTACTATTGATTTCCCTCATGCTGTACGCGAAAAATTGCTTGAATATAAATCTAATGATTTAGAATTAGATTTAGATGAAAATGAATACTACTACCTTAAAAAAATGGCGGTAGGAACAGAAGAAATAAAAGAACCTTCCTTCCCTCTGGAATTTAAATTAAGAGATTATCAAAAAAAAGCAATTGAACAATGGGAAAAAAATAATTTCCAAGGGATTTTCAACATGGCTACTGGTACAGGTAAAACTTTTACTAGTCTTGCAGCTGCAACACGCCTGTCTCAATTGCAAAACTATAATTTAGCCATAGTAGTTGTCTGTCCTTATCAACACCTCGTTGAACAATGGGTGAAAAGCATTAAAGATTTTAATCTTAAACCTATCGTCGGCTATTCTTCCTCAAAACAAAAAGCTTGGAAAGAGAGATTAAAAACGCACGTCGAAGCATATAATTTAGGCATAAAAGAAAATTTCTGTTTTGTAACCACTAACGCCTCATTAGCAACAAAATATGTTCAAGACCAAATAAAAAAAATAGACAGAAATTATTTATTGATTGTCGATGAGGCCCATAATTTTGGAGCAAATAACCTGTCTTCAAAATTACCTACTAATGCGAAATTTCGAATAGCACTTTCAGCGACAATACAGCGACACAATGATATAGAGGGCACCGAATCGTTAATGAATTATTTCGGAGAGACCTGTATTAATTACACACTAGAAATGGCTATTAAAAACGGCATGTTGACTCCGTATTATTATTATCCAATTCCAGTTTACTTGACTACAGAAGAATTAAGTGAGTATCAAATATTAACCTCAAAAATAGGTAAACTAACACACATTAACAAAAACGGAACTCATACGTTTTCAGACTCAGTTAAAATGCTCTTGCTTAAAAGAGCTAAATTAATAGCAGGTGCAACAAACAAGATACACGAATTAGAAAAAACCATTTATCCGTACAAGGATGCATCTCATACTCTAATTTATTGCGGAGCTACAACAATAAATGATATTGAATACAACGAATTTTCTCCAGATGCTGATGAAAAAAGACAAATCGATGTGGTAGTAAATTTATTAGGTAATAAACTGAACATGAAAGTCTCGAAGTTTACTTCAGAAGAAAGTGCTCTCGAGCGTGAAACGATAAAGAATAACTTTGTTAACAGTAATCACCTACAAGCACTAGTTGCAATACGTTGTTTAGACGAAGGTGTAGACATACCAAGTATTCAAAGAGCTTTCATCTTAGCTAGTAGTACAAATCCTAAAGAATACATTCAAAGAAGAGGACGTGTGCTTAGGAATAGTCCTGGTAAACAGTACGCTGAAATCTATGATTTCATCACTTTACCAATGCGGTTTGAAGAAATAGGTAATTATTCAGAACGAGAAATTAATTCTATAAAGTCTCTTTTATTTAGAGAAATTGAAAGAATGAGAGATTTCACAAATTCTGCTGAAAATTCTTCTGTATCAGACAAATTGATTAAAATGATTGAAAATTCATTTTCACTATATAAAGGGGAGATACCGACAGATGAATTCAAAGAATATTGAATTAAGAGCTACTAATTTAGAAATGATGAAAATTAGAATAATCGAAGCCGAAAAAGAAAACTTAAGAATTAGATCTAAAACTGAATCTGATTTAGTAGATTGTATTAGAAAAATCATAATGGAAGAAGCTAAAAAAACATATCAGGAGAATAATTAACTATGATTATCAAGAAACTTACAGTAACAAACTTTAGACAGTTTAAGGGTGAGCAAACAATCAATTTTTCACAAAATCCCGATAAAAATATTACATTGATTTTAGGAGACAACACTAGCGGAAAAACGACTTTACTACAAGCTTTTCTATGGGCTTTCTATGGAGTGGCAAATTTTAAATCAAAAGATTCTCTTTTAAACGCAGAAATTAGTCAGGAACTATCAAAAAGTTTTGAAAGTTCAAAAGTTTCCGTAGCTATCGAGCTAGATCATGAGGGCACTTATTATCATTTAATTCGACAACAAAAGTATTACTATAAAAACGGAAGTGTTGTTAGTGATACCTACTCTACCCCATCACTAACCACGAAAGAAAATGGTCAAATTAAATCTTTCAAACAGTATCAAGTAGAAAACAAACTTGAAGAAATCCTACCTAAAGATTTATCTATCTACTTTTTATATGATACTGAACGATTTGGCAATATTACGTCTAGAGCCGACGTAACTAAGTCAGTTAAAGCAATTTTAGGTCTTACTGTCTTAGACAATATGATAAAACATCTAGGAAGTACTACTAGATCAGGCACTGTTTTGAACCAGTTTAGTTCAAGTGTAAAAGATGAAGGCGATAAAAACAGACAAAATATTTTTGATAAGTTAAAAGAATTAGAGACTCTCCATACACATACAGAGAACCGAAAAACTGAAAAAAAATCTGAACTTGAATATTTCAACGATATTATAACTAAGAAAAGAAATATTTTGTATGAGCTAGAAAAAGTGTCACAATTGCAAAAAGAAAAAGAAAGAAAAGTAGTTCAAATCGAATCCGGAAAAAAAGCTTTGCAAAATTCTCTGAGATCCTATAAAGATTTTTTTAAATCCTCACCAATTTCATTTATAAGTTACAACTTGTGCAAAAGAGCAATAAATGAATTATCGACTGCAAAACTAGATAAAAAGTCTATTCAAGGTATGAACGCTACTGCAATTAGAGATATTATCGAACGAGGTAGTTGTGTCTGCGGTACTGCAATTAGTAAAGGTGATATTCATTATGAGCATCTTTTAGAAGAAATTCGGTATTTACCTCCTCAATCTATAGGAACATTGATGAACAATTTTAAGCAACAAGCAGAAACTCATTTAAACTTTGCGGAAAGTTATTTCTTATCTCTAGAGACACACTACAAACAAATTATTTTTCATAACATGAATATTGGAGAATTAGAAGATGAAATACATTCTATAAATGAGGAAATTTCTGGTGAGGATAATGTTTCTATGCACCAAGCAGATTTGCTTGGTGCCGAACAAAAAGCAAAATCAATAACAGAGGATATAGAACAATTGAATCAAACCTTAGGTGAATTAAAAAAAACAATTAAAGATGAAGAAGAGAAGTATGATCAAAGTATTCAATCATCTGCTAAAAATGATGAAATCTTACTCTATTTAGAATATGCAAAAAATATTTTAGATTGGGTAGTAAACCGCCGTGATACTAAGGAGCATGAAATTAAATCTCAGCTTGAAAAACAAGTGAACTATTATTTTGAAAAAATGTATCACGGTAAACGAAAAGTAGAGATTGACGATAAATTCAGAGTGAATTTAATCACAACAGACTTATCAAATGATATTCAAACCGATGAATCTCAAGGTTTAGAAACCGTTAAAAACTTTGCGTTTATTTCCGGTCTAGTACATTTAGCTAAACAGAAACTAGCTGACGATTACGAAAAAAATGCAGAGGCTTATCCTTTAATATTAGATGCACCTTTTTCAAATGCTGACGAAAAGCATGTTAAGAATATTTCTGAAGTACTTCCAAATGTCGCCAATCAATTAATACTTATTGTTATGGCCAAAGACTGGAATTATGCAAAAGATTCATTAGTTGATAAAGTCGGGACAGAATATTATTTAAATAAACAATCAGAAATCTTTACAGAAATCATTGGAGTTGATTCAAATGTTTGATAAAAATATTAAAATTTCTGGTGTACATTCTTATTATGTGGAAGAACTCAAAAACCAAAATTTCTTCAACCGATATATTGATGTCTATGTTCATGCACCTCTTATAGGGTTCCAATATGGGCGTAGCTCTTCACACGACAAGACGTCAGAATATGCTAATAAAGATATCAATATATTTTTAGAGCAAGTGATGAGTGAAGCAAATAATTTAGAGTTTATATTTAGGCTTATCATGCTTTTAGATGACTCTGAGAATATGCCAATTGAAGAAAGAATAACAAGGGCTTTTAGAGATGATGCTCTATCCTATGGAGATGATGATACTCTAAATGACGTTGGTAAACGACACGAAAATAATATGGACTTATTTAACTCCTATGTTCTTGGCGGTATTGAAATCCTTTACGAAAAAATAATTGTCCAAGGTGCTACAGAATTAGATTACATTAAGAACTCATTTGACTTTATGAAAGAGTATCATTTGTCTATGAATCCTAAGTCAGCAGATGAGTTATTAAAAGACTTATAATCCTTCACTATACCCTCTACAGATGAAACAGCCTGCAAACTCATCAAAAGTTTGCAGGCTGTTTCATTTTCACTCCAAAACCTCTTCCAAAAACAACCCTTTCTCAAATCCGCCTTTCCGCTCCCGCTTTTCTTCCCGAATCGTGTTCATCTCGTCAAATGAAGCCCCGTGCATTCTGCCCAGTTCATAGGCCAGCTCCAAAATATCCGCCAACTCCTCGAGACACTCCTCATCGATATTCGTGTCCTCATACTCTTTCAATTCTTCATACAGCTTTAAACGTGCCTGCTCAAAGTGCTCGGCTTGATTCAACTGTTTGACGATGACCTGCTTCCCTGAAGCTTTTATGATTTCGGGCACCCGGTCACGGACTAGCTTATTATGCTTCACGATAGCCCCTCCTCACTCCACAATCTCAAACGCCTTCACATACGCCACGTGATCAAGGAACAAAATCATCTCCTCATCGAATTGAACGAACCCGTCCGACGCGTGTCGGAACGATTGATAAATCGACTCGAGCGCCGCATAGCGGCTCTCCGCCTCGACCGTATACGTCAAAATCTCTTCGTTGATCAAATGAAACTCAATCTCGTACGATTTCATGCTGTCTCCTCCGTTTCGTGTGGATAGCGAGCCTGTCTGCTATCCTTTACCCGCTCTTCGCCGTCTCGTCTCAACATTCGTCCACCTCGTTGACTTCGGTCACAACGACACCCGTATCCCCGACTTTCCCCAAGTCGAGTACGGTCGGGTCTTCGTACGCCAAGACGTGAAATTCTTGCTCGACCGTGCGGATCACGTAATGCGACAACGACCCCCGGTACGTGTTGACGCGTTCTGTCGACATCGTGTCTGCGGCGAATTGCGTGAATTGAGACGCCTTCAACTTCACGATCGGATAAGCATTTTGAAGCCCTGTTTCATCCATGGCGTGGTCTTCGATCGTCCCGAGAAATACGGCATATTGCTCAAAGCGGATGAGGATCCGGTCGCGCTCCGCGTCCCACGTCAATAACATCGTCGCATCCTCCGCTCCGAAACACGTCCACTCGAGCGGATAGTACATCTCGCCTTTCATCTGAAACGACTCGACGTCTAGCACGTAGCCCTCCGTCGTCATCAAAAATTTCAAATCGATGGCCAAACCGTTTCCCCCTTTCAAAAAAAGCGACGTTCGAAAACGTCGCTTTCCCTCAATAAAAGATAAACCACAGTGCCGCGGCCACTAAAAACAGGCCGGCCCCGATGAAGAGAATCTTCGCTAATCGTTCATATACCATGTCTTCACCTCACTAACGCCGCACCGACGATGAGCGAGACACCGATTGAGAGGAGGAACGCCAAAAGTCCGACGGCGATGTTCCCTCTCCCGATCTCTTCGTTCACCTTCAAGGACGGGGTCAAAAATTCAAACAACCAATACGTGACGAGGAGCAAGAAGAACCCGAAGCCCCCGCCGACCAAAATGTCGACCATCCGATCGTGGTGGCTCTCGACGACACGGAAGATGTTGGCGAGACCGACGACCTTCCCGCCCGTCGCGAGCGCCACGGCGATGTTCCCTTTTTGAATCTCGCGCCAATTGCTGTACGGCGTCGTCACCTCGAAGATGGCGAGCCCGACGACAATCATAAGCCCGGCGATCGTATAAAGACCGAACGACTCGAGCATGACGTTAAACGTTACGTTACCCAATAGCATCTCGTCCTCACTTCAACTCGACGACCGTGACCCCGAGTCCACCTTCGCCCATGCCGCCCGGGCGCTGACTCTTCACGTGGCGATGTCCTTTCAAGAACTCTTGCGTCGCTTGTCGCATCGCTCCCGTACCGAGCCCATGGATGATGCGGACGTTGTCGTAACCCGACACGAGCGCCTCGTCGATATATTTGTCTAGGCGTGAGAGTCCTTCCTCGACGCGGACCCCTCGCAAATCGAGCTCCGACTTCGTCGTGCTCTGGCGCTTCAACGAGCTGCCTTTCGCTTTAAGCGGCTGCTCTTTCGACGGTCCGATCTTCTGAAGGTCGTCCGCTTTGACGTTCACTTTCATGATCCCGACCTGGACGTTGTACTCGTTGTCGTTGATCTGGTTCACGATATAGCCTTTTTGATTGAACGTCGTCACTTTCACTTCTTCGCCTTTACTGAACGTACGTTTCTGTTGCGCTTTTTGTTTCACTTTTTGGATCTTTTTATCTTGGAGCGTCGGTTTCGCCGATTCGAGCTCTTTCTTCGCGGCGATGATCTCATGCTCTTTGACGATGCCCTGCTCACGCAGCTTCTTCAATCGGTCGATGACTTCGTTCGCTTGGCGCTTCGCCTGCTCGACCGCCTTATCGGCTTTCGCCTCGGCCTCGCTAAACATCGTATCGCGTTCTTTCTCGAACTCCGTCATCTTCGCCTCGAACGCCGCCTGCTCTTCTTCGAGGTCGTGGCGCTTGACGATCAACTCTTGTTCGAGTTGCTCGGCGCGTTGTTTCGCCGACTCGAGCTCGTTGATCATCGATTCGACCGACTCGGCGTCGGTGCCGACGTGGCTCCGCGCCTTGTCGATGACGTCCTCGGACAACCCGAGGCGACGGCTAATCTCGAACGCGTTCGAGCGTCCCGGCACACCGATCAACAGACGGTACGTCGGGCTGAGCGACTCGATATCAAACTCCATCGAGGCGTTCATGACGCCTTCCCGGTTATAGGCGTACGCCTTCAGTTCCGAGTAGTGCGTCGTCGCGGCCACACGGGCGCCACGGCGCTTCACTTCGTCGAGGATGGCGATGGCGAGGGCGGCCCCTTCTTGTGGGTCGGTCCCGGCACCGAGCTCATCGAACAAGACGAGTGACATGAAGTCGATCTTGTCGAGCATGCTGACGATGTTCGTCATGTGCGAACTGAACGTCGAGAGACTCTGCTCGATTGACTGCTCGTCCCCGATATCGGCGTAGACGGCGTCAAAGACGGATAGCTCCGTCCCAAACTCAGCCGGCACGTAAAGACCGGACTGTACCATGAGCTGAAGCAGACCGATCGTCTTGAGCGTGACTGTCTTCCCGCCGGTGTTCGGGCCGGTGATGACGAGCGACGTGTAATCCTCACCGAGCTCGACCGTGATCGGGACGACCTCGTCGCGAGGGATGAACGGATGACGCGCCTGTTTCAACTTGATTTCCCGGGCGTCGTTCAGCTTCGGCTCGGTCGCCTTCAACTCATGACCGTACGCGACTTTCGCGAACACGAAGTCGAGCGTGGCGAGCACGTCGAGGTTCGTCACGACCGAATCGGCAACACCGCCGACAAGGTTCGACAGCTCGCTCAAGATGCGGTCGATCTCGGCGCGTTCTTTCAAACGCACTTCTTGAATCTCGTTGTTGATCGAGACGATTGCCTGCGGCTCGATGAAGAGCGTCTGACCGGAAGCCGACTGGTCGTGGACGATCCCGCCGAACGCTTGGCGGTACTCTTGTTTCACCGGGACGACGTAACGGTCGTTTCGGATCGTGACGATGGCGTCCGACAACATCTTGGCGTTGTTGCGGAGAATGTTGTCGATGCGGGAACGGACGCTTCCTTCATAGCTACGGAGCTGCGTCCGGAGACCGCGCAGTTGTGAGCTCGCCGAGTCTTGGACCGTGCCTTGGTCGTCGATGGCGTGGCGAATCGACTGCTCGACTTCAATCAGTTTCGTCAAGCGCTCCGCATACTCGTCGAGACGCGGGATACGGAGGTCTTCGTTGTCTTCGTGAAGCTTTTCAAAGAAGTTCTTCACTTGGCGGCCGCTGTACATGACGGCGGCGACGGCGAGCAGTTCACTCGTCGAGAGCACCGAGCCGATGGCGGCCCGTTTCACTTCGGCGCGGACGTCGGTCAAGCCACCGAGTGGGAGTCGGTCACGGAGACGGACGACCTCGGTCGCCTCCTTCGTGACGTTCAAATTGGCGAGCACCCGGTCGTATGAGTAATCGGGTTGCATCGTGAGCGCCCGGTCTTTCCCGAGCGAGCTCGCGGCGTGGGCGGCGAGCTGTTGGCGTAATTTTTCATATTCTAAAACGCGTAACGCGTGGTCCATCTAGCATGTTCCTTTCTGTCGCTTCGCGTCGAAGAACGCCTTGGCGTCCTTAAACGAGAGGCAGTTGATGATATCGGACGGTTCGAGATAGGCTTTACGGGCGTGCAAGACGCCGAGCGCCATATCTTCCATCATGTCCGGGTGATGCGTGTCGGTGTTGATCATCATTTTGACGCCGGCCGCTTTCGCTTTCTTCAACGTCGAGGCCGTCAAATCGAGCCGGTTCGGGTTGGCGTTCAACTCGAGCGCCGTGCCCGTCTCTTTCGCGAGGGCGATCAAGCGCTCCTCGTCGATCGGATAGCCGTCACGGCGTCCGATGAGTCGGCCCGTCGGATGAGCGATGACGTTGACGTAAGGCGAACGACAGGCGTTCTCGAGCCGGGACATGATTTCGTCGACCGATTGGTCCATCTTTGAGTGGATTGAGGCGACGACGTAGTCGAGCGTCGCTAAAAACTCCGGCTCATAGTCGAGCGTGCCGTCAGGCCGGATATCCATCTCGACGCCGCGCAACACGTGCATGTCGTGCTTCTTCGCGGCTTCGAGGATCTCTTCCCCTTGCGCTTCGAGACGTTCCTCGGTCAAGCCGTTGACGAACGTCATGTACTTGCCGTGATCGGTGATGGCGATCCACTCGTAGCCGCGCGCTTTCATCGCCGCTACTAGCTCGTCGACCGTCAACTTCCCGTCCGACCAGACCGTGTGCATGTGGGCGTCGGCCTTGATGTCGTCGAGTGTGACGAGTTTCGACAAGTCGTGCTCGAACTCGAGGTTTCCTGCCCGCAGCTCGGGCGGGATGAACGGCAGGCCGTAACGCTCGAACAGCTCCGCTTCCGTCTCCGGTTGCCAGAGGCCGTCCGCCGTCTCGACGCCGTACTCGGAGATCGACTCGCCTTTTGCTTTCGCGAGCTGGCGCATTCGGACGTTATGGTCTTTCGAACCGGTGAAGTGGTGGAGCGTCGCAGCGAATGCGCCCGGCTCGACCATCCGGAAGTCGACCGACACCATCTCTTCGCGTTCGAGGACGAGCGATACTTTCGTTTCCCCGGCCGCGATGACTTCATTGATGAACGGGAGCTCGAGCAGCTTGTCCCGGAGGGCGACCGGTTCTTCGGTCGCGATGATGAAGTCCAAGTCTTTACACGTCTCTTCGGCCCGGCGGAAGCTACCCCCGACCGAATGACGGAGGACGAGTGATTCGTTTTCGAGCACGGTCTCGATCTCTTCGACGACCGGACGCATCATCGCGTACGATAGGCGTTCCGGGCGCGATTCGAGGTTTTTCGCCGCGGCGAGCAGTTTCTCGACGCTCTTCGCGCCGAAGCGTGGGAGCTCGGAAGCCGTCCCGTCTTCGAGGACGCGGATGAGCGACTCCAAGTCGACGACCCCGATCTCACGGAGTTGCGCGAGCTTCTTGCCACCGAGCCCTTGAATCTTGAGTAATTTCATCAGACCGAACGGGATCTCTTCTTGGAGCGACTCGAGCACTTCGCTCCGCCCCGTGTCACGCCATTCTTCGAGCACGGCCGCCGTGCCTTTACCGATGCCTGGGATCGTCGTCAAATCCTCGATCTCATCGAGTTCAAGTTCTGAGTTCTCAAGCGCCGTCGCGGCTTTCCGGAAGGCGTTGATTTTGAACGGGTTCTCACCCTTTATTTCCATGTATTGTGCGATTTTTTCGAGCAGCATCATCGCTTCAACTTTATTCATAACTTTTCCCCCTTATCCATACAGAAAAGGCCGAGACACAAGCACTTGCTTGCATTCCGGCCTGTCGTGTCACAGCATCTTATTCGAGAACCATTCCGAAAGATACGGTGTATCTTGAATGATGAACGTCGCAAGCGACGAGTTGTCGACGGCGTTTTGCACACCGGCCATCGGGACGAACGCGATCACCCAAAGGATGAAGAACGTGATGACGTACGACTCGAAAAATCCGAGGACGGCACCGATAATCCCTTTCAATTGACGCAAGATCGGCAAGTCCGTCAAGAAGTCGAGCATCGACAAGATGAGATGCAAGACGAGTTTCGTGATGACGAACAAGACGACGAACCAGAAGACGTTATAAAACGTCATCTCGATCCCTGAGAGCGAGTTCAAGTCGAGCACACCGCCAGGGAGCGTCCCGTCAAGTTGAGATGGATATGGGATCCATAGTTTGAACGCTTCGGCGAGGTCCCGGTAATAGGCGTTGGCGACGATAAAACTGATGATGAGCGCGACCCAGTGGCCGAGCTGTAGAATCGCCCCACGGCGGAAACCGTTGACGATTCCGATAAACAAGAAAAACAGTATAAGTAGAGTAACCATATAGTAATTTATTCTCCCGTATTTCGTTTAGATTTGACGTGATCGCTCGCGATTTGAATGGCCGCGAGAACCGCCGCCTGACGAGCGTCTAAATGAGGGGACTGTTCACGAATCTCACGGATTTTACTATCGACGAGAAAGCCCACTTCCCTCACATGATCGGCTGGCTCCTCGCTCACAATCGTATAATCTTGACCCGCGATGTGGATCGTTGTTCGTTGTACCTGCACGCGTCACCCCTCCTTTACGTCTATTCAAAATTAATCATAACATCGATTGTATATTAGGAAAAGAAGAAGCCCCTTCCTTTTATGCGACAACAATTTATGTTACCCTATTTCAAAGTTGTCAAACGTCAATCTTTGTTGAAAATGAAAAGATAGGGTGGCAACCGCGCTGGAAATGTGCGAAAATAGCAACAATTCAAACATTTAGAAAGGATGATTTATTTGAAATTACGAATTGGCCTTCTAGGTCGCATCATCATCGCTATCGCGTTTGGTATTTTAATCGGTAGCCTCGTACCAGAAAGCCAGAGCTGGATTGTACGGACGTTCGTCACGTTCAACACGATTTTTGGGCAGTTCTTAGGCTTCGCTATCCCACTCATCATTCTCGCCTTCATCATCCCGGGCATCGGGGAGCTCGGAAAAGGTGCTGGCAAACTTGTCGGCTTGACGGCCGTCATCGCTTACTTGTCGACAATCGTCGCCGGTACGCTCGCTTACTTTGCGACGAGCAACTTGTTCCCACAAATCTTGGCACGCGATACGGCATCAGCTGAAAACCCAGAAGAAGCATTGCTCAGCGGATTCTTGAACTTTGAGATTCCACCTGTATTTGGTGTCATGACCGCGCTCGTCCTTGCCTTCGTCATCGGCATCGGGATTGCCGCGATTGAAAGCAAACGTTCACTCGACCTTGCCATGGATTTCCGCGATATTATTGAACTCGTCATCAGCAAAGTCATCATTCCACTCTTACCGATTCACATCGCCGGAATTTTCATGAACATGACGTTCGCAGGTCAAGTCGCGCAGATTCTTTCTGTATTCTCGCTCGTCTTCGTCACAATCATCGTCCTCCATGCGACGATGCTCATGATTCAGTATTCGATCGCAGGCGGTCTCAACAAAGAGAACCCGTTCAAGTTGCTCAAAACGATGATGCCGGCTTACTTCACAGCCATCGGGACGCAATCATCAGCTGCAACGATCCCGGTCACGCTTCGCCAAGCGAAAGCGAACAACGTCGACGAAGGCGTTGCCAACTTCGTCGTTCCTCTCTGTGCGACGATTCACTTGTCTGGTTCAACGATCACACTCACATCGGTCGGTGTCGCCCTCATGTACTTGAACGGCATGCCGATGTCATACGCCATCGTCCTCCCGTTCATCCTCGCCCTCGGCGTCACGATGATCGCGGCACCAGGTGTCCCTGGTGGAGCCGTCATGGCCTCACTCGGACTGTTCGGTTCGATTCTCGGCTTCGACGCGACGATGCAGAGCTTGGTCATCGCGCTCTACTTGGCGCAAGATAGCTTCGGGACAGCGACGAACGTCACAGGTGACGGTGCCATCGCTAAAATCGTCCACTACTTCAAACGTCATACGAAACTACTCGACGATCCAAAAGCACGCGAAGAAATCGCATAACGTGCTCAACGGGCAAGCCTCACGGTTTGCCCGTTTTTCATACATATAAAGGGGGAAACGAAATGGAATTCAAGGTTTGGGACGATCCCGGTGCGTTCTCAGAACGCGTCTTGCCGGAATTGATGAAGCGAGAAGCTGAGCACAGTCTGATGATTGGCATCCTCGGGAACATCCAGCGCGGCGTCTATTCCGCGTACCACCAATTGACGGTCGAGGACGACGGGCAGCTGCTCGCCATCATGCAAGTCACGCCCCCGCATCCGCTCAACTATGTCATCGTGGACGCTTCACGGGCACAAGACGTACACGAGACGGCTATCCCGGCATTACTGGAACGGGATATCCCCTTCACCGAAATCGTGTCGGAACGCGTCCACGCCGAGACGTTCGCCACGCTCTGGCGCGAATATACCGGACAAAACGTCTCGCCTTTCATGGCACAAGGCCTATATCGGCTCGACCGCGTGAACGACATCGAGATGGCGGACGGGTCGATGCGTCATGCAACGACACGCGATCAAGGGCTCCTAGAGGGCTGGTTTCGCGCCTTCGAACGAGATTCGGGACTCGACCCGTCCGAGGCAGAAAAAGTGGTCCGTACCGTCACCATGATGATCGAGAACGATGACGCCGTCATTTGGGAAGTCGACGGTATGCCCGTCTCATGCGCGAAACGTTCAAGGCCGACGGAGAACGGCGTCACCGTCTCGTTCGTTTATACCGTACCTGAGCAACGGGGGAACGGCTATGGACGCTCCATCGTCGCCGCGCTCAGCCGTGAGCTGTTGAAGACGAAACGCTTCTGTACGCTCTACACCGATTTGACTAATCCGACGTCAAATAAGATTTATCAAGAGGTCGGGTACGAACCGATCATGGAATCTTCATGGATCCGACTCGCTAGATGAATCCTCCCGCCTCCCCTATACTGATAGGTGGAGGCGATTTTTATGAGGCATTGGTGGAATCAAATCCCGAAACGGGTCCGTCACGTCGTAGCGACCGTCCTCATCGGCTCGGTCGTCGCTTATATGATGATTGTCGGCGGCATGAGCGTCCTTGACGACCCGAATTGGGATACGCTCTGGTTGAGCGTCTTCGGGGCCGCGCTGTTGACGTTCATCAGTTACCGGGCAACAAAAAAGTGATCGACGCGTTCGTCGATCACTTTTTGTATATCGCTTAGAAGAATGAAGCTGGGTTGACCGTGTTGCCCGCGCTCGAAGACGAGTACGAGTAACCGCCACGGTGAATCTCGAAGTGAAGGTGTGACCCTGTCGAGTTCCCTGTGCTGCCCATCCCACCGATGTTTTGACCTTGTGAGACACGTTGTCCCGCTGAGACCGACACCGAGCTCAAGTGAGCGTATACTGTCGTCCACACTTGTCCGTTGATGACATGTGTGATGATGACGTGGTTCCCGTAAGCGCCACCCCATCCTGCAGTCGTGACCGTCCCTGTCTGTGCCGCGTGGATTGGCGTACCGACTGGTCCAGCGATATCAATTCCGTTATGGAACGTATAGCCGTTCGCACCGCTTGCCGCGCCCCATCCTTGTGAAAGACGGCCGCTTGCAGGGCGTTGGAACATGCCGCCGCTCGCCGGTGCTGATGCTGCCGGTGTCGCTGCCGCCGCGCTCGATGACGATGACGCGTTTGATGCTTGTTGTTTCTTCGCTGCTGCCGCCGCTGCCGCTTCAGCTTCGGCTTTACGTTTCGCTTCTTCAGCTGCACGACGTTGTGCTTCGATTTCAGCCTTGATTGACGCTTCTTGTGCTTGGAGCGTTGACTCCATCTCTTTCAAGCTCATCAATTTCGACTCGAATTTGATTTTTTCTGCGTTCAACTTCTTGATTTTCGCTGCGCGCTCTTTCATTTTCTTATCGAGTGCCGCTTTGCGCTCTTCAAGTTGTTCTTTTTGTTTCACGAGCGTATCGCGCTCCGCTTTAAGATCCGCTTGCGCTGCAGCGAGCTTCTCTTTCGTCGCTTGATACTCTTCGAAGATTTGCTTGTCGTTCTCTTGGATCGTGCCGGCCGTGATCATGCGTGTGATCAAGTCGCCGAAGTCTTTCGAACCGAAGATGAACTCCGCCCAGTTAATCGACGTGCCGCCGTTCTTTTGCATCGTCGCCATCCGCTCTTTCATGAGCTCTTCTTGGGCTTTCATTTTTGCTTCGTACTTCTTAATTTGTGCTTCAAGCTCTTTAATCTTTTCTTGTGTCGCACGAATCTCAGCCTTCTTTTGCGCGACGTCGTTGATGACGTCTTGAAGCTCAGCGTCTAACTTGTTGATCTCTTGCTGCTCTTTGCTGATCGCTTGCTCACGCGATTGAATCGAGGCGTTCGCTTTTGACTGTTCAGAACTATTCTGTTGTTGCTGCTGCTGGACTTTCTTTTGCTTGTCTGTGAGTGACGCCGCAAAACCAGGAGTCGTGCCGCTGATAAGAAGAGTCCCTAGAGTGACGGTTGCCGCAAGTTTCTTCAAGTTAACCAATGTGCTTCCCTCCGCTGAGTCGTGTGAATTTCTATCTATAATAGATTCGTAAGTTTGTCGATTATTGACGAGATTTCGTTCTCGCTCTGTGACTCATTATAGCAATCTAAACCTAAAGTTATTTTACACTTATATTTCATTCGCATTACATTGACCTGATTTAGGTTTTATCGCTTAAAAAACGTGGGTATATAGGCAGATTTGCTCATTTTTCTGTCACAAGTTCTCCGTATAAAAAAAGAAAAGCGCTTCTAGATGCGCTTTTCACATAACAACCTTATACATTTTTGTTTTACCTTGTCATCATGTAGCCTGATCGCGACTTACGCTTTCGCCGTTTCACTAAATAGAGGCCACCGAGGAGCACGACCCCACATAGCGCACCGAAGCTGTCTAAGACGACGTCTTGGATGAGCGGCGTCCGCTCCGGCGTCAAGCTCTGATGGAACTCGTCATATACGCCGACCGTGGTCGCAAGCGCCCAAGCGAACAAGAGCGTAAGCCCGGCATGAATACGAGTACGCGAGACGGCTTTGACGAAAAGCGCGCCGAGGACGAAGAAGACCGTGAAGTGCGCGGCTTTTCGAATCAAAAATTCAATCAAGCCGACCGTTCCTTTCGACTCGAGTGAGACCGGGTCACCCGCGTAATCGAAATCCACGTTTCCGAGCATCGGCTCGGCCCATCCCCATTCGAACCGTTCGAGCGGTGAAACGATGCTCTGCTCCGAATAAGGTGTCGCGCTCGAGAAGAATAAGCCGACGAGAATGAGAGTGATCCAAATAAATTCATTTTTCAATATGTACATAACATCGATCCTTTCTGTCTGCGAGCTTCATTATACGAGTTTCTTCCCATTACATTGTAACAAGGGCATCATCGTTTCGTGACAATTTGATTGCGGACAACCGATTTAAAGTCGTACATGGGAAACGCGCTTGCTATACTAGAGGCAAAGGGGGAAACATAATGATCTATCAATACGAAGCGACAGACATGAGCGGTAAGCTCCAACCATTATCGAAATATGAGGGAGACGTACTATTAATCGTCAACACGGCAAGCAAGTGCGGCTTCACGCCGCAACTCGACGGCCTCGAGACGTTGTACGCGCAATATAAAGACCAAGGACTCCAAGTGCTCGGCTTCCCGTGTAATCAGTTCGGCCATCAAGACCCAGGGACGAACGAAGAGATTAACGAGTTTTGTCAGTTGAACTATGGTGTGTCGTTCCCGATGTTCGCCAAAGTCGACGTCAACGGCAAAGACGCGCATCCACTCTTCCAATACTTAGCGAAGGAAGCACCGGGACTGCTCGGCTCGAAGGCGATCAAGTGGAACTTCACGAAATTCCTCGTCGACCGCCAAGGAAACGTCATCGAACGGTTCTCCCCGCAGACGACGCCGGCCGAAATCGAATCCGCCATCAAAAAGTTGATTTAAATGAAACTTGTCCCATCCTCCGTTCGTACGATACATAAAGGAGGATGGGATTCATGTTTCATACATATACACGGCAACGGAACGTCGTGCGCACGACTGCGTTTCTTACTGTCTTGTTTCTCGGCCACGAACTCACCTTTCAAGGGGCGGACCAGACGGTGGGCTATGCCGAGACGAATCCGAGCTGGTTGCCTGAGGCGTGGACGGCAAACCCGCTGCTTACCTTGTATCTCGGTGTGCTATTGATTTTATTCATCGACCTTGTCGTGTCAAGTATCGTTTATCGAAAGCATAGTTCACCTACCTACGTCCGTCGTTTCATCGCGTTGCAGTTCTTCGGCGCGCTCGTCGCCACGTCCGCCTACTTGACGGCCGTCTATGTTGAGCCACGTTGGCCGTTCACGTTTCTCGTCTCATTCGGGATTATGATGTCGTTCGGCTTGACGGACAAGTTTTTAAAACCGCTTCAACCAGAAAAACAGGAAGGTGTGCCGAATGAACGGTGACCTTCCTGTTTTTAGCGTGGCGTGATGAAATTAATTGTATAGAACGGGCTATTGTCGTCGTTATGCACAAGTCCGACCGACGCATGTGTGAACTCAGGCTTCAAGATGTTCTCGCGGTGACCGAGCGAGTTCATGAGCCCCCAGTGGGCGTGAAAGACACTCATCTGGCCCATCGCCAAGTTCTCTCCGGCGACCGAATATGTGAGCCCGTACTCGTTCATCCGCTCGAACGGGTCCCGTCCTTCTGGGTCCGTATGGCTGAAGAAATTGTTCTCCGCCATATTCTCGCTATGTGCCCGAACGACGGGAAGGAGCGGCTCATAGTCGGCGAGCGCTGACAGGTTAAACTTTTGGCGGTCCCAATTCATGAGTAACCGCATGAGCGTCTCGTTCCCGACCGTACTTTCGGCTGAGATGTCGCCGTAATACCCGTCACTCGCCTCTTCGACGCGACGGTCGACGGAAAGCACGGCTTTCAGCTTGTCATCGTCGTGTTGATCGAAGAAGAACGTGACGTAATTGCCGTTAATCGCATACACCGAAAACGACGGGTCGTCGGGAATCAAGTAGCGGCGCATCCCTTTATCGTACGAACGGACGGCGTCGAAACCGATTTGCTCGACGTCTTGCCGCGTCGTCTCATCCACAATCAGACCTTCATACGTGCTCCCCGTCTCGAATTGATAGAACCCTTTCTTCGCGCCGTCCGCATCGATCAATTCGAGCGTCCGATCGCCGTTTCGTTCGAGCAAGTACCAATCATTCCCGGCATATTGGCTAGCAAAGCGCGGGGCATCGGTGACTTCAGTTGTCTCCTCATCGGTCCCTTCCACTTCCTCCGCCACGTCCGATTTTACTTGAACACTCGTCGGCGCCGAAACGTTCGGCACTTCATATTTCCAAGCGGCATAGCCACCAATCGCCATCAAAATGATGATTAATTTGCGAATCATGTCGACTCCTTTCGCAAAACGCTTACCCTTGTTGCTCACCGAACGCCTTTAAACGCGCTTTGATGTCGATGAGCATCTCCATATAGGCGACATATGTCGCTTCATCTATTTTCAGCATACCACTCACTTGACGCGGAACGTCCTCCGCCTGCTCACGCAGTGCGCGACCTGAATCGGTGAGCGTCAGTACAATGCGGCGCTCGTCATCTTGTGCCCGTACTTTTTCAACATAGCCGATTTGCATCAAGCGTTTGACGAGTGGCGATAGCGTACCCGAGTCGAGCGTCAGCCGTTCTCCGACTTGTTTCAAATCGATTCCTTCCTCTTCCCACAAGACGAGCATGACCAAGTACTGGCTGTACGTCAGGTTTAACGGTGCTAAAATCGGGCGATATAAACGTGTCAGCTCTTTTGAGGCGGTATAGAGCTGAAAACAGATTTGATGTTCTAATGTTAGCGAACTTTTCATTGGTTGTCCTCCGGCTGTAGTCTTAGGACAAGCATATCATTTGCACATTCATTTGACTGCCTTATAATTAAATTGTGCACAATACAATTGTTGAAAATGAAACGGAGGAATTGAATCATGAAACCATTATTCACAGCTTCTGCAACAGCAATCGGTGGCCGCGAAGGACGCGTCACATCAACGGACGGTATCATCGACTTAAACGTCTCGATGCCTGGCTCAAAACATGCGGACGAAGCGACGAACCCTGAACAGTTGTTCGCAGCCGGCTATGCGGCTTGCTTCGGTAGCGCATTGAACCTCGTCATCAGCAAAGAGCGCGTCAAGACGGAAGGTTCAAGCGTCACGGGTCACGTCACGCTCAACCAGGATGACGAAGGCGGCTTCTTCATTTCCGTTGAACTCGAAGTCGAAATCAAAGGCGTCGACCAAGAGACAGCCGAGCGCCTCGTCGAAGCGGCACACCAAGTGTGTCCGTATTCGAAAGCGACACGCGGCAATGTCGACGTCAAATTGACAGCAAAAGCAGCATAATTCCTCTCCCGCTCCTCACCGAGCGGGATTTTTTTGTAACGAAACGATGATCACTCTTTGCCTCGTCATTCTTTGCTTCCTTACGCCAGTCCGAGTAGAATGAAAGAACCGAAGACACAAGGAGGGACGGCATGTTCAAGAAGAGACGGACTTATCTCACGTTCGGCGCCATCGTCACGTTTTTACTCGTCGCCCTCTATAACGGGCTCGTCGTCCGAACGTACGACGTGTCGACCGATAAACTTGAGGCGGGCCAATCTCTCCGTATCGTCCTCTTGTCCGACTTGCACGGCTACTCGTACGGGAAGGAACAGAGCGCCTTGGTTGAAAAGGTGAAAGAGCAGGAACCTGACCTCATCGCCTTGCCAGGTGACATGCTCGACCGGTACCGTTCACCGAACGCCGCCTTCGACTTAATCAAAGGGCTCGAAGGGGTTGCCCCGATGTACTTCGTGACCGGCAACCACGAGATTGACGACTCGGACGATTATGTCCGGCACGACGTGAAAGACGTGTTCCGCTCGCACGGGGTGATCGTCCTCGAGAATGAGGCCGAAGCGCTGACAATCAACGGGATCGACCTCGTCATCGGCGGACTCGAAGACCCGCTCCGGACGTACGTGGAAAACTTACACGGGATATGGGAAGAAGACGCCCTCGTCGCGCTCGAGGATACGGAAACGGACGAGACGTTCAGCATCTTGTTGTCGCACCGGGCCGAGCGGGTCGAGACGTATGCCGCCCTCCCGTTCGACCTCGTCTTGTCGGGTCACGCCCACGGCGGACAAATCCGTATCCCTTACCTCATGAACGGGCTGTACGCGCCCGATCAAGGGTTCTTCCCGAAATATGCCGGCGGCCTGTATGAACACGAGACGTTCGATCACGTCATCGGGCGTGGATTCAACTACAGCATCAGTGTGCCGCGCGTCTTTAACCCCCCGGAAATCGTCGTCATCGACGTGGCCGGGACCGGGACTCCCGAGTGAGTCCCTTTTCCTAATTCCTCCAATTTTCAGGTTCGCCCCGGATCGAAACGGGTAGAGTACAGTTGTTGTGACTTACCTGTTTTTGAAAAAAGGAGGAATGAACGCATGCGCGCAGTGACGTATCAAGGTGCAAAGAACATCGAAGTGAAAGACGTGAAAGACCCGGAGATCGAGAACCGGGAAGAGATCATCGTCAAAATCACCTCGACGGCGATTTGCGGCTCGGACTTACACATCTACTTAGGCAACATGCCGACCCGCCACGGCTACGTCATCGGGCACGAGCCGATGGGCATCGTCGAAGAAGTCGGGCCGGACGTGACGAAAGTGAAAAAAGGCGACCGGGTCGTCTTGCCGTTTAACGTCTCATGCGGACACTGTTATTATTGTGAGCACGAGATGGAGAGCCAATGCGACAACTCGAACCATGCGCCGCACACGGATGCGGGCGGTTACTTCGGCTTCACCGAACAGTTCGGGAACCATCCCGGTGGTCAGGCCGAGTATTTGAAAGTCCCGTACGGCAACTTCATGCCGCTCGTCATTCCAGAATCATGTGAGCTCGAGGATGAGGCGCTCCTCTTCCTATCAGACGTCATCCCGACCGCCTGGTGGAGCCTCGAGAGCGCCGGCATGAAAGCAGGCGACACCGTCGTCGTCCTCGGTTCCGGACCGGTCGGCCTCATGACACAAAAACTCGCCTGGGTCCGCGGTGCGAAGCGCGTCATCGCCGTCGACCCCGAGCTCTATCGGTTAAACCGGGCGAAACTATCGAACAACGTCGAGACGGTGCTCATGAAAGACCCAATCGATACAGGTAAATACATTTACGAGATCACAAACGGCGGCGCCGACGTCGTCATCGACTGCGTCGGATTCGACGGCAAAATGTCACCAATCGAGAAAGTCGAACAGAAACTGATGGTCCAGGGCGGAACGCTCAGCGCCATCAAAGTCGCGAAAGAAGCGGTCCGGAAATTCGGGACAGTCCAACTGACGGGAATTTACGCAATGAACTATAATCAATTCCCGCTCGGCGACTTTTTCACACGCAACGTCAGCATCAAGACGGGACAAGCGCCGGTCATCCACTACATGCCGGAGCTGTTCCAGATGATTGTCGACAACAAGTTCGACCCGACCGATATCATCACGCACCGGATGCCGCTCGACCAGGCCGCCGATGCGTATAAAATCTTCAACGACCACCTCGACGACTGCGTCAAAGTCGTCTTGAAGCCATGACGAAAGCGGTCCCCGATTTTACTGGGGACCGCTTTTTTACCATATGGTTCGTTCCTTACAGCAGGCGGGTGCCCGCTCGATTTGGACGGTCGAGCGTTCGAATGCACCGAACCGGTTGATTCGATTCGTCACGTCATGGAGCACGGCCTGATCGTCCGTCGTCTCATCAATCAAGACATGGCACGTCACTGCGTATTCGTTCGACGTGATCGACCAGACGTGCAAGTCGTGAATCTCGTTCACACCATCGACGCGCAACAACTCGTTTTGCATCGCGACGACATCGACTTCATGCGGCGCCCCTTCCATCAAGATGTGGACAGCGTCCCGCGTGACGCGATAGCCGCTAATCAAGATGAGCACGGCGACAAACAGGCTCGCGATGGAGTCGGCGAGCGTCCAACCGAATAAGAGGATGAGCAGTGCCGCCGTGATGGCTCCGACCGAACCGAGCAGGTCCCCGAACACGTGTAGCAGCGCACTCCGCACGTTCAAGTTGTCTCGCTCCCCCCGCATCAAAATCCACGCGGCAAGGACGTTCACGACCAAGCCGACGATGGCGATAACGAGCATGCCGCCGCTCATGATTTCCGGTGGGGAGAAGAGGCGCTTGTATGCCTCGATCATGATGTAGATGGAGATGACGAGTAACGTCAAGCCGTTCACGAACGCCGCTAAAATCTCGAAACGCCGATAGCCGAACGTCCGGTCCGGCGTCGCCCGTCTCGCTCCGAAACGGACGGCGAGGAAACTGAGTCCGAGCGCCGCGGCGTCACCGAGCATATGCCCGGCGTCCGACAGCAAGGCGAGACTGTTCGTCCACAGCCCACCGACGACCTCGACGACCATGAACGTCGCAATCAACAGAAACGCAAGAAACAGCGCCCGTTGATTCGTCGTATGATGGTGATGATGATCGTGCCCGTGATGGTCATGCCCAGCCATAATATCCCCTCCTCTTCCTTGATTATATTCCACCTGCCCCATACAATCAAACGCTCATTTGAATGTATGACCAAAAAGAGAGCGGAAAGGCATCCCTTTCCACTCTCTCGCTTATTTCTGTTCGAGTCGGACGCGCATGATCCCGCTGTACGGGAACAGTTTCAACTGCATCGTCTCCCCTTCGTACCAGCTTCCGGAAGCTTGGTCACTCGACGCTGTCAACTCGGGCGATGCGACCGGTTGCTTGTCCCAGTCGATCGCTTTCACTTTCCCGTCCCGCATCATGAGGAAGAATCCGTCATAGAAGTGATACTCGTTGACTTGGTCGCGCTGGACGGCCTTCGGGGCCCCGAGCTCCGTCCGGACAGACTCCCGGTCCATCCCGAGGAGTTGTAAGGCATCGTCTGATACGGCCGGTAAGACGGCTTGCCACGCCGAGGTAATCTCCTCGTCCGTCGCCGCCGACGTCTCCGTCGTCACTCGTTCCTCGGTCACCCAGCCCGTCAACCGCTCGTTCAGTTGTAGTTTGACGAAACCGCTCACCGTCTCGAGCCGCTCATAACGGTCCCCAAGGTCGGCCTCATAGACAACGGTCACCCGGTCGTCGGCATACACTTTCGTGTACGGCGCCCCGATGTAGACGACATCCTTCGCTTCCTCGACGAGCGGCTCCTCTTCCGAGTCCGAACCGACCATCTCCGTCGCGATCTCGTCGGTTTCCGGTAACGCAGTCTTCGTATCTTTTGAATCCATCAATGCCGCCAAGGCGATGACGCCGACGAGCGATGCAATCAACACAAGCGCCATCAGCGTCCGCAATAACCGCTTCCGTTTCCGGGACGCGGCCCGCGACGTCCGAACTTCTTCCTTCACCATCTACTCCACTCCTACTCGTTTCGTTTCCTTTGTTCGGATTCGTCAAACGGTAAAAGGTTTCCTGCCTCGTCGACAAAAAAATGTTCGGTATCCCGAAGCGTTTTCATCGTCCGAAGCGTCGCCTCGACGTCCGCTGCCGGGCGCGGGTCGCGGTCCCGAATCAATACGCCAGTCCCGAGCTCGATGACCCGGTTCGTCAACCGATGGAACGTCCGGTCGTGTGAAATCAAGATGAGCCCGCCCGGATACAGCTCGAGTGCGGCCTCGATCTGTTCCCGCGTGGCGATATCTAAATAGTTCGTCGGTTCATCGAGGGCGAGCAGGTTCGCGTCCGAGAAGTAAAGGATAAGAAAGGCGATCCGGCATTTCTCCCCCATGCTTGCGTCGCGCATCGGCTTATACACCTCGTCGCGTCGGAACAAGAAGTGCGCGAGCAACGTCCGCGCCTCGGTCTCCGACAAGTCGCTCTCCGCGAGGAGCGCCTCGAGGAGCGTCCCGTCCTGTGGGAGCCGTTCAAGCGTCTGCGAGAAATAGCCAATCTTCAGGCGCGGATGTCGTTTGACCATTCCAGACGCCGGTTCGAGCTCGCCAAGGATGAGCTTTAACAGCGTCGTCTTGCCCGAACCGTTCGCTCCGACAATCGAGATGCGGTCGTTTCGCTCAATCGAAAACGAAACGTCCGTAAACAACGGATCCTCATAACCGAACGAGACCGATTCACACGTCACCCATGTCTTCGCTTCGAGCGGCTCGGCATGGAAGCGAACGTGGACGTGCGCCGTTTCTTTCGGCCGGTTCGGACGCGATGCCTCGAGCTGTTCGAGCTTTCGTTCGCGCGCCTTCATCTTGATCGCAAGGTTGGCCGCGCCTTTTTGGGCACCTGGACTTCGGACGCTCGCCGTCGCCTTCGCTTTTTGATGCCAGCCTTTGTATTGATGAATCATGTCAAGGAGCTCCGACTTCCGAGCCAAATAGCGGGCGTGGGCCCGTTCGTCGCGTCGTGCTTCGTCCCATTTCTGCGTCGTATACGCCGTATAATTTCCCAGGTAACGCGTGACCCGTCCATCCTCGAGCTCGAGGATAACGTCGGCCACGTCGTCGATGAACTGCCGGTCATGCGAGATGGCGAGCACCGTCCCGGGAAATCGTCGGACCCAATCGGTCAACCATTCGATGGACGCGACATCGAGATGGTTCGTCGGTTCATCGAGCAAGACGATGTCGACTTGTTGTAACGTCAACCGTGCCAGTTGGGCCCGCGTCTGTTCACCGCCGCTCAACTCGGACAGTCGCCTCGCTCCATGGGAGAGGCCGAGCCGTTTCAATGCGCGTTTCGCTTCTGCCTCGAGCTCATACGCCCCTCGCTCTATCGCCGCGTCATACGCTCGCATGACGCGGTCCGTCTCACCAGAGGTGACGTCCTCATATAATTGTAAACGCCGTTGATCTCCACTCATGACGTACGAGAGGAGCGTCTCGTCTGAGGTTTCAAGTGCCTGTTCGACGATTCCGACCTTACCATGACGCTCAATTATGCCTGCTTCGGGCGTCAGCGTCCCGACAATCAAGTTGAATAACGTCGTCTTCCCCGACCCGTTCTGTCCGAACAAGACGGCGTGCTCCCCCGTTGCCACATCGAACGAGACGTCTTGAAATAATGGTTGCCGGTCGTAATCGAACCGGACTTGTTTGATGGATAACATAAGTCTCACCTCGCGAATTGTTCCGTTACGCGATGAAACAAAAAACACCATCCGCAATAAGCGGTGGTGTGAAGATCTCCGGTCAAGCGGAAAAAAGGGTTCCCTTCGCCTGAAATTGGACACACTTCACCCGTGACTGTTCGTGCGAACAGTGCTGATTCGTTTCATCAGTTTGGGGCGTGTGACTTTTTCATGGCACCTGGTACCTTCCTTTCCTAAGTTATATCCACCGTATCAAATTGGAAGCGGATTCGCAACCCCGTCCACAATCTCCCATCGTTTCTACGGCTTTGGGCTGATGCGGGTACGTCAGCTGAGCGGTATGATGAAGTCATCTTAGATTGATGAGGTGACTGATATGAGACTACGAAACCTACTCGTCCCGAGCGCCGTCCTCGCGAGCGTCGGCACGTTCTTCTATACACGATTAAAGCGACGACTGCCTCGACCGACCTACAAAGTCCCAACGGCTAAGCCGGATCTCGCCACGTTCGACGAGACGACGGTGAGCGCCACGTGGGTCGGCCATTCGACCGTCCTCATCCATTGGTATGGGTTGAAGATTTTGACCGACCCGGTGTTCTCGAAGCGAATTGGCGTCCATCTTGGCCCCGTCACGATCGGGATGAAGCGACATACCGCGCCCGCCCTTTCAATCGATGAGGTCGGTCCTGTCGACGTCATCCTGCTCAGCCACGCCCACATGGACCATTTCGACCATAAAAGTTTGAAGCGGCTCATCACGCGCGACACGGTCGTCGTCTCGGCACCGGGGACGAGCAAGCTGCTCCGCAAGTACCCGAGCCTACAGACGCTCGAGATGCATCCGCACGATAAGTTGACGCTCGCGAACGGGCTTCACGTCCAAGCGATTCCGGTCGCCCACTGGGGCAACCGTTTCCCGTGGGACAAACATATGGGCTATAACGGTTACGTCCTGAAATATAAAGGCGTCCGCATGCTGTTCGCCGGCGATACGGCTTACACCGAGTCGTTCAACGGACTCGCCAGCAAAGAGCCGATCGACCTCGCCTTCTTCCCGATCGGCGCCTATCAGCCGGACTCGTTCCAAGAAGCGCACTGCACGCCGGAACAGGCGTGGACGATGTTCAAACAGAGTGGCGCGAAACGATTCTTCCCGATGCATTGGGACACGTTCGTCTTGTCGTACGAGCCGGTCGAAGAGCCTTACGCGCGACTCGTCGCCGCCGCGAAACTCGAACGTGACCAAATCGTGATTAAAGCGCACGGCGAAAGCATTACGCTGTAGCTTTCACTTCCACTTTCGAACAAATTTCGGTAACGTTAGAGGTGATAGGGAGGGAATCAAAATGGAATGGACAACGCTCAACAATGATGTCAACATGCCGATGCTCGGGCTCGGCGTGTACAAAGTCGAAGACGGCTCGGTGACGTTCGATACGGTGAAAGCGGCGCTTGACGCCGGTTACCGATTGATCGACACGGCCGCCATCTATCAGAACGAAGAAAGCGTCGGACGCGCGATTCGGGAATCGAACGTCCCGCGCGAAGAGATATTCGTGACGACAAAACTGTGGAACGAGTTCCACGGCTTCGACGAGGCGCTCCAAGCGTTCGAGGACAGCCTCGACCGGCTCGGGCTCGACTATGTCGACTTGTTCCTGATTCATTGGCCGATGCCACGCTTCGGCAAGTTCGTCGAGACGTATAAGGCGCTCGAGCAACTGTATGAGGAAGGCAAGGTCCGGGCCATCGGCGTCTCGAACTTCGAGGTCAGCCACCTCGAGCAAATCATCCAGTCGTGCTCCATCGTCCCGGCCGTGAACCAAGTCGAGATTCACCCATACTTGTCCCAAAAAGAATTGATTGCATTCTGTCAACGCTATGACATTCAAATTCAAGCGTGGAGCCCGCTCATGAAAGGCCGCGAGGCGCTCACAGACCCGGTCATTACGGACATCGCGGCGAGACACGGCAAGTCACCGGCCCAAGTCATCTTGCGCTGGCACTTGCAAAACGGCGTCGCCGTCATCCCGAAATCGGTCACACCGAGCCGGATTCAAGAGAACATCCAGGTGTTTGACTTCACGTTGACGAAAGAAGAGATGGCCGCCATCGACGGGCTGAACCGGAACGAACGGACCGGCTCCGACCCGAACGAGATGCACAAAATCCATTACTGAGGAGCGACTCCACATGTTCAAAAAATTAGCCTCTGATTTGACCGGTTTCAGCGATATCGGTGAAGTGATCGATCCGCAAGACTTCGACAAGGCGGACTCGGATGATTATGTGTTGCATGAGGACAATGAGGAGATTTACTTCTTAATCAAATCGAAATCAGACGAATACTGTTTCACGAACCTGGCGATGATTCACCTCGACGGGACGAGCGCGATGAGTTCGAAGCGTGTCTTATATCGCTATCCGTACGTCCAATTCCCGCTCCACGACGTCATGTTCGAGACGGCCGGCACGGTCGACTTAGACGTCGAGATCAAGTTCACGATTGGCGACAAACCGTACTCCATCGACGTGAACAAGAAACAGATTGAGCATGTGAAAGACTTGTACAAATCACTCCTCGCCATCGCCGAGAAACAGCGCGAAGGCCGAAAGATGATGGAGTTCGCCAACACGTCGCTCACCCACTCGGTGTCGATTTTGAGCGGGCTGCGCCAAGGCGACATGAACGTCGCGTCGACGTTCAAACAGTTGAACGAACAGAGCTTCGACTGGCTCCAAGGTCACTATCATGAGTGGAACCGAAAAGATTTCGGTGACGTGTTCGAGAAGTATATTAACAACTAATAGGCGGTGACGTATGGACCTCATGTGGCTGTTGATTCTGTTCGGCTTGTTCATGCTTTCGATTTTGACCGTATTCATCAGCAGTGTGCTCAATGCGCTGGTTAGACAGCTTCATCCGCTCGTCCACGTCGTCATCGTCGCAGCACTCAGTTATGTGTTCTCGAACCTTTTTTATGACCAACATACCGTTTGGCCAGTGGTCTTCGTCGTCGCCATCAGTTACGTAGCGCCACTACTCGTCGTAACGCTTTACAACAAAGGTGTACGCGTCGAACGCGAGCGCCAGACGTGAAAACGTCCGCTAGACTCCCGACCTGGGTTCTAGCGGACGTTTTCATTTACCTTCGTCAATCAATCGCTCGGCGAGTCTTTGATACAAGTGGCTCATGTGAACGGCCGAGGCGATGGCGAGCGCGCGCTGGATGTCACTGTCCTTTGAAAGGACGTTATCGAGCATCGTCTCGGCCTGCGTCTCGAACGCCTGCATGTTCTCCACCTTCTGAACTTGATACGCATCATAGAAGTCCTCGAGCGAGAAACCTTCGTCCGATTCATTTAGCGGACGGAGCGTCTCTTTGATGTCGTTGATTGAAAGTAAGCCCTTCATCTCATAAATCAGGCTGAGTAGCATCAAGTGCTCGTTCGTGTACTTCTTATTTTTGACGGGATGAAACAGCTTGCCTTTGGCATAGTTGTTGATCATCGTCTTCGTTAAAATCGTCTCGGTCTCGTCGCGCTTCATCTTCTCATAATGTTGCTCGAACAGTTGGATGACTTGGTCCATATACAAGTCGATCGTCGGGAGCACCTGCTTCGGGAGCGTCCCTTCCGTCTGGACGATATCGGTCGGCTTCATCTACATCACCTCTCCTTCAGTATACGAATAAACCCGGTTTGTCGAAACAAAAACCTTGTTGTTTTCATGTGTTCAGCTTATCATGTAGTTATGGATACTACATGATGTAATAAGGAGTGTTTTACATGAATTCGATTTTTCGGGAACCGATTAACGCACTGACCCATTTGGCCGGGGCCGTGCTCGCATTCGTCGCGTTGATTGCGATGACGGTGAAAGCATCGATGCTCGGGGAGCCGCTTGCGATCATGGCGGCGATTTTATTCGGCATCAGTCTCGTCTTTTTATACTTATCGTCCGGTCTTTACCACAGCATCATCGCCTCGCCGAACGTCATCGCCTTCTTCCGAAGAATCGATCATGCGATGATTTATGCGTTGATTGCCGGGACGTATGCCCCACTCACGTTGCTCGCACTCGAAGGCCCGACGCGTTGGGTATTGTTTGGCACCGTACACGCCCTCGCCTTGTTCGGCATCGTCTTCAAGCTCGTCTGGTTCCACGCGCCGCGCTTCCTCTCGACGGCACTTTATATCGGGATGGGCTGGCTATCGGTGTTCTTCATCGGCCCGCTCCATAGCGTCATCGGTAACGCCGGCATTTTCTGGCTCGTCCTCGGTGGCGTCATGTACACGGTCGGTGGCCTCATCTACGGATTCAAACCAAAGTTCGTCAACTGGCGCGGTTGGGGCTTCCACGAGGTGTTCCATTTGTTCATCTTGTTCGGCAGCTTCGCCCACTTCGTCTGCGTGTTCTGGTACGTCTTCTAAGCCCTCCTTGCGAGGGTTTTTTTGCTGAGCAGTTTCATTTACTTCGAATTCAAGACATCCTACACTGACTGTAGGAGGGATTGAATATGAAAATTGAAGTTTGGTCAGATTATGTCTGCCCGTTCTGTTATATCGGCAAGCGCCGTTTAGAAGAAGCACTCGAACAGTTCCCGCACGCGGACCACGTCGAGGTGGAGTTCAAGAGCTTTGAGCTCGACCCGAACGCCCCGACGACCGATTCACGCTCGATTTATGAAGTACTCGCCAAGAAATACAGCATGCCGCTCGAGCAGGCGAAAACGACGACGGCACAAGTCGCCGCCCAGGCTCGCACGGTCGGTCTCGACTACGACTTTGACAACATGGTCGTCACGGGCACGCTCGACTCGCACCGGCTGACGCACTATGCGAAGACGGTCGGCAAAGAGAAGGCATTGTCGGAAGCACTCCTCAAGGCGTACTTCGTCGACGCGAAACATATCGGCGACCACGACGTCCTCGTCGAGATCGCGACGAGTGTCGGACTCGATGCGGATGCCGTGAGAGATGTGCTCGCCTCTGACATTTACACGGATGACGTCCGCGCTGAAGAGAAGCGCGCGAGCGACCTCGGCATCACCGGTGTCCCGTTCTTCGTCTTCGACAATAAATACGGCGTCTCTGGCGCGCAACCGACCGAGGCGTTCACGCAAGTGCTCGAGAAGACGTGGGCCGAATCGGCACCGACGCTTCAAGTGCTCTCGGGCGGTGCGACGTGCACGGATGATAACTGCGAGATTTGATACGAAAGAAGCCGAATCCTCGGCTTCTTTTTTGTAGCTTTCTAAATCGTTCTGAAGGATAATTATTATTAGCTAATAAGAATCGAGGACTTAACCATATGTGGAAAAATCGCAACGTCTGGATCATCTTGACCGGCGAGTTCGTCGCCGGTCTCGGGCTTTGGCTCGGCATCATCGGCAACTTGGAGTTCATGCAGGAGAAAGTGCCGTCTGATTTCGTCAAGGCGCTCATCTTAGCCGGTGGATTGCTCGCCGGGGTCGCCATCGGGCCGCTCGCGGGTCGACTCACCGATCAAGGCTCGAAAAAGAAAATCATGCTCATCTCAAGCGTCGTCCGGGCGCTGAGCGTCCTGTTCATGTTCGTCGCCATCGAGACGGGCAGCGTCCTCTGGATGGTCGTCTTCCTCGTCTTCCTGCAAGGGTCGGCCGCGTTCTACTTCCCGGCGCTTCAGGCGGCCATCCCACTCATCGTCAAAGAACGAGAACTGCTCGCATTGAACGGCATCCATATGAACGTGTCGACGCTGTCGCGCGTCATCGGAACGGCCATCGCCGGGATTTTGCTCACGCTCATCTCGCTCCGGGACGTGTATGCACTCTCGCTCGTCGCCTATCTGCTCCTCGCTGTGGCGACATGGTTCCTGAAGATTGACGAGACGGCCGTCCCGTCCGCGAAGAAAGTCGACAAGTCGTCCGGCGGCTTCAAGGACGTCTTCCCAATCATCAAGTCAATCCCGGTCATCTTCATGACGCTCGTCATGACGCTCATCCCGCTCCTCTTCATCGGCGGGTTCAACTTGCTCGTCATCAACATCAGTGAACTGCAAGATTCGACGGCGATTAAAGGCTGGATTTACACGGCGGAAGGGATCGCCTTCATGGCCGGGGCGTTCCTCATTAAACGAATCGGCGAAAAGTTCTCGGTGTTCTCGATTTTGTTCACGTTCTCGTTCTTGATTGGGGTCGCACAACTCATGCTCTACTTCGCCGACATCCCGGCCGTCTCGATCGCGGCGTTCGTCTTGTTCGGCTTCTCGGTCGGCTGTTTCTTCCCGACGGCGGTGACAATTTTCCAGACACGGATGCCGAAAGACTATCACGGCCGCTTCTTCTCGTTCCGGAACATGCTCGACCGAATCGTCTTCCAAATCGTCTTGCTCGTCACCGGTTTCTTCCTCGACTTGATTGGCCTACAGCTCATGGTCGTCTTGTTCGGGATTAGCTCGATCCTCATGACGGGGGCGTTCCTCGTCTATACACGGAAACACGAACTGCACATCGAGAAAGAGGAGGCCAAACGCCTCTCTTCGTAAGAAAAGCGGTGACCGAGTCGGTCACCGCTTGTTCGTGTCTTCGATTTCCCGCCACCACGTTTTCGTGTCGTTCCGTCCGTCGAGCGTGATGCGCTCACCGATCACCGGCGTCAAGACGTCGTCTTTCGGTAAGAGCGTGACCATCTGCTCGGCTGGGTCGAACCAATCATGGAACGATAAGGTGAACGCACCCCAGTGAATCGGGAGCACTTTATCGGCTCGCACGTCATGAAACGCCTGCGCCGTCTCATGCGGCTGCATGTGCACGTCCGGCCAGCGTTCATCGTATTGGCCACACTCGAGCGCGGCGAAATCGAACGGGCCGTACGCGTCACCAATCTCTTTGAAGTGCGGGCCATAGCCGCCGTCCCCGCTGAAGAACAGACGGTCCGTCTCACCGATCACGACCCATGACGCCCAAAGCGTCGCATTCCGGTCCGTGAGCGAGCGTCCTGAGAAGTGACGGGCCGGTGTACAGACGAACGTCCATGACCCGAACGTATACGAATCGCCCCAGTCGCGTTCGACGATGCGTTCGGCCCCGATGCCCCACCGTTTCAAGTGACTGCCGACGCCGAGTGGGACGATGAACGTCGCGACCCGGTCTTCAATCGCTTGTATCGATGCGTAATCCAAATGGTCGTAATGGTCGTGCGTGAGTAAGACGACATCGATGTCCGGTAAGTCATCGAGTTCGAACGGCAAATCTTCACTGAATCGCTCGTTCTTCGCAAATGGGAGCGGCGACGGGCTACGGCCGAACATCGGGTCGACGAGCATCGTCTTCCCGTCCATTTGAACGAGCAGCGCCGAATGGCCGAGCCAGTAGACGCGCGTGAAGCTCGAACCGAGTTTCTCCGTGAAATCGATCGGCACGACCGGGAGCGGCTCGCTCGGTTTCCGCCGCGAGTTCACGTTCACATAGTCTCGTGTCATCGAAATCATGTCATCTGATGAGAATCGCATCGGCGTATCGAGCAAGTTACGGAACTTGCCGTTCACCAGATGCGGCGACTCGAGCGCCTTCGGCTTACGTCCGAGCGGTTTATACTGCGTGAGCACGGTACCGGTCACGGCGGCCATGCCAATCAATGAAAACAATAGCGTCTTTTTCACACTGATCCTCTTCTCCATATGAATTCGTTTGTCTCATTATACGACGAAGAAAGGGAATTCGCATGATTCTTCATTTCCTAAACCTGTCGAATCTTCGCTTATGCCGCCGTTCGTTTATCTTGATTCGCTCGTCTCCAGTTTAAGATCAAAGAGCCTATCCACAGTCCGAACCAGCCACCTAAGGAATTCAACAGTAGATCATCGACATTGAACCCTCGGTATAGGAAGCCGAACTCAGTTAAGACGAGTTGAGTCAGTTCAATGACGATCGTTGTCAGAATGACAAGCACGAGTCCCCGTCTAGGTCGAAGTTTATAAAGTGAGGTGAGATATATTCCAAGCGGGATCAGTAACAGGAAATTATACGTAGTCAACTTGACCGAGTTCCAAAAGAACCACGACCCATGCGTACTTACTATGTACCAATCGTAGACAAACCGGAACGGGACGAGTTGAACGCGATCAATCATCAGCGTTTGTGCTGGAAATTGAAGATAACCGATGGTGAGGTGAACGACTACAATCATATAGACGATTGAACTATGAATGAATGCGCGACGCCATAGGTTTGTGAATCGATGTTTGTACAGATCGATGAGGAAGTAGATTCCCCATCCGATGATACCGATGAGCGTGAAGACGGGTATGGCGATATACATTGCTTGTTCTCCATTCTAAATTTTAATTGGTAATAAGAAGAAAAAATTAATTACTTTTATTACTATAATAGCTTTAAACTTACAATTCAATCGGACATCCAAAAAAAATCCTGATGCTCATGCATCAGGACTTCTGCAAAATTTTAATATCGTTGATGATGTCTTCATATGGCACGTCTTGGAATCCAGGATACGCCTTTACGATCTTCCCGTCCTGGTCGACGAGATAGAACCACGTCGCATGATCGACTTGCGTCCCTTCTTCCGGTTTCCGGACGAGCGCCTTGAAGTTCTCTTGCGCGAACGTCTCAATCTCTTCTTGCGAATAGCCCGTCAAGAACTGCCAGTCGGCGTTTGCCAGGTCATAGTCCGCCATGAACGCTTTGATTTTCTCCGGCGTGTCGACGGTCGGGTCGACGCTGAACGAGACGAATTGGACGTCCTCGACCCCTTCCTCGACGAGTGCGTCATTTAACTTCGACATATTGAACGTCATCGGCGGACAGACCGTCTCACAGCTCGTGAACACGAAGTCGGCCATCCACACTTTGCCATTCAAGTCGGCAAGACTCACTTGTTCTTCCTCTTGGTTCATATAATCGAACGATTCGATGTCCCAGTTGAGCGGGTCTTCGATTTCGTTACTGCAGGCGGCGAGCACGACGAACAGGCTCATGAATGCCACGAGAATTCCTTTTTTCAATCTAGCCAACTCCTTAACGTTTTTTTACGAAAAGCAACAGGAGCGTGATGATCGTGAACGCTGTCAACGCGAGGAACGGGATCGTCACGAAGCCGAACCAGTTGATGTATTGCACGTTACACGGCACCCCTTGGACACACGGTTTGATATCGGCAAAACCCGGTACTTTTTGGACCAGATAATGATAAAACGAGACCGAGCCGCCGACAATCGCCAATGGCAACACATATTTTTTGACGGCGCGGTCGTCCGTGAAGACGGCCATGCCGAGCAGGAACGTGAGCGGATACATAAAGATGCGTTGCACCCAACAAAGTTCACATGGGACGAACTCCCGAATCTCGCTGAAATACAGGCTCCCAAGCGTCGCTGTCAGCGAGACGAGCCAAGCTGCGTAAAGTCCATACCGATTAAAGAACAATCTCATCATAAGTCATTCTCAATCAATCGCGTGATCGCCTCATAATCGAACGGGTTATCGAGGACGACCCCGTTAATCATAATCGTCGGCGTGAGGCGCACGTCGTTCTCTTTGACGAGCCCGTCATCGTGGCTCACTTTTTCGAGCACGCTCGAGTTCTCACTCAAGTCCGTCTTGAGCTGCTCGATGTCGACCGACGTCGTCGCTTCGGCAATCTCGGTCAAACGCTCGACCGTCACCCACGCCTCATCATGGTGCTGACTCGCGGGTTGGGCGTCATATACCGCCTTATGGAAGTCCCAGAACGCATCCGGGTCCTGAACGTATACCGATTCCGAGGCGAGTGCTGCTAAAATCGACTCTTGCCCGTGGAAGAGGACGTTTATGTAGCTGAAGCTCACCTTGCCCGTGTCGATGTAGTCTTCTTTTAACTTTGGATAGACCGTCTCGCCCCACTGCTTACACGACGGACACTTATAATCCCCGAACTCGACGACCGATACCGGCGCATCCGCTACCCCAATCGTTGGCTGTCCGGTCGTCGCCACGTGCTCTCCCTTCACGGCCGTCTCGGCTTGGTCAGCCGGCCGGTTCAACAGCACGACGACGACCGCAATCAATGCGACGGCGACGAGCGTCAAGAGGACCAATACTTTATTTTGTTTCACTGTCTTCACCTCTATGTCTTTATGTCGTCTCCATTATATCGAAAACGCTATCCTAATCCACAAAAATCGACTCACACTTTTTCTATGGCATAAGAAAAGGACGCATCGCTCTGGATGCATCCTTCCATTAGGCGTTATTCCCTTACGCTTCGAACAACAACTGCTCTGGGTCTTCAATCATGTCTTTGATGTGTTTGAGGAACGTCACGGCCTCACGCCCATCGACGATGCGGTGGTCATACGAGAGCGCCACGTACATCATCGGGCGGTTCTCCATCGTGTCCGCGTCGATGGCGATCGGACGGAGTTGAATCGAGTGCATCCCAAGGATGGCGACTTGTGGGCCGTTCAAGATTGGTGTCGACAAGAGCGAGCCGAACACGCCACCGTTCGTGATCGTGAACGTGCCGCCTGTGAGGTCACTAAGCCCAAGCTTATTGTTACGGGCCTTGTCGGCGAGGTGAAGGATATCCTTCTCAATCTCCCCGAAGTTTTTACGGTCCGCTTCACGGACGACCGGGACGACGAGGCCGTCTGGTGCCGACACGGCGATGCCGATGTCATAGTACTTCTTCAAGACGATCTCGTTGCCTTGAATCTCGGCGTTCAAGTACGGCATCCGTTTGAGGGCCGCGACGGCCGCTTTCGTGAAGAATGACATGAAACCGAGTTTGACGTCGTTGTCTTTGACGAACTTCTCTTGACGGCGTTTGCGGAGCGCCATGACGGCTGACATGTCGATTTCGTTGAACGTCGTCAGCATTGCCGCCGTCTGTTGCACTTCGACGAGGCGGTTCGCGATTGTCTGGCGACGGCGCGTCATCTTGATGCGCTCTTCTTCCTTCCCACTCGCTGCCGGTTGTGGTGCCGCCGCTGGTGCTTTCGGTGCTTCTTGCTTCGGCGCAGGCGCAGGTTTCGATTCGTGGCTCGTCACGTCATGGACGTTGATGCGACCCATCGGATCATTCGTTTGAATCGCCGTGAGGTCGATGCCTTTCTCACGGGCGAGCTTACGCGCTGCCGGCGTCGCGATTGGCCCTTTGACCGGGCTCGCGACGTGCTCTTCACGTCGTTCGACTTTTTTCGCTTCCCCGATCGTTTCGACTTTCGGCTCAGCCGGAGCTGGAGCCGTTTCGGCCGGTGCTTCCGTCTTCGTCTTCGTCGCGACAGCCGTGCCGCCGCCTGACCCCGAACCGAGACGGGCGATGACTTGGCCGACTTGGACCGTGTCGCCTTCCCCGGCGAGTTGTTCTTCTAACACACCCGATTCATCGGCCGGTACCTCGATGTTGACTTTGTCTGTCTCGAGCTCGACGATGGCTTCCCCTTTTTCGACATGGTCGCCTGGCTGTTTGAGCCATGAGGCGACCGTTCCTTCCGTAATGGACTCTGCTAACTCCGGTACTTTGATTTCGATCACAATGAGTTCCCCCTTAACTTATTTACGATCTTTTTGGTATGTGCTCGTGCCGGCAGCAGCCGAGACGGCGTCACGCGAGATGGCTTCGCGGATGATGCGCGCTTGTTCTTGTTTATGGGCTATCGGATTCCCCTCGGCCGGACTCGAACGACGGCGACGGCCGATGTAACGGACGTTCAACCGGTTCGTTGTGACCGCTTCGAGACGTGGCTCGATATACGTCCAGGCACCCATGTTCTTCGGCTCTTCCTGGACCCAGACGATTTCTTTCGCGTTCGGATAGCGGCTGACGACTTCACGGATTTCACGGACCGGGAACGGGTAAATCTCTTCGACCCGGATGATATGAAGGAAATCGAGCGACTCCTCGGACTTCATCGTCGCTTCTTGAAGGTCAATCGCCATCTTCCCGGAACAGAAGACGAGCCGTTCGACTTTGTCCGTCTGTTCACCTAACCCTGGCTGTTCGACGATCGGACAGAACGTTCCGTCTGACAATTCTTCGACCGACGAGGCTGCAAGCGGATGACGAAGCAGGCTCTTCGGCGTCATGATAATCATCGGACGAACTTGTTCGGTGCCGAGCATCAACGCTTGGCGGCGTAAAATGTGGAAGTATTGCGCGGCGGTCGAGAGGTTCGCGACCGTCCAGTTCTTCTCGCCGGCGAGCGTCAAGTAACGCTCCATCCGTGCGCTCGAGTGCTCCGGCCCTTGACCTTCGTACCCGTGCGGCAACAGCATGACGAGCCCTGACTTTTGTCCCCATTTGGCCCGTCCGGCCGAGATGAACTGGTCGAACATGACTTGCGCCGAGTTGGCGAAGTCGCCATATTGCGCTTCCCACAAGACGAGCGTGTCTTGGGCGAAGACGTTGTAGCCGTATTCGAAGCCGAGCACCGAGCCTTCTGAGAGCGGGCTGTTGAATACCGAGAACGACGCGTTCGCTGTCGATAGATGATGCAGTGGCGAGAACTTCTTCCCGGTCTCCGCATCGTTCAACATGATGTTACGCTGCGCGAACGTCCCACGCTCCGAGTCTTGACCGCTCAAGCGGACCGGTGTGCCGTCCGAGATGATGGACGCATAGGCGAGTGTCTCGGCATGGCCCCAATCGACTTTTCCGTTCTCCCCGAACGCCTCACGGCGACGGTCGAGCACTTTTTGCAGTTTGTGGAACACGCCGAACCCTTCCGGCCATTCGAGCAGCTCGTCGTTGATTTGTTTCAAGACGTCTCGTTTCACACCCGTCTCGACCGACGGGAACCCTTTGAAGACGGCTTCCGGCATGACGATGTCCGAATCCTCTTCTTCTGAAGGGACGAGGTCACGGGCCGACTTGAGTCGGTCTTCAATCGACTGTTCAATCGTCGCTTTGTCCTCTTTCGTCATGACGCCCTCGGCGATGAGTGCGTCGGCGTAGACGTGGCGGACCGATTGGTGGCCTTTGATCGCTTTATAGAGGACCGGGTTCGTGTTCATCGGCTCATCCATCTCGTTATGACCGTAGCGGCGGTAACCGACGAGGTCGACGAGGATGTCTTTATGGAACTTGGCACGGTATTCACTGCATAGCTTGGCGACGGCGATACACGCTTCCGGGTCGTCCGCGTTCACGTGGAAGACCGGGATTTCATATCCTTTGGCGATATCGCTCGCATAACGCGTCGAACGCGAATCGCTCGGGTCGGTCGTGAAGCCGATCGTGTTGTTGGCGATGACGTGCACTGTGCCGGCCGTGCGATAGCCGTTCAAGTTCGTCATGTTGAGCGTCTCGGCGACGATGCCTTGGCCCGGGAAGGCCGCATCCCCGTGAATGAGAATCGATGCCGCTTTGTCGTCGTGTTGGACGGCCATCCCTTTTTCCGAGCGGTCGTCTTGTGCGGCACGTGTGTACCCTTCGACGACGGCACCGACGAACTCGAGGTGACTCGGGTTGTTCGCGAGGTTCAATCGTACCTCTTTCTTCTCTTCGAGCACTCTGCGGTCGAGACCGAGGTGATACTTCACGTCACCCGACCAACCGAAGTTGATTCCGATTGAACCTTCCGACGGGATCAGCTCTTTATTCGGCGCGTGTTGGAACTCGGCGAAAATCATCTCGTACGGCTTCCCGAGCACGTGCGCGAGCACGTTCAAACGTCCGCGGTGCGCCATACCGATGTTGATGTGTTCCGAACCGCTTGAAATGAGTCCTCCGACCATCGCGTCAAGGAGCGGGACCATCGCGTCAAGTCCTTCGATCGAGAACCGTTTTTGACCGACGTACGTCTTATGAAGGAACGATTCGAACAACTCGGTCTCCGCGAGTCGCTCGAACAATTCGATTTTCTCGTTTTTGGATAGTTTCGCTTTGAGCGCGCCTTGTTCAATCCGGCGACGAATCCAGCGTTTCTCTTCCATATCGTCTAAGTGACGAAGTTCGATGGCGACCGTGTCCGTGTACACGTCGAGCAAGTGGCGGACGAGCTCGAGAGCGGTCGCTCCTTGTTTTGGCACGTCTTCTGACAACAAGTGGGCCGGGATCTGTTTGAGATCCGCTTCTTCTAACCCGTAGCGGTCAAACGCAAACAAGCCGTGCTCGCGCGGATGGTCTTTGAGCGGGTAAATGTCAGCCGCCTTATGGCCGAGTGCCCGGATGTCATTGACCAGCCGTGTCGCTGCCACGACTTTCTCTAAATCAAACGACGCGACCGGCGTTTCCGGTACCGCCGTTTCCGGTGCGCCATGCTCGTCGAAATAGCGACGCGTCTCCGCATCGACTGATTCTGGGTCTTCCAAATATTGCTCGTACAATTCAACGATATAGCCTAAGTTTGGACCGTAAAATGATTGTAACGCCTCATGACCGTTCGACGACTCTCCCATTGAATAAATCCCCCTATCCGTTCCTAAACGCCCTTATGTGTGAACGCTTTCATTTTAACATTAAGCACGAAGCAGTTCATCCTTCTGATTCGTACTAGATAAAGAGCCAAATCTTGCCTCTTACTCTCCCCTCCATACTACACCTTTCCAACTCGAAAGACCCATTCAAATTCACAATTCGTCCATACTATTTCAATAAGTTTTCCTTATCAATAAATTGTGAACCGACCCGTCCGTTTCATCGATTTCAAAAAAAGGTGAAACCTTGTTTCAGGCTGCTCCGTAATACTGTTGTAAGCAAGTTGGTAAATACTCTCAACGAAAGCTAGGTGACAGCATGTTAACCGTACAAAACGTACACAAAAAAATGGGGAAAGCGAACGTATTGACGAACGTCAGCTTTGAAGTCGTCCCGGGTGAGATTTTCGGATTCCTTGGGCCAAACGGAGCTGGAAAGACGACAACGATTCGCATCATCACGGGTCTGATGCCCGCAACACATGGGACGGTGACCGTCGACGGGTTCGACGTCGCGACCGATCGTCAACAAGCGCTCAGTCGCATCGGAGCCATCGTCGAGAACCCGGCCTTCTATCCGTATTTGACGGGTCGGGAAAACTTGATTCACGCGATGAATCTCATCCCGGGACTTAAAAAAGTCGATTTGAACGCCCTCGGCGCACTCGTCGGGCTCGAGACGAAACTCGATATGAAAGTGAAGCAATACTCACTCGGGATGAAGCAACGACTCGGGATTGCCCGCGCCCTCCTCCATAACCCGAAAGTGCTCATCTTGGACGAGCCGACGAACGGGCTCGATCCGGCCGGAATCGCCGACTTGCGTCAATACTTACGGCACCTCGCCGATCACCGTGGCATCGCCATTTTAATTTCGAGCCATTTGCTCAGTGAGATGGAGATGATCACGGACCGTTTCGCCATCATCGACCAAGGTCAAATCAAGTCGGTCCAAGGTGGCGACGGGGAACTCCAGACGGAAAGTGTCATTTTATGCAAAGTGGACCGGGCTCACATGAACGATGCGCTCGACGTGGCGGCGCTCGCCTTCGACGACGTCAAGATTGTCCAACAGTCGGCGGAGACGTTCCTCGTTCCGCGCCCAGAGCGCGACATTCCGCATCTATTGAAACAGCTCGTCGACCGTGGCTTGTCCGTCTATCAAATCGGCATGAAGCACGAGACGCTCGAGGAGCAATTCTTGAAAGTGACGAAAAAAGAAGGAGGTACGAACAATGCGTTCATTACTAGCCAATGAATTTATGAAGTGGCGCCGAACGATTAAACCGTTCATCGCCCTCGGTATGTATACGGCCATCATCATCTTGACATACGTCCTCGTCCGCGGTGACGGAGATGCCGAGACGTTCGTCAACTTCGCCGCGATGGCCGCGATGACGTTCCTCGGCATCTTCACAATCGTCTTCACCGCCGAGATGATCGGGAATGAGTTGAAGTACGACACGTTGAAACATTTGCTCATGAGCCCGTATTCGCGGGACCGGATCCTCTTGTCAAAACTGTTGGCGGCCCTGCTCATCATGCTCGCCCAGTTTGTCTTCATCTTGGCCGTGACGTACGGATTCGCGCTCACACTCGATGGGAACTTGACGTTTGAACAGTTCCGTAACTTGTTGCTCAGCGTGTCAAGCGGCGTGTTCGTCATCTTTCTGACGCTCATGTTCTCGGTCGTCTTCAAATCGACCGGCGTCGTCATCGGCTTCACCGTGCTCGCGAACTTCCTGTCGACGATGATCGGCGGTCTCCTCATCACGTGGAAGCCGGCCATCGCCAAATGGATCGTCTTCTTGCACACCGATTTGTCCGTCTATTACCAAAGTCCAGGCTTCATGGAAACGATGGACGTGACGATTTGGTTCTCCGCCCTCTACGTTCTCATCCATGTCGTCGCCTTCTACATCATCACGGCGTTCATGTTCCGTAGTAAAACGTTCGCCGAATAACGGTTAAACGGTCGGATGGAGTGGTACTCCCCTACTATAAAGAAACTTCGTTAGGAGGGAGACGTATGCGAAAGACGGCACTGCTCATCATCGACATGTTCAACGACTTCGACTTTGTCGGCGGGGACGACCTGCTGCGCCACACTGAACCGATTGTCGAACCGATTTTACAGTTGAAACGTCACTTCAAAGACAATGACTTACCGGTCATCTACTGTAACGACAACTTCGGACAGTGGAAAGACAGTACGGAGGACATCGTCCGTCACGTCGAATCATCGAACGGACGCGACATCGCAAAACGCATCGCGCCGGAAGACAAAGAGTATTTCATCATCAAGCCGCGCCATTCCGCCTTTTACGGGACGCAGCTTGACATTTTGCTGCGGCAACTCGATGTCGAAAAGATTGTCATGACCGGTGTCGCCTCAGACATCTGCATCCTCTTCTCGGCGAATGACGGGTACATGCGCGAGTATGAGCTCCACGTACCGCAAGATTGTGTCGCCGCCGAAACAGACAAGCGGAATGAGAGCGCGTTGACCGTCATCCATGAGACGCTCGGCATTCCAATCGATGCGGCCGAGGCATATATCGAACAGACGAAATCGTGACAAAAGCCTCTGACTGTTGGACACACAATCCCAACATTTCAGAGGCTTTTCCGGTTTGTTTTCAGCTATGCTAAACGTATGAAGAATTTATGAAGGATGTGACAACATGTACCTCACAATTGGATTAGCGCTCCTCGTCTGCCTGATTGCCCTCGTCTTCACGATCATGGTCGGGCTCGGGAAAGACACGTCCGAGTACAGTCAGAAAAAGAGTTGGTCGATGGTGTCCTGGATTTATATCATTTTATTGCCGCTCGCCTTTCTCGGGCTCGGGCTACTCTACTATTTCATTACCCGATGACCTGTTCATCGGGCTTTTTGTTTCATCATTTTATCGCGACCGCAATCCCAAACGGATAATGTCGGCTCGGGCGTTTCGGTTCCACGAGGACACCTCGTTGATAGTAGTAGTCGACCGATGTGAACGGTTCGAACAGCGCCTCAAACTCCGCTTCTGTGAACTGATGGGCATGAAACGGCTCATTCGTCGGCTGCCCAATTCCTTGTCCGAACGGCGTCGACAAGACGAGCGTCCCACCCGGTTTCAACATCGTCCAGACGTTTTCCATGAAGCACTCAAAGTCCGCGACATGTTCAATCGTCTCAAAACTGACGATGCAGTCGAATTGACCGAGCCGCTCCGGTAGCGTCCGGTCGAGCACGTCCCCGACGAGATAGGTGACGTTCGGATGATGGTACCGCCCTCTCGCATAAGCAATCGAGGTCTCGGATACGTCGACGCCGACGACTTCCTGCACGGTCCCTTTCAACGTCTTCGCAATCAATTGACCGCCGTAGCCGCTCCCGGTCGCGAAGTCGAGCACGCGCCCGTTCAAATACAATAATGAAAACTGATAGCGGGCAATGTGTTCGAGCAACATCCCGTTCATCGGACTCATCCGATCGGGAATGACCCGTTCTCCCGTATACTCCATTCGCTTCACTCTCTCCTGTTATGACTCTTGTCATCTTACCACGTTCGTTCGCATCTTGATTCAAGACCACAAAAAAAGAGAGATGGGACTCTCTCTTTTTTTCATTCATTCTGTTCTCTGAATCGGAGCAAATCGGAGTAGATGATCGCATCATTCATCTCGAGGACGCGATTCGCCTCTTCTTCGAGTGGCTCACATGCTTCCGGTTCGGCTGCGAGTTCGCCCGTCTCCGCTTCATAGCACATCGACTGCGTGAAGACGTGCTCTTTCGTAATCATCGTCCCGTCTCGGAAGATGGCGCGATCGTTCCGCTCTGGGGCGAACAAGTCGTTCCCGAAGCCGATTTGGTCCGACGTATCGATTCCGAGCAAATGCTGGATTGTCGGGTTCATGTCGATTTGGCTACCAATCCCGTCATGGACGACCCCTTCTTCTTGTCCCGGCAAGTGAATCGCGAACGGTACTTGCTGTAACTTCGCAACGTCATAAGGGGTGATCTCTTCTTTCCCGAGCAGGTCGGCCATCGCGGCGTTATGGTTCGTCGAGATGCCGTTATGGTCGCCGTAAACGATGAAGATCGTGTCGTCCCACATGCCGTTCGCCTTCAACTCGTCGATGAACAATCCGAGCGCATAGTCCTGATAGGCGAGCGCCTGCGGGAAGTTGTTGAGCGTCGTCGAGTTCGTCTCGAACTTCGGTACGAGCTCATGCTCCTCACTCGGCATCGTGAACGGGAAATGGTTCGTGAGCGTGATGAGCTTCGCGAAGAACGGCTCCGGGAGCTCTTCAATCATCGGCACTGACTGTAAGAAAAACTCATCGTCGAGCAGTCCCCATTCCGTCATATCGGCCGGGTCGCCTAAGTCGTAATAGTCTTGGTCATAAAACGAATCGACGCCGATGTTGGCGTACATTTGGTCACGGTTCCAGAACGATTTGTTGTTCGCATGGAACACGGCCGAATGGTACCCTTCTTGCTTGATTCGCTCCGGCAACGCGTTGTACTCGTTGTCGGCGTTCGTGAAGTAGACCCCGCCGCGCGGCAACCCGAAGAGCGAGTTGTCGAGGGCGAACTCAGAGTCCGACGTCTTCCCTTGGCCGGTCGTATGGTAGAAGTTCGGCCAGAAGTGCGACTCTTCAATCAGTTTGTTCAAGTTCGGCGTGATGTATTCGCTGTTCGGCGCTTTCATATGGTTCGTGAAGTTTTGGGCCGATTCGAACGAGACGGCGATGACGTTCTTGCCTTTATACTTCCCGAACAGCTCCGGGTCCGGCGCGGCGTAGTTTTGTCGCGTGTATTGCTCGACTTCCGCCAACTCCGACCCGTCCGCCATCGCTTTTTGGGCCGACGTCTTCGTCTGGAGCATCGCGTCGTACACGTGGAAGTTGAACGTCCCAAGATTTTTGACGAGCAGTTCGCGGTCGAACGAGCGCGTCAAGAGTTCCGGGCGTTCCGTCTCGGCGAGCGCCAAGTTGAAACCGAACATGGCCGCTGCCGCGACGAACGTGGCGATGACGCGTTTACGCGACGCCTTGCCCGTCTCATTCAATTTCCAAAGCAAGAACGGCAAGACGATCAAGTCACCGACGATGAGCAAGTCCTTCCACTGGAGCAGTGAGAAGAACGAAGACGACAACGTCTCCATGTTCGACGATTGGAACAAGACCGGCACGGTCAAGAAATCCGTGAACTCTCGGTAATATGTCGTATCGGCGAACAAGATGAGCGACGAGGCCGCGTATAAGATGTAGAGGGCCCACTTGCGTTTGTTCCCGCTGAAGAAGAAGCTGAACGCGAACAAGAACAGCGTCGAGCTGAGCGGGTTGATGAGCAGGATGAACGACTGCATCGCGTTATCGATTGGGATGTTAAAGAAGAACTGATAGGCGATCGTCGATTTCGTCCACAACAGTAGCGTGAATAGCCAGAACAGACGATGCGTCCGGAACGAGTTCGCTGCCGCCTGACGGAATCGCGCCATCCTCCCTTTCGGTGGATTCATATGATTCATTGAAAAACACTCCTTCATCATGATTCTTACATGTATCCACATAAGCATTTATATTGTTCAAATCGTGAACTCACGATTGAATGCACGGACGTATGAATCGTATTTTAACGTTCTCTTGAACTTAATTCAACTGAACAGACTGTGTGAAATCGTTGTACACCTTCCACATGTATGTAAAAAGGCTACCGAACAAAGCTCGATAGCCTCAGATTGTTGACTAAAAGAATGTTTTCGCTCATCCTCTTGGCGCCTCCGCTTTCCTAGGGGCGAGCAGGGAGCCGCATCGCGACGTTGTCGCTGCTGGGTCTCCCTCCGCTCGCTGATCCCTCAGGAGTCTACGGCGCCGTCGGATGAGCGCCGCTGTACTGGAACACCGGACAGCCCGGCACCGACCCCGAGATCCTCATCAAGATCATCCTCCTCGGCCCGCTGTTCAACATCCGTTCCGTGCGACAAACGGTGGAGCGCTCGTTCGCCGACGGGAAGAAGCTCCACGGTCTCCGCTTCACGTTCTATCGGGGGAATGAGGCGATGGACCGCGCCAACCTGTTGGCCGAAAACGACAGTCTACATAGCATTTTTTCAATTTTATGTCGGGCAGAGCGCCTCGAGCTCGTGGGGCACAAAAAAAGACGAACCCATCCGCTTTTTGCGAATGGGTTCGTCAACAGCCTGAGGCTACCGAACAAAGTTCGATAGCCTCAGATTGTAGAAAAAGTCACGTTTCAGGCGAACTGAAACGTGACTTTTTCGTTTTCGGGCCTTGAGGCGTTCTGCCCGAGACCCTGTTCAGGCGGATTGGACGTCCTTCCATGCCAAGACTGCCATCTTCTTGAGATTGAGGGCGGCAAAGGGTAGCATCGCCTCCATGACGGGTTCTCTACCTCTCATTATAAAAAAGGGGCGAGGGTACGAAAAGAGGGATGGATGCGTGGACCGACCAAGGGCATGGCGAGACTTCTAGGGGAGTAGCAAGCAAAGGGAGACCCAGCAGCGTTAAGCGATGCGGCTCCCTGCTTGCCCCCAGAAAAGCGAGCTGTGCCCGGTCGGACAAATAAAAAAACTGCAGACAATGTTTTGTCTACAGTCTGAGGCTACCGAACAAAGTTCGACAGCCTGACTTCAATTACCCGACGATGTCGAGCCAAATCTTGACCGTGCTCGCCAAAATGAGGAGCGCCAAGATGAGCTGGAGCGACTTCGTCTTCATGTTTTTCCCGACGTTCGCCCCGAGCGGCGCAGCGATTAAGCTGGCGATAATCATGATGACAGCCGGCTCCCACACGATTTGGTCGGTAATAATCTTGCCGGCCGTCGACCCGATGGACGAGATGAACGTGATCGCAAGCGAGCTCGCAATCGCCATCTTCGTCGGGATGCGCAAGACGACGAGCATGATCGGCATCAAGATGAACGCTCCGGCGGCCCCGACGATGCCTGAGGCGATCCCGACGACGAACGCCGAGCCGGCCGCGATGACTTTGTTGAACGTCACTTCATCGAGCGGTAAATCTTCGACATTCTTTTTCGGCATGAACATCATGACGGTCGCAATCGTCGCGAGCACCGCATAGACGACATTAATCAAGTTCTCCGACAAGAGTGTCGACCCGTATCCGCCGATAAAGCTACCGATCAAGACAGCCACACCCATGAAAAGAATGAGCTGTTTGTTTAGATAGCCGCCTTTTCGGTATGCGTAAATGCCTCCGATTGTCGCGAAGAACACTTGAATCGCGCTAATTCCGGACACCTCATGCGCGCTGAACGCCGCAAAGCCGAGGAGCGGCGGAATGTACAACAACATCGGATATTTGATAATCGAACCGCCGATACCGACCATCCCCGAGATGAACGACCCGATGAACCCGATTAAAAAGATAGTGATGATAAACCCTAACTCCATAAAACAATCCTCCAGTTCCCTACTTATGAAAAGTAAGTTCTATTTCTGTTCCCAGGCGATCATGCCGCCGGTGACGTCGTACACTTCCGTATAGCCGCGGTCGCTCAAAATCTGAGCGGCTTGGGCGCTTCGGTTTCCGCTACGACAGATGATGTAAATCGGTTCGTCTTTCACATGAGGTAATTCGGTCGCATTTAATGAAGAAAGTGGTGCGTTCACCGCCCCCTCAATATGCCCCCCCTCGTATTCTTCCACTTCTCGTACGTCAATCAACGTTATATCTTCGTTTTCCAATCTGTTTTGTAATGTTTCAACGTCAATTTTAGTAATTTCTCCCTTATTAGATGTGAATAGTACGATTAAAAGGGTGCCAACTACTAAAAATGACACCAACATCACGAGTTTACGCATTTTTTCAGCCTCCAATCTTTCTACTTGCACTCAGTATACCTTAGGGGGTATATTAAAGCCAACGAAAGATTCTCGTTGCCAAACCTGATTTAAAAAAGGAGACGATCACCACATGAAGACGATTACGACAACTGAACTTGAAACGTTGCTCAAGGCCGATGAGACGATCAACTTGATTGACGTTCGCGAGACCGATGAATATGCAGGGGGCCATATCAAGCAGGCAAAAAATGTTCCACTGTCTGAATTTGGGGAACACGTCGAAGCGCTCGACCGTTCAAAACCGATTCACGTCATCTGCGCAGCAGGCGGTCGTAGCATGAACGCCTCCGCTTATCTCGACTCGCTCGGCTTTGACGTCGTCAACGTCGACGGCGGCATGATGAGCTGGACGGGCGAAACGGTCTAACGCTCTTTTCGATCCATTTCAAGAACCACAATCATTCACAGTCAACTATTCTTAGGGGGTATTTCATATGTTATTACGTTATTTCTATGATCAAAAATTAGCACAGGCTTCATATATGGTCGGTTGCCAAATGACAGGCGAGGCCGTCGTCATCGACCCGGCACGTAACATCACACCTTATTTGCAGGAAGCCGAAAAAGAAGGCATGAAAATCGTCGCCACGGCCGAGACACACATTCACGCCGACTTCGTCTCAGGCTCACTCGAGCTCGCCAAGCGCACTGGTTCGAAAGCGTACTTGTCAGATGAAGGCGACGCTTCGTGGAAATACGCGTTCGCGAAAGACATCGACTCACAACTCGTCAAAGAAGGCGACACGTTCAAAGTCGGTAACGTGACGCTCGAAGTCATGCACACACCAGGTCACACGCCGGAACATATCTCATTCTTGCTCTACGACCGCAACCAGACGCAACCGATGGGAATCTTCACAGGCGACTTCGTCTTCGTCGGCGATATCGGTCGCCCTGACCTTCTCGAAGAGGCAGCCGGTGTGAAAGGCACGACCGCAATCGGCGCCGAGCAAATGTTCGATTCGCTCAAGAAATTCAAAGCTCTCCCTGACTTCGTCCAAGTCTGGCCGGGCCACGGTGCCGGCAGCGCTTGCGGAAAAGCGCTCGGCGCCATCCCGACGTCGACGGTCGGTTACGAGAAAGCGACGAACTGGGCGCTTCAAATGACAGACAAAGACGCGTTCATCAAAGAGTTGACGACGGACCAACCAGAGCCGCCGAACTACTTCGCGATGATGAAGAAAGTGAACAAAGAAGGCATCCAAGTGACGAACATGATTGCTCGTCCAGAAGTCGTCGGCACGGACCGCCTCGACACACTCGTCGAAGAGACGCAAGTCGTCGATACACGTAAAGGGGAAGAGTTTGCCAAAGGACACATCCCAGGCACAATCAACATCCCATACAACACGAAATTCGTCTCATGGGCCGGCTGGCTCGTCAACTTCGACAAAGACATCACGCTCATCGCGAGCGCGGAAGACGTCGATCAAGTGCAGACAGATCTCCAATCGATCGGTCTCGACCGCCTCCGCTTCGTCGTCCCAGTCGAAGAGCTCGGTCAAGAGCTATTGACGGAAACGTACACGGATATGACAGCGGAGCAAGCCATCGAATCTGCAGAAAAAGGCGATGTATTCGTCCTCGACGTCCGGAATGCGACGGAATGGAACGCGAGCCACTACGAGAAAGCCGAACGCATCTTGCTCGGTAAACTCGCACGCGACCACGAAGGTCTCCCGACCGATCAGACGATTGCCGTCCACTGCGCATCCGGCGTCCGTTCACGGATGGCAGCGAGTGTCCTTCAATCGCTCGGCTACAAGGATATTCAAAACATCCTCGGTGGCTACGGTGCGATGAAGACGGTCCTCAATGCAGAACAAATTCGCTAATGCTATACTACAAACAAAGAAAGCGCCCACTAAACTGTACCCTGAGTAGTAGACACTAAAAAAGTCTACTGCTCAGGGTTTTTGTGTACACTGGACTAAATCATATTGGGAGTGAATTCGAGTGTCGAAGAAGATGTTTACGTCAAAAGAAATAGATGCGCTAGCCGCAAATCCTTACGTTAAATCTGTGAGCCCGAAAGGGATCACGTATACAGATGAGTTCAAGGAACTCTTTATAGCACAGACGTTGGAAGGGAAGTTCCCTGTGGAAATCTTCCGGGGATGTGGATTCGATGTGGAGGTACTCGGTGAACGGCGTATGAGTTCTTGTAAAAATCGCTGGACACGGGCTTACCGAAAAGATGGGGTAATGGGGCTACGCGATACACGATCAAGTAATTCAGGAAGGTGATTTTGTGACCCATTACTAACGCTACCTTTTGCATCTATACTTGGTGAAAAACTGAAAACTGTCATAATTGTCATGATAATCAATATTTTTTTACCATCTGATCATCTCCATAGATTCTTCATTTTGATGAAACTCTACTAATAATTTCTGATATT
>NZ_JJMW01000033.1 GCF_000714435.1 Exiguobacterium alkaliphilum 12/1
AAGAAAGACCCCTCAGAGACGATGAGGTAGATAGGTCATGGGTGGAAGCGTGGTGACACGTGGAGCTGAATGATACTAATCGGTCGAGGCTTTGATCTAGTCTATGGTTTGTATTGATGAATCTTCAGTTTTGAGAGAACAATCTCTTAAAACATATTGACGTTATACTTAAATGATGTTAATATAATACTTGTCTGGTGGCGATAGCGAAGCGGCCACACCCGTTCCCATGCCGAACACGGAAGTTAAGCGCTTCAGCGCCGAAAGTAGTTGGGGGTCTCCCCCTGTGAGGATAGGACGTTGCCAGGCAAGATCGTTCCGCAATAGCTCAGTGGTAGAGCAACCGGCTGTTAACCGGTAGGTCGTAGGTTCAAATCCTACTTGCGGAGCCACTTTTCTCTTTTTGGAGAGCTGTCCGAGTGGCCGAAGGAGCACGATTGGAATTCGTGTAGGCGGCAAAACCGTCTCAAGGGTTCGAATCCCTTGCTCTCCGCCAGTTTTTCAATACAACAAGGCCCGTTGGTCAAGCGGTTAAGACACCGCCCTTTCACGGCGGTAACACGGGTTCGAATCCCGTACGGGTCACCATTTATTTTTATATCGTCGCGGGGTGGAGCAGTCTGGTAGCTCGTCGGGCTCATAACCCGAAGGTCGTTGGTTCAAATCCAGCCCCCGCAATTAGTGTGGTCCTGTGGTGTAGTGGTTAACATGCCTGCCTGTCACGCAGGAGATCGCGGGTTCGACCCCCGTCAGGACCGCCATTTTTAATTTAAAGACTTACATACATGGCTTTGTAGCTCAGTTGGTAGAGCAAAGGACTGAAAATCCTTGTGTCGGCGGTTCGATTCCGTCCAAAGCCACCATGTGGGGGGGTAGCGAAGTGGCTAAACGCGGCGGACTGTAAATCCGCTCCCTCGGGTTCGGCGGTTCGAATCCGCCCCCCCCCACCACTTAGGGGCATAGTTTAGCGGTAGAACTACGGTCTCCAAAACCGTCAGCGCGGGTTCGATTCCTGCTGCCCCTGCTTTAATATTATGGCGATTGTGGCGAAGTGGTTAACGCACCGGATTGTGATTCCGGCATTCGAGGGTTCAATTCCCTTCAGTCGCCCCATTTTATTGGGCTGTAGCCAAGTGGTAAGGCATCGGATTTTGATTCCGACATGCGAAGGTTCGATCCCTTCCAGCCCAGCCAACTATGCGGAAGTAGTTCAGTGGTAGAATACGACCTTGCCAAGGTCGGGGTCGCGGGTTCGAATCCCGTCTTCCGCTCCATTCTTTGGCGCCATAGCCAAGTGGTAAGGCAGAGGACTGCAACTCCTCTATCGTCGGTTCGATTCCGACTGGCGCCTCCAACATAATATGCCGGTGTGGCGGAATTGGTAGACGCGCACGACTCAAAATCGTGTTCCTCTGGAGTGTCGGTTCGACTCCGACCACCGGTATCAGATTTAAGGTTCTAACTTATGTTAGAGCCTTTTTTGTGTTTTCTTTTACACGACTGTTTTTACAAAGAATCGTATTCATTGAATCGTGTTCATTGCTAAAGGGAGTGTAAGCATGCGCAGAAAAAGAGAACTATCCAAAGAAGAATTGAGAATTATTCATACAAGAGTGAGTGATGAAGAGGCAATCGATGAGTTCTTCAAGCACTGTTACTTAAAAAATCTTCGGCAAGCAACAATCGACTACTATCGGAACGAGTTCATGGCAACGAAGCGCATCTTGAACAAAGAGTTGGTAGATCTGGAGACTTCGGACATTGAACATCTCATCATAATCAGTAAAGAGAGAATCAAGATCACAACTATCAACACAAGACTGAGGGCTTTAAGAGCGTTCTACAACTTCATATACAGAAAACGTCTCATCTCAACAAATCCGATGGAAGATATAAAACTTCTTAAAGATCGTCACAAGATGATAGACGCTCTAGAGAACAGTGAAATCGAAAAGTTGTTAAAAGTCATGCGAGACGAAAAGACATTTGTCGGTTTTCGAGATGAAGTGATCTTTCTTGTGTTCTTGGACACAGGGATCAGGCTATCAGAACTTGTCGGTATTGAGATTGGTGACATCAGGGGAGACGAACTCCTTGTTAGAAAGACAAAGAATAATTTCGAGCGAACTGTTTATTTGTCAGAGTTCACGCAGCAGCAATTGAAGCGCTACTTAGTCATTCGAGGGCAATTAGATACAGATGCTCTATTTATCAATAGAGACAACGGCCCTTTAAAGAGTCACAGCATTCAAGGGCGTTTTACTCGCTATGGGCAGTTGGCAGGTATCGAGAAGAGAGTGAGTCCTCATACATTTCGTCATACGATGGCCAAACGCATGGTGATGGAGGGAATCGATGCATTCTCTCTGATGCACCTATTGGGTCACACGGACATCACCGTCACGAAAAGATATGTAAACCTATGGGGCAAAGATTTGAAGCGCAAACATGGCAAATATGGAGCTCTGAAGGGTCTTCGGTTGTAGGTGTGTACGAACGTTTGTTCGTATTATAAAATGAAAAATAGAGCCGTGAGATGGCATTCTCACAGACTCCGGGGTAATCAGAGGTTCCGTTAAAGTCGTTATAATAACAACAACACGAAACACACTACTAATGTTGTTATTATAACGGCTCTCTCTGAGAAATTCAAATCCGGTGTAGGGGAGAGTTTGAGATGAGTCATTACTTTACAAGAGACGATCGAGATCAACTCATCTACTATCAAGTACCGAAAGTGTTGATAGTGGGAGAAGCATATCGAGATATGAAGCCGAATACAAAATTAGTCTATATCCTATTGTTGGATCAGGTGAAATTATCGATGCAGAACGATTGGCAGGATGACGGAAAATATTATGTACGTCTTGGCGCTGAAAAGGCGGAAGAATTATTAGGTATGTCCTCATCTACTTTTAAGCGTTGTAAGAAAGAATTGGCCGACTATGGTTTGTTGGAAGAAGAGCGAGATGGACTTACACGAGCGAATAAACTATTTCCGTTGAAACTAACATATACGGATGATTATTTGATTAAAGTAAACTCGGACACTGAAACTGCAATCAAAGAAGACATGGATCATGCTGCCCAAGTGAACGACAATAATATGCAATTAGATAAGGCCCCAAGCCTGAAGTGTCAAAATGATCTTTCAGGCGATGAGGTCACTTTGAACTCTCCTGAAGGGTCAAATTGGTCAGAGCAAAGGGTCAAAATGACCCATCAAGAAGGGTCAAAAAGAACCACTAATAAGAATAACTATATTAATAATAACTTAAGTAATAATAATGATAACAAATCTGTTAACAAGCTTGTTAACAAAGAAACGGTTATCAATGACATTAGAAACGATGAAGATGAGGTAACAATTCACAAACTCACAAACGAATATCGCCTCAAGGGTCTCAATAAAGATATTGTGCTTAGAGTCGTTAAAGAGGTAATGAACAATCGAAGTGAAATTAAAAACTTGGGCGGGTATTTGCGCTCTTGTTTGGAGACGACTTTATACAGAACAAGAGCGAAGAAAGGCGAAGTAACGTATGATGAGAAGCAAGAATATATTGATCGAGTCTTTGGGATGGGCTGAGGAGCTCATAAATGGCTCGTATTAGATTTCGGCTCTTTGAGAAATATGAATACTCATCAACTTGGTGATTGAGCAATGAACAAGCTCTACGGGAATAAAGGATAACTCTCATAGAAATTAATCTTAGGCTATTTTCAATTGTGATGTCGATTTAGTCTGAAGGAAATGAAATATGATATCTGCTAGCTCACTTCAGAGCGCAGCGTTTACGTTTTCAATGGCACAGATATAATAAATAATTCTCTAATTAATTTTAGATATTCGTTTACGTAATCATTTATCTAGATATAAATGTATTACAACCGAATAACATTGGAGACATTAAAGTGCCGAGAGTTCACTCCTATATCAAATAACTCCGAGGTCCGTAGATGCCGTTGCAAAATCAAAACTCTGCTGATGGATATGGATTCATTCGATATTGACCAACCTTATCAATATCTTGCAATGATGAATTCATTATTATCCGTTATTAGGGTTTTTAATATTTGAACCTAACAGAATTGACTGTTGAATCAATATTGGGTGGAGCGTTTCTTCATGATACGGTAAGAAGCTGTGCATGTCGCGACATTAAGTTGTAACGAATTACCGAGGCTCAAGTGAGGTAATTACCTTTTAAAAGTTATTATTTTTAAAAGTGTTCTTAATGTTTTTGAGTTGTATACAATGGGAAATTTTAAAGTTTTTTAGTTAGTCATTAATCATTAATCGTCAGTTGATCAAAAAAGATAAATAAAAATACCTACCGAATCAAAAGTCTTTAAAAAAACATAAAAAGTAGGGTTCGAAGAAGCCGTCACTTTTTATTTTTTTTAAAGTTTTGATTCGATCGTGCTTCGGATGAAACAGCTTGCTGTTGAAGTAGAAGTGCGATTATACAGTCTTGATACTATTTCTTTTGAAAGAGAAAAGTATGAATCATCGAAATAAGTGCTGTAATTCATAAGTTCTAAAATACTTATTGCTTGGGTTTTTGTGCAAAAAGTATTAGAAAAGTGTTGGTATACATAGCTTCGTGAGCTCTTTCTCTTAAAAGAAAAAAAGTTATTAAGAAAAAATAAATAAAAAAATTCGTTACCTAGCGGAAAAAGTGAAGTGAGATCGAGATTCGAAGAATCCGGTCGAACGAACTCTTTTCCGATACAGCGTCGACATGGTTGCGGAGCGACAAGCGGAGCAGTCGATGCAAAAAAGAGTTCAATTATATAAATAGCAATTTACGTTTGAATTTCGACTGATATAAAACAAGTGTTAAATCAAATATCAGGAGTGAAATTCAAATGGAGAAAGTAAAAGTAATTGATGCAATCTGTGGTGCAGGAAAGACAAGTTATGCAATTCAAATGATGAATGAGAACACTTTCGGCAAAAAGTTTATCTTTGTGACTCCGTTCTTATCAGAAGTTAAACGAGTCATTGGTGCAACAAATTTAAATATGGCTACTCCGATTGCAGCAAGAGGAAAAGGGAAAAAACTAGATCACTTAAAGAAGCTACTGGCTGATGGAAGATCAATCGCAATCACACATCAACTTTTTAAGATGATGGATCATGAAGCGCATGAATTAATTCAACAGAGTGACTATACATTAATTATGGATGAAGTGGCCGAGGTTATTGAGGTATTTCCTATAGCTAGTCAGGACATTGATATTTTGATTAATGATGGACATATCAAAATTGAAAAAGATTCATCTGTAACTTGGCTTTCGGACTATAAACAAGATGAGAAACATGCGATATTCGCTGATGTTAAAAATGCTGCAAACCTAGGGATTCTCAAAGCTTTCGGAAATACAAAGCTACAGATGGTATCGTTATTACCTATAAATTCATTCAGTAACTTTAAAGAAGTTTATATTTTAACTTATCTCTTTGATGGGCAACTTCAGAAGTATTACTATGATTATTTTGACCTTCAGTATAAAAAGTATTCAGTGATAAAAAAAGGCGATTTGTACAAGCTTGTGAGCTACCATAATAAATACGATCAGCGAGAAAAACTAAAAGAGTTACTAACAATTTACGAAGATTATGAGACACAAGGAAGACCAAGTACCTTAAATTCAAATTATTTCGCTCGAGTTAAAAAAACTAATCGATATCTTTTATCATACTCTTGGTATGAGAGTGCTACTCCAGAAAAGTACAAGAGATTACAGCAAAACCTTACTTCATTTTTCCGGACTCAAGCAACGACAGATAATGATAAATTGTTTTGGACAACTTACAAGTCAAAAGCAAAACGCTTGTCTAACGCAAAGTGCAAATTTAATAAGTATGATGATCGAGAAAAAGATAATTTTGTACCTTGTACGATTCGAGCTACAAATGATTATGCACACTGTACAGCTATGGCGTATATGGTCAATCGCTTCTTAAACCCAGTAGAAAAGCAGTTCTTCTTAAGCCATGATATTGACGTGGATGAGGATCTACTGGCGCTTTCAGAATTAATTCAATTTATGTTCCGAGGATCTATCCGAAATGGTGAAAAAATGGCTTGTTATATCCCTTCGGAACGTCAAAGAGACTTACTGAAAAAATATTTGGATTATTTGCTATAAATTTTTCAAAAAGCTGTTACAAACCCCTTAGTTGTGTACATATATAGTAGAGACGTATCTATATATATGTCCTCTGTGTTTGTAAATAGTACTTTCCTCTTCTTTCGTTTACTCTGTCAATGCTTAGCGTTGATAGAGTATTTTTTTTACCTGCAATGATTGCTTTTGAAAGCAATGAATATATATCAGAAAGGAAATTGAACATTGAACTTATTAAATTTTCAAAGAAACAAGAGTTACACAAAAGGTGACTTCTTCGCGCGAACAATTCTTTCTGGAACTCGTCCAGTCAAAGTAAGAGAAGAAGATGTACTGAAAATTCCAACCGTCTACGCAGCAATTGAGTTGATTACTTCATCAATCGCGCAACTACCACTCTACTTATACCAAGAGCAAACAGATCGGTCGATTGAGCAACTTCGAGATGACAGAACAAATAGTCTCAATCATGATGCAAATGCTCTAGAAACAGGACAAGCCCTCAAGAAGAAGGTTGTACAAGATTATTTACTTCGAGGTAAAGCCTACTTGTTTAAGAAAAATGGACAGTTGCATTATCTTGCGGCTAAATCTATGGCCGAAGAGAGTTACACAGATGACAACATCACTGTGTCAGCTAAGAAGTACCTGTATAGTGGACTTTCGAGAAACGTTGAGATTCCTTCAGAGCAACTAATTGTTATTGATTCAGGGACTGATGGCTTGTTGGTCAATGCAGATAAATTGTTCAACACGGCGCTCAGTCAGTTGAAGTATGAAGAAAACTTACTCTCTAATGGAGCATTGCCTACAGGTGTTCTTAAAGCTAATACAAGACTCACAGAGCAAGCAATCAATCGCTTAAAAAAGGGATTCGATTCTCTATATTCAGGTACAGAAAATACAGGTAAGACACTGATTCTTGAAGATGGACTTGATTTCTCGACAATCGCACTATCTCCAGATGAACTAAGTCTTCATCAAAGTAAAAGTACAGTCACTTCAGAAATTGCACGAGTCTTCAATATTCCAGAGAGCATGTTAAATAGCTCGGCTAACAAATACGCTTCCTTGGAACACAATAATCTTCAATTTTTGCAAAACTGCATCGGTCCTATCATTACAGCAATCGAGTCAGCACTAGATAAGAGTTATTTAGAGTCAGGCGAAAAGTTGCTTGGCTTTTTCTTTAGGTTCGATACTTCTGAACTACTCAGAACAACAGAAGCAGAAAAAATTAAAACAATCAGTCAAGCATTAGAAAAAGGATTGATTTCATTTAACGAGGCACGTCATCGTCTTGATCTAAAAGGTATCGAAGAGGATTACTTCGTACTTAGGCTTGGTCAAGTACTCAAGAAAGTATCAGACGACAGTATGCTTGTCTTAAATATCGGAGAACACATCGAGACAAAGGAGAAACATAATGGAGAACACAGTGGAATTACGATTTAAGAATCTACAACTGAGGTCAGGAGATTCAAATCAACTAGTAGTACGAGGTTACGTCAACAAAACGAATCAATTGAGCGAAGTGATGGGAACGGCAAAGAAGTTTGTCGAGAAAATTGAACGTGGTGCATTCACAAAAGCGCTTCAAGAGAGAGAGCAGGATGTTGATTTTCTAGCAGAACATGATCAAACACGTATTTTAGCTTCGACAAGTAATGATTCACTTGAGCTTAAAGAAGATGAAGTCGGCTTATTTATGGAAGCGAGAATTGCTCCAACTTCATGGGGGCATGACTACTATGAATTGATTACCGCAGGTCTGTTTAAGAATATGTCATTCGGCTTCAGAGTGTTGAAAGATGAGTGGAAGTATCTCGGCAAAGAGCTTCACGAACGCACAATCAAAGAATTAGAACTATTTGAAGTTAGCGTCGTTAAAAATCCGGCTTTCTCACAGTCGAATATTTCAGCAAGGCATTTCACGTTAATCGAAGAAGTTGAAGTTCCGTCAATTAAACAAACAGAGACAACTAAAGGGGAAATTAGAGAAATGAGAAAAATTGAGACACGAAAGAATGAACTTGAAGAAATCTTAAAAGGTGAAAGTCGTTCACTACAAAAAACGTCAGATGGCAATGTGTTAGTTCCTGAGTCGGTTCATCAAGACATTGTGCTTTTGATGGAAGAGAAGTCTCCAATCTTTGCACTTGCTAAAAAGTATGAGTCAGTTAGCGGAAACTTAAAAATTGCTCGCGAAGATGACTCAATTGAAGCAGGATTTGTTGGTGAAGGTGACGACATTATCGAAAGCACATTTGGATTTGAGTATGCTGAATTAAAACAAAAACGAGTTGGCGCAGCAGTAACTCTTACTAATCAACTTATCAATGACAGTGGAACAAATATCGAAGACTACGTGAAAAACTTACTGGCAAGACGTGTTGTAAAGGTAGTTGAACGGTCAATGCTCGTAGGACAGACTTCAGAAGAGTTAAACGGAATTGCTCATGATGAAAACGTGAAGTCGATTTCAATGGATGGAGTAGTCTCAGTAGATACATTCTTTGACCTATACACATCTATCCACCCGGAATATTTAGATGATGCTGCATTCATCATGAACAAAGAGTTCTTTGATCAAGTTGCAAAGCTTAAAGATGCAAATGGTCACTTCTACATGCAAAGTGGAGTAGTCAACGGCAAGCTCATTCGAACATTATTTGGCGCTCCAGTTCACGTCACTGATTCGCTTCCGGCAGAAACACCGGTCATTTTCGGTAACTATCAAGAAGGCGTATCAATGATGATTAAACAACAGTCAGGACTACAAGAGATTGTTGACTCAAAGCAGGCGTTGCGAGGCTCGAAGTTGTTCGTGTTTGATATGTACATTGATTCAATCGTGACGAATCCACAGGCACTTGTGAAATTGAAACAGGCATAAGAACTATGCGGGATCGAGCTAATCGATTCCGCATTCTTATTTAGAATAGGAGAGAGAACTAATGACAAAGAAAGTTAGCGGTATGAAGGTTAAGCTATACATTTATCGAGAAGGGTCGGGCCGAGTTTTGGCAGGACAACGTAACGCCTCATTGGGACGTTCGGCAGAATCGATTGATGCTACATCAAAAGACACAGAAGGATTCTGGAATGAATCATTGCCAGGATTCAAATCGTATACAATTGATGCTGATGGCGCATACGTCGAATCAGACGCAGCGTATGAAGAGATCGAGACAGCGTTCTTGAATTCTGAAAATGTAGATGTGTATCTTGAAATGCCATCGGGCAAACGTTATGAAGGTAACTGTACAATCACAGACTTTTCGCTCGATCTTCCATACGATGATCTTGTAACGTACTCAATCTCGCTTCAAGGTAACGGTCCATTGCAAATTATTCTAGAGAGTAATCAGACTGAAGCAATCACTTCAAATGAGGTAGAAATGTAAATGGGAACATCAACTAATACAATGAACATCATCATGAAGTTGCAGTCATTGACTGCACTTCGTCATGATCTAGGTGAAGAGTTATATAGACGATCAGTTGCAGGTCTATACACAAAACATATAGTCAGTAAGGTGAGAGAAAGAGAGATAGACATTGATCGAAGTGATCTACTCTCACGGATCAACTTAATGATGGTGAGCTTTCAATGTGAAGAAGTATCATATGGCTTTCTTCGTCAGTACATCTGACTGATGAAGATACGCCCTACATAATTTGAAAAAAATAGAGTAAGGGATGAAATAACGTGTGAAGAGTCAAACGCACACGAGGTACCTAAACTCCTATTTGATGTTGAGAAGAAAAATTTACCAAAAATAAAGAGTCGGTCTCGAAAAATAAGTATTAAAGTTGTATAGTTGAAAATAGAGAATTAACAATATAGGTGGTGATAGATATGACAGTAAAAAAATTATTTAGAAGATCATTAGAAAAACAAACAGAGATAGAAGCAGTTGAATATGATCCAAAGTTGCAAAATTATCGAGAGATGATTAGCGACATGAGGGATAATAACTTTAAACAAGTAATCATTAATTCAGAGCTTATGATTAATATTATGGAAGATGTGTTTCTTTCAGGTGGGATCTTGCAGAAAATAAAGTTAGATGAAGGAAGCGATGAAGTTTTTCATCAAGATATAGAAGATTTAATTAAAAAGGTAAGAAATGATAAGAAAAACTTTGTTCTATTAAAGAATGAATTATCTTGGGCCGAAGAATATGATTCTATTGATATTAATAGCATGCTTATCTTCTATAACGGATTTCAAAGTGAAATTAAGTCTAATGGTGTAGTAATTGGAGATAATCCGTCCGATGTGATTAATGAAGTGATTGCACCATTACTAAAGAGATATTTAGCATGAGATTATTGGATATAGATTTTAAAAAAGAGGCTAGTACATATCTTAAAAATCTTGCTATAGTTTGTTTGGTGGCAATTATGTTATGGCTAGGACTCAGACCATCGAACTTTATTACAATACCTGATCAAAGGCTAAGTCAATTTATAGATATAGGAGTGGCAACTTTTTTCGCTCAATTAACTATTATGGTGTTTAAATATGTATATTCAATTTTTATTTTTAACGTGGAAGTCAGCATTGTTCATGAACATGATGGGAACGAATTATCTTCTGTTAAATTAAAAAATAAAAAAGCACGTGAAATAAAACTTAAAGTTAAACTTTCTGGAAATTATAAACTAATGCCAGATAGACTAATTATTCCAGAAATTAAAGATGTTGTTCTTCAAATGAAAAAAACAAGAGCTGTGTATTCTATAGATGACAACTCAGGATTATATTATATAGATTTAAAAGAATTAGTGACAGTTCAACGCTCGATAGAGCAATCAAAAGAATTTCCGATAGACATTATGCTTGATGAAAACGCATTGACTGGTAATGCCTCAATATCAATTAGTTGCGAGAATAAAAGTTGGCGACAAAGAATCACTTCTAACAAATTTGAAATAAAGGTTGAAGGGGATTAAAGTATGGGATTTTCTCATTGGATTGATACTGTTAATAATGACTTTAATGGAGTGATTAATAATATTGACAACTATAGAAATTGGTTTCAAATAGAAAGAGACCCTCTTACAAACCGACCGCTAAATTATGCTATAACAAAGCACTTTTTAGAGGATGAAATTTTAGAGCTTCAAAACAATAATATTCGCTTCAACGCATATAGCTTTAGTTATGAAACACCGAGAGCTGCAGAAGAAGAAAATGAGGACAGAGTTAGAAGAATAAAAAATAATGAGTGTTTTGTAATTGTTTACTCAACTGAAGATACTGTGCATTATATTATAAATAGAATCAGTGCCACTGCAAAAACACTTTTAAGAAAATTGAACAACTATGATGGGCGTGGAGAAATTGAAGTATGTCATTATCCTTATAGTGATGATTTAGCAGATTGGTTAGTTTACATTGCTAGAGAGAGAAATAATGACGTATTAGATGATGATAGCGAACTGAGAATAAGGGGAATAATTGGATTTAAAGGTCCGACTAATGTGGATCGTTTATCTGAAATTTCAGGGTCTGGTGATTTTATCATGGATGCGCTAGGGACTTTGGGATTTCTTTTAGAAAGTGAAGAATTTAAATATTTGAAGCCTAAGATTTCATATAGGAGACACAATATTGATTTGTCATTATTAAAAAATAAATCAATAGATATCGACTTTGAATCATATGCTGGTAGCTACATGTTTATTGAAGGTATGATGAACGAAAATGCCGACGTTGATATAGCATTAAAAACGAGGTTACTCATTCATGTGACAGAAGAATTAGTTGGTCATTTATTTAATGTTTACAATCGACACGTAGCAAATGGCGATTGGAGTACCCAAGTGAAAATTCAAACGCTTAGACACATTGGTCACACTATCAATACAAGGGTTACTGAAAAAATAGAAGACATTGAGGCTAATGAATTAGAAGCGAACGGATTAAATGAATAATTAACTTAGCGAAATGACAGAAGTTCAATTTGTTTTAATCCTTTAGGATACCCTAAAGGATTTTTTTATTTACAAATAAAATTTAATAGATATAAAATTCTGGGTAAAATAAAAGGCTCTAAAGTAAAGAAGAGCCCTTGTGATAACAACGTGTAAACTTATAAACCGTAATATCAATTTATTTAGTTTTAAGACACGGTCGTTTTCAAATCAAATTTTATTGTATCACTGTTAACTACTATTGAGTTTTCATCAATACTTATTATATATTCAAAGTTATGTGTTTGATTAAAGTCAGTTCTATTATGTTTCAAAGTCAACTCATCTTTGTATTCTAGAAGGACTTTCAACTGTGGAGAAGGAAAATACACTAGTTCTGGAGCTGTTCCACTTTCAATTAAATTAGTTATTATCGCAAAGTGTTTTGCAATAACTATAAATTCTGTTGGTAATTCGATTTTAAATGAATTATTAGAAATCAAAAAGTTTTTTTCTCCAGAAACTAGTTCCTTATTCTGAAATGGTAAATAATGATTAAATTCATAATCGGGTTTACTGTATAAAAGTTTACCATTGACATCCATGTCAATTTCATAACGATTATCAATAGTAATACCTTCACCTTGAGAATATGTAGAAAACTCAATTTTATAACCCAGTGGAAACGTACGTATATAGTCACTTGAATAGAACGTATAAGGTTTGGAGTAAACCATCCAATTATTAAGAAAAACTCTATATTTAACACTCATTCCTGGACCCTTCCCGATATTAGTTACATCTATAAAATAATCATTTTTATGAGCTTTAATAGAATTTTCAAAAGTGAATAATTTTTTGTTATCTTCAAGAATAGTATTCAGATGCTTACTTTTTTCCTCAGCGGATATTTGTGCTTGATGAATGACACTGTTAAGGGTGGTATAAGGATGTTCATAGGCTGACGGTGGTGCATAAGGGGTTTCTATTCTTTTATCAATTAAAACAATTAACGCTGTTTCATCTTTTAACTTGTTCTGTAAATTTAATTCCAACGACTTTGCGGCAGACTTTGCTGAAATTGTAGTATTAATTACTGTCCATATTCCTACGGTAGCTAAAATTAAAGTTGTAGCTAGTTGAAATGAAAAGTAATTATTGTTCACAATACTTCTGAATGATGATTTAGTTAGTAATAAAACAATAAGTGACAAAGAAAAAGTACCTATTAATGCCGGAATCCAATAAGGAGATGGCTTGATAATTCTTTTTAAAGAAAATTCATTCCATTTTGTTTTCAAGTCCATATTTTTATCCCCCCTAATATATAGTAAGTGTCTTTAGTATAGGTTTCTTCAATTGAGCTTGTAAATTAAAATATCAATTTTATTTCTTCTATATATAGTGGGCCTAATTGAATAAGTTATTTAAGAAGTTATTTAATTTTCTATTTAAAAAATTGGATAATTTCTTATTTAACTGAAGAAATGGTTGAAGATATTAAATAAGAAAATCAATAAATCGAACAGAAAGGTGCAAATATTGTGTTTCCAAGTAAAGAAAGTCTCGAACAATATCTTAAAGAGAAAATGACAAATGAGGATATTGCAAAAATATATGGATTGTCGTTTCAGAAAGTAATTGGTTTAATAAAGAAGTATCAACTTGATCCCAATGAGCTACGACAAACGAATCGTTACATCGTTTATCTTCATCGAGAGGGTGGAGAGGTCGTTTATGTGGGCAGTGGGGTCTGGTATCGAATGAGAAGATACACGAATCGTCAAAATGTAGAGCATCGGAATATGATGCAGTCGGGTGACTTGGAGTATGAGATCGTAGCAGAGTACTCAGAACGAAGAGATGCGTTAATTCATGAGCAACGATTGATTCATTACTATAAAAATAAGAATCTCGCTCGATTCAATAAGTACACTGCGTAATAGGTTGACTAAACAGTAACCTTAGAAGTATGTTTGTAGTAGTCGTGTTAAACGAATTTTAACGAAAATGCAGAAGCGTTGATATACAACATAAGTAAGAGATTTAAATTTGATTCGGGACTCAAAATCGTGTTCCTCTGGAGTGTCGGTTCGACTCCGACCACCGGTATCCGTAGATCCTAGCTGAGGCTAGGGTCTTTTTTTATTATACGATTACTTTATATTAGAGAATGAAAATATTGCAATCTTGATTGGTTAAAGGAGAAATAATTTCAAAATTATAACTTTTATTAGGAGTAACATAATTCCTATGTATGTTACAATTTACGGGAATGATTTATGTGGGGAGGTACAGTTATGATAAAGAAAAAAAGGTAGGTTCATTTTACTCTTCACGATAGTCACCGTAACGATATTAATTTCTTCAGTTGTTTATTTTTTTAACGGATTTTCTTCAAGTTCGTCATATTCCATCGATGAAGAGCTTGAAGGAGATGAACTTGATCGAGCTAAAGAACTTAAGCGGTTCCTTGAGGCGAACCCACCAGGTCGTCCAAATGCGGTTCATAAAATCAACCCAAAACTTGAAACCGGATTAGTGTTTGATGATTTAGAGAAACTCAACAAGTCTAACCTAGTTCGAGTCATGCACGAAATGACTCACCAGAAAATTTCCGCTGATAAAAAATACGGTGCAATCCTAATGTCTCACGAGAATATTCGTGAGGTTCGAGCGTATTTAGAACTTGCTCGGAAAAAGAACAAATTAAATTTAAACGACTACACCAAGCTCGGGAAAATCATCGAACAATGGGAACAAGCTGACTTTAGCAACATTGATAAAGATCAGGATTATATGCTGGATGGAATGGGTGCAAAAATCGGTTACTCTAATGGCTTGGCTACACCGGAAGAAGAAGAGCTATTCATTTTGAATAATTTTGGAGAAAAATATGTATACACCATCAATTTAAAACCGATGGAAAAAGCAGAAAATTAATCTTACTACAACGTTCTATTTCTAAGGGTGTACTTTTAAGGACTGTATTGATGGAGAAGCATTGAAGAAAAAATAAATGATTCAAATAGCCACGGATGACTGAGTAGATGAAGTCATTCGTGGCTATTTTGAATTTATAAAGTTCATTCAGTCTCATCTAAAGTTGATGTCAACGTATCCAAATAGTCAGACCCAAAGTTATTCAAAATATACAACTCTTCCTCGAGAGGTGTAGCTAAACCGTTGGAGAAACCACGATTGGCATTTAGCAAACGCAGCAACTGGTCTTGCTCGACATCAGCCTGACTGAAGTCGTCACGCGCCCAATTATCGAGCATGGCCCGCAATTCCTTATACACGTTCGGACCAATTTGATTGTTTCTCTCTAGCAAGGTAAGGTACTCAGCCGAAGCCGTGATGTTTTCTTCCGACATCGGAATCGCGCCCCATTTCGAGCGGGCCGAGATTTTCTGATGAGTCATCAAATGCATGTTCTTTACTAATGTCGTCCGACTCAAATTGTCAGGATCGTAACGTGCAAGGAGCTCGACACGGGTCCGATCGGTCGCGTTTCCACGCCGATTGAACGGATCTCCTTTAGATACCTCAATCTGCAACTCTCTGACACGATCTGCGTATTTGTCCTCTAATGCCTCGTTCTGCATACCTTGGCTCATATTTGTATAGAAGGTATACCCGACGACTAGAATCGGAAGTAAGATGATGAAAGCAATCGATAGAAAGGTGACACGCTGTCGTGTAAATATTCGTTTTCTCAAAGTACCCCACCTCATTTCATTTGCTACACGTTGGATTCTATCATACTTATTATGTTTTTAATTCTATAAAAGGGATTTAATTGAAATAATTAAATTTGAAATAATCAAACAATAAAAATCATATGTGGTATAATTACCTGGTGTTAATAAATGACTCGTTATACGATTTTCAAATCGGACGATGATTCATCTTACTGTCGTCGTAGTGTGGTTTATGTAGTGTAGGAGGAATGAACGAATATGAGTAAAGAAAAGATTGCCCAGCTCCGAAAGCACGTCTCGCCGTTCGAGAAGGCGGACGTGAAGAAGAGTGTCCGGCAAATGATCAATACAATCTTACCGTTTTTGGCAGCATGGTTTCTCGCGTATCAGGCGCTCGACATCTCTGTGTTCTTGACGATTCCGCTCGCGATCGTCGCAGCTGGTTTCGTCGTCCGTATGTTTATCATTTTTCATGATTGCACGCACGGGTCGTTCTTTAAAAATAGAAAAGCCAATAACATCGTCGGCACGATCATGGGTGTGTTGACGTTATTCCCTTATGAGAAGTGGAAACGGGAACATTCGATTCATCACGCCTCAAGTGGAAATTTGGATAAGCGGGGCGTCGGGGACATTTGGGTCATGACGATTGAGGAATACGTCGAAGCTTCGAAATGGACGCGTCTTCAATATCGTCTATATCGCAATCCGCTCGTTATGTTCGGACTTGGACCGTTATATTTGATTCTCATCACGAGCCGCTTCAACCGGAAAGACGCTCGGAAAAAAGAACGCATCAATACACACGTCATTAACGCATCCCTCGTTGTCTTATACGCCGGCATGATCGCCCTGGTCGGGTGGCAGGCGTTTCTCATTGTCCAAGGAATCACGATGTTCACAGCCGGACTTCTCGGCATTTGGCTGTTCTACGTCCAACACACGTTCGAAGACTCATATTTCGAAGACGAGAGTGAGTGGGATTACGTCAAGGCGGCGATTGAGGGGAGTTCGTACTACGAGTTGCCGAGAGTGCTGCAGTGGGTAACGGGGAACATCGGCTTCCACCACGTCCATCACTTGAGCCCCCGTGTGCCGAACTATAACTTGGAACAAGCGCATACATCGACACCACCGTTGCAACGAGCGACGACGATCGGATTGTTCTCGAGTTTGAAGTCGCTTCGCTACAAGCTGTATGATGCGAAGAATAAATCGTTCGTCACGTTCCGTGACATTAAACACCTGTTGCGCGAACCGAAAACATCTTCGCTTTGAAAAGTCTGCCGGCATAATCCGGCAGACTTTTTTTGATTCGTAAAAATATATCAAAATATGATTTATAAGAAAGCAATCAGGGTATATACTGTTCATAACAAGTTGTTATAACAATTTCATTTAAAAGTGTTGACTTCTTAAAAGTATAGGTGTATATTGATTGTAGTCGCTGATGCGGCACACATATGATAACCATGCGGGTGTAGTTTAATGGTAAAACCTCAGCCTTCCAAGCTGATGACGAGAGTTCGATTCTCTTCACCCGCTTCATCATCTCTCTGCCGAGTGGCGGAGAGATTTTTTGTATGCGAAAATGGATTCGAAAGAGGTGATTGGATGAACGGATTAAGTCCGGAAACGATTAAACAAAAAATAGTCGCATACGCTGAGACGATTGGCATCGATGAGTTGAAAGTGACGACGGCTGACCCGTTCATCGTCATGAAAGAACGGCTCGTCAAACAACAAGAGAAAGGTTTCGCTTCCGGCTTTGAAGAGCCGGATTTGGACAAGCGCACGAAACCGGAGCTGTTGCTTGAAGACGCACAGTCGATCATTGCGATTGCAATCGCCTACCCGAGTAAATTAAAAGAGGCGCCGCGCAGTGTCTCCGGGTCTCGCCGGGGACTGTTCGCTAGGGCGTCTTGGGGGCTCGATTATCACCGGGCGGTCGGATCGCGTCTTGAGAAACTGCAAGCCTATATCGAATCGATTGTCCCCGGGGTAAGGACCCGGTCGATGGTCGATACGGGGGAACTCGTCGACCGGGCCGTGGCGGAACGAGCCGGTATCGGTTTCAGCGGGAAGAACTGCTCCATCATTTCCCCGGAAAAAGGCTCATACCTCTATTTAGGTGAGATGATTCTCGATACGTATTTGCCTCCAGACGAGGCAATCGAGGACGGTTGCGGCGATTGTGATAAGTGCATGACGGCTTGTCCGACGTCGGCACTTGTCGAGCCGGGCGTGCTCGATGCGAAGCGATGTATCGCTTATTTGACGCAGATGAAGACGCTCATGCCGCGTGAATTTCGCTCAAAGCTCGGTGGAAGATTATACGGCTGCGACACGTGTCAGCAAGTTTGCCCGTATAACCGGAAGAAAGATTGGCGGCACCACGAAGAACTGTTGCCGGAAGCGGAAATCGTCAAACCACTTCTCGAGCCGCTCCTTACACTAAGTAACCGTGAGTTCAAGACGAAGTTTGGCCATTTGTCCGGCGCATGGCGCGGCAAGAAACCGATTCAACGAAACGCCATCCTCGCGCTCGCACATTATCGTGAGCCGTCAGCGATCCCTGTCCTGCGAACGTTCATTCAAGAAGACGCCCGAGAAGACATGCGGGCGACGGCCGTCTGGGCGATTGGTGCGATTCTTGGCGAGGAGGCGGAAACGATTTACGAAGAGATTGAACAAACCGAGCAGTCTGAGATGGTGCTAGAAGAGATTCGCATTTTCCGAGAGGAGTGGGGCCGTGAAGACCGTGTCGTCTAAATGGGGATGGCTGTCGTACGAGTTGAATGAGGCCGGGAAATTGGTCGCCCTCGACTTTGCAACGTCTGCCTCTGAAGAAGAGGCACCGGAATGGCTTGTCAAGTTGATGGAGCGGGTCGAACGCGACGGATTACAAGACGAGGACCGCCGATGGATTGAGATGGCAGGAACGTCATTTCAACGTGACGTCTGGGACGCGCTCTTGACGATTCCGTCTGGTGAGACGCGCTCTTATAAAGACATCGCCGAACAGATCGGTCGGCCGAAAGCGGTTCGTGCCGTCGGACAGGCGTTGAACCGGAACCCGTTGCCGATTCTTTTCCCTTGTCACCGCGTCATCGGCAGCAGTGGGAAGTTGACCGGGTTTGCCGGCGGGCTTTCGGAAAAACAACGTTTACTTGAAATCGAACAACAAAAGTGAGGTAAAAATCGTATGGCTATCCATGTCGTCATGTTTCAACCTGAAATTCCAGCGAACACTGGGAACGTCTCCCGGACGTGTGCCGCAACAAACGCTGTATTGCATTTGATTCGCCCGCTCGGCTTCTCGACGGACGATAAGATGTTGAAGCGGGCCGGGCTCGACTATTGGCAGTTCGTCGACGTCCGTTATCATGACTCGCTCGATGAACTGTGGGCAAAGCATCCGGACGGTGAGTTTTTCTATATCACGAAGTACGGAGAAAAGTATCCGAGCGACCTCGACGTCTCGGTCGTCGACAAAGATTACTTCTTCGTCTTCGGTCGTGAGACGAAAGGGTTGCCGATGGAAGTGATTGAAAATAATCTTGACCGCTGCATCCGTCTCCCACAGTCGAACCTTGTCCGTTCGCTCAACGTCTCGAACACGGCGGCGATCATCGTCTATGAGGCGCTCCGTCAACAAGGCTACGCTGGACTCAAATAAAAAAAGAGCCGGATTCGTGAGAATCTCGGCTCTTATTGGTTACCTTCTGGTTTTCTGTTATATCCTGCTGTAAAAATCGCGGCGAGGAAGACGACGCTGACTGCCATCATCAATAATAAGCCCATCCGAAAATCCCCCTTTTGTTCTCCATGACTACAAATATTATAATATACTTGATATTAGATTTGCACTGAATATGAGAAATAAATGTGAAATTGGAGCCTCCCTATGAAAACGAATGTGTACTTATTGAGCTATGCCCCGTTGATTGGCATCATCTTGTTCTCGATGTCGCTCGCCATCGCGACGAGTGAATACGTCATCGAGTGGCTGACGCGCATCGGTGTCTATAGCGAAGTCATCGCCCTGTTGTCCGTCCAAGAGACGAAAGTGCTCGTCCTCGTCGTCTTTTTTACGATTTACTTTATGCTCTTTAGCGCGTTCAAACTTGTCGCCGACACGTTCAACCAGCTCGGCTTCGCCTTTTTCGCCCGTGAGACGAATGGGAGCTCGCTACATCGACTGAAGCCTGGCGCGACGATTTTCCTCGTCGGTTCAGGGGTCAGCTTCTTATTCCTCAATTCCTTGCTCGCTGCAATCGCCGTTTTGCTCGGCACGTTCGTTTTGTATTTATTCTATTACATTTGGCAAGTGAGCCAATTGATGTCGACGTTTCGGGCAATCGGACTGTTGCTCATTCAAGCGATGATGTGGGCCCTTCTATTAAGCGGGCTGGCGTGGGCGCTGCTTCGCCTATTTAACTCAGTCGGAGATATTATTTTATAAATGACGAAGAGGCTGGGACATAACTCAGTAGATTTATAAGAAAGAGGCCACCTGGCGCGACTCGTTCGCGCCAGGTGGCCTCTTCTCCTTTTGATTGAAATGCTTTAGAACTGGCTAGTTATGTCCCAGCCTCTTTATCGATGGGCCTCTGTCCAGACGATGGCCGGATAGGCACGGTTGGCGAGTTCTGGGAACGGACGTGGGGTATCCGCCCCGAGCCAAATCGCGGTGATCGTCTCATCTGTCAATCCGACGTACCACATATCTTTGTGGGCGTTCGTCGTTCCGGTCTTACCACCGACATACGGACGCTTGATTTGCCCGGCATAGCGACCCGTCCCGTACGTCGTGACAGCCGACAACGCTTGTCGCATCGTCGCAGCTGTCTCTTCTGACCAGATGGCTTGTTTCGTCATGCTCGGGCTAATTGTCGGGGCGCCCGAGGCGAACCGAATCTCTTTAATCGTTTGGCCGGAGACGTAGACCCCGTTGTTCAAAAACGGCGTATACGCAGCCGCCAGTTCTTTCGGGGACACACCTTGTGTCAACCCTCCGAGCGCGCTCGCCATACTGTTGTCTTTATCAGGATCCCATTGGCTGAACATAAGGTCAGCCGTGGCGTAAGCCGCCTGTTGGTCGATTTGATTGAACGCGGCAAGCGCCGGCGTGTTGAACGAATAGGCGACCGTATCGCGGAACGTGACGTCGCTCAGGACGCGATTGCCGCTATTGGTCGGGCAATACGTCCCGTAACAGACGGGACGGCCGTCGAGCATCGTATCGAGTGTCGCGTTCGTCTCCTCGATGAACGGGGCAAAGACGAGAATTGGTTTGATGGCCGACCCTGGTTGTCGGAACGCTTGCGTCGAACGGTTGAACTCGCCACTTTGCTTCATTTCCGAGTCGACGAGGGCGACGATTCGTCCGTTCGGCGTCAGTTCGGCATAGCCGCCGTTCAGTCCGGCAGGCAATTCACTTAACTCCCGTTTCGCAGCCATCTGGCGTGCGACGGACAAGTACGTCTCGACTGTCGCCTGATTGCTTGCCAAGTAGTCGCGCGCCGCCTCTTCGTCTAGGTCGTACCGGGTTCGCACGAGCCGAATCGCGTCTTTCATGACGGCATCCATGTAGTCGGGATATCGAATCTCGTGGCGTTTATAGCTGGCTTTCAGTTTCACGCCATGTGCCGCGTCATAAGCTTGTTTTGAGACGAGCCCGGCTTCTTTCAGTTGCGTCAAGATGCGGTCTTTTCGTTCGTAAAACGCCGCGGACGGGTTGAGCGGGTCGTACAAGGATGGATTGTTCGGCACCGTCAGCAAATAGGCGATTTGGTTCCAGTTCAAGTCCTCGAGCGGACGCGAGAAGTACGTGTCGGCCGCGGATTGGATGCCGTATACGTTATGCCCGAAGAAAATCACGTTGCTATACGAAGTGATGATTTCTTTCTTGCTATAATTTTTTTCGAGCGCCCGCGCGATCATCAATTCCTTCACTTTTCGTTCGTACGTCCGCTCGTGCGTCAAGTAAACGTTTCGCGCCAGCTGCTGCGTAATCGTGCTCCCGCCTTGGACCGATGTCTCATTGGCGTTATTGATAAACGCCCGGGCGATCCCGCTCAAGTCGTAACCTGGATGGGCGTTGAACTTGCGGTCTTCAATGATTATGATGGCGTCACGAATGTGGTCGGGTAGCCCGTCTAGAGAGACGTCATCGCGGCGCCCGCTCAAATAGAGCGTCTCAGCCCCGCCTTTATAGGCGAGGGTGACGGCGTGCTTCGGCGACAACGGCGCCGTTTCGACGGTCTCCTCGCCCCACGCGACAATCGTCTTCGCTTGTTCGATTTCCTCTTTCAACGCACTGCTCACGGTAAATCCGACAGCGATCAGTCCGGCAAAAAAGAGTGTTCCTACCCATGCCCGCATTCGCTCACCCCTCTCTTCATTCATTATATCGTCAATCTTTCAACAAATTTCAAAATGTAAACGTTATCATATAATAATTTGGGCAGGAATACATTAGGAAACAGCGAAAAAGGGTAAAAGAGGTTTATATTATGAATTTAGGAGGCTGTACTATGAAGCAAGAAATGGTTGCGATGCTCCTCGCGGGAGGGGAAGGGAAGCGACTCGGGCCCCTTACGCGTAAGACGGCGAAACCGGCTGTCCACTTTGGAGGGAAGTACCGAATCATCGATTTCCCATTATCGAACTGTACGAATTCGGGAATTACGACAGTCGGTGTGTTGACACAATATGAACCGCTTGAACTGAACCGTTATCTTGGCATCGGGTCGGCATGGGATTTGGACCGCCGCAACGGAGGCTTGGCCATCTTGCCGCCATACCAGGCACAATCGGGGAAAAACTGGTACGAAGGTACAGCGAACGCGATTTATCGAAACTTGAGCTATATCGACGATTACGATCCAGAGTACGTCTTGATTTTGTCGGGTGACCATATTTATAAAATGGATTACGAGAAGATGCTCGATTTCCATAAAGAAAAAGGAGCGGACGTCACCATCTCGGTCATGGAAGTGCCGTGGGACGAAGCCCCTCGTTTCGGGATTTTGAACACGACCGACGACCTCCGCATTAAAGAGTTTGAGGAGAAGCCTGAAAAACCGAAGAGCAACTTGGCTTCGATGGGGATTTACATCTTTAACTGGAAAGTGCTTCGGGAGCACTTGATTCAAGACGCGGAAGATGAGACGTCAAGCTTTGACTTCGGGAAGAACATCATTCCGAATACGCTACTCGACGGACTTGACGTCTTCGCCTACAAGTTCAAAGGTTACTGGAAAGACGTCGGTACGATTCAGTCGCTCTGGGAAGCGAACATGGACTTGTTAGAGGAAGATCCACCGTTCGACTTATACGACCCGAACTGGAAGATGTATTCAGTCAACCCGAACCAGACACCGCAATACATCGGGAAAGACGCCTGCGTCGAACAGTCGGTCATTAACGAAGGCTGTCAAATCGAAGGGGAAGTCCAACACTCCGTCTTATTCTACGACGTGCGTGTCGGCGAGGGGTCACTCGTCAAAGACTCTGTCATCATGCCGGGGGCTCGCATCGGAAAAGATGTCACGATTCATCGAGCCATCGTCGCAAGCTGTGCCGTCATCGAAGACGGAGCGACAATCGGCGAGCCGGGTGGTGAGATTGTTGTCATTGAACCTCACGAAAACATCGAGAGCGGAGCAGTATTCAAACAACGTGCTTGAACTTAAAAAAGACCGACGCAAGGAGGCGTTATTGTTGACGAATGATTTGTTAGGGGTCATCAACTTAGGGACCGAAGAAGGATTATTTCCAGAGTTTACGGGACATCGCAATTTGGCGTCCGTCCCGTTCTCTGGACGTTATCGACTCATTGACTTCACATTGACGAATATGATTACGCAAGGCATCAATCAAGTCGGGATTTTCACGCTCGACAAGTATCGCTCGCTCATGGACCATGTCGGTTCAGGGAAAGAGTGGGACCTTGACCGTTCGCAAGGCGGCCTTCACATCTTCCCACCGGCGTTAAAGCCGGACGGGGAAGCTTATTTGGGCGACTTGGCAAACTTCTCGATGCACCGCGAACACTTCGTACGCAGTAAACAGCCGTACGTCGTCATCACAGGCTCAAACGTCTTGACGACAATCGACTTCCAAGACATGCTCAAGCACCATAAATCGATGGGCGCGGACATTACGCTCGCCTATACCGGGCACGAGCAAAAGTGTGGGTACTGCCGCCCGATTCGTCTCGGTGAGAACGACCGTGTCGTCGGCATCTCGGAGCGGGGCTTTAGCCCGGACGACGAGTACGCATACACGGAGACGATCATCATGTCGAAGAACTTGTTCCTTCGACTCGTCGATGAGGCGACGTCACGTGGCGAGTATGATTTACTCGACGGCGTGATTCGCCCGCAGCTCCATCGCTTACACGTTCACGGTTACCACTATACAGGTAAAATGCAAGTCATCCATTCGGTTCTTTCGTACTATAATGAAAGTATGCGTTTGCTTCGTCATGAGGGAATCATCTATGATTTCCCGCACATCTATACGAAGATCAAGCACGAACCGCCGACGCGTTATTTGAAAGGGTCGAAAGTGAATGAAGCGCTCGTCGCCAACGGCTGTAAAATCAGCGGCGAAGTGCAAAACAGTATCTTGTTCCGCGGCGTCGTCATCAGCGAACATGCCCGCGTCAAAAATTCAATCATTTTATCCAAGTCCATCATCGAAGAAGGCGCTGTCGTCGAGAACGCCATTTTAGATAAAGAAGTGGTCGTGAAACGCGGACAGGTCATTCGAGGGACGGTCGATGAACCGATCGTCATCGGAAAACGGACAACGGTGTGAAGGAGGATATTATGAAAATATGGTATGTCGCTTCAGAAGCGGCACCGTTCATGAAAACGGGGGGGCTTGCCGATGTCATCGGCTCGCTCCCTCAAGCGGTGTCTGGCCTTGGTGAGGAAGTCAGTGTCGTCATGCCGAAGTATGGCACGATTGCTGAGGAATACGTCGAGAAGATGGAATACTTATTCGATTTGATTGTTCCGGTCGGCTGGCGCAAGCAGTTCGCCGCGGTGCTCAAACTCGAACACGATGGCATCACGTACTACTTCATCGATAACGAATACTATTTCAATCGCGAAGGTGTGCTCTACGGACACTATGACGACGCGGAACGATTCGCGTTCTTCTCACGTGCCGCCCTCGAGATGATTGGGAAGTTAGACGAGACGCTCGTGCCGGACGTGCTCCACTGCCACGACTGGCAGACCGGTGTCGTGCCGGCGTTTTTACGGATTCATTATCAACATATCGAAGCGTATCAAAAGATTCGCACCGTGTTTACGATCCATAACCTTCAGTACCAAGGCATCTTCCCTGAAGACGTGCTCGGCGAATTACTTCAATTCGGGCATGAACACTTCACGGCCGAAGGGATTCAGCATAACGGGCTCGTCAATTACATGAAGGCGGGAATCGTCCATTCCGATCAAATCACGACGGTCAGCCCGTCTTATCGTGATGAAATCATGGAGCCATACTACGGGGAAGGGCTCGACGCGGCCCTCCGGCATCGCGCCGTCGACGTCCGTGGGATTTTAAACGGTCTCGACTTGGCGACGAACGACCCGAGCACGGACAAACGCATCGCGAAGACGTACGACTTGGACACGGTGAAAGAAGGGAAGGCCGTCAACAAACGTGCCCTTCAAGAGCGGTTCGGGTTAGAAGTAAGGGATGACGTCATGCTCATCGGATTTGTCAGCCGCCTCGTCGAACAAAAGGGTCTCGATTTGATTAATGGGGTGAGCGATGAGCTCGGTAACCTCGATTGTCAATTTGTCTTCCTCGGCTCAGGTCAACCTGAGTATGAGGCGATCGTTCATGAGATGACGGCGCGCCATCCGGGTAAAATCGGCTCTTATATCGGGTTCGATATCGAGCTCGCCCATTTAATTTATGCCGGATCGGACGCATTCCTTATGCCGTCACGCTTTGAGCCGTGCGGCCTCAGCCAGTTGATTTCGATGCGTTACGGGACGCTCCCGATCGTTCGTGAGACGGGCGGACTTCGTGACACAGTGAAGCCATTCAACGAATATACGCAGGAAGGGACCGGTTTTGGGTTCTTGAACTACAACGCTCATGAAATGCTCGCCACGATTGAAAAATCGATTCGTGTCTTCTATGACCGCAACACGTGGAATGCCCTTGTCCATCAAACGATGACGGCGGACTTCAGCTGGAAACAATCCGCGAAGCAATACCGTGAGCTCTATCACTTATTCGCATGACTGGAAGGAGTTTTACACACATATGTTCACAGACAAACAGAGCTTCGTCACTTCGTTTAAAGACCGATTCGTCGCCTTAAACGGGAAATCGTTCAAGGAAGGGACCGAGCAGGAAGTGTATCAGACGTTGGCTACGATGGTGCGTGAGCAAGCAATCCCGAAATGGATTAACACGCGCGACAAGCAAGAAGAGAAACAGAGCAAGCAAGTCATTTATTTCTCGCTCGAGTTTTTGTTAGGTCGTTTCCTTTACAACAACTTGCTCAGCATGGACGTGCTCGAAGTCGTTCAGGAAGGTCTCGAGGAGCTTGGATTCGATTTCTTTGAAATCACCGAGTTCGAGCCGGAGCCGGGACTAGGGAACGGGGGACTCGGTCGATTGGCCGCCTGCTTCCTCGACTCGCTCGCTGCGCTCAGTCTGCCGGGTCACGGGAACGGGATTCGTTATCGCTATGGCCTCTTCAAGCAAAAGATTGTCGACGGCTATCAAGTCGAGCTCCCGGATAACTGGCTTCGCGACGGCAACATGTGGGAGACGCGCCGCGCCGACCGTGCAGTCGACGTCAACTTCGGTGGCTGGATTGAGATGCGCCAAATCGGCGACCGTCTGCGTGTCGTCCATCATCCGGACGAAGTCGTCCGGGCCGTCCCGTACGATATGCCGGTCATCGGTTACAAAAATGATGTCGTCAACACACTCCGTCTATGGAACGCCGAATCGCCTTACGACGATGAGGAGTATATGGAACGGACGAAAGGGTCATACAAAGACTTGCTCAAATATAAGCAGTCGATTGCGACGATTTCTGAATTCCTTTATCCGGATGACACGACGTACGAAGGAAAAGTGCTGCGCCTGAAACAACAATACTTCTTCGTGTCGGCGGGCATCCAATCGATGATTGCCTCATATCTCCGTCATAACAAATCGCTTAAACATCTAGGTGACCATTACGCCGTCCACATTAACGACACGCACCCGGTCGTCGCGATTCCAGAATTGATGCGCATCTTGATGGATGAGCACGGCTACGGATGGGACGAGGCGTGGCGTGTGACGAAGAGCGTCATGTCGTTCACGAACCATACGCTCCTCGCCGAGGCGCTCGAAAAGTGGCCGGTCGAGATGTATGAGCGGTTGTTGCCGCGTATTTATCAAATCATCGAAGAAATCAATCGTCGCTTCTGTCGCGACGTGCTCGTCAACTATCCGCATCTCGAGCCGCACATGGGGGAAATCGCCATCGTCTCGAACGCGCATATCAACATGGCGAATTTGGCCGTCGTCGGCTCGCACTCGACGAACGGGGTCGCTCAAATCCATACGGATATTTTGAAGCAGCGTGAGATGCGACACTTGTATGAGATGTTCCCGCTCCGTTTCAACAACAAGACGAACGGGATCACGCACCGTCGTTGGTTACTCAAGTCCAACCCGCGCCTCTCGAACTTGATTACGGACGCGGTCGGCCCATCGTGGATTGAACATCCGAACGACCTAGAGAAGTTGATGGGCTTCTCGAAAGACGCGAGCTTCCAAGAGCAGGTCATGGACGTGAAGCAACAGAACAAACTCGATTTGGCGTCATATATTCAAGACGAGACGGGCATCACCGTCGATCCGAACTCGATTTTTGACGTTCAAGTGAAACGGCTGCACGCCTACAAGCGTCAGCTTATGAACGCGCTCCACATCCATGCGCTCTATCAAAAGATTCAGTCGGACCCGACGTTCACGATGGTGCCGCGGACGTTCATCTTTGGTGCGAAAGCAGCCCCAGGCTACTATTACGCCAAAGAAGTCATCCGTTACATCAACGCTCTCGCGACGATGATCAATCACGATAAACGGGCGAGCCAGTTCATTAAGATCGTCTTCCTTGAGAACTATCGCGTCTCCATGGCAGAACGAATCTTCCCAGGCTCTGATGTGAGCGAGCAAATCTCGACGGCGAGCTACGAAGCGTCAGGGACCGGCAACATGAAGTTCATGATGAACGGTGCGCTCACGATCGGGACGCTCGATGGGGCGAACATCGAGATTCGAGATGCGGTCGGAGATGACCATATCTTCATCTTCGGCTTGACGCCGCAAGAAGTCATGAACTACAAGAAGTTCGGCGGTTATCATGCGGCGGACATCTATCATGCGAACCAAGAAATACGTGATGTCGTCGACGGTCTCGTCAACGGAACGTTCGATAAGGTCGGTGAGTATCAATTCCAGGCGATCTTTGATTCGCTGCTCGTCTACAACGACGATTTCCTCGTCTTGAAAGACTTCGCCTCCTATATGCAGGCACAGCGTCGGGCCGGGGAAGTGTTCGCCGATAAGGCGCGTTGGGCCGAGAGTTCAATCGTCAACACGGCCAAATCGGGAATCTTCTCGAGCGACCGGACCATCACGGAATACGCGAACGCGGTTTGGAACATCAAACCGACGAGCGTGAAATAAAAAACGAGATCCACCCGTTATGGGTGGACCTCGTTTTCTGGATAAGAGATCCAGTCAGAATAAGAGCCGGGGTAAAGACGGACATCATCTTTGCCGAGGGCGTGTAACGCTAAGATGTTGACACAGGCGGTGACCCCGCTCCCGCAGTAAAAGATTGGGTTCGGGACATCGAGCACGTCAACGTAAAGCTCTTTCAAATCATGAAAGTCTTGCAACGTGCCGAGATCCGTGACGGCGTCAGCATATGAACAGAGGAGGGCGTTCGGAATATGTCCTGCCTTGTGGTCAATCGGTTCGTGGCTGCCGTCGAAACGGTCGGCCGTGCGGGAGTCATACAGCTCTGCCGTACGTGCGGCCTTCACGTCTTCGATCGTGGCAATCATCTCGTCTTGGAATTGAGGGACATAGTCAGACGCCGGATAGTTCGGGATCTCTGTCGTCGTCTCGCCACAGTATGTGATACCGGCTTGAATCCCGCCTTCGAGCACAACGACGCGCTCATGTCCGGCCCATTTGAAGAGCCACCAGGCGCGCGCGGCGTATGGGAACCCGTCGTCGTAAATGATAATCAAATCGTCTTTTTGAATCCCGATGCGACGGAGCGTCGCCGTCCATGCTTCTTTCGAAGGGAGCGGGTGGCGGCCACCGTGCTCTTCAACGGGACCAGACAAGTCTTCCATCAAATCGAGAAAGACCGCGTTCGGGAGATGGCCTTGACGATACACGTACTTCCCGTAGGAAGCGTCGTTCAGGGAATAGCGGCAATCGATAAAGCGAATCGAATCCGTGTGGACGATGTGTTTCAATTCTTGGGCACGCATAGTTGGGAACATAGAATCACCTCGAAGTTTCGTTACTTCCATCCTATACAAGATGGAACAAATTGGCGAGTACTTCGATTGAATTTTAAATGTCGAAAGGGGAACTAACCATGGCATGGCAACAAACGTATGAACGGTGGAAACAACACGAGGCGCTCGAGCCGCATCTTCGGGTCGAGCTCGAGGAGATGGCGAAAGATGATACGTCACTCGAAGACGCCTTCTATAAGACGCTCGAATTCGGGACGGGCGGAATGCGTGGCGAAATCGGGCCTGGGGCCAATCGGATGAACATCTATACGATTCGGAAAGCTTCAAAAGGGTTCGCCGATTTCATCGCCGCTTCTGGCGAAGAGGCGAAACGTCACGGTGTCGTCATCGCGCACGACTCCCGTCACTTCTCACCAGAGTTCGCGCTCGAGGCGGCACGGACGCTCGCTTCGAACGGGATTAAGACGTACTTGTTCCCGAGCCTCCGAGCGACGCCAGAGCTATCGTTTGCGGTGCGTCACTTGAACGCCTTTGGTGGGATCGTCATTACGGCGAGCCACAATCCTCCAGAGTACAATGGTTTCAAAGTATACGGTGCGGACGGCGGACAGTTGCCGCCGGCAGAAGCCGACGAACTCGTCTCATACGTCAATGCGATTGAAGACGAACTGTTGATTGAAGTGAAAGAAGAGGCGGGCCTTCGTTCAGACGGCACGCTCGTGACGGTCGATTCATCCGTCGACGCGGCCTACATGGAGGCGTTACAGTCGATTCGCATCCATCACGACGTCCAAGGAGATCCGCTCAAAATCGTCTTTTCACCACTCCACGGCACCGGCCGTCGCCCCGTCATGGAAGGGCTCAAGGCGTATGGCTTCGAGCACGTGACAATCGTTGAAGAACAAGCCGAGCCAGACGGTGCGTTCCCGACGGTCAGTTACCCGAACCCGGAAGAACGGGCCGCGTTCGAGCTCGCCATGCAATACGGCGACCGCGTCGGGGCTGACCTTTTGATGGCGACGGACCCGGATGCCGACCGTGTCGGCTTCACGGTCCGAGACCGAAGCGGGGAATGGTTCGTCTTGACGGGCAACCAGACCGGGGCCCTTCTCATGGATTACATTTTGTCGCAAAAAGTAGAGACCGGGACGCTCCCGTCGAACGGGTTCGTCGCCAAGACGATCGTCACGTCTGAACTCGGGGCGGCGATTGCCAAGGCGTACGGGGTCCATCTCGAGAACACGCTCACCGGCTTCAAGTTCATCGGCGAGAAGATCAAGCAGTACGAGGAGTCGGGCGAATACGAGTTCTTGTTCGGTTACGAAGAGAGCTACGGTTATTTGATTGGCGACTTCTGCCGCGATAAAGACGCCGTCCAAGCATGTTTACTTGGTGCCGAAATGGCTGCCTTCCATAAACAGCACGGCCGGACGCTGTATGATGCGCTCCAAGCCGTGTATGAAAAGTACGGTTTCTATGAGGAGTCGCTCCAGTCGATGACGCTTAAAGGGAAGGCGGGACTTGAACAAATCGGCCGGATGATGGAAGCGTTCCGTGCGAACCCGCCGCAAGAAATCGGCGGCTACGAAGTCGTCCGTTTCGAGGACTATAAGAAACAAGTCGCTACCGACCTGCGTCAAAACAAATCCGAAGCGATTGACTTACCGTCTTCGAATGTGCTCAAATTCATCTTTGAGGACGGCTCATGGTTCTGCCTCCGTCCATCGGGGACCGAGCCAAAAATCAAGTTCTATTTCAGCGTTCACGCGGACAGTGCCGAGAAGACGACGGCGAAACGTGAAGCGATTGAACGCGATGTGATGAAGCAAGCGAAAGCCATCGATTGATGTTTGACCACTGCCCTGACGAGGGTGGTGGTTTTTGTTTGACAACGTATGCCCCCGTCAGTATGATGAGTATATTGTTTAAAACCATGTAATCGTATATGGATTATCAGGAAGGTGGAATTTATATGAAGAAATCATTAACGGCTGTACTCGCATTCGGCGCATCATTCGGGGTGCTCGCAGCTTGCGGCTCAGAGACGAACAGCGGTTCGGAAGAGACGGTCATCACGGTCGGGACAGAAGCGACATACCCACCGTTCACGTACAAAGACAAAGGTGAACTCACAGGGTACGACATCGATGTCTTGAACGAAGCGGCAGAGCGGGCCGGTTATACGCTCGAATTCGAAGCGATGGACTTCAAAGGACTCGTCCCGGCACTCGACGCGGAACGGATCGACTTGATCGCCAACCAAATGAGCATCACGCCAGAGCGCCAAGAGAAGTATTCGTTCTCTGACCCGTACGCGATCTCAGGCGCACAAGTCATCGTCGGATCAGACAACGAAGACATCCAAGGCATCGACGACCTCGAAGGAAAAGTCGTCGGCTCGACGCAAGGATCTGTGTACGCACAGATGGCTGAAGAAGCTGGCGCCGAAGTGAAGTTCTACAAAGGTGCGAACCAAGTGCTCCAAGACCTTCAAGTCGGTCGCCTCGACGCAGCCTTGAACGACCGTCTCTTCATCTTGACAGAGCTTGAGAAGACGGGCTACGACGTGAAAGCAGTCGGTGACGTCTTCAACCAGAGTCAAGCCGGCTTCATGGCCCGTCAAGACTCAGACGTGCTCGAAGGCTTGAACGAAGCGCTCGCTGAAATGAAAGAAGACGGCACGATGGAGGAAATCGGAGAGAAGTACTTCGGTGAGGACATCAGTCAATGAATGAACTGATCACGACCGTCATCGATAACCGTTCGGTCTATCTTGAAGCCGTGCAATTGACGTTGATCGCCAGTGTGCTATCGATTCTGCTTGCATTGGTACTCGGTCTGATCATTGCGTTGCTTCATAGTAGTCCCATCAAACCTGTCCGGTGGTTCACGCGGTTATACATCTCGTTCTTCCGCGGGACCCCGCTCTTGTTACAATTGCTCATTCTTTACGTCGGATTGACGGGCTTCGTCCAGTTGAGCGGCATGCAGGCGCTCATCTATGGACTCGGTCTCCACTTCGCGGCGTATATCTCGGAAGCGTTCCGCGCGGCCATCCATTCGGTCGACAAAGGGCAAGTCGAGGCGAGTGTCGCCCTCGGGATTCCGCGTGGGAAACGATTCAAAGACATCATCTTCCCACAAGCCTTGTCGCGTGCGATTCCACCTGTCTCGAACTCGGTGATCGATATCATCAAATCGACGTCGCTCGGTTCGGTCATCGCGGTTCAAGAATTGACCTACGTCTCGGATCAAATCGCCGCGACGACGTATCTCGTCATGCCGCTCCTCTTGTTCTCGGCAACGATTTATTGGATTTTGTCGACGCTCATTCAAGCGGGCCAGCATCGTCTCGAACGTCGCTATGCGGTTCGTTAAGCACAAAAAGCAGTCACTTCTCATCTTACGGTTGAGAGATATGACTGCTTTTTTGTATTATGGATTGCAAAAATCACAGTATGCCGGGGAGGCGTATACGTCAGGATCAAGATATTCTGTTAGTTGATAGTGACAAGTAGAGCAGGCGTGGATATGTCGCACAATTTGTTTAGTAGGAGAATGACACTGCTCGCATAATCGCCCAGGTACTTTTCGTACGACACGGAAACCCGGTGTTTCACATTTTGGGCATAATGAATTTGCTTGTTCAATTAGTTTTCTCGTCGCCATCTCAATATTTTTCATGCGGGTTGGATTGGCGTATGCCCGCATGTCCGTCTCTATAAAAACTTGTCGATTCGTCGATTTGTTTAAGCAATACGTAAAAGCTTCCTGCAGCGATGATTCATCCGCAATATTTTTTAATATAACGGAAGAGTGTTCATCATCTGGTCGGAGGATTACGTGATGGTCTGGAAACCCAACTTCATTCACGAACTGAAGCGCGGAAGAATAGTTTTGAACGACGGTATGATTAAAATTTGTATCGATTCCTTCGTAATAACCTTGTAATTCAATATTTCGTTCATAATCTTTTAGTAACACCAATTCAGTGTTCCATGGAATAGGGGCAAGAGGATGAAATCCGAATGTACCTTCACTGGCTATTCCAACATGTAGGTTTGACAGCTCTATGACCATATTTGCTTTTTTTCGTGCTGTTTCGAGTTGTGAGTCTTGCCGACCTATCTCTCTAGTAAATGTTCCGAACTGGTCGGTATCAAATTGATTTACATATAAGCGGCATCCTAGCTGTTCTTCAAGAAGGGGCTTTATAACTATTTCTTTTTGGTGCATTGTGACTAACATAACATCTCGATCTTTTAAAAAACTCATCACACGTTTCCTTTCTATTCACATACAGATTCCTTTTGAAAAATATAAAGGAGCGATTCAGTCAAAGTAAATATATTTTCAACAGTATGAAATAAAAAAGAAGTGAAACCACATTT
>NZ_JJMW01000034.1 GCF_000714435.1 Exiguobacterium alkaliphilum 12/1
TTATATTGTCTCAAAAATTTAGGTTAGCCCATGCTCACGATTTGAGCAACGGATTTTTTTATCTTGAGTAGTTTGGTGCTTCTTTTGTGATATGCACATCGTGCGGATGGCTCTCTTGCAGTCCAGCACCTGTCATGCGGATGAACTGCGTGTCTTCACGCAACGCACGAATGTCCGCCGCGCCACAGTAGCCCATCCCTGAACGAAGACCACCGATGAGTTGGTAAACCGTATCGGCCAATTCACCCCGATAGGCGACGCGTCCTTCGATACCTTCTGGGACGAACTTCTTATCAGCTTCTTGGAAGTAACGGTCTTGGCTACCACGTTTCATCGATGCTTCCGATCCCATTCCACGATACGTCTTGAACTGACGGCCCTGGTAAATTTCCATTTCGCCCGGGCTTTCTTTCACACCGGCCAAGAGGCTACCGAGCATGACAGCATGCGCACCTGCAGCAATCGCCTTGACGATATCGCCTGAGTATTTGATGCCACCGTCGGCGATGACCGTCACGCCATGTTCACGGGCTTCTGTGACACAGTCATAGACAGCCGTGATTTGCGGCACACCCACTCCTGCGACAACACGTGTCGTACAAATCGAACCAGGACCGATACCGACTTTGATGACCGAAGCACCGGCTTCAATCAATGCCCGTGTCGCTTCCGCCGTCGCGACGTTACCTGCGATGATCGGGAGTGTCGGGAAAAGGTCACGTAGTTCTTTTACTTTCTCGATGACCCCTGCCGAGTGACCGTGCGCCGTATCGACGACGAGCGCATCAACGCCGGCATCGACCAGGATTTGTGCACGTGACGCAGCATCTCCCGTGACTCCGACTGCAGCCGCGACGAGGAGACGACCTTGCTTATCTTTCGCAGCATGCGGAAATTGTTCGACTTTCTCGATATCTTTCGTCGTGATGAGTCCCTTTAAAATGCCTGCATCATCGACGAGTGGTAACTTCTCGATTCGATGCTGGTGAAGGATGCGTTCCGCTTCTTCAAGCGATGTGCCGACTTTGGCCGTAACCAAGTTTTCAGTCGTCATGACGTCTTCAATCACCGTGGAATAGTCTTTAATGAAACGAAGGTCACGGTTCGTCAAAATCCCGATGAGTTTTCGTTCTGTTTCCGAGTTGACGATTGGTACGCCAGAAATCCGATATTTGCTCATCAAATATTCCGCATCATACACTTGCCGTTCTGGAGTTAAATAGAAAGGGTTTGTGATGACACCGTTCTCTGAACGTTTGACGCGATCGACGTGCTCGGCTTGCATTTCCATGGACATGTTCTTGTGAATGACACCTAGACCACCTTGGCGCGCCATCGCAATCGCCATCGGTGCTTCTGTGACTGTATCCATCCCAGCACTGATGACCGGAATATTCAACTCGAGGCCTTCACAAAGTTTCGTACTTAAGTTGACGTCTCTAGGTAAGACGTTTGAGAACCTCGGTACGAGTAAGACGTCATCAAATGTTAATCCTTCTTTTGCAAACTTGTTTTCCCACATAAAAATCGATTGCCCCTTTCCTATCGGACCCGAATCTTTGTTTCGAAATATTTCTGTAATGGTAACAGGTATGACGAGAAAGTGCAATTCAATTGAGGATGTTCAGAAAGTTCTGAATTGTGTTCGTTTGAGCGAACGTATGGGAAAAACATTCGGAAATCGTTTAAATTTTATTCATATAATAGGTAGTTTTAGAAGAAAAGCATAGAAAAAGACGACCAAGCAGATGCTTGACCGTCTCATGTTGCCTGGCAACGTCCTAT
>NZ_JJMW01000035.1 GCF_000714435.1 Exiguobacterium alkaliphilum 12/1
TGGGTGTTGCACTTAATTTTATAATTCATCGTACGCAAAAAAAGAGACGCCCGAATCGTCTCTCAAGGGGTAGTGAAGTAATGGACGGTCCAATACGGTTCTTTTTGGAGTGCCTCGATTTCGACATGGCCGTTATGGACTTGTTGCAAGAGGTGGATGATATGCTTTTGCAAGTTCGAGTCATGGGAACCGCTGTGCAAAATCCCATCCTCATTCGCGATAATATAGAAGCCACCAAGACGGAGTGGAATATGCTTCCGCACTGTCGTCACCGCAGCTTGAAATTCGGTTTGTCCGCCTGCCAACGGAACGGTCACGTCGAAACGTCCCCATTGTTTAAAGTCACCTAGTTCTGAGAACGTCGGTGGGTCGCGATGGTCCATCGTCATGACCTCCAATCGTATCGATCTCTTCCTGTTTAGTATAGCGGTTTTTCGGGCGGTGGCGTAGGAGAATAATCACATAGGTCACCATCGCATTCCCGCTTTGCGCTAATACTTGTCTTTTTCTAGATTATGTAAAAAAAACCTTCATAAAAGTGCAACTAGTCGAAAAAACACGACCGGGGTGGTCCCGGTCGCGCTCACTGATGGACGACTTCTTTTGAAGTCGGTAGTTCACAAATAAACGTGCTGCCTTCCCCGTAGACGGATTCGACATGCAGATGTCCGTCGTGGGCTTTCGCGATCTCTTTACAAATCGCAAGACCGAGGCCGGTCCCGCCGATTTTGCGGCGATCTGAGTTATCGACCCGATAGAATTTACCGAACAAGTTCGGTAACGCCGAGGACGGAATCCCGATCCCATTATCCCGGACTTTCATGACGACTTGGCCTTCAAGCCGCTCGAGCGAGACGAGGACGTTACCGCCATCCGGTGAATACTTGACGGCGTTACTCAGCAGATTGCCGAGCAATTGACGCATGCCCTCGAGGTCGGCCTCGATTGTGAAGTCTTGCGTCGAATCGGCATCGAGATGAATGTGGTGAGCGTCCGTCGTCTCTTGATAGAAACCGATGCTGTCACGGGCGAGTTCATATAAGTCGACCCGTTCCCATTCGAACGTCTGCTTTCCGGCCTCCATCTTTTGAAGGTCGAGGAAATCGCTGACGAGGAACGAGAGTCGTTTCGCCTCGTCATGAATCGTCTTCAAGTACAGCTCGCGACGGCTCTCTTTCAAGTCACGCTCGAGCATCAACTCCGTGAATCCGTAAATGGACGAGAGCGGGGTTCGCAATTCATGGGACACGGTCGAGACGAGTTCGGACTTCATCCGGTCGATTTCTGTCTCCGCCGTCACGTCACGTAAGACGAGCATCGTCCCGTGTAGCTTGCCGTCGCGATAGATGCTCTCGGCATAGACTTGTAGGAAGCAGTCGCCTTGGTCAAGGGAGATTGAAAGTCCTTCTTCTGGTGGTTTGCGGTCGAAGACGTGCTCGACATAGCTGATGAAGTGGTCACGTTGGTCGACACGTTCGGCCAACTGTTCGATATCGATTTTGACGTCAGCTAATTCTTCATAGCCTTGATAATCAAATTGCAAGTCATCGAACATCCGGATGAAGGCGCGGTTTCCAACGACCGATTCTTCTTCATAGTTCAGGTAGAGAATCGCTTCGCGCACGGAATTGATCAATTGTGCCGTCTCTTTTCGGTCTTGTTGCATCTGACGGTACAGACGCATCCGCAACAACGAAATGGCGAGCTGGTTCGCGAAGGCGTTCAACTCTGACTTTTCACTCGCATCGAACTGTTCATCATAACGTGCAAGGTACAAGCACCCGATCATCTTGTCGTCAGACGGGTCCATGACAGGGATGACCGTCTCATAAATATAGTACGGATACTCATGCAAATCATCGGCGACTTTCTTTGAAGTCGCAGCCGGCAACTTTGAAATCATCACTCGTTTCAATAGAAGCGACTTCGTCTTCAAACTTTCCTGCTGCTCTTCGGTCATCTCTTTTGGCACGACCGAACTGATTTCACCGTCTTTGACGAGGAGAAGCGCCCCGAACTCGGCCGAGGTCAACAGGACGATCTTTTCGATGACCGATGAGTAATCGAAGAGTGACTCTTTTGAAGCCAACACCTCAATCAGTTCGTTCCGATACTGTAGTTTCGTCTCGTTCTGCTTCGACGCCTGAAGCACATGTTCTAACTCTTCGTGTTTAGCGCGCATGCGTTCATTTTGCGAAGCCATTCGATTAATCAGAGGCCGCCCAATCAATAAGATTGCGCTAATAAACATGACTAACCCGGCCATCCAAATCCAGCGCAGTGTCAATAACTCGCCAGGTGAGACGGTATTGTCTCGGACGAACCACGCTCCGGTCGCCGTTAAGACGAGACTCATGACACACACGCCATACAGGATGCCGAGGATTTGACGACTGTTCAATTGTTCAACCCACTTGCCCATAGTACGCTCTACTTCCTTCCTTATCCCAAAAACCATCTCCAAACGATTCATCTAATACTCGAAATATACAAAAGGTTACCCTTAATGAAAACTGAACTGCTCATCCAATTCATATTCAACATATCTATCTTTTGAAATTCACATTATCTAGAGCGATATACCCCGATTTTTAGAAAGCTACACATTCCGATGTGCTTTCGTTTGACAGGGACGGGGAGCGGGGACTAGCTTAAAAGAAGAAACTAATTTGAAATGAGGTGCCTTATGCTCTCTATCGACCCACTAGCCCTGACTGAACGAGATACGTATAAATTTTTAATCGGCAGCGTCATCCCTCGTCCCATCGCTTTCGTCACGACTCGGAACGGCGAGATTGTGAACGCGGCCCCGTTCAGCTATTTCAATATCGTCGCGTCACACCCACCGCTCGTCTCCGTCTCGATTCAGCGAAAAGACGGCGTGATGAAAGACACGGCGCGCAATGCGGTCGCGACCGAAGAGTTGGTCATCCATATCGTCGACGAGACGAACGTCAACCTCGTCAATGAGACGGCCGCGTCGCTCGGTCCGGACGAAAGTGAACTCGACCGCACGTCGTTCACCCTTGCATCGAGTGATGTCATCGCGACGCCAGGCGTGAACGAAGCGAAGATCAGAATGGAATGTGTCCTGCACCATCACGTCCCGATTGAACACGAGGGCGTGGTGACGGCCGACTTACTCGTTGCCCGCGTCGTCCGTTTTCATATCGACAACGCGTTGTACGAAGCAGGGCGAATCGATGCGGCGAAATTGGCGCCGGTCAGCCGCTTAGCCGGAAACTTCTACGCCGAACTCGGCAAGACGTTCGAAATCGAACGTCCGAAATAAATGGTCCATGCGTCCGCCTCATGACGAGGTCGGGCGCCTTTTTTCGGGTAAAGAAAGAATAGCCGATTGGGGCGTTGTATTTCTTTCAATCCACTAGCCGAATGTGTCACAATAAAGTCAGAACATTCAATTATATTACTGTAGTGAACAAGAGAAAAAAGGGGAGTCGGCCATGTCCTATCGTCCAGCTGTTCAATCTATCATTCAAGCCATCGAAACGGTAATCGTCGGAAAGGAGGATGTCATCGCGAAAAGCTTGACGGCGCTGCTTGCCGGGGGGCACGTCTTGTTAGAGGATGTCCCGGGCGTCGGGAAGACGATGCTCGTCCGTACGTTCAGCCGTGCCATCGATCTCGAGTTCAAACGTGTCCAGTTTACCCCGGACATGTTGCCTTCTGATTTGACGGGGATCTCGATGTATAACCAAAAGACAAAAGAGTTCGAGTATCGACCGGGGCCGCTCATGGGCAACATCGTCTTGGCCGATGAAATCAACCGGACGTCGCCGAAGACCCAGTCGGCGCTGCTTGAAGCGATGGCGGAGCGGAGTGTGACGGTGGACGGGGAAGTGAAGATTTTGCCATCTCCGTTTTTCGTCATGGCGACGCAAAATCCGATTGAGCATGAAGGGACGTATCCGCTCCCAGAAGCCCAGCTTGACCGGTTCCTGCTTAAAATCGAGATGGGATATCCGTCCTTCAATGAAGAGTTATCCCTTTTGACGCGCTTCGAAAAAACCGAACCGCTCGATGCCTTACAGAGCGTCGTCACGAAACAGGAAGTCGAGCAGATGCAACGGGAAGTGCGAAACGTTCACGTCTCGAGTGCCGTCAAACAGTATATCGTCCGGTTGGTCCATGAATCACGGAATGATGCGAACACGTACCTCGGTGGCAGTCCACGGGCGACGCTTGCGCTCATGAAGGCGTCTCAGGCATGGGCCTATATCCATGGCCGCGATTTCGTCTTACCCGACGACGTCAAAGCGCTCGCCTCGAGCGTCCTCGGACACCGGGTGTTGTTGACGGCCGAAGCCCGTTACAAAGGACGGACGGCCGAGCAACTCATTAAAGGATGGCTCGACGAGATGCCGGTCCCGATGGATCGTGAGGTCAAAGAAGGATGAAAAACTGGATGAAGCTGTTCCTCGTTTGGGCGGCGGCATTCGGCTTGTACGCGTTCGCGCGCATCGAAGGCAGCATCGTCGCCTCGACGCTCTGGTGGTCATTTCTCGTCCTGACCGTCTACTGGACGCTGTTCATGATTTATCCCGTCACCGCCGCGAACGTCTGGCGCCGTGTCACGACGAAACGTCTCGTCTCCGGACAAACGATGGACGTCGAGCTCCAAATCGAACGGAAATACCCGTTCCTCGTCGGCATCGTCACATTAGAAGAACAGCCGCCCGAGCGTTTGACGGATGAAACGGAACCGATCATCACCTCGGTCGATCGCTTCTTCCGCCGGAAAGAGACGGTCCATTATGAAATTGCCCACATAAAGCGCGGCATTCACGTGTTCGACCGGACGAAGTTGCACGTGCGGGACGTGTTCGGTTTGTTCGACCGGACCCGGACGCTCCGGCTCGAGACGGTCGTCGAAGTCTCTCCGGCCGAACTGCCGTTTGATTTGCCGCGCGACGAACACGTCGGCGGCCGCGGCGAACAGTATCGTCGGACGCGGACGTATACAGAAGTCGCGAACACGACTAGTGGGGTGCGCGAATACGCAGCGGGGGACCGCATCGGTCGCATCGATTGGAAGGCGTCCGCTAGGCGCGATAACTTGATGACGAAGACGTTCGACCAAGAGCAAGAGAAAAAACTATCCCTTGTTTTCGTCCCGTCCGCATCTGCCGGTCACGAAGAAGCGTTCGAACGCTCGCTGTCGCTCCTCGTCGGGGCGATCCGACAGCTCGAACGAAAGAACTTGCCGTTTGAACTTTATGTGATTGAAGAGCAAGTTCGCTTGTTCCACCTGCCGGACCAAAGCGCCGACGTTGGTCATTACTTGTTGACGGCGACGCCGGAAGCGGAAGGGCGTCTAGTCGAACGCGTAAAACGGAACTTGCCGCAGCAGTCCGGTAATCTCATCTTGATCAGCCCGTTCGAAACGAAATGGGTGCGCGAACTCATGCATGAGACACAAGGTAGCTACCACCTCTATACAGCAAACGAGGTGACGACATGACCGCATGGATCAAACGGATCGTTTACACGGCGCTCGCCGCCTATTTGTTGTCGTTTTGGGTCGAGCCGATTGTCGGTAGCACGACGTTCGACGTGACGTGGCCGTTCTACTTCTTATTACTCGTCCCGATGTTTGCGAGTCTTTTGCCTTGGTATGGCCTAATCGGAGTCGTCGTCTTTAATTTCTTGGCCGTGTTGTACGTCTATCACGGCAGTCTCTTCGATTGGTTCGGACTGTGGCTTGAAGATTTGAGCGGCGTGCTCAGCGGCGCGTTGCCGGAAGAGGCGATTTTCTTCTCGGCGATGGCGCTCATTGGAGTGTTATTCGCCATTCTCGTCGGACGGACGTATCCGAGTTATGGATTTGTCCTCGGGATGATCGTCTCGACGCTCGGCTTGATGGCCTACTTCGACACGTGGACGCTATATGATGGCGAAGGACAAATCGTTCTCGCGATTTTGGCGTCGCTCTTCCTCTTATTTGTTACGGATCTTGCGAAACGGCCGAGCAAATCGCTCGTCCGCTACGTGAGCATCGCCTTGCTCGCCACCGTCATCTTGGCGCTCGCGAGTGTCTCACCGACGCTTGACGGCGATTGGTCCGACCGCATCACGACAAGTTTCCAAAACGCCGTCAATGAAGGCCAGTCGGGCACAGGCCGTGTCGGATATGGTGTGAATGATGAACAACTCGGTGGTCCGTTCGAACAAGATGACGGCATCGTCTTCATCACACGCGGTGTCCCGGCCCGCTATTGGCGGATTGAGGCGAAAGAAATTTATACCGGCAAAGGCTGGGTGGAATCCCCCGTCCTCGATTCGAATTTCAATCGTGGGCAGCTCGTCGACCCGGACGTCGACACGACGCCGGAACAGGCGTTGCTTCGCTTCGACCGGCGCGAGACGTTCGTCCCGTATGGCGGAGAGTATCCGCAAGCAGTCGAGACCGAGAGCGGGACTGAGTTCCGTGTCGGAGATATCGAGCAACAATTCCCGAACGAGACGGTTCACATCCGACCTTCCGGAAAAATCGTGTTCGACAACGACAATCAGGCAACGCCGCGGACGATTCAGTTGCGTTATAGCGTCCCGTCGTTCACGGAAGATCAGCTCAATTTAAATGAACCGGTGACGACGTTGACGGATGAAGAACAACAAGCGTACCTCCAACTACCGGATTCGCTCCCAGACCGCGTCCGCGACTTGGCAACGGACATCACGGCCGACAGTGAGACGCCTTTCGAGCAAGCGCAAGCCGTTCAAGCGTACTTCCGAAACGGTGCGTTCGAATATAACACGGAAGACGTCGCCATTCCGGAAGGTGACACGGACTACGTCGATCAGTTCTTGTTCGACACGCAACTCGGATATTGCGACAACTTCTCGACATCGGCTGCTGTCTTGCTCCGGGCAAATGGCGTACCGACGCGCTGGGTGAAAGGCTTTACGATGGGCGATGCGCGTGGGGTGATTCAAGGGGAGACCGAGTATACGGTCCGGAACCGCCACGCCCACTCATGGATTGAATACTTTGTCGAAGGCGCGGGCTGGGTCCCGCTCGAAGCGACGATTAGTTTTTCGGACGCCAACTTGCTTCAAGTCGAGACGGAAACGGACACGGGTTCGGACCCTGTCGCGAACGACCCGCAAGCCAATAACGATAACGAACCGACGAACCGCCCGCAAGAAGATATCGCGATTGACGATGTCGCAACGGGCGAGCTTCCGGAAGAAGCACGTCGCATCCCGGTATGGGGCTGGGTACTGATCGTCTTCGCAGTTGCCGTACTCGTCTGGAACCGGAAAGCGGTCGAACGGGCTGTCATGGTCGAGTGGTGGATACGCCGTCCACTTAGCGAGTCGTCACTCGTCGCGATGCAACGCTACTTGATGAAACGACTGCGAGCAGCGGGATTCAAGGTTGACGGTCGGACGCCGTCCGAACTTGCGAAGGAAGTCGACGCCTACTATGAATCCGAAGAAATGACTCGCTTGACTCGTTTGTTTGAACAGACGGTGTATGCGGATCAACCACCGAATTCGAAATATAAAGAATATTGGAAAATCATGATTCGCCGAATTATGAGTTGAAGTGACAAGGCGCATACAGTAAGATAGACGCATTAGTTAGATAATTGAACAATGCATTCCTTCGTATATACTCGTGAATTGGCGCGAGAGTCTCTACCGGACCACCGTAATGGACCGACTATGAAGGAGCACGTTTCGTATACAAAGAATTGGGCGTGCTTCTTCTTCGGTTTGGTAAATCCGTGGGAGAGGCTCGTCCTTTTTTTGAGATGAAGGCAGAAAGGTGGAGGTTTTGTGAAGATGTTGGAACAAGAGATGATTTTGGTGCTCGACTTTGGAGGACAATACAACCAGCTCATCACGCGACGTGTGCGTGACCTTGGTGTATACAGTGAGCTTCATTCGCACAAGATGACCGCTGCAGAAATTCGTGAGCTCGCCCCGGCTGGGATCATCTTCTCAGGTGGACCGAACAGCGTATATGCGGAAGGCGCATACCGCTGCGACCCGGAAATTTTCGAACTCGGTATCCCAATCTTCGGAATTTGCTACGGCATGCAGCTCATGACGCACCACTTTGGTGGACGTGTCGAGCGGGCGGCACACCGTGAATACGGAAAAGCGACACTCTTCTCGACACCGGAAGCCTCGGCACTCTATACAGGACTCCCGGTCGAGCATACCGTCTGGATGAGCCACGGCGACCTCGTCATGGAAGCGCCAGAAGGATTTGTCGTTGACGGGACGAACCCGTCTTGTCCGGTCGCTTCGATTAAGAACGACGAGTTGAAGATGTACGGCGTTCAATATCACCCGGAAGTCCGTCATTCGGAGCACGGGAATGAAATTTTGAAAAACTTCATTTACGAAGTGTGCGGTGCAAAAGGCGAATGGTCGATGGAGAACTTCATCGACATCGAAGTCGAGAAGATTCGTGAAATCGTCGGGAACAAGCAAGTGCTGTGTGCCTTGTCTGGAGGTGTCGACTCATCGGTCGTCGCGGCGCTCGTTCATCGTGCGATTGGCGATCAGTTGACATGTATGTTCGTCGACCACGGTCTGCTCCGTAAAAACGAAGCGGACAGTGTCATGAAGACGTTCGCGGACGGCTTTAACATGAAAGTCATTAAAATCGATGCGCGCGACCGCTTCATGGCGAAGCTCGCTGGTGTCTCTGACCCGGAACAAAAACGGAAAATCATCGGCAACGAGTTCATTTACGTGTTTGACGAAGAAGCGTCTAAACTCGTCGATATGGACTTCCTTGCCCAAGGGACGCTATATACGGACATCATCGAGAGCGGAACAGACACGGCGCAGACGATCAAGTCGCACCATAACGTCGGTGGCCTTCCGGAAGACATGAACTTCACACTCATCGAGCCGCTCAACACGCTCTTTAAAGATGAAGTGCGTGAACTCGGTACTGAACTTGGCCTTCCAGACTATATCGTCTGGCGCCAACCGTTCCCAGGACCGGGTCTTGGGATTCGCGTCCTCGGTGAAATCACGGAAGAGAAGCTTGAAATCGTTCGCGAGTCAGACGCTATCCTTCGTGAAGAAGTGAAAAAGGCTGGACTCGAGCGTGACATCTGGCAGTATTTCACTGTCCTTACACCAATCCGTTCAGTCGGGGTCATGGGTGATGAGCGTACGTACGACTATGCGGTCGGCGTCCGTGCCGTCACGTCAATCGATGGGATGACATCGGACTGGGCACGTATTCCTTGGGACGTGCTCGAGAAAATTTCGGTCCGTATCGTCAATGAGGTCAGCCACGTGAACCGCGTGCTGTATGACATCACATCGAAGCCACCGGCAACGATCGAGTGGGAGTAATTAGTCTAAAACCGAACATTAAGGATTAATAAAACGTTAAAATCCGTTATTTGTGTTGACATGCACGAATGACGCTGATACGATAGAAACGTTCTTATTATATCCGAACAATTTAAATTAAATTTGCCGTATAATGTCGGGAATATGGCCCGAGAGTCTCTACGAAATCACCTTAAATGATTTCACTACGGCGAGACATAGATGGGGGACGTCTGTCCCTGTATGTTTCGCGTGGGGTCCTCGGTCATTTGCCGGGGACCTTTTCTCGTTTACGGCGAGCCAAGGAGGAAAACCAATGAGCACACAGCTCAAGCAAGAACCAACGCAACAACCAGAAAGCCGGATTGAACGCTTTTTCCAGTTAAATGAACTTGGAACGAACGTAAAAACGGAGTTCGTCGCAGGATTTACGACATTCCTCGCCATGGCGTACATTTTATTCGTCAACCCGAACATCCTCGGGGCAGCGGGAATGGATACCGGTGCCATCTTTGTTGCAACCGGCCTTGTCGCCTTAGTCGGATCTGTGACGATGGGCCTCTTCGCGAACTATCCGATCGCCATCGCACCGGGCATGGGGCTCAACGCCTTCTTCGCCTACAGTGTCGTGATCGGCATGGGGATCCCGTGGCAGACGGCTCTCTCGGGTGTCCTCGTCTCAGGACTCTTCTTCATCGTCTTGACGCTTTCAGGAATTCGCGAAACGATTGTCAATGCGATTCCCGCCCCGCTCAAAATGGCGGTCGCAGCCGGTATCGGATTCTTCATCGCATTCATCGGCCTCAAAAATGCAGGAATCGTCGTTTCGAATGAAGCGACTGTCGTCGGGCTCGGTGCACTCGGCACAGGGACGACACTCTTAGCTGTGTTTGGTCTTGTGGTCACGGCGCTCTTGATGGTCCGTAACATTAAAGGCGGTATTTTCATCGGGATGCTCTTAACGGCGATTGTCGGGATGATTTTCAACCTCGTTCCGACACCGACAGCGATCTCAGATGTCGTCTCAATGCCGCCGAGCATGTCTTCGACGTTCGGTCAAGCGTTCATCAACTTCGCGGACGTCTTCACGATTCAAATGCTTGTCGTCATCTTGACGTTCTTCTTCATCGATTTCTTTGACACGGCTGGTACGCTCGTGGCGGTTGCGCGCCAAGCGGGAATCATGAAAGACAACAAAGTTCCGCGTGCGAGCAAGGCGCTCATGGCGGATTCGACAGCGACAGTGGCAGGTGCAATCTTCGGCACGTCGACAGCGACGTCTTACGTCGAGTCATCGGCTGGTGTTGCGGCTGGTGGTCGCTCAGGGCTTACGGCCATCTTTGCAGGACTCTTCTTCGGTCTCGCACTCTTCTTCTCACCATTACTTGCAGTTGTAACGGCGCCTGTCACGGCACCGGCACTCATTATCGTCGGTGTGTTGATGGCTTCTGCTTTACTCGACATCGATTGGAAGAAACTTGAGATTGCCATCCCGGCCTTCATGACCATCTTGATGATGCCACTCACCTCTTCAATCGCGACGGGGATCGGTCTTGGATTTATCCTCTATCCACTTATGATGATGGCAAAGGGCAAGACGCGGGAGATTCATCCGATCATGTACGGGATGCTCGTCATCTTCCTTGCATACTTCATGTTCTTGCCTCACGCATAAACGGCATACGAAAAACGGCTCATTACGAGTCGTTTTTTTGTATGCCGTATTTTCAGGTAGGAAAGGGTCGTACATGGTGAGCGCATGGTTTTCTGTGATGAATTCGTTGCGGAGCAGGATGCCGTCGAGAGAATTGACCTCTCGGAAAATTTGGTTATGTCGGATCGTCCCGCCCCACCATTCTTTCGTGAAATGGTGGTTTTCTTCATAGATCTTGTAGGAGACAACGGCCGGGGTGGCAGAACGCCATTCCCCGACGAGACCATCTCCTTCTATATATAGAAGTAACTGATACGCTTGTTCGGTTTGGTTTGTGATTTGTAAGTCGAGGTAGTTATAGGAACAAGTCGCTCCGCTGCCGAAAGGTTGGTCACGTCTTGAATCGGGGAACACGTCATAGCTATGGCGATAACGTTCGGTGACGGTGAGTGGACTGTGAAGCGTGATCCAATATATCAAGTTGGACAATTGACAAAGACCACCGCCGATTCCACTTGTCACTTTGCCGTAGTGGAGAATCATCCCTTCTACATAACCTTTTCGTTTTGTGGGTCGCCCGATTGCTTTCCAGTAGGAAAAGACGTCTTTTGGTTCGATGATGAGGCCGTTTAATCGCTGGATTGCGATTTTGAGATTTTGAACTTTGTTCTGTTGCATCTCTATGTCTACATCGCGCAATTTACGATAGAGCGGCGTGCGATGTTTGTGAATCAAATAAGGAAGAGGGTTGTTCATCTGTTTTGATGCATATTTTCTGCCGTCGAACAGCCATGTAAGCCGGCGTTGGATTGTGTACACTTGGGTGCCGGCGAAGATGCGCAAGGCCGAACGTTGTTTCGGTCGTAGCTGTTGCATAAAGAGTTCACCTTTCGTCATAGAAATTGATTATAAATGATGTATTCGATAAGAGGGAATTATTTCCTCTTCGTTCTCTAAGGAGAGTTTTGAAAGGTCGAAATCTGAGGCGAAAAACTTTTTAAAGTTTTTTTAGAATAATGCTTGCCAGATTGAACAAGTAGATGCTATAGTTATCTCTGTTGCCAGCGACGCTCACACAAACGTGAGAAAAGTTGTTGACAGTTAAAAGTGATAAATGTTATTATCATTTAGTCGCCAAGAGCGGCAGACGAACTTTGAAA
>NZ_JJMW01000036.1 GCF_000714435.1 Exiguobacterium alkaliphilum 12/1
AATCTACTGAGTTATGTCCCAGCCTCTTTTCGCACCTATATCACGTTTACAGTTTTTTCTCTTTGACCGCCACCCACACTTCGCTATAGACGTTGTCTGATGGACCGTCATGCTTCGTGAACGAGATGCTCGGTAAATCGGCGAGTTCATATTCAGACGTCGGTAGCCATTCGGCATACGTCTTGGCCATCGTCTCCTGGAGCGTCTCTGGGAAAGGCCCGGTGTTCGGGAAGACGGCCCACAGGTTCGACGCAACCGTGATCTGTTCAAGGTCCTCATATGGATTCTCTTGTGTCGTCGCGAAACCAATCATGTGCGTCAGCGATCCTTTTTCATCCAAATAGCCCTCATCGAAGTCGTACGACACGTTGAGCACTTGATTTGGGTAAAGGTCCGCCAACTGGTGCATCTCGCTTCGTTGTTGTTCCGTGATGGACTGGGCCAACTCGACGATCGAGTTGTTCACCCCTTCAAATTGAATCGGGACGCGCTTGGACACGCCGACGACGTTGAATGAAGGCTTGTGTTCTAATTTGAATTCCATGGAAATTCCCCCTTTGATGTCGATGAAGAAAGTGAATTTCGGGAACGACTTTTGAATCTTGTTCTTGCTCACTTCTGACGGTAAAAAGCCACACCAGTCTCGAAACGCTCTTGAAAAACCGTCGACGGATTGATATCCGTACGTGTAGGCCACATCGGTGACCGATTTCCCATGAATCAAATCTTTATTCGCTTCTGATAGTCTCCGGTTTCGGACGTATTCATTCAGTGTCATCCCAGCCATATAAGAAAACATCCGACGAAAGTGATAATCAGATACCCCGACAATCCGAGTGATGTCTTGACCTGTGATCTCGTCAGTTAAATGTTGATCGATGTGATCCATTAATCGGTTCAATGATTCAAGCATCTGCATTCCCTCCTTTCTGTATTCATCATACGTCGAACATAACAGGGTGACTCGATGATTTCGATACGGATGTCATCGGATAGAAGACATCACTCATTGTAGCCGATGTACATCGTGAACAGGATGAGGATCAGCGATGATGTCATAAGTAGACAAGCAAGTGAACTCGCGAATACGAGAAATGCTTTGGAGAAGTGGGTGCGTCGCTTCCAAATCCCGATGAGGAACACGACGTTCAAAATCAGGAATGTTGCGAGCAGCAGTAACGGAAGTGCTCGATCTTGCATCAATATAAATAACTCGATGAAGGATTGCCTTCTGTCATTAATTTTATAAAAAGGGGAATTGCTAATAACGCCTCCTATAATGAAAGAGAACCCTGTCACCTATCGTTTGTTTCGAAGGAGGAAGATACGATGAAGAAACTACTCTATGCCACCATCGCTGGGATTGCCCTATTCACGATGAGCGTGACACCGACATCATCCGTCGATGCTGCGGCCAAGAAATTCAAGAACTGCACTGAGTTGAATAAGACGTATAAAGGCGGTGTGGCGAAAAACAAGACCGTCAAAAATGTAGGTGGAAAAACAAAATACAAGCCACACGTCGATGCCGCGCTATATCAAGCGAACATCACGAAAGACCGGGACAAAGACGGCATCGCTTGTGAACGTTAACAGATTGGGGAGTCCCTCAATCTGTTTTATTATTGAACCCATAGGATACATTCCCTTTAGCATCATAGCCGGTGATCGACTCAATCGACTCGATTTGGTCGACGAGAATGAACCAGACGTCATTCCCGGCCTTCGTCTTCAAGAGCTCCGGTTCGTACCGCTCTCCGTTCAACTCGGCAATGACGCGTGTCGTCGTGCCTTGGTTGATCCCGTACAGAATATCGTAGGGCACGCATTCTGACCGATTCTCGCACGTTTGGCCGGCAGTCGACCATACGAGACGTTCCTCTGACAGAGAAATCGAAGAAATCGACTCGATACGGCCGTCAATCGTAATTTCGAGGCCGACGCCATGCGAGGTCAGATCATCGTTCCATTCGTCGTCATAACGTTGCGTGAAAAAGCGTAAACTCATATCACGGTCAGCCAGGTCGTAGGTGAGAATCGGTTCCGCTCCCTCAGGCAATTCGGGTTGCTTCGTCTTCTCAACTGCCCAGACGACTCCGGCCGACAGCAACAAGATCGATACGAGAAGCAGGACAATCTTTTGCTGACGCCTCATCAAAGACCACTCGCTTTCTCGGTTAGTAAAAACTGTCGCGCTTGTTCAATCGGGAACGCCGGATTCCAATGGACGAAGTGGCCGCCTGTCATTCGGATGTACGTGATGGGTAGCTCATGCTGTTGCACGTCCATGATGGCCGACTTCGTCAATCGGGCTTCTTTGTCATCGAGTCCGACAAAATCGCCATATACAAGTAACGTCGGAACCTGAAGAGAACGCGTCAGCTTTGGCACGTCAAGATGATAAAAACCGAACAACAGGTTCAATCCGCCTTGCCCGAGCTTGGCCGGTGCATCTAATGCGCGTCGAATCTCATTTCGTTCGGGTAGACCGGTCTTCGTACAAAACGTTTGGAACCGTTCGTCTGAGATGGGCTGGGGTGGTTCATCTGAGACCATTTTTCTTTCAATTCGTTCTACACCCCGAGGGCCTAACAGACGAGAAAGCCCGCTCAGGAACGGGACGAGAAGTCCAAAAATACCATATTCTTTTAACGGAACGCGCGGGAACGCCTTGTGTCCTTGATCGAGTAAGACGAGTCGCTTCACTTGCTCGGGATAATGCGTGGCGAAAGCGAGTGCGACCGCACCTCCGAGGGAGTGTCCAATCACAGGAACCGACCCAAGTCGGTGTGTCACGACGTAATCGTTGACCCAATCCGCCATCTGTTTGGCATCGACGATTTGTTCGATTCCTTCGCTTCTTCCGAACCCCGGTAAATCCAGCAAATGGACCTCGAAATCACCGCGCAGTTTCTCGGCGAGCGAGCGTCCTGCTTCTCCGGTGAATCCTCCGGCCGGTAAAAATAAAACGGGCTGGCCGTTCCCGACCACTTCTGCATGATAACGACGCAATCAACTCCCACCTTCCAACTCCTAATATATGTATAAATTTATTGTACGTGAACGCTTCGCCAAATTGTAGAAAAAGTTCGTCCATCCATCTCATGAATGGTTCACAATCGGGGTATGAGTATAATGACGCGTGTTCAGTTCACACTTGTCGTTTTTCTGTGTCAACTTCTACCATACGAGGAGGAATGCAGGATGAAACTTTCAGGGAAAACAGCAATTGTCACTGGTGCCGGTTCTGGGATGGGACTCGCCATCGCCAAGCTTTTTGCGAAAGAAGGGGCGCGCGTCGTCGCGGTCGACATGAACGGGGATGCGGTCGAGACGGTCGTACGCGACATCAAAGATGCCGGTGGCGAAGCGGTCGCGGTCGCGGGAAACGTCACGAAACAGGACGACATCGATAAGATGGTCGACACGGCGACGAATGCGTTCGGTTCGGTCGACATCTTGGTCAACAATGCCGGCATCATGGACAACTTCTTGACGGTCGGTGAAGTGACGGACGAGGTATGGGACCGTGTTCTCGCCGTCAATTTGACGGGACCGATGAAACTGGCTCGGGCCGCGATTCAGATTATGGACAAACAAGAGTCGGGCGGCGTCATCATCAATAACGCCTCGGTCGGTGGATTGTTCGGGACACGGGGCGGCGCCTCCTACGTCGCCTCGAAGCATGCACTCATCGGCCTGACGAAGAACATTGCCGCGACCTATGGCACGTTCAACAAGATTCGGGCGAACGCCATCGCACCGGGCGGGGTCAATACAAATATCGGTGCCACCATCACCGCGCCGAGCGCGCTCGGGATGCGGGCCATCCAAGGGGCAGGGGAGGCGCCGATGGGTGAACCGGAGCAAATCGCCAAAGTCGCACTCTTCCTCGCGTCGGATGATTCGAGTTTCGTCAATGGCGACGTATTGAAAGCGGACGGGGGTTGGACCGCCCGCTAACGAGAAAAACCGACACGCGCGTGTCGGTTTTTCTTATGTCTTCTGTTTACGGTACGCGAGAGGTGTTCGGTTATGTATTTTTTTGAATGTCTGGACGAAATGGCTCACGCTCGTAAAACCAAGCTGGTTCGCCACTTCAGCGACCGCAAGATCCGTTTCACATAATAGACGCGCGGCTCGTTGCATCCGGACGTCTTGAACATAAGCGAGCGGTGAGGTGTCGCCCCATTTTGAAAAGTAACGGCAACACTCGGCTCGGCTCAGTCCACCGGCAGCGGCGATGTCTTCGAGCGACAGCTTCATCGTGTCATGGTCGTGTATATAGGAAATCATGCGATCCATTCGGTCATATCCGTGTTGCCTCATCACAGGTGTCCGCTGAATCCAATAGCGCCAGACGACAGCGAGCTGTAACGTCGCATCAAGCAATGCGAAAGCCGAGTCGCTCTTGAGACGCCTGACCGCTTTATCGATTGTGTCGAGCATCGCCTTGTCGGTCGGTACACTCGAATGCGCCACGTAGTAGCCAATCCTCTCGATATACGGGGTGACATATTGCTCCGCAAGGAACGGTGAAAACAAGTCGAACGGGTCGACACTTATGACGTCCATGTGAAATGAATCTTCCGCTCGTTCGACTCTTGTGAGTTGGCCGCAATCAAGCATCAATGCCATGCCCGGATCGAGCCGGACACGCGTTCCGTTGATGCGTACCGTAAGACGTCCTTTCGTGACGAGCCAAATCTGAAAGCTTGAACTCGTTGTAAAGCTCGTCTCCACCATCTGCTCTGTCCATGTTTCAACAGTAATCATCTTTCCTTCAGGATGCATCCTCCCACCTCAACAATCGAACATTTTGTAGAATCACACACCGACCCAAGACTCCCATCCCTCTTTTGTAAGCGTCAATTTCGACATTTCGAGTGAGACATCCTTAACCGGTGTGACCGTGTCTCTTCTATATAATGGTGTCAAAAGATGAAATATGCCGTGATCCCGGCATGGACTAAGATGGCGATTGGGACACCGAGACGGAAAGCTGGCTTCAGCGTCTTGTGACGGAACAGCCGCATCGCGATATACGCCCCAAACGCCCCGCCGATCCAGACGAGCGTCAACAGCGTCTTTTCCGAAATCCGCCACGCGTTCGCTTTCGCACGTCGTTTATCGAGAAAGAACGTAACAAAAGCTAGTAAATTAGTCACAATGTAATATAGCAGTAATAGTTCCAAAGCCTATCCGCTCCTTTCTTCTTCATTGATTATAACTTGAAATGGCTTAACAAAGCCGTTTGTATCCATTTTGTAAGAAATTCACCCTTGACTTCTAGCCCATAAAGTTCTGTAACTGAACTGATATCACTCTCATATCATGCTGTAACGGCAGTGAAATATAGAGGTGTTACAGTAAGGGGGCGTTAGAAAAGGGAGGAATATTCTTATGAAAAAACCACTATTGACACTAACGGCACTCGCTGGCCTTAGTTTAGGAGTCGCTGCTCCAGCTTCGGCAGCATCAACACACACAGTTCAGTCTGGAGATACATTGTATCGTATCGCCGTGAACAACAACGTCTCTGTAAACGACATTAAACAAGCGAACGGCTTAAACTCTAATATGATTTTCCCGAACCAAGTATTGAAACTTGGAAAGGCAGAAGCAAAAGCTTCGAACTCATCTAAAACGTATACAGTTAAAGCAGGCGACACGTTGTATCGAATCGCGACAAACAACGGTGTCACTGTCAACCAATTGATGACATGGAACGGTCTTAAATCAGATCTTATCTTCCCAGGTCAACAATTCGCAGTGAAGGGTGCAGCCGCTGCATCAGTAGCGAACGACGCTCCTGCAGCGAAGCCAAAAGCATCAACATCTACACCAGTGACGAAACAGTCTACGTCGACAACGCAAACTCAAGCTCCGGCTTCGGGTAAGACGATGACAGTTGAAGCCACAGCCTACACGCCATACTGTGCAGGATGTTCAGGAATCACAGCTACTGGAATCGACGTACGTTCAAACCCGAACCAAAAAGTCATCGCGGTTGACCCATCAGTCATCCCACTCGGCTCTAAAGTTTACGTTGAAGGTTACGGCGAAGCCATCGCTGGAGACACTGGCGGCGCAATCAAAGGGAACAAAATCGACCTCTTGATGCCGACACAAGAACAAGCCATTCAATTTGGTCGTCAATCTGTTCAAATCACAATCTTAAACTAATTCGTACGACCCCAAAAACACCGCTGGCGCGGTGTTTTTTTTGTGTGTTCAGCTCCAAGGGTTCTTGACTTTGTTCAGTCCGAGACGTCTGGCCAGCGGTTTGATGGTCAATCCGTGAATCGTCACGGATAAAAAGACGAGTCCGAGCGTCATCGGTAACATTTTTTCAGCATCCGTCACACCGAGTTCTGTGATTTCAGCTGCAAAGAAACCGGTCACCGTCATGGCCACTATACCGCGAGGCGCAATCCAGCCGATGAATAACCGCTCGTTTCTTGCTAACGGCGTCCCAATCGTCGCCGAAAAAATCGAGAATGGTCGAACGAGGAACAAGCCCGCAATTGAGAGTAAAATCGGGGCTTGCAAGACAGCTAGTAAATCGGTACGGCTCAAACTCGCCGTTAAAATGATAAATACCGATGAAATCAAAAGGATGGACACATTCTCTTTGAATTCACGGAGATGTGTGAGAATCTCTGGACGTGCGAATTTCGAATTTGCCATCGTCAGCCCCATTGCCGTCACGGCGAGCAGACCGACCTCATGCATGACCCATTCGCTCATCGAGAAGACAAGCAACACGCCGCTCAATGTCAATGTCGTTTGCAGATACTCGGGGACTCTACCTTTCGCGAAAGAACGCATTAAGACGACCCCGAATAAAATTCCCAATGCCATCCCGATCAGGCAAGAGCCGAGAAAAGGAAGATGGGTCGTCAAGCTGTCATTTTGATAGAAGGCAAACCCGAATTGGACGACGAACAGCCCAAGGAGCGCCCCGATCGGATCGACGATGATACCTTCCCATTTCAACACGTTCGCGACATGCGGAACAAGATTGGCTTGCCGTAGGAGCGGGATGACGACCGTCGGCCCTGTCACAACGAACAAAGCGCCGAGCGTTAGTGCCGGGAGCCAGTGAATATCCCCGACGGTGAACAACAAGACCGAGGTGGCGAGAAAAGAAAGCAGCACCCCAATCGTGACGAGCCGGGCGATCACTTTTCGATACTCGCGGATTTCACGAAATTCTAGACCAAGACTTCCTTCGAACAAAATGAGGGCGACGGCGAATGAAATCAACGGACTATATAAGTCGCCAAGCATCGACTCCGGGTCAATCCACCCGAAGATTGGCCCGACGAGCACTCCGGCAACGGTCATGATGATGATGGCTGGCAGGTCGAACCGCCAAGCGAACAGTTGAGCCAAGGCACCGATTGCTACAATCAAGCTAAAGCCGATCATCATCGTCTCCATCATCTTGTCCTCGTTTCTGATTGAGATTTCCTAAAATGTCTGTTAGTTTTTACCCAGAAACGAAAACATTTAAAATTCGACACATATCTTCCCTTTCTTTTTTGACGGGAACGGGTATGTTAGGGAGTAAAAGGGAGGGAAACGAGATGATCCCGACAGAAATCATTCTGAGCGTTCTCGGTATCGTGCTGATTGTCTTGAACGTCACGTTCGCCGTCACCATCATCTTTTTCGAGCGGCGTGACATCGGTTCGACGTGGGCTTGGTTGCTCGTCCTATTCTTTATCCCACTGCTCGGTTTCTTCATCTACATCTTCTTCGGTCGGTTAATCAAATCGAACAACTTTTATCAAGTCGACGAGGAACGTCGCCACGAGTACGCCAAACACGTCGACGACCAATTGACTGAGCTCGATGCGCATGATGGCCTGTTCGCTCATGACCCGCTCTTATCCAAATATCGAAGGCTCGCCCGCTTGAACTTATCTTCCACGAACGCGCTCGTGACGTATCATAATGCGATTCAGGTCATTCATGACGGCGAACAGAAGTTCGAGGCGTTGTTCCATGACATCGAGATGGCGACACAGGAAATCAACATCCAGTACTACATCATTCAAAACGATTCGCTCGGTCAAGCGCTCATCGAGGCGCTTACACGCCGGGCCAAGGAAGGTGTCAAAGTACGTCTGCTTTATGACGCCGTCGGCTCGAGGGGGTTGCGACGCTCCCATTTCAAACAGCTCCTCGCGCACGGCGGCGAGGTGAAGTCGTTCTTCCCGTCACGCTTCGGCATCAACTTCCGGGTCAACAACCGCAATCACCGCAAGCTATGTATCATCGACGGAGACATCGGCTATATCGGTGGCTTTAACGTTGGGAACGAGTACTTGGGCACGAATCGTCAGTTCGGTTATTGGCGCGACGTGCATCTGCGGATGAGAGGGGAGGCGGTGCGTGAACTGCTCGAACGTTTCATCCTCGATTGGAACCGCGCCGTACCGACGAAACATCGGTCCGAGAAAGAGGACTTCCTTTGGCCGACCGTCCTGCTCGAGACGGCCCATTCCCCGGTGCAAATCGTCACATCAGGCCCGAACTCGTCGACCGAGCACTTGAAAAATATGCTCGTCAAGATGATCAACGAGGCGAAAGAGACGATTTACATCCAGACGCCTTATTTCATCCCTGACGCCAGCTTCCTCGACGCCTGCCGCAACGCGCTCATGTCTGGGACGAAAATTCGCCTGATGATTCCGAATAAGCCGGACCACATGTTCGTCTATTGGGCGACATATACGAATGCGGCCGAGCTTGTCCGCTACGGTGCCGAAGTATATACGTATGAAGGTGGGTTCTTGCACGCGAAGACGCTCGTCATCGACGGCGAGGTCGCCTCGATTGGAACGACGAACATCGACGCCCGTAGTTTCCGTCTCAATTTCGAGATCTCGGCGCTCGTCTATGATGAAGTTGTGGCCCAGTCCGTCATCGATGCGTTCGATCGAGACCTCGCATGTGCTGACAAGTTAACGATTGAGCGTTATGAGACACGGACGAAATGGATTCGATTCAAAGAGAGCGTCTCCCGTCTACTCAGCCCGATTTTATAACAAAAGACCAACGCAACCCCTAGGGGTCACGCTGGTCTTATTGTTTGAGCAATTGTTTGACATGTTGTTCGAACGACTCGATGATCGGACCGGGCGCGTCTTTCTCCCCGTACTCGGCCGCTTCGAGCCATGTGGCGAAGAGCGAAGCGTCGGTGAAGCGGATGCGTGTCAACCAATCGTGGACCGTCTCTTCACGGAACCTTGGATGGGCTTTCTCGAGACGACGTCCCGCATCGAGTAGCCTGACGTGTTTCGGCGTGCGCACGGCACGTAGCGTCCGTTCATGGGTGACATGCGCCCGTCTCGGCACGACCGCCTCTTCTTGGACATCTTTTCGTTTCTGCAAGTAGATGAACAGGAACACCCCGATGACGAGCAAGAAGATGAAGAGGGCGATCCATACGACTGTCTGATTCGAGGCCGTCTCAAAGAACGTCTCGTTCGAAAGCGTCTCCGCATCCAAGTTCGGATTTTCAGGCACCATGAACCGGTTCACCCGGTCGGACGGGTCAAGCGTGAACCCATCGAACCAGCCGGCTATCCACATGAGAAACGGACGGACCCACGCCACGAGATCGCCGAACAACAGCTCTTTGATCGTCCGGAGCACGACGGCAATCGTCAACCCGATTGAGAGGCCGACGGCGAGCATCGCCAACATCCGTTTATAATCACGGCGGTAATAGAGACTTCGTTGCCAAAACAAGAACAGGAACGGGAATGCGATCATCGCGAGCGGTTGGGACGCCGGCGGGAACAACCAGTCGACGATCAAGAACAAGACGCTCGCGATGGCGTACCGGTCCGTCCAGTCGAGCGTGCGGATGAAGGCATGCACGTACGTGAACAACAGCAAGGTGACACTCATCTCAAAAGAGAAGTATAGCGCCATGACGCTGAGCGCCGTCTGGGCACCGAGCTGCCAATTGCGTGGGAGCCGTAAGGTGAGGAGATAGACGAGCGGAAAGATGTGGCCGACATAAAACGCGGCAAAGACCCACCATAATAGTTTCATCGTCCGTCACCCCCGAGCCGGAGGATAGACTGGCTGCCCCCGTATTTGGCGACCTTCCGTTCGAACAACGACCGTGCGAGCGGGAAGTCACGTTCCGACAGACAAGCGAGTGTCGTCATGACCTTACGAAAATGCGTCTCACCGCTCCCTGGGGCGAGGTCATACGTGATGCCGTCTTTCGTGAGCGTCGGGACGATGAGCCCATAGCTCGCGTTCTCTTTCTCAAAGTCGCGGCATAGCGCCGCCGCCTGTGAGATCAACCGTTCCATCTGGTGGGTGAGGGCACGTCCGTCTTTCGTCAACAAGTCGAGGACGACGACATACTCGTTCGCCTGAACCGGTTGCTCGGTCCGGGCGAGCAGTTCGCCCGTCTTCGCATAGGCCGACCAATACAGTTGACGCATCGGCTGGCCGTGATACGGCGCCACCGATTGGAACGTCTCCGGGTCCCGATAGGCGCTATGGCGCACCATCTCTTCCCCAGGCAACGTCGGCGGCCGTTTCGGGATCGGGTACGGCATGAAGTCCGGGAAGACGTAGCCGATCCGATCGAGCGGCTCTTCTTTATAGAGCGAGAACATCCGGAGCGGGTCACGGATTTCCATGCCGATCGCCTCAATCCGGATCGGACCGCGCTTGATCGCTTTCAACGGAAGCGTATAGGCGACTTCCGCCTCGCGGCCGACATAGTTCTCTTGGCGCCAGAACGCATGGTCCTCCGAGTCGACGGTCGGATGCAAGTAACCGGACAAACGGACGACACCGAGCGGGACAGGTGCCGTCGACAATAGATTGATCGTATACGTCTCCTCGTCCCCCGGGAACAGCTTCAACTCATCCGTCACTGAGACGTGGACGTAATCCGCGAGCCGAAACAACAGCTCCGGCATGATGAGCGCATAGAGGCTGAACCCGATGACCACACTCGCGAGGAAGACGTTGCCGTACAGGGCGATGAATACCCCGACGACGAACAAGAGCCACATATACCCGGGCTCGAGGTAGCGAGGGCTGACGAGTTGCATGTCACACCTCGGATGGGACCGCGATGGTCTCAAGGACAGACTTGATCAATTTTGATGGTTTCGTCTTCAAGGATGCTTCGACCGTCAACACGACACGGTGACCGAGAATCGGTAAGGCGAGCGCCCGGATGTCTTCCGGTGCGACATAGTCGCGTCCATCCATATAGGCGTGGGCCCGGGCCGCCATCGTATAGGCAAGAGTCGCCCGCGGGCTCGGCCCGACCTCGATGTCCCGGTGGTGCCGGAGCGCCTCGACGAAATCGAGGAGATAATCCTCCATCGCCTCATGGAACGTCACGTCACGGACCGCTTGTTGCATCTCTGCGAGCTCGTCTTGCTTCAACGTGAACGGCGCCGCACTCAAGTGTTCGTTCCGGAGCAACCGGCGCTCGGACTCCCGAGATAACGGGGCGAGCGACAGCTTAAACAAGAAACGATCGAGCTGTGCTTGCGGGAGTGGGAACGTGCCTTGCCCATCGAACGGATTTTGCGTCGCGATGACGAAAAACGGATCAGGTAGGCGCATCGACACCTCGCCGAGCGTCACTTGGCGTTCCTGCATCGCTTCAAGCAGTGCGGACTGCGTCCGCGGTGTCGTCCGGTTAATCTCATCGACGAGCAAGATCGACGTGAAAATCGGTCCGGTCCGACGCTCGAACGAACCGGTCGTCGGATTGAACAGTTCCATCCCTAAAATGTCACTCGGAAGCGTGTCCGGCGTACACTGTACCCGCTGGAATGCCGCCGATACAGAGGAAGCGAGACTTCTCGCGAGCGTCGTCTTCCCGGTCCCCGGCCGGTCCTCAAGCAAGACGTGTCCCCCGGAGAGGAGGGCGATCGTCGACAGTTTGATCGCTTTCGACTGTCCAATCACTTGGTCGTTCAAATATGTGGTCCATGGTTGTATCATGAGTAGTTCCCCCGTCTTTTTTCTGAATATTTAAGAAAATCATAGCACATTCAAACGCCCGCATGGAACGAAAAGAAAAAACGATGACGCTTCCGTCATCGTTTCGGTGAATCCAAGTAGCGTTCAAAATGCCGTTCGAGCCAGTCTTGGAAGAACGACATGAACGTACAGATGCCCCAATAGATCAAGGCGACGACCAAATAGACCGTCATGTAATCGAACTCTCGTCCTCCGACGATCTTCGCCTTGTTGAAGATTTCGGGGACGGTGATCATTGCGGCGAGCGAGCTCGCCTTTATCAAATCGAGGAACACGTTCGAGAGCGGGGGGAGCGCAATCCGCGTCGCCTGTGGCAACACGACGCCTTTCAGGGTCATCCATTTGTTCATCCCGAGCGAGCGGGCGGCCTCGAGCTGGCCCTCGTCCACCGCACGAATCGAGGCCCGGATAATCTCGGCGATATAAGCGGCCGAGTTCAAACTAAAACCGATAATCGCCGCCGTCAACGCCGCGAACTGAATCCCGATGAACGGGAACCCGGAATAGAGAATGAACAAGATAATCAAAATCGGCACACCTCGCATGAACGAAATATAAAACGTCGACGGGAAGCGGAGTAGCCGTGACGGTGACAGCTTACCAAGGGCAAGGATTAAACCGAGCACAAGCCCGAAGAACATGCTGACGAACGAGATCCATAGCGTGTTCGGCAGCCCCCCGAGAAGGTACGGGAACGAGCGGATGGCCAAGTCGGCATCAAAGATTGCCTCCCATTTCACTCCTTCGAACATACTCAGTCCAATTCGACGATCGTCGCATTGACGTCCGGCTCGACCGATACGTCCGCGCCGTTATAGAACTGCTCTGACAATTCTTTCACCGTACCGTCCTCTAGCATCTCAGCAAGGACACGATCGATATTTTGTTGCAACTCGTCGTTCTCATTCGACATGAGGAATGCGACTTCTTGCGGGTTATAAGCGATATCCGGGTGGATGGCGATATCGAACTCCGGGAAGAAGGCGAGGGCGAGCGTCTGCAAGTAGTAGTCGTTCAAGATGACGTCCGTGCGCCCAGTCGATACGTCACGAAGGTACTGGTCGTTCGTCGCGTTGTCATAGATGACTTCTTCAGCCCCGTATTGACGCGCCACTTCCATGAAGACGGTCGTCGCTTCTCCAGCGGCTTTCTTGCCTTTCAAGTCCTCGAGCGAGTCGATGCCTGAAAGGTCACTCTTCCGGACGATGGCCGTTCCGTACGTGTACTTATACGGTGTCGAGAAGGCGAACTTCTCTTTGCGGTCCTCTGTGACCGAGATGTCGTTCGCGGCGACGTCGATCTGCCCGTTCTGGACGCTCGTCAACATGTTGTCAAACGCCATCTCTTTGAACTGAACTTCAAGGTCAAGCCGCTGACCAATCTCTTTCATCAATTCGACATCGAATCCTGTCAACTCGTCACTTTCTTCGGCACGGAACGAGGCAGGGTAGAGTGTGCCGGCCGTCCCGACCGTGAGCGTACCGCTCTCTTGAATCTCATCCCAGCGCGAAGTCTCGGCCTGATCGGTGCTCGAATCACCACACGCCGCGAGCGGGACAGCAAGTAAAAGGGAGGCCGCGAAGCCTTTCGTCAAACGTTTCATTTATGTTCCTCCTTAAGTTATCATCTGTCTAAAAATAGCATGACAATCGATTACAGGCAACTCCTAAGAATGGATGAACAGCGTTAAAGTTATTTTTGAAACATAAATCCATAAAGCGCTATCACGTCCTTGAATGAACGCTTCAGTTGAGTAATACAGTTTATTATTTCCGACGAAACAGGTGTAGAATTGAATTGAGCTAGTTGTGCGGATGGTGAAGAAACTTTGTCCAACAATGAATAAAGTTGAATCAAGGAATTGTTGATGTTGGCTATGATGTGTCAAGCAGAAAGAGGAGTTTCATATCAATCTAGCAAATAATGTAACAGGTGCTTGATGAACGACGAGCAACTAGCTTTAAACCAGTTACAATAATCCAGCTACGGGAGATGGACCAACCATGACAGTTATGACGATAATCATCGTTTTAGCAATCGGCTTAATCACGCTTATGATTGGACTCTTTACAAAGAAAAGATGGATGACCATCCTGTCGCTCATTCCACTAGGATTGTCACTTTGGAATTTGATGGCCTTATTCTCGATGGGTATGTAATAGGAGTTTGAACAATTATATGAGGAAGCATTCTTGGAGTTCGACGAGACGACTTGTATCGGACAAATCCGTGTAGTAAGAGACTGGAACCGTTTTGTATATATCGAGACGTATCGAAACAGCGACTCGGTCATATGCTGATCGGTATTGAGAGGACGTAGGCGAAATTGCAATCGTTGCTCGGATTGTCACTCGAAGCGCAGACCGATAACGTGATCGCGTGTCGATTTTATGCGAAAGAAGGGTTCGCGCTCGGGAACGTGGATACGCTCAAACAGACCTGAAATTCGGACATCGAACTGACGTTGGATTGGTACAAGATTTTATGAGGTGCAGCTGAGAGGCGAGACGTCAAGTCTGACATTACGCTCCTCTTTTTCTTTATAGTTAACATAACATATATTATCAGTAATAATAAGATTCCGTCTCAATCCTTTAGTATACTTAAAGAAGTGAGACGGAATCTTAAAATGCGTTAAGCTCGCGTAAAGCGAATCAACGTGACGCCGGGTTCCGGTTCGAACTCGGAACTCGGTTCAAACCCGAGCTTCGTATATAAGCGCTTCGCCGGTCCGTTATGTTTTCCGGTATGGACATAGACGAGTTTATCCTCATGCAAACTGAGCACATGCTCGAGCAGCGTCGTCGCGAGCCGTGCCCTGAAATACGTCGGATCGATACATAATTTCGTGACCTCGACCGTATTCTCGGCCGCTTCCACGGTGATGAATCCAATCATCCGCTCGTCATTATATAAGCCGTAACTCGTACCCGGCATGTTTTGAATGACTTCGACCGTCTCATATCGAGCTGGGATTTCGTCAAACCCAATCAACTCTGCCTCGACCGCATAAGCGTTCCGCTGAATCTCAAGCATCTGTTCTGCGGAACGGTACTCTTTCGTCCGAATATCGCGTAACTCCATCATCCAACACCTCCCGCATTATCGTGAAAACAGTCGTGACCGCTTGCGTTTTGCTCGTTTGAGCGCACGATAGAGCCGATGTGTCCCCTCAATCATTCTCCCGTGTCCGACGAACGTGAGTCGTGGTGCCAGGTCAATCAACTTTTCAGCATTCTCGACAGCGGCCGTCTTGTCCCACGTCGCGAGCCCGGGAAGCGGGAAAATCGGTCTGACATCCCCCGCCACGGCGACCCCACCTTGCGATTGGAACGCGTCACCTGCGAACAAGATTCGACTCGCTTCATCAAAATAGGCAATCGATCCTGGCGTGTGGCCGGCAGCCTGATACACACGGAATCCAAACAACCGCTCACCTGGGTCGAGCCGTTTATCCGGCAAAGAGTGGATGGTCGGAAGGGATCCTTTGAGTTTGAGGGGGCGCTCATCCGGGTCGGTCGTCTTGTCCCCTTCGAGGAGACGGGCATCACGGCGTGAGACGTATAGCTCGGCGTGGGGATGGGCCTTCAAAATGGCGTCGACCCCACCGACGTGATCGCCGTGGGCGTGCGTCAGCAAGATGGCGAGCAAGGGACGCTCCTGTGCCTCGATATACGCCAGAATCGCATCCGCATTGCGTGAGAGACCGGTATCGATCAAGACGAGCCCGAGCTCCCGCTCAATCAACTGGACGTTAATCGGCAATAGCGGTGCATAAAATGTCAGTTGATGGACGTGGTCAATCCGTGTGACTTTCATGATATTCCCTCCCCTTAATCAAACAACGTAATCCAATCTTTTTGCCATCTAGCTTCAAAACACATATAAAGCTGTTCCTGTGTGTTCCGCGCGGTTGATAGAGGCGGTAAGTGTTCCCGTGTGAAAAACGCCACCTCGCTCGTCTCGTGGCTCACCTGCGCCTCTCCACCAATCAGCTCACATTCGATGAATAGTTTATAGTAATGCTGCGATAGCGGTGGGTGGTCGTG
>NZ_JJMW01000037.1 GCF_000714435.1 Exiguobacterium alkaliphilum 12/1
CGGCTGAGCTATAGGCCCATAATAAAAATGGTGCACCCTGAGAGATTCGAACTCCCGGCCTTTAGATTCGTAGTCTAACGCTCTATCCAACTGAGCTAAGGGTGCATATTGGTGCGGTCGAGAGGACTTGAACCTCCACGGTGTTAACCACCACTAGGCCCTCAACCTAGCGCGTCTACCGATTCCGCCACGACCGCAGCGTATAAAGTGTTACGAGGGATAAAAATGGTGAGTCATGCAGGGCTCGAACCTGCGACCCTCTGATTAAAAGTCAGATGCTCTACCAACTGAGCTAATGACTCAAATAAAAAGCTGGGCTGGAAGGGATCGAACCTTCGCATGTCGGAATCAAAATCCGATGCCTTACCACTTGGCTACAGCCCAACGTAAATGGCGGTCTCGACGGGATTTGAACCCGCGATCTCCTGCGTGACAGGCAGGCATGTTAACCCCTACACCACGAGACCAGATTACGTTTTATTTGAATGGTGGAGGATGACGGGATCGAACCGCCGACCCCCTGCTTGTAAGGCAGGTGCTCTCCCAGCTGAGCTAATCCTCCATATGATGGTGACCCGTACGGGATTCGAACCCGTGTTACCGCCGTGAAAGGGCGGTGTCTTAACCGCTTGACCAACGGGCCATGAATGCTTTCTAAAAGTTAAGTGGCGGAGACGGAGGGATTCGAACCCTCGCACCGGTTTCCCAGCCTACTCCCTTAGCAGGGGAGCCCCTTATAGCCTCTTGGGTACGTCTCCAAAATAAAATGGCTCCGCAAGTAGGATTTGAACCTACGACCTACCGGTTAACAGCCGGTTGCTCTACCACTGAGCTATTGCGGAACGTTGCTTGAATTTATCGAAGTAACGCTTTAAATTGTAACCGCAAACCAGAAACCTGTCAATCACTTTTTTAGAAAAGCTTTAATTTCGCGTGCCGTTTCTCGGCGACTTCTATAAGATAGCACGGTCCGAAAAGACCGTCAACACTTTTCCACAAAAAAAGTTGAGCAAAATGAAATCATTTTGCCCAACCCCGACTTTCTTCTTTATATGCTCGTCATGACTTCTTTGGTGCGAGCATCGTCAAGCTGATTCGACCTCGATTCGCATCGACTTGTTCGATCCAGACCGTCACGATATCTCCGACTGCGACGACGTCGAGCGGATGTTTCACGTATCGGTTGGACAGTTTCGATATATGGACGAGCCCATCTTGCTTCACGCCGATATCGACGAACGCCCCGAAGTCGATGACGTTTCGGACCGTTCCTTGAAACTCCATCCCAACTTGAAGGTCTTCTAGGTTCATGACATCCGTCCGAAGCAACGGCTTTTGAATGTCCTCACGCGGATCGCGTCCCGGTTTCGCGAGCGACTTCAAGATATCTTCAATTGTCGGCAATCCAGCATTCAACTTTTCACTGAGCGCACTCGCATCGACTGTCTTCAATCGGTCTCGCAACTCGGCCGTCCCGACTGCTTGCTTCGAAACACCGAGTTCCTTCAATAGAGAGAGTGTCAGTTTGTAACTCTCCGGGTGAATTTCGGTTTGGTCGAGTACGTCGCTTCCGTTCGTGATTCGCAAAAAGCCGGCAGCTTGCTCATACGCCTTGGCTCCAAGGCGTGGAACTTTTTTGATTTCTTTTCGCGTGTCGAATCGGCCGAACTCATCGCGATACGCCACGATATTTTTCGCCGTCGTCTTATTCAAGCCCGATACGTACGTCAAAAGCGATTCCGAGGCCCGGTTCACATCGACCCCAACCATATTGACGACACTCTCGACGACGAACTCGAGCGACGCCTTCAGTTTATTTTGACTGACGTCATGCTGATACTGACCGACCCCGACAGACTGCGGGTCGACTTTGACGAGTTCGGCCATCGCATCTTGAATCCGTCTCGCAATCGAGACAGCGGACCGCTCCTCGACTTTCAGCGCCGGAAATTCGGTACGGGCGACTTCTGAAGCCGAATAGACGCTCGCCCCGGCCTCATTGACGATCGCATACGCAATCTCACGCTCGGCTTTCTTCAACCAGTCGGCGACGAACTGCTCGGTTTCCCGTGACGCAGTCCCGTTTCCGATGACGATGACGGAAATCGGATATTTCTTCACGAGCGAGGCGAGCACTTTTTCCGAACCGGCCACGTCATGTTTCGGCGCTGTCGGATAGAAGACTCCGACTTCTTCGACTTTTCCGATCTCATTGACGACGGCCCATTTGCATCCCGTCCGATACGCCGGGTCGATCCCGAGGACGACGACTTCCCGGAGCGGCGGTTGCATGTACAGCTGCTTCAAGTTTTTGGCGAAGACGTCAATCGCCTGTTCTTCGGCCGTCTCGGTCAACTCACTGCGCATCTCGCGTTCAATCGCCGGGAATACTGACTTTTTATACGCCTCTTTGATGGCGACGGTGACGAGTTCACGTTTCTCGGCCGGGAGTCGTTCGAACGGACGCAGCGCCTGATTCATGAACGTCGTCTCGTCAAACACGAGTTTGACTTGAAGAACGTCCGTCCGCTCTCCACGGTTCAAGGCGAGGACACGGTGCGGGACAATCCCGGCGACTTTTTCCTCGTAGTCATAATACTGTGAAAAGACTTCTTTCTCATCTTCCGCCTGCTTTTTCTTTTGTGAACGAAGCAACGCTTCTTTCCGGACCCGGGCCCGGAGCGATTGACGAAGTGACGCCGTCTCGCCCCACTCTTCTCCAATGATTGCTTGGGCGAACGGCAGTGCCTCGTCGAGCGGCGTGTCCCCGGCGAGCTGTTGTGCGTCTTTCAACGAATAGGCGGACGGGTTGCGATACCAGTCGGCGAGCGGTTGCAACCCCTTCTCGCGGCCTTGCTCGGCTTTCGTCCGTCGCTTCGGTCGGTACGGCAAATAGATGTCGTCGACTTGTTGCAACGTCGTCGCGGCTTCGAGCGCGCGTGCGAGTTCCGGCGTCGCTTTCTCGAGCTCTTCTAATTTCGCGAGCACGTCGGACTTTCGTTTCTGCAAGCTCTCTTCATATTGAAGGGCGTCAAGAATCGATTTGATTTCGACTTCATCGAGGTTCCCCGTCATCTCCTTACGGTAACGGGCCATGAACGGGATCGTCGCGCCGTCAGCGGCGAGTTGTCTCACCGTCTCGACTTGACTTTCTTTTACTTGTAGCGTTTTCGCGACTTTCGTGATCATCTGAACCACTTCCTTTTCTAGTCTCTAGTTGAAGTGTAGCAAAGAGCAGACAACAAAAAAACGATGACTCCTCAGTCATCGCTAGAAAATACTTCATTGAGCGGCACTTTGATGGCTTCTCGCAACTTCTCGAGGGCACGACGCTGAAGGCGTGAAACGTGCATCTGCGAGATGCCGAGCAATTCGCCCGTCTCTTTTTGACTCATATTTTTGTAGTAGGCGCATTCTAAAATCGCCTGTTCTCGTTCGTTCAGCACGCTGAACGCTTTTTCGAGAATGAGTCGTTGGTCGACCGACTCGTAGCCCCGCTCTTGACTCCCGACGAGGTCGAGTAGCGTGACCGTGCTTCCTTCGTTATCCGCTTCGATCGAGCTATCGACTGAGAGCGCTTGATAACTCTTACCCATCTCGAGCGTTTCGAGAATCTCTTCATCGGATACGCCGAGATAATCGGCAATCTCATCGATGCGCGGTGAACGTTGAAGCTCGGTCGTCAACTCTTCGACCGTCTTCTTAATCTTCGGCCCGAGTTCCTTGATGCGACGTGGTACGTGAACGCTCCACGTCTTGTCCCGGATGAATCGCTTGATTTCACCGATGATGGTCGGGACGGCGAACGATTCAAAACTGCGTCCGAATTCCGGGTCGAAACGACGGAGCGCCGCGAGCAGTCCGATCATCCCGACTTGGACGAGGTCATCATGGATGGCCCGGCCCCGGGAGAACTTGCGCGCGAGTGCTTCGACGAGGTCCGAGTAGCGATTGATTAAGAGCATCTGGACTTCCTCGTTTTGGTCGTCCTGTTGATAGCGTTCAATCCACTCTAATACTTCATCATCACTGTGATGGCGTTGTTGAGATTTTGCTGGCACTCTGATCCACCTCGTCCCTGTTAAGGAGTTTCGTCATCGTCACTTTGACACCATTGTCTTTGTTGATCGAGACGTCGTCCATTAACGCTTCAATAAGGAACAGACCGAGTCCTCCTTCGTGAAGCGATTCGATTTCAGCCGTCTCTTCGACCGGCGCCGCTTGGCGTTTCACATCGTCAGCAAACGTCTTGCCCGAATCTTCAATCGTCATTTCTAAACGATCCGTGTGAACGCCGCACGTGAGTTTCACTTCACCTTCTTGATCGTCATATGCATGTTGGACAGCATTGCCGCAAGCTTCCGAGACCGCGATTTTGATGTCTTCGATCTCGTCGTACGTATATCCCATACGATTCGCGATTCCTGACACGACTAAACGGACCACACCGACATATTCCGGTTTGGCCGGGAACGTCATCACCGTCTGTTCGATGTTACTCATTGCGTGCCACCTCTTACGTTCGTGTTAATCGAGAGCAATTTGTGAAGGCCTGTCAATTCAAAGAGACGATTGACGCGGTCGGTCACACCGACGAGCGACAACTCTTTCTCGTTGCGTGTTGCTATTTTAAGGGCGCCGACGAATACGCCGAGACCTGTTGAGTCCATATAATCCACTTCATCCAAATGAACGACGACGTTTTGCTCCGTAATCGCCGGATGCAATACTTCCTTCAGTTTGGGAGCGGTATATGTATCCACTTCTCCGGATACGTAAAGGTGTAATTGATCTCCAATGACTTGCTCGCGAATCGCTAAATCCATCGTTATTCCCTCCTAAAGTTGCGTACAGAAAAATTGAGTACGATTAAAAATAATTCCCGTATTTCATAATCTTAAACCTATATTTTAATTTTTTTTGAAAAAAACCGATACCCATGTACCGGTTCTGTTCATATGTAAGCTAGAGAGGGATTAATCCCATACTAATCTCTAGCGCTCTGTCCACTTTGTGCATCGTCTCATCATCAAGGTGCGTGACCTTGTCTGTCAGACGACGTTTATCAATCGTTCGAATCTGTTCAAGCAAAATCACTGAGTCTCGTTCGAGTCCGTGTTTGACTTGATATACTTCCACATGAGTCGGCAGTTTTGCTTTTTGGATCTGAGCCGTAATCGCAGCGACAATGACGGTCGGGCTAAAGCGATTGCCGATATCGTTTTGAATGACGAGGACCGGGCGAACTCCACCTTGCTCTGAACCGACTACGGGCGACAGATTCGCATAAAACACGTCACCACGCTTTACGATCACTCCGCTCACACCCCGCTTACTTGACGTAAGAGAGCATGTTCGGCTTCCGTCTCAATCATCAGCATCTCTTCTGCCATATTCAAATTAAACGCGGCCATCTCTTGATAGCCTCTCGCCAATTCTTCACGCAGTGTTTGTTGTCGATCAGCAATTTCTTTGGACAAGTACGTCACTACATCGTTCAATGACAATGATTCACGATCTTTCATCGAAATCGGACCCCCATGCTGCGAGAACCGATCTGGAACGGACGCCAATGCACCCGCTGTTCGCTGTTTCAACATCTTACACCTCCAGAATCGTTTCAATGGACTGGCGGAATGTTTTTCCCGCGTTCTTTATCAATATAACACGCGAGTTTGGGAAAATATAGAGGATTCGAGAAAGAATTCAGATAATTTCACACGTTTTCTGATTCACACATAGTGTCTCGGCAGTCGTCCGGTCAACTGACAGACGACCTCATAGTTAATCGTCTCCAAATGCGCCGCCAATTCGTCAATCGGCACCGGACCGCCGACGAGCGTCACGTCGGTACCGACCGGGAATGCTCGCGGCAGTTTAATCATGAAACGGTCCATGCATACCCGCCCGACAATCGGACACCGGTTGCCATTGACGTCGACTGCGAAGCCGCCCGCCTTTCGAATCCAACCGTCCGCATAACCGACCGGCACCGTACCGATCCACTCATCTTCTGTCGTCGTGTACGTCGCCCCATAACTGATCGTCTGCCCGGCCTCGAGCCGTTTCACTTGCATGAGCTTACTCTTCAGCGTGAACGCCGGCCGCAAAAAGGAGTAGAATGACGCCATCTCGCTTGACGGGTAGAGTCCGTAGATGGCGATGCCGACACGGACAAGGTTATACGGCACGTCTTCACCAGCCATCCGAATCGCCCCGGCCGAGTTCGACGTATGGATGTACTTGAAGCGTGAACCGAGTCCGTCCATTAAACGATCGAAACGGACTTGTTGCTCGTGATAAAGCGCGCTATCCGGTTCATCGGCCGTCGCAAAATGTGTATAGATGCCTTCGATGACGAAACGGTCATCGGCCACCTCAAGGAGCGCGTCAAGTTCTTCTCGCGTCCGAAGACCGAGCCGGCCCATGCCGGTGTCCACTTTCACATGGACGGTGAGCGGTCGTTCACCAAGATGCGCTTTCGCTTCCTCGAACCATTCCGCCGAGAACACCGAGAGGATGACGTCATGTTTCGCCGCGACGCCCGCATATTCCGGGAACTGGGCTTCCATGACGAGGATCGGTGCGTCGATACCGGCCTCACGAAGCTCAATCGCTTCTTCAAGCAAGGCCACCCCGAGCATCGTCGCCCCGTTCTCGAGCGCGATCGTCGCGACCTCGACGGCACCGTGCCCGTACGCGTTCGCTTTGACGACCGCCATCAATTGTTGTGGGATGCGACGCTTAATCTCGCTCACGTTATGCGCAATCGCTGCCCGGTCAATTTCAATTTTACTTGGACGATACATCGGAATCCTCCTCTTCAATGATGACTTGGGCCACGGCGTATTGTTCACTATGGCTAATGCTGACATGAATCCGTCCCGGCGACGGTGCCGTCATGACTGGCCGTCCCGTCTCGTCGGGCAACACTTCAATCTGTTGCCATGACAATCCACGGGCGATGCCCGTTCCGACCGCTTTGGCGTAAGCCTCTTTCGCGGCGAAGCGGCCGGCAACGAACTCGATGCGGCGTTGTTCCGGGTAGTTCGACGCGAGTCCACGTTCCGCCTCGGTCAAGAGCCGTTCCATGAACCCCGGCTTCTGTATCGAGCGAGCAATGCGCTCGAGTTCGACGAGGTCGATGCCGATTCCTACAATCACAGGATACTCGCTCCTTTCCTTTTCCACTCGTTTCCTTATACAATTAAGGAAAGAGGTGATGCTATGTTTAGTCGTACTGAGAATGTTCAAACGTTCATCCGAGCATACCCGCTCGTAACGCTGTTCATTGTAATCCAACTAGTCGTGTTTGTCATCGATTCTTTGATGCCGGGACTTCAGATCGTCGCACGGGGCGGATCGTTCCACCTCGCGCTCGCAGATGGGCAGTGGTACCGTCTCCTGACGGCAAACTTTATCCATCTAGGACTTGGCCACTTGCTGTTCAACTCGTTCGCGCTCATCATCTTCGGCCCAGCGATGGAACGCATGGTCGGGCATGTGCGGTTCGCGCTGTTTTATCTCGTCGCTGGCGCGCTCGCCAACCTACTCACGTACTTTACCGTGAGCCAACTGTTCTATCTTCAGGCCGGTGCCTCGGGCGCGATCTTAGCGATCCTCGGTTTCTACGTATTCATCGGACGTTTCCGTCGGACGCTCATCTACAGCCAAGACGCGCGACTCGTCTACATCTTCGTCGCCATCAGTGCCGTCTTCACGTTAATCGGTTCGAACGTCTCGCTCTGGGGGCACGTGTACGGATTCCTCGCCGGATTCCTGCTCGCCTATCCGTTGTCGCGCTATACGGTGCCGTATTCACGGCCGCTCCGTTACGGGAAGTACAAGCCGCGCAAGTACGTACCGCCCATCATTCATACGGGTGAAGGGAAATGGATCTTTTACGTGATTATCGGACTCGCCGTCTTCGGCCTGTTCGCACGATTCTTATGACAAAAGGAGCTTCGCCAGTCGTCGGCGAAGCTCCTTTTCGTTAGGCGAGCAATGTAATCATCAGTGCTTTTTGGGCATGGAGCCGGTTCTCGGCTTGGTCGAAGACGAGCGACTGCGGGCCGTCCATCACGTCCGCCGTCACTTCTTCACCGCGATGAGCCGGCAGACAGTGTAGGAAAATCGCTTCGTCCCGTGCCGACGCCATCAACGTTTCGTCCACTTGGAACGAGGCGAAATGGGCGAGGCGCGTTTCCGCCTCCGCTTCTTGCCCCATGCTGGCGAACACGTCCGTATAGACGACATGTGCGCCCACCGTCGCTTCGGCCGGGTCGCCGTAGAGTGTGACGCTGCCGCCGGTCGTCTCGGCTAGCGCGACGGCCTGATTGTAAATCGTCTCGTCGACCGTATAACCGTCCGGCGAGGCGACGCGGATATGCATTCCGCTCAAGGCACCGCCAAGCATGAGCGAGTGGGCCATGTTGTTCCCGTCACCGATGTACGTCAACACTTTCCCTTGGCGCGTCCCGAACGTCTCCTCAATCGTCAAGAGGTCGGCGAGCACTTGGCACGGATGATGCGTGTCCGTCAACCCGTTGATGATTGGAATCGAGCCCGCCGTCGCGAGCGTCTCGACCGTTTCATGGGCGTACGTCCGAATCATGAGTGCGTCGACGTAGCGGCTCATCACTCGAATCGTATCCGTGATCGGTTCACCGCGTCCGATTTGAAGGTCGCTCCCGCTCAAGAAGAGCGGGTAGCCGCCAAGCTCGACGACCCCGACCTCGAACGAAATGCGCGTGCGCGTGGACGCCTTCTCAAACAATAAGGCGACCTTCTTACCGGCAAGCGCCGTCCCATACGCGTCCGGATGTCGTTTCACGTCGATCGCCAAGCGAATGAGTTCATCTAAATCCGTTGGTGTCAATTCCTCGAGCGTCAACATGTGTTTGAACGTCTTTGTCGTCATAACGGTAATTCCTCCTTTGTGTGCGCCTGTAACGGACGGACCGGCACTGGTGTCGTGTCGACCGTCGCTTGATAGTAACGGGCGAGGTGTTGCTCCGAGATGACGTGGACGCCGTTTCGGACGGCCGCCTCCCGTATCACTTGTTCAGCCGGTACGTGCGAGAAGAGGACGGCGACGTGTTGGAAGTCAATCGTCGCGTCGAGCGGTACCTCGCCGAACGTCTCCCACCCTTCCCCATACACGATTTGTGGTCGCGCCATGACCCGGGTCGTCGTCGCATCGTAACAGAACCGTTCGGCAACGACGGGGATTGGACTGAATTGAAGCGTCTCCCCTGTCGAGCGCATGATCGGTCCTGTGAGCGGGTCGACACCTGGCAGCTTCAAACTTGAGAAAATCGGCGTCTTCACCGCATAACCGGTCAGTTGTTTCCGTTCGACCGGTAAGACGCCTTTAAGCGAATGGCCGAGCGCGGCGCGTGTCGCCCATTCGATGAGCGGTTCACCAGTCACTTTGCTGACAATCGGGACGGTCCGTGACGCCCGCGGGTTGATTTCAAGCACGTAAATCGTGTCGTCTTTTAAGACGAACTGGATGTTGAGCGCCCCGCGATATGTGAGTGCCTGACCGATTCGTTTCGTGATCGTGTCAATCTGTCGTTGGTGTGCCTCGGACGTCTCGACCGGCGGCATGACCATCGTCGAGTCCCCGGAATGAACCCCAGCCGCCTCGATTTGTTCCAAGATGGCCGGCACGTAGACGGTCTGCCCGTCCGTCACGCAGTCGACCTCAAGTTCGCGCCCGGCGACGTAGAGGTCGATGAGGAGCGGATAAGCGAGGTCTGGACTGATTCGGGCAAGGTCCGCCTCGGATTGCAAGATGTGCATCCCTTTCCCACCGATGACGTAAGACGGCCGGACGACGCACGGGAAGCCAATCCGGTCGACCGCTTCATAGAGAGCAGCGGTAGTCCCGACTTCTTCTCCCGGGATGTGCGCGACGTCAATCTCGTCAAGAAACGCATAAAAGCGGTCCCGGTCTTCCATTTGGTCGATGACGGCAGCCGAGGCGCCGAGCAAGCGATATCCAGCCGCCTCCAGACCGTGCGCGAGCGCGATGCCCGTCTGACCGCCGAACTGGATTAAGACGTCACGACACCCTTCTGCCTCGAGGACGTGTGTGACGTCTTCTAGCGTGAGCGGCTCGACATACAACCGGTCAGCGACCGTGAAGTCGGTCGAGACCGTCTCCGGGTTGTTGTTGATCATGATGGCCTCGATACCTTGCTGTTGAAGTGCCCGGACGGCATGGACCGAACTGTAGTCGAACTCGATGCCTTGGCCGATGCGTATCGGACCGGCCCCGATGACGGCGACTTTCCGCGTCTGACTCGCCTTCACTTCCGTCTTTCCGTGCCACGTCCCGTAGAAGTAAGGGGTCGTACTCTCGAACTCGGCCGCGCATGTGTCGACCATGTGATAGACCGGTCGGATGCCGAACGTCGCACGCAGCTCCTTGACGTCTCCCATTGTTATGCCTGAGATGGCGGCGATTTGTGCATCGGTGAACCCGAGCCGCTTTGCCTGTGACATGTTCGACTCCGTCAAAAAATCGGTGGATTTTGTCATCGTGACGAGCGTCTCGAGCATCGCCATGAAGTGCGGCGCGATGCCCGTCTTGTCCTCGAGTTCACTGCGCGAGGCGAGACCGCGGTCGATGAGCGCGAGACAGGCGTGCAGGCGACGGTCGGTCGGGGCGAGTACTTCCTGCCACAGTTCATTCGCATCGGCTCGCTTCATCCATGTCGGATAGAGCGGGGCCTGCTCGATCCCGGCACCACGCCACGCTTTTTGAAGCGCCTCTTCAAGTGTCTTCCCCATCGCCATGCTCTCACCCGTCGCTTTCATCTGGGGACCGAGGGCGCGGTCTGCCCCTTTGAACAAGTCGAATGGGAAGCACGGCACTTTCGCCGTCACATAGTCAAGCGTCGGCTCGAAACTAGCCATCGTGCCGTTCGTCACCGGGTTCACGCAATCATCCAACCCTTCGCCGAGCGCGAGACGCGTCGCGATCTTCGCAATCGGATAGCCGGTCGCTTTCGAGGCGAGGGCCGAACTCCGCGACACGCGCGGGTTGACCTCGATGACGTAGTAAGTCGGTTCAGTCGGATGAACGGCAAACTGGATGTTGCAGCCACCGACGACGCCGAGACTCGAGACGATCCGAAGCGCTGCACTCCGTAACGTCTGGTGCATCGTATCCGATAGCGTCTGTGCCGGAGCAAAGACGACCGAGTCGCCCGTATGCACCCCGACCGGGTCGATGTTTTCCATGTTGCAGACGATGATGCACGTCCCTTTCTCGTCACGCATCACTTCGTACTCGAACTCTTTGAAGCCGGCGATACTCTTTTCGACGAGACATTGCGAGATCGGGCTCGCCTCAAGTCCGCGCCGCGCCATCTCATAGGCGTCCGAGACGGTCGTCGCGATGCCACCTCCCGTCCCCCCAAGGGTGAACGCCGGACGGACGATGAGCGGGACTCCAGCTGTTTGGATGAACGCATCGAGCTCGTCGAGCGTCTCGATCGTCGTACTCACCGGGAGCGGTTCCCCGAGTTCATGCATCTTCTGCTTGAAGCGTTCCCGGTCTTCGCCGTCACGGATCGTCTCGAGCGACGTCCCGAGCAGGGCGATGCCGTGCTTTTCGAGCACCCCGGCCTCATCGAGCGCGAGCGCCAAATTGAGCGCAGTCTGTCCACCGACGGTCGCGAGTAGGTGTGTCGGCTGTTCGGCTTCGATAATCATCTCGGCCTTTTCGAGCGTCATCGCCTCGATATACGTCTTGTCGGCCATACCCGGGTCGGTCATGATCGTCGCCGGGTTCGAGTTGAACAAGACGACCTCGCATCCCGCTTCCCGAAGCGCCTGACACGCTTGCGTACCTGAATAATCGAACTCGGCCGCTTGCCCGATGATAATCGGACCGGAGCCGATGACGAGCACTTTCTTATGCATATACGTTCACCCCTTGTTGAATCATTTCATCGAATTGATCGAATAACGCCTGCGCCTCTTTCGGTCCCGGGCTTGCTTCTGGATGGAACTGCGCCGTCAAAATCGGTGCCGTCGGATGTGTCGTCCCCTCTACGGACAAGTCGTTCACGTTCTCGAACAACAGCTCGAGCGGTGTCCGTTCGAGACTGTCGCGCGTGACGACGTACCCATGGTTTTGTGACGTCATCCACACCTCGCCCGTTTGGACGTTTCGTACCGGATGGTTTGAACCCCGGTGCCCGTACGTCTGCTTCTCAATCGATGCCCCGAACGAGAGTGCGATGAGTTGATGTCCCATACAAATCCCAAGCGTCGGATAGCGAAGCGCCACCTCGCGGACCGTCTCAATCCGGTCCATCAAATCACGCGGGTCGCCCGGTCCGTTCGAGACGAGCACCCCGTCCGGTTTCAAACGATGAATCGCTTCCGCCGGCGTATCGTATGGTACGGTCGTGACGCCATAGCCGCGTGCGAGCATCGCCTCGACCATCGACGACTTCACCCCGAAGTCGAGACAGACGATGTGTCCTTTTTGATTCGTTCCGAGTTGGACCGGCTTCGCGGTCGTGACCGTCTCCGTGATTTGTAAGAAGTCGCCTTCGACTTGCCCGTTCGAATTCATCGCCAGGAGCCCCCACTGATCACCTTCCTGGCGGAGCGTATGGACGAGCGTGCGCGTATCAATTCCAGACAAGACGGGAATTCCCGCTTGTTCCAACCAGTCTTTTAACTCGTTTGACTGTCCGTTTCCTGTGAGCGTCTGGACGATTACGCCAGCGACTTGGATATCCACACTTTCAGACGCACCGGCCTCGAGACCATATTGTCCGATGAGCGGATACGTGAAGACGATGACTTGTCCGGCGTACGATGGGTCCGTCAACACTTCTTGATACCCGGTCATCCCGGTGAAAAAGACGACTTCCCCTTTACCGAGCCGGGCACTCGTCTCCCATGTCCCGTGAAACGTCATCCCGTTTTGTAACGTCAATGTCCCGTTCATTGCACCATCTCCTTTGTGACGACCTGTTCGATGATGGCGAGCGCCTCATCGATTTCTTGTTGACTGACGAAAAGTGACGGCAAGAACCGAATCACATCCGGTCCGGCTGCGACGACGAGGAGCCCTGCATCCCGTAGTCGATTGATCAAATCGGCCACTGGTTTTGTTGCGACGAGTCCGAGCATGAGCCCGAGTCCGCGCACGTCAATGAACGTGTCCCCATCGACGAAACGCTCAAGACCCGACTTGAAGTATGCGCCCATCGCTTGGACGTGAGCCAGCGCCGCATCCTCGAATAACACATCGAGCGTCGCCTCGGCCGCGGCCATGGCGAGCGGATTGCCGCCAAACGTCGACCCGTGGCTACCGGCTTCAAATACGGCTTCTGCCCCAGGTGCCGTTACGAGCGCACCGACAGGAAAACCGCTCCCGAGCCCTTTCGCGAGAGTCACGACGTCCGGCTTGAGCGGAGTCTGTTCGAACGCGTATCGGGTGCCGGTTCGGGCGATCCCGGTCTGCACCTCATCGATCACCACTTTGACCCCATGTTCATCCGCTTTCGCTTGCAATGCCGCGAACCATGCGACGTCACCGACGACGACGCCACCTTCCCCTTGGACGACTTCGAGCCAGACGGCCGCCGTCTCGTCATCGATGAAGTCGAGTGCCGCGCTGTCGTTGAACGGTGCATGGACGAAGTCCGGCACCATCGGCCCGAAACCGGCCTTCACTTTGTCTTGCCCGGTCGCCCCGAGCATCGCGAACGTCCGGCCGTGAAACGATTTCGTGAACGAGACGATTTTCGTCTTGCCCGTCCATTTCCGAATCAGCTTGAACGCCGCCTCGTTCGCCTCTGTCCCGCTGTTACAGAAGAAGGCGCGCGTCAAATGTGTACCGGCGACGAGTTTCTCCGCCACACGTTCCTGCCCGCTAATCGCATATAGATTGGACGTATGCCAAACGTTGCCAAGCTGTGCCTCGATCTTTTCAAGGACGGCAGGATGGCGATGTCCGGTGTTACAGACGGCGATGCCCATGACGAAATCGAGGTACTGTTTCCCCGTCGTGTCCGTCACGTACGATCCGTCTGCCTGTTTAATCTCAATGGCTCGTTGCCCATATGTGGGAAGTAGTGCGCTCATCATGTCCCTCCTTTAGTTGTGTCCCGGTTGCTGTCGGGTCGTTCCCGTCTCGAATGATGGCAAGCGCCACCCCCCCGTCTAGTGCGGAGCGGAGCGCCTCTGTCTTTGGAATCATGCCCCCGTATATTGCTCCCGACTCAATCGCCTGTTGCATCGCATCGACGGTCAGCGTCTGTTGAACCGTACCGTTGATTCGAATACCCGGCACGTCGGTGATCATCTCGAAGTGATCGGCTTTAAGCGCACAGGCGACGGCGACAGCACAATCGTCCCCGTTACAGTTCAGGGCGCCGTTTGTTCCGAACAGAATCGACGTCACGACCGGCACGTAGTGGTTTTGAACGAGTAGCTCAATCAACGACACATCAACGGTCTCGACTTCACCGACGGCCCCGAGTTCTTTGATTTGACGCCCAGTGAGCATCCGTCCGTCGACACCCGATAATCCGACCGCATTCATATCAGACCGACCGAGCGCCGTCACGATTTCCGTTTGCATCTCCCCCGCGAGGACACGTGTCGCCCCGGTCAACACGTCCTCCGTTGTCACGCGACGTCCGTTTTGAAAGACGGGCTTGATTTGTTGGCTCTCACAGTAAGCCGACAATCTCGGTCCCCCACCGTGAAGTAAGATGAGTTCATTTCCGGCTTCAACCCATTCTTTCCACTCTGTAAAGTAGTCGTGATGAAGCGTGTCCCAGACGCTCCCACCGAGCTTGACGACTTTCCGCTCGCTCATGTCCGATAACTCGCATTGATTTTGACGTAATCGTACGTGAGGTCGCAGCCATAGGCGCTGCCCGTTCCCGTTCCGTCGTTCAAATCGATCCGGATTGCGACGACGTCTTGTCCCATCTCCGCCGAGGCGAGTGTCTCGTCGAACCAGACCGGCACACTTTTCGATAAGACAAGTTGAGAGCCGATCTGGATGTCGACCCGACCGACGTCAATCGGTTCTTTCGTCGCCCCGACGGCCGCGATGATACGTCCCCAGTTCGCATCTTTGCCATAGACCGCTGTCTTCACAAGCGAGGATCCGACGACCTGTTTCGCGATGATGCGGGCCGTCTCGTCCGTCTTCGCCCCGACGACGTTGACTTCAATTAGCGTCGTCGCACCTTCCCCGTCACGTGCGATTTGTTTGGCGAGGTCCGTGCAAACGTCCGTCAACGCTTTTGTGAATTGATGATACGCGTCCGTTCCCGCCTTGATTTCTTCTGTGTCGGAAGCGCCGCTCGCCATGACGAGCACCATGTCATTCGTCGAACTGTCCCCGTCGACGGTGATGTTATTGAACGAGGCGTCAACGCTTTGTTTCAGTGCGACGTGTAACAATTCTGGCGCGATGACGGCATCGGTTGTCACGAACCCGAGCATCGTCGCCATGTTCGGATGAATCATACCGGAGCCTTTGGCGACCCCGGCGACCGTCACGAACGTATCGCCATCCGCGTAACGGACCCCGGTCGTCTTCACTCCGGTGTCTGTCGTTAAAATTGCTTCAGCGAACGCCCCGGCCTGTGCCGCATCCGGCTCAGGCGTCAACAATTCGATTCCGGCTAAAAGCGTGTCCATCGGCAACAGTTGCCCGATGACCCCAGTCGAAGCGATCGCGACTTCATCAGCTTCAATCCCTAAATGCGCGGCTGCTTTCGCTCGCATCGCATAGGCGTCCGTCAATCCTTGGTCGCCGGTGCAGGCGTTCGCGTTCCCGCTGTTGACGAGGACGGCGCGAATCTTTCCGTTTGATGCTTGTAGCGTCTGTTTCGTCACTTGAATCGGCGCCGCTTGAAATTGATTGGTCGTGTAGACGGCCGCCGCGCTCGCTAGTTGTTCACAGACGAGCAGCGCCAAGTCTTTGCGTTTTCGTTTCAATCCGGCATGTACGCCTGTCGCGTGAAACCCTTTCGGTGAGACGAGACTCACCGGTGGACTCATCGTTAAATCTGTCATGTCATCCCTCCTATATGTATTGTGGTTGGGTGCTTAGCCCGAGCGCTTCATTGAATCCGAACCGGACGTTGACGTTTTGAATCGCCTGTCCGGCTGCCCCTTTTTGCATGTTGTCGATGACCGAGACGATGGTGAGCCGTCCGGTCCGGTCGTCTTTATACACCCAGAGATCACAATAGTTCGACCCGACGGCCGTCCGAATCTCAGGCTCCCCTTGTTGCACGCGAATGAACGGCTCTTGTCTGTACGCACGACTCAATAGATCAATCCATTCCGTTTCCGTCTGATCAATCGTCGGGACGACATGCATCGTCGCCATGATGCCGCGGTTGATTGGTAAGAGGTGCGTGGAAAGCGAGACGGTCGCCTCAACGCCTGTCATTTGGTGAATCGTCTGTTCAATCTCTGGGATGTGTTGATGCGTGTGAATCTTGTATAGCTGTACGTTCTCATTCGAGCGAGCGTGATGCGTCTTCGTGCTCAAAGCTTTGCCGGCACCGGTGATGCCCGAGCAGGCCGAGACGATCACCTCGTCCGGCTCAATCAATCCGTCTGTCAGAAACGGCAGGAGACCGAGCGACACGGCCGTCGCGTAACAGCCAGGGTTTGAGATCCATCTCGCCGTCCGCACGGATTCACGGTTCCATTCCGTCAACCCGTAAACGGCCTTCGCCTGTGTGTCGGCATGGACAGGCGCTTTGCCGTACCACGTCGCGTACACCTCACCCGTAAGGCGCAAGTCACCGCTCAAGTCGACGACGACGCCTTCGAACGCGTCCAGCTGTTCAATGTATCGAGCCGACACCCCGCTCGGCGTCGCGAGGAACAAGACGTCAAGCTGGTTCAACTTCTCCGGTTTGAACGGTTCGAGCGTCAACGCGCCCGTCTCCATCCACGGATACAAGTCAGAGAGGCGCAGCCCCGCACTCGAGTCGCTCATCACGCACGTCACTTGTAAGCGCGGATGCGCCGAAATCAATTTCAATAGTTCCATGCCGGCGTATCCCGTCACACCGACGATTCCACACGTGATCATCTGTCGTACCTCCTCAAAAGAATAATCCGATTAAACCATACGCATATTTATACTGTCAATTGTATTTTTATACAAAGTGTACAAAGCGATGTGGAATCGGTCGAATGACGAATAGTTTTTTCACGTTAGGGGAATGGAAAAATTATGCGAAACATAGAGGAGGAATTTGTTGATGAAACGTTTGAAATGGACACTACCGATCACGGCATCACTCTTTTTGATTACAGGATGCGGCTCGTCTGACGAAGTCACGAACCAACCGAGTGACGCACCGGTCGAAGACGAGGCGAATACGGAGAACAACTCCATGTATACGTTCGACAAGTTCGAACTTGAAGTCGACTATGCGGACGTTGATGACGCCATCAAAGTCGATTATGAGGTTGAGAACAATTCGACCGAGGCTTCGTATGAACGGAAAGAGGATGACCAGAACTTGCGCGGGGACGAAGCGATGCAAGAACTCGATCCGGTCTTCGGTCAATTGAACTTCGACCAAGACACACCGGACGAGGAAGTGTTGAATCAAATCAAGGCAGCGTTTAACATCGCGGACGATGCTGAAAAAATCGAGGCGGACGTCACGTTCACGGACGGAACCGAGAAAGAATATAAGCAAGAATAACAAATGGCCAAGCGGAGTCCGCTTGGCCATTTGTATTAGAGTTGGTTTTTGTGACGTGCCTCTTGAAGCGCGTCCATCAAATCTTTTACGTCTTCCACGAGGTTTTGGATTGTGTCTTGGTTCTCTTCATAGAGCGCCTTCAAATCCATGACGCGGTCTTTCAAGCTACCTTTCGGTGACGCTTGCAAGCCGACCGAATGCGCTTGTGTCGATGTGTCCGCTGACTTCACGCGTGATTTTAAGCCTTTCAACTGACGAACTTGTTGCTCGCGTGTCTCGCGATGGAGAAGTGACGCACCTGCTCCGATGATGGCTCCAGCGGCCATACCCATCCAAAAGTAGTTCTTGTTCATTAAAAATCCTCCCCTAACGTGACGTTATCTTTTATTATAGGTTATCCGCTTCCGTGACGACATAGTGTTTTATGATCGGACCTGCACCTTTTTGTTCGACGGCATCTTTCAGCCATTCTTGAAATAGGACATAGTCTGTCGAGTCACGGAACTTGTTGCCGGCCTCGGCGAATTGGATGAGCACGATGCCGTGATTGTCGTCCGGGTCGACGCCGAGACGATACGCCGTGAAGCCATCGTGCCCGGCCCCAAGACGTGATTTTTCAGTCAACAGACGATGAAACAAGAGCGAGCGTGCATTCGAGTCGACGGGGACGTTCGCATAGACAATATTCCCTTTCGACGCGAATTGTCCTTCCGCTTCTTCGATGCGGAACGTCTTTCCGCTTTGGAACGGAGACTTGTCCCCTTCCGCGAGTAAAATCGTCTCATTGCCGCTCGCGACGAGCACGTCCGGGTTTTCCCGGAACCGGTCGGCGACGCTACCAGAGGCGAACGTCATATACAGGTTAGACAAGTTCCTCACACCCTTTCGCGAGCATGATGTCTTTCTCCGTGATGCCCCCTTCGTCGTGCGTCGACACGGTGAGCGTGACGTTGCGATACTCGATTAAGATGTTCGGATGATGATTGAGCGACTCGGCCAAGTCGGCGACGAGGTGCACGAATTGAATCGCCTCCGGGAACGTGTCGAGACGATACGTCTTCTGGAGTTCCCCTTCGACGACGTCCCACCCGTTCAAGCGCGACAATTGTTCCGATAGTTCGGTAGATGACAACAGCATCGGTCCATTCCCCTTTCGCTTACAGTTCTACTTACACCTACTACCCGACACAGGCGAAAAATAATCTTTTTCGCATCATGCAAAATGATTTAGAATAAGAAGGATAGCCAACTATTTTGCACTTGAGAGGAGACCTCCTATGCGCGCATTGATCGTCATTGACTACACGTTCGATTTTATCGCAGACACGGGTCGTTTGACTTGTGGAAAACCCGGGCAAGATATAGAAGAACGAATCGTTCAGTTGATCGAGGCGTTTTCGCCCGAAGATTACGTCGTCATCGCGAACGATGTGCACGACGCCGGTGACACGTATCACCCGGAAACGACACTCTTCCCGCCCCACAACATCCGCGGAACAGAAGGGCGCGACCTATACGGCGCCGTCAAAAAAGCAGCTGAACAGGCCGACCATTGGATCGATAAGACGCGATACAGCGCCTTCGCCGGGACCGACCTCGACCTTCGTCTACGGGAACGAGGCATCACCGAAATCCATCTCGTCGGTGTGTGTACCGACATTTGCGTCTTGCATACAGCGGTAGACGCCTACAACCTCGGCTACAAGATGGTCATCCACGCGGACGCCGTCCAAAGCTTCAACCCGATCGGCCATGAATGGGCGCTCGAACATTTTGTCACGACACTCGGAGCGACCGTTACCGGGAAGTGACACGAAATCAGAAAGGAATTCACTATGTTACATCGGAATTTAGCGCTTCACACGGACCTGTACCTCCCACGTTGGATGTACATCTACTGGAAACAAGGACGTCACAATGAAAAAGTCGTCTTCGATTTATACTATCGCTCGAACCCGTTCAGCGGCGGCTACGTCGTCTTTGCCGGGTTACAAAACATCGTCCACTACTTGGAGAACGTCTCGTTCACCGAGGAAGACATCACTTATTTGAAAGAGCAGCTCGACTTCGAGGACGAGTTCGCGGACGTACTGCGTAACTTCAAATTCACGGGCTCACTCTACAGCGTCCGTGAAGGGGAGATTATCTTCCCGCACGAACAAGTCGTCCGAATCGAGTCGACCATCTTTGAGGCGAAACTGTTCCAGACGGCGTTCTTGAACATCGCCAACCATGAATCGCTCATCGCGACGAAATACGCCCGGATTCGCCAAGCGGCACCGAACGAGACGTTGCTCGAAGGCGGCGCTCGCCGTGCCCAAGGAGTCGACGCCGCGTATTATGGCACACGGGCCGCATATATCGCCGGGTTTGACGTGACGAGTCTCGTTTCGGCCGGCCGTGATTTCGATGTACCGACCGGCGGGACGATGGAACATGCCGATATCCAATTCCACGACGATGAATTGACGGCGTTCCGCTCGTTCGCCTCGATGTACCCGGACAATACGAGCCTGTTGATTGACACGTACGACACGCTCAAGTCGGGACTCCCGAACGCGATTACCGTCGCGAAAGAACTCGAGGCAAACGGATACCGCTTGAAATCGGTCCGCCTCGACTCCGGTGACTTGGCCTACTTGTCGAAACGGGCCCGGAAGGCACTCAACGAAGCGGGTCTTGACTACGTCAAAATCGTCGTCTCCGGCGACCTGGACGAATACGTCATCCAAGACTTGCGGATGCAAGGGGCTGAGGCCGACACGTTCCTCGTCGGGACGCGTGGCATCACCGCCTATGAGCAACCGGCCCTCGGCATGGTGTATAAACTCGTCGCCCGTGAAGACAAAGACGGCACGTTGAAGCCGGTCATCAAAGTGTCCTCTTCGAAAGTGAAGACGACGACCCCACACAAGAAAGAACTGTATCGCATCATCGACAACGAGACGAAGAAATTCAAAGGTGACTATATCGCCTTGTCGGATGAGCCGGTCGAGACGTATTCCGAGATCGACCTCATCGACGTGCGCGACCCGGCGTTCAAAATCAAAACACGCAACTTCAGCGTCAAGCGCTTGCTCGAACCGATCTTCTTAGACGGCGAGCGCGTCTATACGCTCCCGAGCGCGAAAGAGATTCGCGACTATCACCGTGAGCAGATGAACGGCTTATGGGAAGAGTACAAGCGACTCCGTCTGCCGGAAGTGTATTCGGTGACGTTCAGCAAACCGTTATGGGATTTGAAACTCGAGATGATTCGCCAGACGCGAATCCCGAAATAAAAGAA
>NZ_JJMW01000038.1 GCF_000714435.1 Exiguobacterium alkaliphilum 12/1
TAGAACTGGCTAGTTATGTCCCAGCCTCTTTATCGATGGGCCTCTGTCCAGACGATGGCCGGATAGGCACGGTTGGCGAGTTCTGGGAACGGACGTGGGGTATCCGCCCCGAGCCAAATCGCGGTGATCGTCTCATCTGTCAATCCGACGTACCACATATCTTTGTGGGCGTTCGTCGTTCCGGTCTTACCACCGACATACGGACGCTTGATTTGCCCGGCATAGCGACCCGTCCCGTACGTCGTGACAGCCGACAACGCTTGTCGCATCGTCGCAGCTGTCTCTTCTGACCAGATGGCTTGTTTCGTCATGCTCGGGCTAATTGTCGGGGCGCCCGAGGCGAACCGAATCTCTTTAATCGTTTGGCCGGAGACGTAGACCCCGTTGTTCAAAAACGGCGTATACGCAGCCGCCAGTTCTTTCGGGGACACACCTTGTGTCAACCCTCCGAGCGCGCTCGCCATACTGTTGTCTTTATCAGGATCCCATTGGCTGAACATAAGGTCAGCCGTGGCGTAAGCCGCCTGTTGGTCGATTTGATTGAACGCGGCAAGCGCCGGCGTGTTGAACGAATAGGCGACCGTATCGCGGAACGTGACGTCGCTCAGGACGCGATTGCCGCTATTGGTCGGGCAATACGTCCCGTAACAGACGGGACGGCCGTCGAGCATCGTATCGAGTGTCGCGTTCGTCTCCTCGATGAACGGGGCAAAGACGAGAATTGGTTTGATGGCCGACCCTGGTTGTCGGAACGCTTGCGTCGAACGGTTGAACTCGCCACTTTGCTTCATTTCCGAGTCGACGAGGGCGACGATTCGTCCGTTCGGCGTCAGTTCGGCATAGCCGCCGTTCAGTCCGGCAGGCAATTCACTTAACTCCCGTTTCGCAGCCATCTGGCGTGCGACGGACAAGTACGTCTCGACTGTCGCCTGATTGCTTGCCAAGTAGTCGCGCGCCGCCTCTTCGTCTAGGTCGTACCGGGTTCGCACGAGCCGAATCGCGTCTTTCATGACGGCATCCATGTAGTCGGGATATCGAATCTCGTGGCGTTTATAGCTGGCTTTCAGTTTCACGCCATGTGCCGCGTCATAAGCTTGTTTTGAGACGAGCCCGGCTTCTTTCAGTTGCGTCAAGATGCGGTCTTTTCGTTCGTAAAACGCCGCGGACGGGTTGAGCGGGTCGTACAAGGATGGATTGTTCGGCACCGTCAGCAAATAGGCGATTTGGTTCCAGTTCAAGTCCTCGAGCGGACGCGAGAAGTACGTGTCGGCCGCGGATTGGATGCCGTATACGTTATGCCCGAAGAAAATCACGTTGCTATACGAAGTGATGATTTCTTTCTTGCTATAATTTTTTTCGAGCGCCCGCGCGATCATCAATTCCTTCACTTTTCGTTCGTACGTCCGCTCGTGCGTCAAGTAAACGTTTCGCGCCAGCTGCTGCGTAATCGTGCTCCCGCCTTGGACCGATGTCTCATTGGCGTTATTGATAAACGCCCGGGCGATCCCGCTCAAGTCGTAACCTGGATGGGCGTTGAACTTGCGGTCTTCAATGATTATGATGGCGTCACGAATGTGGTCGGGTAGCCCGTCTAGAGAGACGTCATCGCGGCGCCCGCTCAAATAGAGCGTCTCAGCCCCGCCTTTATAGGCGAGGGTGACGGCGTGCTTCGGCGACAACGGCGCCGTTTCGACGGTCTCCTCGCCCCACGCGACAATCGTCTTCGCTTGTTCGATTTCCTCTTTCAACGCACTGCTCACGGTAAATCCGACAGCGATCAGTCCGGCAAAAAAGAGTGTTCCTACCCATGCCCGCATTCGCTCACCCCTCTCTTCATTCATTATATCGTCAATCTTTCAACAAATTTCAAAATGTAAACGTTATCATATAATAATTTGGGCAGGAATACATTAGGAAACAGCGAAAAAGGGTAAAAGAGGTTTATATTATGAATTTAGGAGGCTGTACTATGAAGCAAGAAATGGTTGCGATGCTCCTCGCGGGAGGGGAAGGGAAGCGACTCGGGCCCCTTACGCGTAAGACGGCGAAACCGGCTGTCCACTTTGGAGGGAAGTACCGAATCATCGATTTCCCATTATCGAACTGTACGAATTCGGGAATTACGACAGTCGGTGTGTTGACACAATATGAACCGCTTGAACTGAACCGTTATCTTGGCATCGGGTCGGCATGGGATTTGGACCGCCGCAACGGAGGCTTGGCCATCTTGCCGCCATACCAGGCACAATCGGGGAAAAACTGGTACGAAGGTACAGCGAACGCGATTTATCGAAACTTGAGCTATATCGACGATTACGATCCAGAGTACGTCTTGATTTTGTCGGGTGACCATATTTATAAAATGGATTACGAGAAGATGCTCGATTTCCATAAAGAAAAAGGAGCGGACGTCACCATCTCGGTCATGGAAGTGCCGTGGGACGAAGCCCCTCGTTTCGGGATTTTGAACACGACCGACGACCTCCGCATTAAAGAGTTTGAGGAGAAGCCTGAAAAACCGAAGAGCAACTTGGCTTCGATGGGGATTTACATCTTTAACTGGAAAGTGCTTCGGGAGCACTTGATTCAAGACGCGGAAGATGAGACGTCAAGCTTTGACTTCGGGAAGAACATCATTCCGAATACGCTACTCGACGGACTTGACGTCTTCGCCTACAAGTTCAAAGGTTACTGGAAAGACGTCGGTACGATTCAGTCGCTCTGGGAAGCGAACATGGACTTGTTAGAGGAAGATCCACCGTTCGACTTATACGACCCGAACTGGAAGATGTATTCAGTCAACCCGAACCAGACACCGCAATACATCGGGAAAGACGCCTGCGTCGAACAGTCGGTCATTAACGAAGGCTGTCAAATCGAAGGGGAAGTCCAACACTCCGTCTTATTCTACGACGTGCGTGTCGGCGAGGGGTCACTCGTCAAAGACTCTGTCATCATGCCGGGGGCTCGCATCGGAAAAGATGTCACGATTCATCGAGCCATCGTCGCAAGCTGTGCCGTCATCGAAGACGGAGCGACAATCGGCGAGCCGGGTGGTGAGATTGTTGTCATTGAACCTCACGAAAACATCGAGAGCGGAGCAGTATTCAAACAACGTGCTTGAACTTAAAAAAGACCGACGCAAGGAGGCGTTATTGTTGACGAATGATTTGTTAGGGGTCATCAACTTAGGGACCGAAGAAGGATTATTTCCAGAGTTTACGGGACATCGCAATTTGGCGTCCGTCCCGTTCTCTGGACGTTATCGACTCATTGACTTCACATTGACGAATATGATTACGCAAGGCATCAATCAAGTCGGGATTTTCACGCTCGACAAGTATCGCTCGCTCATGGACCATGTCGGTTCAGGGAAAGAGTGGGACCTTGACCGTTCGCAAGGCGGCCTTCACATCTTCCCACCGGCGTTAAAGCCGGACGGGGAAGCTTATTTGGGCGACTTGGCAAACTTCTCGATGCACCGCGAACACTTCGTACGCAGTAAACAGCCGTACGTCGTCATCACAGGCTCAAACGTCTTGACGACAATCGACTTCCAAGACATGCTCAAGCACCATAAATCGATGGGCGCGGACATTACGCTCGCCTATACCGGGCACGAGCAAAAGTGTGGGTACTGCCGCCCGATTCGTCTCGGTGAGAACGACCGTGTCGTCGGCATCTCGGAGCGGGGCTTTAGCCCGGACGACGAGTACGCATACACGGAGACGATCATCATGTCGAAGAACTTGTTCCTTCGACTCGTCGATGAGGCGACGTCACGTGGCGAGTATGATTTACTCGACGGCGTGATTCGCCCGCAGCTCCATCGCTTACACGTTCACGGTTACCACTATACAGGTAAAATGCAAGTCATCCATTCGGTTCTTTCGTACTATAATGAAAGTATGCGTTTGCTTCGTCATGAGGGAATCATCTATGATTTCCCGCACATCTATACGAAGATCAAGCACGAACCGCCGACGCGTTATTTGAAAGGGTCGAAAGTGAATGAAGCGCTCGTCGCCAACGGCTGTAAAATCAGCGGCGAAGTGCAAAACAGTATCTTGTTCCGCGGCGTCGTCATCAGCGAACATGCCCGCGTCAAAAATTCAATCATTTTATCCAAGTCCATCATCGAAGAAGGCGCTGTCGTCGAGAACGCCATTTTAGATAAAGAAGTGGTCGTGAAACGCGGACAGGTCATTCGAGGGACGGTCGATGAACCGATCGTCATCGGAAAACGGACAACGGTGTGAAGGAGGATATTATGAAAATATGGTATGTCGCTTCAGAAGCGGCACCGTTCATGAAAACGGGGGGGCTTGCCGATGTCATCGGCTCGCTCCCTCAAGCGGTGTCTGGCCTTGGTGAGGAAGTCAGTGTCGTCATGCCGAAGTATGGCACGATTGCTGAGGAATACGTCGAGAAGATGGAATACTTATTCGATTTGATTGTTCCGGTCGGCTGGCGCAAGCAGTTCGCCGCGGTGCTCAAACTCGAACACGATGGCATCACGTACTACTTCATCGATAACGAATACTATTTCAATCGCGAAGGTGTGCTCTACGGACACTATGACGACGCGGAACGATTCGCGTTCTTCTCACGTGCCGCCCTCGAGATGATTGGGAAGTTAGACGAGACGCTCGTGCCGGACGTGCTCCACTGCCACGACTGGCAGACCGGTGTCGTGCCGGCGTTTTTACGGATTCATTATCAACATATCGAAGCGTATCAAAAGATTCGCACCGTGTTTACGATCCATAACCTTCAGTACCAAGGCATCTTCCCTGAAGACGTGCTCGGCGAATTACTTCAATTCGGGCATGAACACTTCACGGCCGAAGGGATTCAGCATAACGGGCTCGTCAATTACATGAAGGCGGGAATCGTCCATTCCGATCAAATCACGACGGTCAGCCCGTCTTATCGTGATGAAATCATGGAGCCATACTACGGGGAAGGGCTCGACGCGGCCCTCCGGCATCGCGCCGTCGACGTCCGTGGGATTTTAAACGGTCTCGACTTGGCGACGAACGACCCGAGCACGGACAAACGCATCGCGAAGACGTACGACTTGGACACGGTGAAAGAAGGGAAGGCCGTCAACAAACGTGCCCTTCAAGAGCGGTTCGGGTTAGAAGTAAGGGATGACGTCATGCTCATCGGATTTGTCAGCCGCCTCGTCGAACAAAAGGGTCTCGATTTGATTAATGGGGTGAGCGATGAGCTCGGTAACCTCGATTGTCAATTTGTCTTCCTCGGCTCAGGTCAACCTGAGTATGAGGCGATCGTTCATGAGATGACGGCGCGCCATCCGGGTAAAATCGGCTCTTATATCGGGTTCGATATCGAGCTCGCCCATTTAATTTATGCCGGATCGGACGCATTCCTTATGCCGTCACGCTTTGAGCCGTGCGGCCTCAGCCAGTTGATTTCGATGCGTTACGGGACGCTCCCGATCGTTCGTGAGACGGGCGGACTTCGTGACACAGTGAAGCCATTCAACGAATATACGCAGGAAGGGACCGGTTTTGGGTTCTTGAACTACAACGCTCATGAAATGCTCGCCACGATTGAAAAATCGATTCGTGTCTTCTATGACCGCAACACGTGGAATGCCCTTGTCCATCAAACGATGACGGCGGACTTCAGCTGGAAACAATCCGCGAAGCAATACCGTGAGCTCTATCACTTATTCGCATGACTGGAAGGAGTTTTACACACATATGTTCACAGACAAACAGAGCTTCGTCACTTCGTTTAAAGACCGATTCGTCGCCTTAAACGGGAAATCGTTCAAGGAAGGGACCGAGCAGGAAGTGTATCAGACGTTGGCTACGATGGTGCGTGAGCAAGCAATCCCGAAATGGATTAACACGCGCGACAAGCAAGAAGAGAAACAGAGCAAGCAAGTCATTTATTTCTCGCTCGAGTTTTTGTTAGGTCGTTTCCTTTACAACAACTTGCTCAGCATGGACGTGCTCGAAGTCGTTCAGGAAGGTCTCGAGGAGCTTGGATTCGATTTCTTTGAAATCACCGAGTTCGAGCCGGAGCCGGGACTAGGGAACGGGGGACTCGGTCGATTGGCCGCCTGCTTCCTCGACTCGCTCGCTGCGCTCAGTCTGCCGGGTCACGGGAACGGGATTCGTTATCGCTATGGCCTCTTCAAGCAAAAGATTGTCGACGGCTATCAAGTCGAGCTCCCGGATAACTGGCTTCGCGACGGCAACATGTGGGAGACGCGCCGCGCCGACCGTGCAGTCGACGTCAACTTCGGTGGCTGGATTGAGATGCGCCAAATCGGCGACCGTCTGCGTGTCGTCCATCATCCGGACGAAGTCGTCCGGGCCGTCCCGTACGATATGCCGGTCATCGGTTACAAAAATGATGTCGTCAACACACTCCGTCTATGGAACGCCGAATCGCCTTACGACGATGAGGAGTATATGGAACGGACGAAAGGGTCATACAAAGACTTGCTCAAATATAAGCAGTCGATTGCGACGATTTCTGAATTCCTTTATCCGGATGACACGACGTACGAAGGAAAAGTGCTGCGCCTGAAACAACAATACTTCTTCGTGTCGGCGGGCATCCAATCGATGATTGCCTCATATCTCCGTCATAACAAATCGCTTAAACATCTAGGTGACCATTACGCCGTCCACATTAACGACACGCACCCGGTCGTCGCGATTCCAGAATTGATGCGCATCTTGATGGATGAGCACGGCTACGGATGGGACGAGGCGTGGCGTGTGACGAAGAGCGTCATGTCGTTCACGAACCATACGCTCCTCGCCGAGGCGCTCGAAAAGTGGCCGGTCGAGATGTATGAGCGGTTGTTGCCGCGTATTTATCAAATCATCGAAGAAATCAATCGTCGCTTCTGTCGCGACGTGCTCGTCAACTATCCGCATCTCGAGCCGCACATGGGGGAAATCGCCATCGTCTCGAACGCGCATATCAACATGGCGAATTTGGCCGTCGTCGGCTCGCACTCGACGAACGGGGTCGCTCAAATCCATACGGATATTTTGAAGCAGCGTGAGATGCGACACTTGTATGAGATGTTCCCGCTCCGTTTCAACAACAAGACGAACGGGATCACGCACCGTCGTTGGTTACTCAAGTCCAACCCGCGCCTCTCGAACTTGATTACGGACGCGGTCGGCCCATCGTGGATTGAACATCCGAACGACCTAGAGAAGTTGATGGGCTTCTCGAAAGACGCGAGCTTCCAAGAGCAGGTCATGGACGTGAAGCAACAGAACAAACTCGATTTGGCGTCATATATTCAAGACGAGACGGGCATCACCGTCGATCCGAACTCGATTTTTGACGTTCAAGTGAAACGGCTGCACGCCTACAAGCGTCAGCTTATGAACGCGCTCCACATCCATGCGCTCTATCAAAAGATTCAGTCGGACCCGACGTTCACGATGGTGCCGCGGACGTTCATCTTTGGTGCGAAAGCAGCCCCAGGCTACTATTACGCCAAAGAAGTCATCCGTTACATCAACGCTCTCGCGACGATGATCAATCACGATAAACGGGCGAGCCAGTTCATTAAGATCGTCTTCCTTGAGAACTATCGCGTCTCCATGGCAGAACGAATCTTCCCAGGCTCTGATGTGAGCGAGCAAATCTCGACGGCGAGCTACGAAGCGTCAGGGACCGGCAACATGAAGTTCATGATGAACGGTGCGCTCACGATCGGGACGCTCGATGGGGCGAACATCGAGATTCGAGATGCGGTCGGAGATGACCATATCTTCATCTTCGGCTTGACGCCGCAAGAAGTCATGAACTACAAGAAGTTCGGCGGTTATCATGCGGCGGACATCTATCATGCGAACCAAGAAATACGTGATGTCGTCGACGGTCTCGTCAACGGAACGTTCGATAAGGTCGGTGAGTATCAATTCCAGGCGATCTTTGATTCGCTGCTCGTCTACAACGACGATTTCCTCGTCTTGAAAGACTTCGCCTCCTATATGCAGGCACAGCGTCGGGCCGGGGAAGTGTTCGCCGATAAGGCGCGTTGGGCCGAGAGTTCAATCGTCAACACGGCCAAATCGGGAATCTTCTCGAGCGACCGGACCATCACGGAATACGCGAACGCGGTTTGGAACATCAAACCGACGAGCGTGAAATAAAAAACGAGATCCACCCGTTATGGGTGGACCTCGTTTTCTGGATAAGAGATCCAGTCAGAATAAGAGCCGGGGTAAAGACGGACATCATCTTTGCCGAGGGCGTGTAACGCTAAGATGTTGACACAGGCGGTGACCCCGCTCCCGCAGTAAAAGATTGGGTTCGGGACATCGAGCACGTCAACGTAAAGCTCTTTCAAATCATGAAAGTCTTGCAACGTGCCGAGATCCGTGACGGCGTCAGCATATGAACAGAGGAGGGCGTTCGGAATATGTCCTGCCTTGTGGTCAATCGGTTCGTGGCTGCCGTCGAAACGGTCGGCCGTGCGGGAGTCATACAGCTCTGCCGTACGTGCGGCCTTCACGTCTTCGATCGTGGCAATCATCTCGTCTTGGAATTGAGGGACATAGTCAGACGCCGGATAGTTCGGGATCTCTGTCGTCGTCTCGCCACAGTATGTGATACCGGCTTGAATCCCGCCTTCGAGCACAACGACGCGCTCATGTCCGGCCCATTTGAAGAGCCACCAGGCGCGCGCGGCGTATGGGAACCCGTCGTCGTAAATGATAATCAAATCGTCTTTTTGAATCCCGATGCGACGGAGCGTCGCCGTCCATGCTTCTTTCGAAGGGAGCGGGTGGCGGCCACCGTGCTCTTCAACGGGACCAGACAAGTCTTCCATCAAATCGAGAAAGACCGCGTTCGGGAGATGGCCTTGACGATACACGTACTTCCCGTAGGAAGCGTCGTTCAGGGAATAGCGGCAATCGATAAAGCGAATCGAATCCGTGTGGACGATGTGTTTCAATTCTTGGGCACGCATAGTTGGGAACATAGAATCACCTCGAAGTTTCGTTACTTCCATCCTATACAAGATGGAACAAATTGGCGAGTACTTCGATTGAATTTTAAATGTCGAAAGGGGAACTAACCATGGCATGGCAACAAACGTATGAACGGTGGAAACAACACGAGGCGCTCGAGCCGCATCTTCGGGTCGAGCTCGAGGAGATGGCGAAAGATGATACGTCACTCGAAGACGCCTTCTATAAGACGCTCGAATTCGGGACGGGCGGAATGCGTGGCGAAATCGGGCCTGGGGCCAATCGGATGAACATCTATACGATTCGGAAAGCTTCAAAAGGGTTCGCCGATTTCATCGCCGCTTCTGGCGAAGAGGCGAAACGTCACGGTGTCGTCATCGCGCACGACTCCCGTCACTTCTCACCAGAGTTCGCGCTCGAGGCGGCACGGACGCTCGCTTCGAACGGGATTAAGACGTACTTGTTCCCGAGCCTCCGAGCGACGCCAGAGCTATCGTTTGCGGTGCGTCACTTGAACGCCTTTGGTGGGATCGTCATTACGGCGAGCCACAATCCTCCAGAGTACAATGGTTTCAAAGTATACGGTGCGGACGGCGGACAGTTGCCGCCGGCAGAAGCCGACGAACTCGTCTCATACGTCAATGCGATTGAAGACGAACTGTTGATTGAAGTGAAAGAAGAGGCGGGCCTTCGTTCAGACGGCACGCTCGTGACGGTCGATTCATCCGTCGACGCGGCCTACATGGAGGCGTTACAGTCGATTCGCATCCATCACGACGTCCAAGGAGATCCGCTCAAAATCGTCTTTTCACCACTCCACGGCACCGGCCGTCGCCCCGTCATGGAAGGGCTCAAGGCGTATGGCTTCGAGCACGTGACAATCGTTGAAGAACAAGCCGAGCCAGACGGTGCGTTCCCGACGGTCAGTTACCCGAACCCGGAAGAACGGGCCGCGTTCGAGCTCGCCATGCAATACGGCGACCGCGTCGGGGCTGACCTTTTGATGGCGACGGACCCGGATGCCGACCGTGTCGGCTTCACGGTCCGAGACCGAAGCGGGGAATGGTTCGTCTTGACGGGCAACCAGACCGGGGCCCTTCTCATGGATTACATTTTGTCGCAAAAAGTAGAGACCGGGACGCTCCCGTCGAACGGGTTCGTCGCCAAGACGATCGTCACGTCTGAACTCGGGGCGGCGATTGCCAAGGCGTACGGGGTCCATCTCGAGAACACGCTCACCGGCTTCAAGTTCATCGGCGAGAAGATCAAGCAGTACGAGGAGTCGGGCGAATACGAGTTCTTGTTCGGTTACGAAGAGAGCTACGGTTATTTGATTGGCGACTTCTGCCGCGATAAAGACGCCGTCCAAGCATGTTTACTTGGTGCCGAAATGGCTGCCTTCCATAAACAGCACGGCCGGACGCTGTATGATGCGCTCCAAGCCGTGTATGAAAAGTACGGTTTCTATGAGGAGTCGCTCCAGTCGATGACGCTTAAAGGGAAGGCGGGACTTGAACAAATCGGCCGGATGATGGAAGCGTTCCGTGCGAACCCGCCGCAAGAAATCGGCGGCTACGAAGTCGTCCGTTTCGAGGACTATAAGAAACAAGTCGCTACCGACCTGCGTCAAAACAAATCCGAAGCGATTGACTTACCGTCTTCGAATGTGCTCAAATTCATCTTTGAGGACGGCTCATGGTTCTGCCTCCGTCCATCGGGGACCGAGCCAAAAATCAAGTTCTATTTCAGCGTTCACGCGGACAGTGCCGAGAAGACGACGGCGAAACGTGAAGCGATTGAACGCGATGTGATGAAGCAAGCGAAAGCCATCGATTGATGTTTGACCACTGCCCTGACGAGGGTGGTGGTTTTTGTTTGACAACGTATGCCCCCGTCAGTATGATGAGTATATTGTTTAAAACCATGTAATCGTATATGGATTATCAGGAAGGTGGAATTTATATGAAGAAATCATTAACGGCTGTACTCGCATTCGGCGCATCATTCGGGGTGCTCGCAGCTTGCGGCTCAGAGACGAACAGCGGTTCGGAAGAGACGGTCATCACGGTCGGGACAGAAGCGACATACCCACCGTTCACGTACAAAGACAAAGGTGAACTCACAGGGTACGACATCGATGTCTTGAACGAAGCGGCAGAGCGGGCCGGTTATACGCTCGAATTCGAAGCGATGGACTTCAAAGGACTCGTCCCGGCACTCGACGCGGAACGGATCGACTTGATCGCCAACCAAATGAGCATCACGCCAGAGCGCCAAGAGAAGTATTCGTTCTCTGACCCGTACGCGATCTCAGGCGCACAAGTCATCGTCGGATCAGACAACGAAGACATCCAAGGCATCGACGACCTCGAAGGAAAAGTCGTCGGCTCGACGCAAGGATCTGTGTACGCACAGATGGCTGAAGAAGCTGGCGCCGAAGTGAAGTTCTACAAAGGTGCGAACCAAGTGCTCCAAGACCTTCAAGTCGGTCGCCTCGACGCAGCCTTGAACGACCGTCTCTTCATCTTGACAGAGCTTGAGAAGACGGGCTACGACGTGAAAGCAGTCGGTGACGTCTTCAACCAGAGTCAAGCCGGCTTCATGGCCCGTCAAGACTCAGACGTGCTCGAAGGCTTGAACGAAGCGCTCGCTGAAATGAAAGAAGACGGCACGATGGAGGAAATCGGAGAGAAGTACTTCGGTGAGGACATCAGTCAATGAATGAACTGATCACGACCGTCATCGATAACCGTTCGGTCTATCTTGAAGCCGTGCAATTGACGTTGATCGCCAGTGTGCTATCGATTCTGCTTGCATTGGTACTCGGTCTGATCATTGCGTTGCTTCATAGTAGTCCCATCAAACCTGTCCGGTGGTTCACGCGGTTATACATCTCGTTCTTCCGCGGGACCCCGCTCTTGTTACAATTGCTCATTCTTTACGTCGGATTGACGGGCTTCGTCCAGTTGAGCGGCATGCAGGCGCTCATCTATGGACTCGGTCTCCACTTCGCGGCGTATATCTCGGAAGCGTTCCGCGCGGCCATCCATTCGGTCGACAAAGGGCAAGTCGAGGCGAGTGTCGCCCTCGGGATTCCGCGTGGGAAACGATTCAAAGACATCATCTTCCCACAAGCCTTGTCGCGTGCGATTCCACCTGTCTCGAACTCGGTGATCGATATCATCAAATCGACGTCGCTCGGTTCGGTCATCGCGGTTCAAGAATTGACCTACGTCTCGGATCAAATCGCCGCGACGACGTATCTCGTCATGCCGCTCCTCTTGTTCTCGGCAACGATTTATTGGATTTTGTCGACGCTCATTCAAGCGGGCCAGCATCGTCTCGAACGTCGCTATGCGGTTCGTTAAGCACAAAAAGCAGTCACTTCTCATCTTACGGTTGAGAGATATGACTGCTTTTTTGTATTATGGATTGCAAAAATCACAGTATGCCGGGGAGGCGTATACGTCAGGATCAAGATATTCTGTTAGTTGATAGTGACAAGTAGAGCAGGCGTGGATATGTCGCACAATTTGTTTAGTAGGAGAATGACACTGCTCGCATAATCGCCCAGGTACTTTTCGTACGACACGGAAACCCGGTGTTTCACATTTTGGGCATAATGAATTTGCTTGTTCAATTAGTTTTCTCGTCGCCATCTCAATATTTTTCATGCGGGTTGGATTGGCGTATGCCCGCATGTCCGTCTCTATAAAAACTTGTCGATTCGTCGATTTGTTTAAGCAATACGTAAAAGCTTCCTGCAGCGATGATTCATCCGCAATATTTTTTAATATAACGGAAGAGTGTTCATCATCTGGTCGGAGGATTACGTGATGGTCTGGAAACCCAACTTCATTCACGAACTGAAGCGCGGAAGAATAGTTTTGAACGACGGTATGATTAAAATTTGTATCGATTCCTTCGTAATAACCTTGTAATTCAATATTTCGTTCATAATCTTTTAGTAACACCAATTCAGTGTTCCATGGAATAGGGGCAAGAGGATGAAATCCGAATGTACCTTCACTGGCTATTCCAACATGTAGGTTTGACAGCTCTATGACCATATTTGCTTTTTTTCGTGCTGTTTCGAGTTGTGAGTCTTGCCGACCTATCTCTCTAGTAAATGTTCCGAACTGGTCGGTATCAAATTGATTTACATATAAGCGGCATCCTAGCTGTTCTTCAAGAAGGGGCTTTATAACTATTTCTTTTTGGTGCATTGTGACTAACATAACATCTCGATCTTTTAAAAAACTCATCACACGTTTCCTTTCTATTCACATACAGATTCCTTTTGAAAAATATAAAGGAGCGATTCAGTCAAAGTAAATATATTTTCAACAGTATGAAATAAAAAAGAAGTGAAACCACATTTAATCTGTACCCCATGTAAAGGACATTAATA
>NZ_JJMW01000039.1 GCF_000714435.1 Exiguobacterium alkaliphilum 12/1
TTTTAGTGTCTACTACTCAGGGTACAGTTTAATTAGCGGTTCACTTCTTTTTTAGATTAGTTTTAACGGATGACTTGCTCTGTTTCAGAATCGAAGAAGTGCGCTTTTGTCATATCGAGCGCGAGTGTGACGTCATCGCCCATATGGATGTTCGAACGTCCGTCGATGCGAGCCGTGAACTGGTGGCCACCGAGTTCGGCGTACAAGTACGACTCGGCGCCCATGAGCTCAGCGACATCGATGTGTGTTTGGAACGTGTGTGTCGTCGGCGAATCGATGTAGATCGGCTCATCATGGATCGATTCTGGACGAATTCCGAGGATGAGTTCTTTCCCGATGTACCCACGGTCGCGAAGACCTTTCATCTTCCCTTCAGGCACGTTGATTTCTTCGCCGCTCACGACGAACTTGCCGTCTGCGAGTGTGCCGCGGAAGAAGTTCATCGAAGGTGATCCGATAAAGCCGGCCACGAAGATGTTGTCCGGGTTGTCGTACACTTCTTTCGGCGAACCGACTTGTTGGATGATCCCGTCTTTCATGATGACGATACGCGTCGCGAGTGTCATCGCTTCCGTTTGGTCATGGGTAACGTAAATCGTCGTCGTGTCGAGACGGTTGTGGAGCTGGATGATCTCTTTACGCATCTGTACGCGAAGCTTGGCATCTAAGTTTGAGAGCGGCTCATCCATCAAGAACACTTTGGCGTCACGGACGATGGCACGACCGATGGCGACACGTTGGCGCTGACCACCTGAGAGTGCTTTCGGTTTACGCTCGAGGTACTCTTCAAGTCCGAGGATGCGGGCAGCGTCTTGGACGCGGCGATCGATTTCATCTTTCGGGAACTTGCGAAGCTTCAAACCGAACGCCATGTTGTCATAGACGCTCATGTGCGGGTAAAGGGCATAGTTTTGGAAGACCATGGCGATGTCGCGGTCTTTCGGTGCGACGTCGTTCATGCGCTTGCCGTCGATGATGAAGTCGCCGCTCGAGATTTCTTCGAGTCCTGCGATCATACGGAGTGTCGTCGATTTCCCGCAACCAGACGGTCCGACGAAGACGATGAACTCGCGGTCTTTAATGTGCAAGTTAAAATCGCTGACTGCCTTCGAGTCCCCACCGTCGTATATTTTATCAATGTGATTCAATTGAATTTCTGCCATGTCGTTAGCCTCCTGAGAATGTGCTCTAGTATAATAGCGCTTACAAGAACGATTATACGATGAAACCGCTTGCATTGAATATGGACACGTTGCACAAAAACATTTACTCAGATTTGTGCAACGTGACAATCAGTTGGAGCAGACTCGCATCGTGGAACTGGCGCGCGTCATAACCGGTCGCTTCATAGAGCCGGTCGAGCCGATAGTTGAGCGTGTTCCGATGCATGAAGAGCGCCTTGGCGGTATGGGAGACGTTCAGCGTATGGGCGAACAGCGCCTCGAGCAGCTCCCGTGCCGTCGCATCGAGGGCTTGATGCGTTGTCTCGGTTAGGCGGAGACGAGCGGCAAAAGACTCATGGTCTTGTAACAAATAATGGTATAATAATTGACTAGCAGGGTAAGCTTTAATAGAGCGTTTCGCGAGCGGGAGCAACACTTGATGTTCCGCATAAAGCGGGGCGAGCGCACCGAGCGGGCGCTCGCTATAAACGACGCTCGCTTCGACATAAAAGTCACCGGCGACGGCGCGCAAGACGTCTTCGAACTCGGCCATGTCGACGAGCGTTTCCGTCTCGAGCACTTCGATGTGTCGCGCGGTCATGACGATGATGACGGCAGAAGGCATGAAGTCACGGAGCACGTCGACGAACGTCTCGAGCGCTTCCGGCTCCTGGTAATGCAGGGCAAGCGACGAGAGCCGGAACGGCCGCTCGATGCGGAACGCGTCGTCGAACAGTCGGCCATGCCACAACGCTTGGACCGAATCGAGCGTCGTGACGAACGGAGTCGCCCAAAGCGAGACGAGCCGTCGCTCGCGTTCGGTCAGTTCCGTTTTCGGAAGACCGAACACCGTCCCATCATGGGCTTTGTACCAGACATAGTCACCGGATGCGTCCTCCGACCGATGGACAACGGACGGGAAAATCGATTTAATACGTTCAAACGTAGTCAACACAATCACCTCTTCAACAATGTATCATATTTCAGATCGGAGGCAGACAGTTTGGATAGTCTACTGAAAATAATCATCATGATCGCCATCGGGGCGACCATCGGGGGAGTGACGAACTTCTTCGCCGTCAAAATGTTGTTTCGTCCGCACGAGCCGAAGTATATCGGCAAGATGCGCGTCCCGTTCACGCCAGGACTCATTCCAAAGCGACGCGACGAACTGGCGTCAAGCCTCGGGAAGACCGTCGTCAAGCACCTGCTGACGCCGGAAGGGATGCGCAAGCGTCTTCTCGACGAACAAATCAGCAGTCACATTACCCATTTCGTCCAAACCGAGGTCGAGAAGATGTTGCGGTCGGAGAAGACGGTCCGCTCCCTCATCGAACCGCTCTATCCGGATGCAGAGGAACGGATTTTGACTGCGGCGGACGCGAGACTCCGGGACGAATTGACGCATGTGCTCCAAGACGTCAAAACCCGGAAACTGTATGAGCTTCTCGGCGAGGAAGGGATGGACCGCGTCCGCGCTATCATCCCTGAGATCGTCGACACGATGCTCATCAAGTCGGAAGAGTATTTTTATTCAGTGGAAGGGGAGGCCCAGCTGCGCCATATGGTCGACTCATTCGTCCAACGCCGCCTCGGCTTTATCGCTGGCTTTATCCAAAACGTGAACTTCGTCGAGATGATTCGTCCGGAAATTATCAATATCTTACGGGGCAGCTCGACGCGGGCCGGGATGGCGACGATGATCACGCGCGAGTTCGAACGGTTCAGCGAGCGTCCGGTCGCGACGTTCATCGATGAGCCGCTTGAGAAGCGCCTCATCGATGGTGTCGTCACCGAAGTCGTCACACGCCTGCCGGTCGGAAGTCTACTCGACCGGACCGTCTATTCGTATACACGTGACGTCGAGGCGCGCGTCGTCGAAGAGCTCGTGCCGAAAGGGGTGACGCTCGTCATCATGCGCTTCACCGATCAGATGGAGAAGATTATGGACCGCTTGAAGATTGACCAAATCGTTCAAGAGCAGGTCCGCTCGCTCGACACCTCGTATTTAGAGGAGATCGTCTTGTCGATTTCAAAACGGGAGTTCCGGGCAATAACATGGCTTGGGGCGCTATTAGGTGGTATGATTGGGTTGATTCAAGGGTTGATTGCCATCATTTGATTGGCACGCCCTAATAGCTTTTAGGAGGACGTCACATGTCACAAACAAACTTGTACGATCATGCTTACCAATTGGAGAAAGCACTTCGCGATTCTGAAGAGTTCACAAACCTCTCTTCACTATACGACCGTGTCAATGCGGATGCAGAAGCGAACCAGTTGTTCGCTGACTTCCGTGAAATCCAAATGACGCTTCAACAGAAGCAGATGCAAGGGGAAGAGATCTCAGAACAAGAGATGATGGACGCCCAAACGAAAATGATGAACGTTCAACAGAACGAGTTGATCATGGAGCTCATGCAAGAAGAGCAGCGCATGCACCAGCTCGTCACAGAAGTGACGAAAATCATCATGAAGCCACTCGAAGAGCTTTACGCTCCGATGGTGAACGAAAACGAAGTCCAATAAGGATGGATGGCGGATGGCTCATGCCATCCGTTTTTTTGTTGAACAACTTGTCAAATCCGATATGATAACGCTTCCATCACTGGTGGTATACTATCCTTGTAGAAACTTTCACATGGAGGGTGGACGCCGTGATTACCTTAATCATTTTGGCCATCATGATTGTATATTTCATCGGGGGGTGGCTCAGGGCAGACCTCGTGGCACTGCTCGGTCTGCTCGCGCTCGTATTGACGAACCAATTGACCCCGGTCGAGGCGATGGCCGGCTTTTCGAATCCGGTCGTCTTAATGATTGCCGGGCTCTTCATCGTCGGGGCAGGTCTATTCCATACAGGTCTCGCCGAACGGGTTGGGGCCGGAATGATTCCTTACGCGAAAGGGAGCGAGGTTCGCCTGTTCTTCGTTCTCATGGTGACGGTGACGTTTCTCTCGAGCCTCATGTCGAACACGGGGACGGTGGCGCTTTTGATTCCAGTCGTCCTCGCCATGTCCCGTCAGTTAGGGACGAGTCCGGCGAAACTGCTCATGCCGCTCGCCTTCTTCTCAAGCATCGGCGGCACGATGACGATCATCGGGACGCCACCGAACCTTGTCGCCGCCGAAGTGTTGCGAAGCGCCGGGGGACAGACAATCGGCTTCTTCTCACTCTTGCCGGTCGGTCTCGTCGCGGCCGCGGTCGGCTTGCTTTACTTTTACGTGATTGGAAATCGATTGTTGGATGTTGGTGACGTACCGGAATCGGTCGCGTCGCATCCGATGATGCCGCCGCTGAGCGTATATGCGTTCCATGTCCAAAAAGGGCATCCGCTCATCGGTCGTGAGCTACGCGAGACGTTATGGTCCCGCCACGGGTTGACAGTGCTCGGGGAACGGAGAAAAGGGTTGGCCCATCGCCTTCACGCCGCGAGAGCGGACACGGTGCTCCATGAGGGACGTCTCCTCGTCAGTGGGGCAGAAGAAGACGTCCATCGCATCGCGCGTCAAGAAGGGTTGCGTTATGAGCACGTCTCACCGAGAGACGTCTACGGGAAAGAGGCGGGGGTCGTCGTCTTCACGATACCGGCCGACAGCCCGCTCATCGGGCGCTGTTTGAAAGAGAGCCGTCTCCGCAATCGATACGGCTTGAACGTCTTGCGCGTGATTCGTCCGAACGAGGAGATAGCGATGACGAAGCTGAAAGACGTTCGCCTCGAGCAGGGAGATATGCTCGTCGCCCAAGGAGAATGGGGTGACTTGGAGAAAGTCGGGGATGAGACGCACTTGCTGCTCGCGAATGAGCGGGTGACCGACGTGGCGAACCGGGCCGTATCGGAGCGGCATCAGCTCGCCGCCGGCATCATCATGGCCGCAATGGTCGCGTTGCTCGTCTTCGAATGGGTCGACCCGACCGTCGCCGTCTGGTTGGCCGCCTTGGCGATGGTGCTCACGGGGGCGGTCCGGCATATGGATGTTGCCTATCAATCGATTCAATGGTCGTCACTCTTACTCATCGCGGCGATGATTCCGGTCGGTCAGGCGCTCGAGAACGCCGGCGTGATGGCGTGGCTCGTCACGTGGATGAGCGAGTCGTTCGGCCGTGCGGGTCCCGCCTGGGTGCTCATCGCCATCTTTGTGGCGACGATGATGCTCAGTCAAATCATCTCGAACACCGCGACGGCCGTCCTGTTCGCACCGCTCGCTTTGTCGCTCGCGTCGGCGCTTGACGTCAGTCCGGTTCCGCTCGTCGTCGCGGTCGCGATCGCGGCCTCGCTCGCATTCATGACGCCGTTCGGTTCGCCGACGAATGCGATGGTGTTCGGCATCGGGGGCTATCGCTTCTTTGACTTCGTCAAAGTCGGCTTGCCGTTGCAAGTCGTGACAGCGATCATCGCGATTTTCACGATTCTACTCATCTTTCCGTTTTGAAGGACATGTTAATCCATCCGCCGAATATGTGAAAAAATGCTAAATGATGAGGGGATAGACGATGTTGAAACGAATCGGAATGTTATTGGCGGTCGTCTTGTTAGCCGCTCACAGGCAGTTCGTACTCGCTAGACGGCAAGACGTCGGAAGACCTCCATCCGGACGATTATTGGCAATGGCTGAAGGACTGGGATCAAAAATATAGCGAATGAACGAAACGAGGCTGGGACATAACTCAGTAGATTT
>NZ_JJMW01000040.1 GCF_000714435.1 Exiguobacterium alkaliphilum 12/1
GAAGTTGTGCATACTTGATATATGAACTGTCGTCCTCTAAATGAATCGCCACTTCGATTGTATCGCCAATTGTGTACTCTTGGTTCGTCAATGAGTAACTGATCAGTTTCGGTGCCTCCGTATCCTCCATCGCACTTCCTGTCAGCTGAAACGAACTCATCACAAACATCACAATAATAAGTTGAGCCATCCACTTCTTCATCAATTTTCCTCTTTCCCATCTATATATGTAGACTTTTGAATGTTAATCCTATAAATCCCAACTAAGAATATAGCACGTTTCTCAAAAACAGGATGACCTATTTTTAAAAACGAGTGTATGATTGCACCAAAAAAGAGTGAAGCCACATCGCTTCACCCCTGCCTCACTCATAGTTCGCCATCGCCGTCACTGGATACTTCCCTTCCTCCCACGAATGGTCCGCTCGCAATGTCGCATCGGACACTAAGAAGTAGTCGTACCGGACTTTCCCCGGCTGGTTCGGCACCGGATCGTTCCACGTCGTGTCCAAGTGATACCATTCCCCGTCAAGCTTGACGAGGTTCCACGCGTGAAGACCGGTCTCGACTTCTCCTGAGATATATCGCGTCTCGACACCGGCCGCTTCTAATAGAAGCAACGTCGTCAGCGCATACCCCTCACAGACGCCTTCCCCATTGAACAATATCGAGTACGGCGTGTACGGGCTCGCCGCGCTCTCCAAGTTATACGCCGTGTTCAACACGACGAAATCGTTCACGTATTTCACTTTCTCAAAGTCGTTCAGCCCGATCGGCATCTCTTGCACGATGCGCTCGACGCGGGCCGCGATCTGATGGGCCTCATCTGTCGTCATGTCGTACGCCAACTTCATGTCGAGGTCGACATAGCCCCCGTGATCCCGATATTGACTCTCCCCGCCCCGAGACAAACGGAAGACGTAGATGTGATTCGCCTCGAGCCAGTCCCACGCGGCTTCCATCGTCTCCTCAAAGTCTCTCGTTTTCCCGATGTAACGGATGCTGAACGCCTCATCGAATCGGCTCATGTGATAGGCGAGTGCCATCCCGAGTTCCTCAGGTGAAGCGATTTGGCTCGGCAATTCGAACGTTTCATCAAGTATCGTGGCCGACGAACTTACCACATGTCGCGAACCCGGCCACTCGATGATCTTTGCCTCTTGGTACGTCGCATATCCGCCGACCGCACTCACACCCAACATGATCAACGCCAACACGTTGCGTCCTGTCATCGCAATCGAAGACCAGACCGCCGAGCGTCGACTTTTGATTAACCGATTCAACTCATCGCTCACAAGTTGCTCCAATTCGGCTCGTTTCATCTTCACGTTCGAGTGGACTTGGAACACGACTTTTCGATAGATTGGATCGAGCAAGTCAAACTGTCGGGCCGGGTTATGTTCCGCCCGTTTCAATTCGTCGTCGATCGTTCGCAGTTCTCGTCGCAACGCCTGCTGAACGAGTCTTGTCGCACGCCCAGTTCGGAACAATAGTACACCCACTCCTCCGCTCAATCCCATAATCAACATATACATAATGATTTCCACGATAGCCGCTCCTCGCATTCTTCTTTACCAGTTAGAATATTTTCCCTACCCAGCACCCTCTATAAGTATATAATAACTTTATAAACAATATATGGAAGGTGTTGCATGATGAACATTAATACATATTTGAAAGAATACGCCCACACACTACTCGGCGACGGCACACATATCGCCCCGAACGTTCCCGACAAAAAATTGAACGGAGCCATTAAGAATTATGCGGAGGACGCGCTTCCTGAACACGTTGTCGTCTTATACGATTCAACGCTCTTTAAGAGCGGTAAAGAAGGCATGCTGTTTTTAGGTGACCGCTTCTATTTCAAACCGTTGCTCGAGAAGCCGATTTGCGTCTACTACAAGGATTTGCAACGCGTCGATTTGGACCGTGAAGTCACATACAAGAACGATAAGCGAAAAGAAAAACTTCATATCGTCATGCACACAGAGAAATACGATTACAGTCTGTCTGACAAGCTTGCGACGTATAACGTCGAAGGCGTCGTCGAGCTATTGAACGGGATTTCCGCTTTGAAAGACAAGGAAGACGAGCTCATCAACGTCTCACAGGTCACCCCGCTCGCCGACTTGCCCGAGGCGTATAAGCTCACCTACTTAAAAGTCTTGGCAAACTTCACGTTCTTCGATGATCAACAGATTGATGCCGAAGAGTATAGCGAACTGATGTCGCTCGTTACCCGTATCCATCTCAGTTCGGACTATCGCTTGCAACTTCGGGGCTATTTGAGCAATCCGAATGAACATGCACCGACGATCGCGTTGATTGATGAATTACGCGACTTGTCGACGACCATCGACTTCTCGATCGTCGAGAAATCGTTGTTCAAAGACTTACTCTATCTGTTCAAACTGAAGCGCCCGCTCTCGGCTTGGTTCGAGAACAAGTTTCTTGAAGAGTTGAAAGAAGTTCTGTCGATTTCGCGAGAAGAAATCGAACTGATCTCAAGCGCCATCCAAAGCGACGAAGATATTTTGACGTTTCGGAAAAACGACTCGGAAATCGCCAAGTCGATGAAAGACTTGGCGGCGAAAGCAGCCGCGGTCGGTGTCCCGCTCACCGCTATCTACTTGTCCGGTTCGGTCGTCGGATTGAGTGCGGCCGGGTTGACGTCTGGTCTCGCCTCTCTCGGCATGGGTGGTCTGCTCGGCTTCTCGAGCATGTTCACGGGTATCGGGGTGCTCGTCGTCATCGGGGTCGGGACGTATCAAGGATTGAAGAAAATCACGGGCATGAAAGACGTCGAGAATAACAAGCAACGTGAATACATGCTCCAGGCCATCATCCGAAACACACAACAAACCCTCAACTACCTGCTCGAAGACATCAATGAAATCTCGAATCGACTCGTCGCTGCCGTGCAGCATGGTAACGCCAACTCGGAGAAAATCAACCAGTTATCGAACATGCTACAAATGCTCAATGCGAGTGCCCAGTTCAGTGCCGGCAAACAAGTCCATTCTCAAAAAGAACAGGTCATCACGCAACTCCCTTCGAAACTGAGTACGATTCGGTTAGACGAGTTGACGTCAAAACCGACACATCAAAAACTTCGTGATTACGTGTACACGTGTTACGCCCCGAAACTTGTCCAACTCGATGATGTGACGTTCGATTCCGAGGAAGCGCTCGTCTTGAAGGATACGCTCACGCTCGAAGAATTGGAGCAGTTGAACGAATCACTCCAAGCAATCGGCTACTTCGACGTATCGGGAGGCGGGCTCGCCGAAGTCACGGGTGGGGCGAAGCGCCTCGTCAAGAACGTATTCGGTGACAAATGAAACGGACCGAACAACAGCTGACCGACAAGGCGAAGGCGTTGCTCACCCAACAACACCAAGCCACGAAAGCCGAACAACGTCTAGGTGATGTCCAGACGCATTTGAGCCAACTTGAAGAAGCGCAAGACGCGCAATCGGAAGTGCTCGACCAGTTGTTCGAAGACATGATGCGGCTCATGGACGGACAGGCGACGCAAACGGTGGTCACCCCGCTCGCGCCACTCGCCGTCCCAACGTTTGAGGAAATCCAGCCGATTCAAGTCGCGGACGTCTCGTGGGAAAGCTATTTGGACAACCTCGACACGTATGCGGCACGCCATGACGTGACCGGACGAGACGACCCGTTCGCCCACTTGTTGACGGCACGACAACGGCACGACTTGGCGACCGCGTTCAAAGCGGACTTCTTGCTGAAGGAGGCGGAATGTGACTGCTACGATTACATGATTGCGTCCTTCAGCGGCCTTGTCGCTGGTCTCATCGACAGTTTCTTTGTCGGTTCACCGAAGGACAGCAAACTCCGGCGTTGGTCAGATGAGAAAGTCGACAACGTCGTCATCCAGTTCGCGAACCTCGTCTGGAAACAAGACAAACAGAACGGTGGCCGCCTCCGCAAACAACCGGATTCGATTGCGAGTGCCATCGGTTATTTAGAGCGTCGCTTTAAAGTGAACTATGACGCGCGGTATGCGAAAGATTTGAACATGGGGGACGCGACACTCAACATGCGTCCGGCGGACCACCATTTGAAATCGCTCGCCCACGCACCGGACATCGTCGGTCTGTTCTTTTCCATCTTGGATCAGTTCACGGGCAAGGCAAGCTTCGTCTCGGACGGTCGGCTGCTTCGTCTCGAACCGAAACAGGACGGTACGCCACGGCTCCAAGGTGAGAATCTACTGGCCAAACTATTCGCCGGTTTCGCGAACTGGCTCGGGCATCTCTTGTCCGACGTATCGGGGTCGAGCGGTGTGCGCGGGCACGACGACGGGCGGCGCGGCGCCGGTATCCCGCTCCCGTTCTTTGAGTTGTTTCAATTCGCTGACTTCGGGCACATCTCCCACGACGGGGGGACGCTCTCGTTCGCCGACTTCTCGACGAAAGTGTTCGAGAGCAGCTATGATGCGCGTCACGGTGTGGCGATGGCGGTGCCGGTCGTCTTCAACGAACTCGTCATCCGTCTGCTCTGGGGATTGAAGAGCCTGCTTTATCATAAGAACGGCTGGCTTCACTCGATACCGGTCGGCAACAAGCCGACACTCCGGAAGATGTTACTCGTCGGCCACGGTGCCCTCTGTCTGACCGACGGGATCGATGCCTACATCCGGAGCGGAAACGTCCCGATTTTGTTTGCGACGCGCGTGAACTACGTCGCCTGGAGTCGCTTCGCATACGCCGCGACGCAAGAGCTGAAGCATGTGCTCGGGAAAGACGTGTACGATTGGGGAGCGGTCGACGCCCATCTCGAGCAAGAATGGAAGAAACTTAGCCGTACAGATTAATGAAGGAGTCCGCCATGACCTACTCACTAGAGAACATCTTACAACTTGAAAACACACCTGAATTCAATAAACTCGACCAACAGTTCAATGCGTTCAACCCGTTCAAAGTGCTTCGCGTCGCCAATTATGAGATTCGTCATTCGAACGTGCTCGCCTGGTTGTTCGACCCGAACGAGAACCATCGCCTCAATAGCGTGTTTCTACGGAAGGTGCTCATGCATCTCATCATGAAAGCAGACAATGAAAACAAAATCGATGCGTTCGATTATTTAGCGTTCGCCCATACCCCTTTGTCTGACGTTGTCGTCCATCGAGAGTGGTCGAAGCGAGGCGTAGGTGCAATCGATTTGCTCATCGAGATCCCGACGTTGAACGTAATCGTATTCATCGAAAACAAGGTGCACGCCATTGAGTCGTCAGGCCAACTCGATCGGTATGTAACAAGCGTGACCGAACACTATCCGCATCGAGACATTCTTCCCGTCTTTTTGACTTTATCCGGGGACGCACCTTCCCATGACGCGTATTGGATGTTGACGTATGACGAAATCTTACGCATCATCAAGCACGAGCTTGAACTGAACCATACAACGATGGCCGACACGATTCACGACTTCCTGTCCTACTATGTCGCGCTCCTCGAAGAACGACTCGTCGATGACGAAGCGACGACGGAGACGGCGTTGCAACTTTATCAAGACTATACGTTGGCCATCCATCTTTTGTACGCGAACGCCAACCCGGCGAAACAAAAGCAAGTGGAATTGCGTCAAGCGGTCAAGCTACTCGCCACGTTCGACGAAACGACGAAACAGCATCTAAGGCTCATCTACCATCGGAAGCGCCAAACGATTGACTATCTCTTCAAGATTGGGTGCAACATCCTCCGTCAAGCGTTTCGCGAGTTCGTGAGCGAACAGAACATCACGACCTATTCCGCCCATACACGCGTCCCGCACTTCGTGATGGATGACTGGTTGCCGTCGTTACAGAAGATGCATCGTTTGAAACGCTACTGGCTCAACTACGGCCTCATCGTCTGGTTCGAGCGCAAAGGCAGTAAACGACTCAAGCTTTACGTCGAGGTCGGGCCAATCAATTATAAGGAGCGACTCGAACTTTTGGAGGCACTCGAAGTAAAAGGCATCTCGTTCTTAAAATCAGGGAAACAAGAAGAGAAAAAGTTTACCCGCATCTACACCGAGACAATCGACGTGTCAGATTGGACGAACGCCACCGTCGTCAAAGACGCGATGATGACACTCATCGAAGACCCTACTTTCCGCTCGTTCAGCGCAACCGTGACCGACATGTTGGATGAACTGTATGCTATCAACGCCTAAAAAAGACCATCGCACTTGTCTCAGACAAGTGCGATGGTTTTCTGTTTATTCTGCACGAAACGTATAAACCGTCCTCGAGTGATACAACTCTCCCGGGTTCAGTTCAATCGATGTCGTCACGTCAAGATGGTCCCGTGCCTGCTCTTCGAGGACGATGGCGTTATGCTTTTGCCAGCTGCTCTAATCATTCGACAAAAAAAGCCAGCTTTCCCTTAAGTGGAAAGCTGGCTTCCTCAGACAATTCAGCTTAAGAGTTTCTCCGCAGCATGACGCAACGGGTTCGTATCACTCAGCCGTTGAAGACGGGTTGGCGCACCACCGCTGGTGACAAATAGACTTGGTGACGCAATGGTCCAATTTACCCGTCGGCAGTGTTGAATATCCCAGCTATGAGTAGTAACTTGACTAAAAATAGCTTCATAGCGATATGGTCCCGTGACCTCCCCCCACCGCTTTGATCTCCCATTGTTGTGTATGTAGATTAACAAGGCGTTTCAAAACAAGAACATCACCTATTTGAACTTCAGATGCAAACTTTTTAATGAGGTGTCCGTCAAGCAACTGGTCGTATTCTCAAAATATTCACCCAAACGGGCAGGACCAATCAGCGCAACATTTAACTTTAAAAATAACTCTTCTAAATTGACCTCTCCATTCCCTGCTGCGATTTGCCAATATGTTTTCATCGGGTCCTCCTTAGTTGTTTTTACTCCAGTCAAGCTTTCCGATTTTGCTGTAAGGATTGCCACGATTTATCAAATTCATATAGCTCTTCCGTCTTAAATTCTTTTCGCAGTTGGCGAATCCGATGTCTCTCTGCGTGAACTTGGCTAACCTCTACTCCTTTCTTCGCTCCTTCGATAAGAGCCACGAGCACAAATAGTGGCACTAGCACATACAAGGCCTTGAAATAAAAATATCCTACGATTCCAAGGATGATTGCGGATCCAAATGCCATTTTAAAAAATTCTAAGAAGAACCCAATGAAAAATCCAAACATTCTACTCAATTGTTCAACCTCCTAACGCTACATATAAATCATTTTCTTCAATTGCAATCATTCGTTTTATTTCATATGGATACTTTTCTTGGATATAGACCTTTACCAGACCCTTTTCTTCGAGACTAACATCTTTGCCATGAAACAATCGGTTCAAAATATTGTACATTAGCTCTTGTGGTGAATTTGTTTTAATCATTCCGTCAACGTGTAATCGGACGAGTTGTAAATACTCCTTCAAAGCGTACTGAAAAATAATAATACCTCGCGTTCGTTTCGATAACGCGGCACGTTTCATAAAAAAGATTGCATTTAAACTTTGATTTTCAACTTTTAATTCTTTGATGACGTTGTTCTGACGAGCAATCATTTCTTGATGTATCTTAAGTTCCTTCTCCAATTTCATGATTATTTGCTTTAATTCATCAACTTCCCCTTGTCTAGAAAATCGTCCTATTCCAAAAGACGCACCAGCCAACAATGCTCCAGCACCTAATAAGAAAAATGGCATTTCGACTCACTCCTCAAAAAAATCTATTGTACTTTCAATTGCTAGATTCGTCCGAGTCATTCTACTTAAAATATCATCTGTTTGACTTACTGATAAATCCATTGCGATCGAATCGAATTCAGTCTGAAGCCGCATCCGATTATGAATTAATTCAGCAGAATTGGCCATCAATTCCGAAGTAGAAGGGAGCATAGACCATACCTGATCAATCATATACATAATGGTGGCTAATGCAATCCCTGTCAAAACTCCTACCATTGTGGACGAAATTAATGGTAGAAATGGTAGAGCAAGTCCCCTCAACATATTTTCAAAAACTTCTTCAAACGCTATTCCACCTGCTACAACAAGCCCCGTAATCAATAATTTTGTCACTTCACGATAAAGCATCGATTGGGATAAGTTCTGTGGATTCGTGAATAGTACTCGAAACGCCCGGACGATTGACAAGAATCCTTCACGAATGATGCGTACAACTCGTTTTTTCGTTGTAATAAATGTATTGATGACTGTTGTCAATATGGAACTCATGAAGCCACTCAAGATACCTTCCCCAAAAATCTTTGTAGCCGCTCTTAATAGACCACTTAGTTGTTTTTGTGTATTCTTAATCACACGTTCAGCCATTTTGTTCAGTTCAGTCAGCATTATTCCATCAGAACGATACGTTTTCAACTGTTTAGCATACTGCTTCATCTCTTTAAACAGTTCACTTATGAGCGTGTGGAGAACCATACCAATCGCTTCTCGAGCTCCGAGCCGGAGTCCGTCTTCAACGCCCGCTTGCAAACTTCGAGAGGTATATCCTTTCATCGTTTCAATTCTAGAGATTTGATGATCGTCGTAAGCTACGTTTGCTTGGTCAGCGATTTGTCGCGCTCGTTTCTCATCAATGGCGAACCGGACATCGTTTGTATCTTCTTGTCCACCGACTCGATGATTTCTGAAATCATCGAGTCGCAAATCTCCTTTCGACTTATTTAATGTTTCATCTGTTACCACTAAATTTCTAGTATCACTTGAAAAAGCTTTTTTACGATTGTCATCCAATAGAAATCCACCATTTTTATGGAACGAATTTAATGGAACAACATGATCCACGTTGGCGCGGTCTATTGATTTACCCGTGTACGAATCGACTTGCTTTCCTTTTCTTTTTTCATTTTGGTGAAGGACAATTTTTTTTGAGGAATCGTAACCATATTTTGATCTTTCAAATTTATCTTCCTCTCGCGCGTAAATACCTTGTCTTGCGTTATGTTTTGTTGTCACATCACCACCATCTTGGTTTTGATGAAAGAACGGAGCCAAGCCAAATGTTTGAATAATGGTACGTGAGACAACTTGTCCATACTCTCCAATTAAATCGTCAAACATACTATTCTTTTCTTGCTCTGATTTTGCATGCAAATCGAAAATCGTCTTTTCGTATTCTTTGATATCTAATTCATGCTGTTCATAGCAAATGTCAAATCGCTCTCTAAAGTATTGGAATAGCATTTCTTCATCTGTGCGGAACGAGTGACTCAAGATGACCCCTCCTTAAAAACTTACGGAACTGTGCCCGATTTATTGATTAAATCTATGATTTTAGTGTATCAATCCCATTTCAAATAGCGGATGATTCTTTCGTAATGAAGGGAATACATTTTTTAGAATCACCGATTACCGTTCGACAATATATGACATGTTATTGAATTTTATGAACATTTTCTACGCCCTCCAACCTCCGCTTCTATCGATTATGTCCTTCTATACCTTCTCAATACACGTAGCATCTGAAACCACAATATTCAATGGGCTAACGCTTATAAGAGAATAAATCGCCAGCCCCATTCATAATGAATCCGTCCTAGCAAGAGCAACTTTCTTCTCACCCACTTTCCATGGTCACGTTGTCGTTTCTCAAAAGTTTCACGACTAAGTGCATAGGAAAAAGACCATCGAACTTGTCCATGACAAGTCCGATGGTCTTTTGTTTCATTCCACCCCAAACCGATAAACCGTCCTCGAGTAATACAACTCCCCCGGATTCAGCTCAATCGACGTCGCCACATCCGGATGGTTCGGCGCGTCCGGGAACGCTTGGGCCTCCAGGCAAATCGCGCTATGCTTTTGCCGTCCTTCGAGCGTCACCGGCGTCTCTTCACTTAAGAAGTTCGCCGTATAGACGACCATGACCGGCTGGTTCGTCTCGACGTCCATGATGCGTCCACTCACCGGGTCGTGCAAACGGGTCGTCCCTTCCTTCAAGAGAAACGGATGATCCAGTCCACCCGCCTTCACGATCGCCTCGTCCTCGGACGTAATCGCCGCACCGACCGGTCTCCCGTCACGGAAGTCGAACGGCGTATCCGACACGTCAAGCAACTCCCCCGTCGGTAGCGACTCGTCATCGAGCCGTGCCACGTGATCGGACGGCAGCGTCAGCACGTGGTCGTGCACCGTCGGCCGTCCGCCGAGGTTGAAATAGTTGTGGTGGTTCAAGTTGACCCACGTCCGTTCGTCCGTGTCGGCCGTCATCGTGACGACGAGCGCATCGTCGTCCGTCAGTTCATACATGACTTTGAAGCGAACATTTCCAGGGTACCCTTCCTCCCCGTCCGGACTGAGGTACGTGAAGACGATCGCTTGTCCGTCGACGTCCATGTCCCAGTGCCGGGCCGTGATGCCTTCCTCGCCGCCGTGGATGTGGTGCGGGGCCTCGCTCGGGGTCAAGGCCACCCCATCGATCTCGGCGTTGCGGATCCGGCCGGCGATGCGCCCGACGACCGCCCCGACGTAAATCGGGTTCTCTAAGTATTGTTCCGGGTCACCGTACTTCAAGATGACGGACTCATAGTTCCCGTCCCGGTCCGGCGCCGTCAACTCGGTCATGGCGCAGCCATAATCGATGGCCGACAGGCGCATGCCGTTTGCGTTTTCAATCGTTGCTTGTTTCACTCGCTCACCTACTTCGACTAGTTTATCTGTTCATTCCCGTTGAAGTAGTGTCTTACTCTTATTCTTGTCGTTCCGTCGCAACGACACTATCAAAAAAGTCCCTCACATGATAATCATGCGGATACATCGACAACTCCTTCGCATAAGCGAAGTCGCCGAACAGCTTGTTCATCGTCACGTTCTTGTCAACGAGCGTGCCGATGACCCCGTTGAAGAGCCCCGTCGTCCGGACGTGGTTGCCGTGGACCGCGCCGATCGTCTTGACGAGCTCGGACGTACAGACGTAGTCGGCGTTTTGCGGATGGAACGTGCCGTGGTCTTCATGGAGGATGAGGAGCGCCAAGAACTCCGACAGGTTGTCGACGTGGATCATGCTGCGGCGGTTCGGATAGTCCGGGAAGATTGGCACCTTTCGCGCGAGCCCGGCGAGTTTGATGTAGTTCCCTTTCGAGCCGTTCCCGTAAATCATCGGCGGACGGACGTTCGCGACGCGGAACGATTCGTCCGCGAGCGCCTCGAGCTTCTTCTCGGCCTGGAGCTTACTGTTGCCGTAGAAGTTCGTCGGCTTCGGTTCCGTGTCTGTCGTGATCATCTGCGCGTTCGAGGCGTCCCCGTAGACGATCATGCTGCTGAGGAATAGAAATTGGCTTACCCCGTCCTGCTTCGCCTTCACCGCAACCTCGGCCGTCAAATCGGTGTTCACTTCGTAATACAGGTCCTCCATACTCTTGTCTGTCGAGACGTGGGCAATCCCGGCCGCATGGAGGATCGCGTCATACCCCTCGAACGACTTCTCTTTCCATTCCCCTTTCTTCATCCCGACCGTATTGACTTGAATGTCGTCCGCATATTTTGCCTCAATCCACTGTTTGAACGCATTGCCGACGTAACTGCTCGCGCCGGTGATCAACACTCGTTTCATCTGTCGCCCTCCTCATAAAAAAGAACAACCGTCCCAGCCGAAGCGTGAAGCAGTTGTCTCTCGATGTGTTTATTTTACCATATGCCGACATTCGATATCATACCGATCGCAAGTAGAGCCACATCTCGCCACTCCCCCATGGTCACATCCCCTTGCCTCTTCGAATATTCATCGATATCCGAGATGGGACAGCGCCCTTATCGCACATAAGCCCGGGGCTTGTTTGAGATATCGGCTTACAATTGATAGATGGAGCCGAGAGGCGTACGTACAGCAACACCCAATCCACGAATATCGATGACTATACTCGAATTAACCTAGGAAAATCAACAGAGCGCTCGGAAAAGAATCCATCCATGAACCAGCTTGATGACCAAATCGTAGAATGGGAGCCGATGATCCATTACGTCATCCGGCATCTCCACATCCATCCGAACGAACAAGAGGACTGCGCCCAAATCGCGCGCATCGCGCTATGGGAGGCATTGAACCGGGGCTGTACGTTATCGAAGACGTATTGCTTCCAACGGATACGGGGCGCCATCCTCAACCACCAACAGAAGAACGCCCGACACTTGAAGCACGAAGTCGCGGCCGAGCGTATCCCGGAACAGTGCATGACGTCCGAGCGCCATCTGTTCGACTGGCTCGACGAACAACGGGTGTTGCTGTCACCACGCCATTTCGAGCTCCTCTGCCACTTGATTGACGGGACCGAACAGACGCTGCCATATTCCGCGAGCCGGTTGCGGGCATATAAGGCCGACGTCCAACGGGAACTGCGAGCGGCAATAACCTTGAAGGAGTGATTGTGATGAAACGTGTGTTACTGAACGATGCGATCGACCTGTACTTAGAAGACTTGAAAGAACGGAAGGAGTCCCCGGAGACGACGCTGAAAAGCAAACGCAACACGCTACGGAGCTTCGCCGAGTATGCGACCGAACGGGGCGCCGTCTACATCCAGGACATCACCGAGATGGGCTACGCGGTCCCGTACAAGAAGCACTTGAGCGGGAAAGCCGACAACACAGTCCGGTCGTATATCATGCGTGTCCGTGGGCTGTTCACGTTCGCCGTCGAGCAGCGCTGGATGGAGCAGAACCCGTTCAGCCGAATCATCACGCGGGAAGGCGTCACCGAACCGCCGACGATCATCAGCCGCGACCAATTGGATGTCGTATTGTATCACGCCAAAAACTATACGCTCTATACGATCTACCTCGTCGGGGGCGATGCCGGGCTACGCATCAGCGAGATCTTGGACTTGGAGCTCAATCACATCAACTTCGAAGAGCGCTTACTCAGCGTCATAAAAGGCAAAGGCGGCAAGACGCGCGTCGTGCCGATGACGCAGCGGCTCACGAAAGAGTTGAAGCGCTACATCGACGTCCGGCGTCCGAAGGCCGGGAACTCGAACAAAATCTTCTTGATGCCGACAGGACGCGTCGTCCAGCCGGGCTTCGTGAACAAAGACCTGAAAGAAATCGCAGCCGAACAGTTCGGCCTGCATCTGACGAGCCACATGTTGCGTCATAGCTTCGCGACGACGTTGTACGAACAGAAAAAAGACATCGTCGGCGTCGCCGAGCTCCTCGGACACAAGTCGATTAGCACGACCGAGCGGTATCTTCATGTGTCACGTGAGCGGACACGGCAGCTGATTGAAGGGCTGAATAAGAAATAGAAGCTTATTAGACATGTATACTCACTTCTTCATAACTGTTTTTTAATCTATTATCAAAAAGTTAAAAATGCAAAAGGTAGTTAGTCATAATTTCAAAAGGCATCCCAGGGGATAATTAATTATTCCCTGGGATGCCTTTTATCTTGCTGAAATCAATCCAGAGCACATTGAATATAGATTACCAAAATTCACAACCGCAAGGTCGCTGTCATCGGCCTTCACGATGTTACGTGTGTCAAAGATCATCGGACGGTTCATCGCCGCGTTCAACTCGCTGAAGTCGAGCGCTTTGAACTCGTTGTGGTCAACGAGGACGAGGACGAGGTCCGCATCTTTGATCGCTTCTTCTTTCGACACGAGGTCGAAGTGTTTCGATGACGAGACTTCGACGTGTGGGTCGTGGACGGCCACGTTCATGCCTTGCTCGAGCATCAATTCGATGATCTCGACAGCCGGGCTTTCACGCATGTCGTCGACGTTCCCTTTGTACGTCACGCCGAATGCGGCGATTTTTGCCTCGGGCTGGTCTGAAACGAGCTTCTGCACGTTCTCGACGACATAAGCCGGCATCGAGACGTTCGTGTCGCGTGAGAGCTTGATGATTTTCGCAAGCTCAGGCTGTTTCGCCACGATGAAGTACGGGTCGACCGCCAAGCAATGTCCACCGACACCAGGGCCTGGGCTGTGAAGGTTGACGCGCGGGTGCTTGTTCGCCATCTCGATGACGTCAAGGACGTTGATGTCGAGAGCGTTACACACTTTTGCGAGTTCGTTCGCGAGGGCGATGTTCACATCGCGGAACGTGTTCTCCATGAGTTTCGACATTTCAGCCGTCTTCGCGTCCGTCTTGATGATTTCCCCTTTTACGAACGTGCCGTATACGTTTGCACCGGCGTCTGCACAAGCGGGCGTGATGCCACCGACGATGCGGTTGTTGTGCACGAGCTCATGAAGGATTTGTCCTGGGAGGACACGCTCTGGGCAGTGGACGAGGAAGATGTCCTCACCGACGACGAAGCCTGCTGCTTCCACGAGCGGCTTGACATGGTCGTCCATCGTACGTGGCTCGATTGTCGACTCGACGATGATGACGTTGCCCTTCTCGACGTATGGAAGGACGCGTTTCGTCGCTTCGAGTACGTATGTGAGGTCGCATGACTTATGCTCGTCATCGTTGTTCGGTGTCGGGACGGCGATGATGAACGCGTCCGCTTTCTCCGGCTCGAGCGAGGCGTGGAACTTGCCTTTCGCGACGACGTCTTTGACGACGTCTCCGAGGCCTGGCTCTTCGATGTGGATTTCGCCACGGTTCAATTTATCGACAACTGACTGATGAATGTCCACACCGACGACGTCGACGCCGTATTGGGCGAAGACCGCAGACGTTGGGAGTCCAATATATCCTAATCCGATCGTACATACTTTAATTAGAATCTCCACCTAACTTATTATATTTTTTATTCACTTAATTGAATATTGGTCAGAGAAATAGTTACGGTATTCTCCATTTAAAATTTGTTCCCACCACTCTTTATTATCAAGATACCACTGAATCGTTTGGGCAATTCCAGTATCAAAGTTGTAAGTAGGCTTCCATCCTAATGCTTGGAGCTTAGTTGGGTCAATCGCATATCGTTTGTCATGACCTAAGCGATCTGTAACAAACTCAATGAGTTCTTCTGATTTACCTAACTCTTTAATGATAGTTTGAACAACTTCCAAGTTTGTCTTCTCGTTATGGCCACCAACATTGTATACCTCTCCGTTGATTCCCTCATGCATAACTAAATCAATGGCTAAACAATGATCTTTGACATGTAACCAGTCCCGAATGTTTTTGCCATCACCATAAACAGGCACTTTTTGTTCATTTAGTACCCGGGAAATAGTCAAAGGGATTAATTTCTCGGGAAAATGATAAGGTCCGTAGTTATTTGAACAACGTGTGATATTGACCGGAAGTCCAAACGTTTCATGATACGCTCGAACCAGAAAGTCACTTGACGCCTTACTCGCACTGTAAGGACTGTTCGGTTGAAGAGGCGTCTCTTCAGTAAAGAATGTAGTCGGATCAAAATCAAGTTCCCCGTACACTTCATCAGTCGAAACATGAACAAACTTCTTAATGCCATTGGCCTTGGCTGCATCAAGCAATACTTGCGTACCCATGACATTCGTTTTCACAAAAATCTCAGGATGTGTAATCGAACGATCCACATGACTCTCAGCAGCAAAATGCACTACATAATCAAATTTTTCAGCTTTGAACAAACTCATAACAGCCTCTCGATCAGCGATATCAATCTTCACGAACGTGTAGTTATCTGCGTTCTCGATTTCTTTATGCTTAACCAAGTCGCCAGCATAAGTAAGCAAATCCAGATTAAAAATTTGATATTCAGGATATTTGGAAACCATGTGTTGTACAAAATTACCGCCAATAAACCCTGCTCCACCTGTTACAAGTACTTTTTCTTTATTCATTTAAATGTTCACCTCTTGATCCAATTCTTTTAAATAGTGTGATAACGCTTCTTTCCAATGTGGGAGGGGTTCAAATCCCATTTCAATCAACTTCTGTTTAGACATACGCGAATTTTTAGGTCTCGCAGCAGGAGTTGGATATTCTTCAGATGTAATTTTATTTACTTTAACATCTCGATTAGCTTGTGCAAAAATCTCTAAAGCGAACTCTGCCCAACTGCAATATCCTTCATTTGTTGCTTGATAGACTCCATATTTATCAGTAATTATCATGTCGACTAATAATCTTGCCAAGTCATACGTATAAGTAGGAGATCCAATTTGATCGTCTACCACACTTAATTCATCTCTAGATTCGCTTAGACGTAACATCGTATTAATGAAGTTATGTCCATTCGTTCCAAATACCCAAGAGATACGCACAATGAACAACTCATTTAGAAGTTGTTGGCAGACTTTCTCCCCTTCAAATTTTGTCAAACCATAATAACTCTGCGGTTCAACGGGAGACGTTTCTTTGAAGGGTGTGTCACCTTCCCCGTTATATACGTAATCCGTACTGATATACATAAACTTAGAACCGATTTCAGCAGCCAATTCAGCTAAATAACGCGTCCCGTTAACGTTGACATCCCAAGCCAATTCCTTTTGTTCTTCCGCTTTATCAACTGCAGTGTATGCAGCACAATGAATAATAGCGTCTGGTTTTACATTTTTGACGAAGGCGATGACATCATCTTTTTTAGTAATATCTAAATCCTCAAACCCAATACCAATCATGTCTAAGTTTCGCTTTTGTCCTTCTTTAACAACATCGAATCCTAATTGTCCATTGTAGCCTGTGACTAAAACTTTCATATAGTACGCACCAATACAAAATTGTTTTCAGCATCCACAAACGAAGGCGCATTTTGATCTTTGTCTGACAAAATCGGATTAGAGTTGATTGGCCAATCAATGTCAAGAGTTGAATCATTCCATTGTATGCTTCGATCATGTTCAGGTGAATAGAGTTCATCTACTTTGTATTGGACTTCAACACCTGGAGTGAGCGTTAAGAATCCATGCGCAAACCCTTTGGGGACAAGGAGTTGCTTTTTATTTTCAGCTGATAACTCTACACCAAACCATTGTCCTTGTGTAGGACTACCTTGACGAATATCCACAGCAACATCAAAGATCGCCCCTTGTGTGCAACGTACTAATTTTGTCTGCGCTTTTGGGCTGAGTTGATAGTGTAGACCACGAAGAGTACCTTGTTCTGCAGAATAAGAATGGTTGTCTTGAATAAATTCGATATCAATTCCATTTTCTATTAGAACAGACTGATTGAAAGTTTCGGTAAACCAGCCCCGATGATCTCCAAATACTCGAGGTTCAATAACTTTGACGCCATCTAGTAATGTATCTGTGATTTTCATTTATACTCCTCTTTTAGTAACGAATTTTTCCAGCTGCAACTTTAAGTAAATACTGTCCGTATCCTGTTTTTTGAAGTGCTTCTCCTGAAGACCTTAAAGCCTCTTTATCAATCCAACCATTGAGATAAGCAATTTCCTCAAGCGCTGCGATTTTTACTCCTTGATGATCTTCAACAGTTTTTACAAAGTTAGTCGCCTCTACTAAGCTTTGATGAGTTCCCGTATCTAGCCATGTGAATCCACGCCCTAACAATTCGACACTTAATTCACCATTTTTCAAGTACGCTTCGTTGATAGATGTAATCTCCAGTTCACCTCTAGCAGAGGGCTTTATACTTTTCGCAATTTCTACAACGCGATTATCGTAAAAATAAAGTCCAGTGATTGCGTAATTTGATTTAGGTTTTTCTGGTTTTTCTTCGACACTAACTACAGTTCCATTACTGTCAAATTCAACAACACCAAAACGCTCTGGATCAGTAACGTGATAACCAAAGACAGTTGCACCTTCTTCTTTTTGTGCTGCCTTCTGGAGAATAGTACGCATTCCGCTCCCATAATAGATATTATCACCGAGCACCATCGCAACCGATTCACTTCCAATAAATTCTTCACCTAGAATAAACGCTTGTGCTAATCCGTCAGGAGACGGTTGTACTATATAAGTTAAGCTAATACCGAATTGTTTTCCATTTCCCAAAAGACTTTTAAAACGAGAGAGATCATCAGGAGTTGAAATGATTAAAATATCTTTAATACCTGCTAACATTAATGTAGACAAGGGGTAATAAATCATTGGTTTATCATAAATGGGGAGCAATTGCTTACTAGTTACCATGGTTAAGGGATACAATCGCGTCCCACTACCACCAGCTAAAATAATCCCTTTCATAAATTAAGTAACCCTCCTATTAAAATCAATTGCCCTAACTTAATTAGGACTTTTATAATTCATTAGAAAAACGTAACTCATAGTCTTTAACAATTTTATTCCAGGAATAGTTACTAGTTATAATGTTAGAGGACTTTTTATCAAATTCATTAATCATATGGTCGGAATAATTCTCTATTTTTCCAATTGTTTTACTTAAAGATGGATTAAAATCTGAAAAATATAGAGCACTATCTTCAGCAACTTCTCTATTAAAAGACACATCATACAATAAACTTAATTTTGAGCTGGCAAGAGCTTCTAATAAAGATGGGTTAGTACCTCCAACTGAATGCCCATGTATATAGGCAAATGCATGTTCTCTTATTAATTTCAAAAGTTCAGAATCATAAACCGTACCTACAAACTTAATTCTGGGATCTATTTCATAACGAGTTTTTTTCAATAAATGATTCTTAAAGTTATTTTCTTCAATATTAGTTACAATAATTAAATCTTTTTTTGTGTTTGATTTCATAAATTCATTAATAATAAGTTCGTAATTATTTTCAGGTACAAATCTACCAACAATTAAGTAATATTCATTTGGTGTAATATTGTATTTTTTAAACCATTTTGCTGGCTTAGGATCGCTCATTCTTAAATTGGAAGGAATTGATTCTGCTCCATAAGAAATATATTCAGTTTTTGGTTTATAACGAGAATATTCAGTCTCTATATATTTTTGAATGGCCTTAGAATCACAAATAACACCATCCGCATGTTTAACCATAAATCTTTCTGATAATTTCCAATAAACCCTAACGGGCAAGCTCCACTTACTCCTTTTCCATTCATTACCGTCTGGATTAATTAAAAGTTCTATTCTATTTCTTTCGATTTCTTTTTTGAAGTAATGTAAAAATGGACCGATTCTGCATGCTAAGATATAAATTTTTGCATTTTTTACTTTATTTTTTTTAATATATTTAAGAACATAATTTAAGCTTAATAAGTCATATAAGACTGCAGTAGCACCCCCACATTTTGGAATTTTAAGATGGAAGCAAGTAATATCATTTATTTTTTTTATTTCATTAGTGTTAGATAAACAGGTTACAAAGTAGTTTATTTTTTTTTCTTTTTTTCTCATTACTAATTCTTGTACAAAAGTTTCAAAACCACCATATTTTGCTGGAATTCCTTTAGATCCTAAAATAAAAATATTATTGTAATTGTCCACTCTTCAACCCACGCTTTCTAATTGCTTGATTATAAACTTTTAATATCGAAAAGTAATAATCATCTATACAATAATTCTTACTATTTTCTATACATTTATTCTGCATAATAATATATTCTTCATCGTTCAAGCTTAAAGCAAAATTTAATTGAGTTACTAAGTCATTAAGGTTTCCAGGTTCAAATAAAAAGCCAACTTCTTTTGTTATAAGTTCACTGATTCCACCGATGTTACTACCTATAATTGGCGTCCCTAAAGCTAATGACTCTATATTTGTTAATCCAAAAACCTCAGGCCAAGTTGAAGGTAGTACTACAAACATACTTTCAGATATAATTTCTTTCAAATCATCGCCAGATTTAAACCCACAAAATTCAACATTTTCTATTTTTTTATTTACCACATATTCTTTTAGCATTCTCTCTTCAGGTCCTAATCCGACAATTTTTAAGGTCACCTTACTCTCGAGGCGCTCCACTGCCTCAATTAGTAAGTCCACTCCTTTTTCCTTTGAAAGTCTACCATAGTAAAGAATTTGTCTTTTCTTTTTAATATCTTGGTTTTTAAATTTAAAATCATAGTAGTCTGACGACACGAAATTTGGAATGTGCGTGAATTTTTCTTTATTCCTTTTTGAAAAATATGATTTTAAAAACTGTTCTTTAATATAGTTGCTAGGGAATATAAATTCATCTACAGCATTATAGCTCTTAAGAGTTTTGTGAGTATATGCCTCAATGGTGAGTAAAGCACTATCGATATAAGAATCTTTATGGCATTTGTTTGTAGTACAGGATATAAAATTACCCCCTATACATTTGTTACAGATTTTATCATCGTTATACATTTTATAATTAGGACAGATGATTTTGTAATCATGTACAACTAACACTATAGGGATGTTTAATTTATTAATTTTATTAATTATCGAAGGTGTTATTTGATGATAAATTAAATTTAAATGTACAACATCTGGATTGAAATCTTTAATTACATCTTCGATTTTATTTATCGCCTCAAATGAGTAAATTAAATTCATTCCATTTTTAATCTTAATTAGCATATTAGAATTTTCATAGTCTATAGCGTTAACAAAATCATCTGAATACTTACTTGAGAAATTTTTATCGTCTTTCATACTGAAAACGGCAGTCTCATGACCCTCCTTTTCAAGCCTATCTTTCAACCCAAATAAATATGTTTCACTTCCGCCTTTAATATAATTATACTTATTTACAAATAGTATCCTCATGGTTACAGCCCTTCTATTATTTCATTTACAACTCGAAATCTTTTCTCCCATGTGTTTTGTAATGAATAATCAATCAATTCTTGTTTATTCACTTTTGAATGCATTATGTTATTTAATATATTTATAAAATCTGCCTCATTATTATAAAGATAGATTGGTGCATTCATCTCTCTAACCTCAACTAAATTTCTAGAAATTACAGGAATACCCGCAGCTAAGTATTCATATATTTTTAAGGGATGAATGTAATCTGTTAACTCATTTTTTTTAAAGGGCATAATTCCTACATCAGCAAACTTTAAGAAACTTGGAATTTTATCATGATCTACAAGCCCCAGAAATATAATATTCTTCACTCCTTCTTTTAGAACTTCATTTTCGAACTTATAATTATGGTTTCCAATAAAAATAAAATTCACATTTTTCATTTTTTTGGCGACACTAATTATCAAATTCATATCAATCCAGTTTTCAATGGCTCCGACGTATACCACTTTAAACCCATTTATTCTTTTGTATAACTCGGGAATACTCGAATTATTGTCTAAAAATCTTTCAACGTTCACTCCATTAGGTAAATAAATCATTTTATTGTTATTTTTTTTAAAATCATCTAGCATTTTCCTAGCAGTTACTATTGTTAAATCTGATTTATCAATTAGTTCATTCTGTAGATTGATTAGAGATTGATAACTACCTGAAAAACCTTTAAAATTGTCAGCCACTCTGTGCACCAGCTTATGATATTTTATTATTTCAGTAGATTTAGCCATCTTAACATTTGTCATCCAGAGAACATCATATTGCTCATTTAGCAATTTAGGAGTATTTGAGAGGAATGTTAGATGTTTTTTAGCCCAAAAGTCAGAATTTAATATAGGAAGTTTACAAAAAGGTGCAAATACTCTTGGAGTTAGTTCAATGAAATTCTCTTTACTAGTTTCGTTTTTAGGTAAGATGGAAGGCTTATTACACCAAGTCACATGGTATTTTTCCTTTAAAAACCCTTCTGCAAAATAATGACTCCCAACTTGAAACTTTGTATCCGGATCCATATATTCGCACATTAGCACTTTTCTCATAAATGTTTCTCCTTCTTATTAATAAAGTGATATATGTTTTCAATTTCTTTGGTGCTAACTATGATGTAAATGCCCACTCCTAAAAAGGCTAGAACAAGGACATTTATATCTAGTAATAAATCTAAAAATAAGTACATATATATAAAGAGGATTTTCACAATAAATCTTTGGTTTATAAAATTTATAGGGATTAGTGAGTAACTAAAATAGCTTCTGAAGAAAAAATAAATTAAATAGACTAAAGATATAGATACAGAAGCACCTATAGACCCAAACTTAGGTATTAAAATTAAATTCAAAAGTATCGAGCTAATCAACGTAATCATATTTACAACCAAGTAAAATCTCGTCCTTTTTTTTAACATAATACCAATTGAAGATATTTCCGTTAAAATATAAAGAACGGGGAAAAGACTCAAAAAAGGCATTAATTTTTTTGCTTCTCTGTACTCAACCCCTAGGATTAGAATCAATTGATCTTTAAATATTACAAACAAAATCGGAATTATAAGTAAGAAAAAACTTAAAAACTCAAACCAGTTTTTATAAAATGTTGTATTGTTATTATCATTATTAAAGTTGTTTAACGCTTTTGGTAACCAATAAGTTGTAAAAACCCCTTGAAAATTTACTAATAAAGAAATTATTTTAAATGCAGCTATATATATGCCTAAGTGATAAGCGGTTGAAAAATAACCCAGGATAAATTTATCTATGTTTTGAAACATCCAAGCAAGTATTAAACTTGCCATAAATGGGATTCCGTAAGTTATCATTTCTTTGAAAGAAAGAGTTGTATTATTAGCTGCTTTTCTTTCATCTTTGACATAACGTTTTATATAAGGAAAATAAATTGTTAGGGTAAGTAATATATTTAAGAATTGAGAAAGTATTAAAGACATCAATATATCATTTGAAATAAAAATAAACAGAAACAACAGTATCAATTCAAAAGATTTAACCGAAATTTGAAATAATGAAAATTTGAAGGCTAATTGTTCCATTCTTAAAATGATTTGGACGTATTTTGCTATAATATTAATTACTAATGAAAAAGCAAATATCACGACCAAGGTTACAGTCTTGATAGCATTTAATTCCAAAAAAAATATAATCTCATTGTAAAATAAGCCCATAACGGCCACCGGAATCAATGAGCCTAAGAGCGAACTAAACAAACAGGTATATAATAAATAGTATTTGTTATTTGTTTCATAATAATATCGGATGTAAGTTTGTTCTAAGCCTAAAGTAGAAACTATTATACTCAGATTAATTACAATTATGAACATCGCACTTGCTCCAAGTATTTCAGGCTCAGCAATTCGAGTGATTATTGGCGTAGCCAAAAATCCTAATACAAGACTTACTATTGGACCTAAAGAGAATAATAAGAATTTTTTCATAAGAAATTAGTTAGATTACCCCTTTCCTGTTCATTATGTTTTCATATATTTTTAAGGTTTCTTTTAGACTTCCTTTATAAGTATAACTGTTTATTTCATTGTAAATATCCTTGTAATGATTCATCATATAACGCAATTCATTTTCTAATTCAAGCTCATTGCGATTAGAAAATGTTCGGCACCCTTTTGGTCGCATACAAACATCACTGGCTATTACTGGAATGCCCTCACTAAGACACTCTATAACAGATAAACCGAAACTGTCTGAATAATTCGGCCTTAAGAGAACATCGATTTTATTTCGAAAAATTTCTGGTTCCACTCCATCTTCAATTATCTCTATATCATCTATTACGCTTTGAGGAACTACTTTTAAAATTTCAATTACATATGATTGTCCTATTAGATCATCTTTAAAATCTAGTAAGGATAAAACTAATTTCACATGCGGAAAACTGGCTTTTAAATTACAAAAAGATTTTATACATATATCTAGACCATAAAGATCTTTATTTTCAAAAAATCTTACAGCACCATTCCATCCAAAAGTCAAACTCCTTTGTTCACTTATTTTTTTGGCTGGCTTATTAGTACCATTTAAACTCTCAATATATGGAGAAATCTCTACAATCTTTTGATTAGAACTAATATATCGACTAAGTTCTTTAAATTCTTTATTTCCTACTACTAGATTCAAATCTACGTAATTAATTGCTTTTTTAAATATAAAAAACCTCAACTTGTTAAATTCTTTTGGATTATATCGAACACTATGGTGTGTTAAAATCAATTTTGTTTTTGTAATTTTTTTTAGAAGGCCTAAAACAAAAATGTATTTATAATTTTCGTCATTAGAATGAATGATTGCGTACTTTTTTATTAAAGTATGCCAAATTATAGATTTGATGTTACTATTTCCTTCATTCACCTCCCTATTATCACTTTTGTTCAACAAGTATAAATCAATACTGTCTTTTCCATAAATTTCACTCAAACTTTTATACAGTTTTTTAAAATAAGTTGCCCTTCCTCCATATGGAGGAGGAAGAATTCCTATCATAGCGATTTTTTTCATAATAAATTCTGACTCCTTCCATTTTTATTACAAATTAAAATTGATACAAATAGTAATGGGTTTTTTACCAATTTTCTATAAGGCTGTTATTTGTAAAGTATGATTTTCTAGAAATCCTGATATGTTTATCGCATAAGTATCTTCTATGATTCCATAAGCTTTACTGTAAGTTGCTTTATTCAATATTAACTTTTGTTTAGAAGAACTAATATTTAAAGTTTCATTACCATTCTTTAAATTTAAAGAGTAATTGTTGACTATTTCTACTTCAACATTTGGATGCAATAAAAAATTTAAGTTAGGATGGTACTTAATGTTACTTATTTTTGTTTCCACTCTTTTTAATTCATCATAAATTTTCAGCATTTTTTTTTCATTATTAACTTCAAATTTCCTTGAATGTATTCTTCCTATATCTTTATATCCATAATGCTCACCTTCAAAGGTTCTTTCGTCATAATACTTACATAAAGAATTAGTCTTTTCTTTAAGTTCAAATAAATAAATTTCATTGAAATTGTTTTGTTCAATTACTTTATCGTCCTCTTTTAAAAATAAAGTGTTATGAACTGAAGTAGTCTTATCTTTAGATCTCATTTGTACATTCTTTGTATAATGATATGTCCCAGCATCCACAAAAAAATTTTTACCTCTATAAGTTAACTCAAAACTCAACTGATCATTGTGACTATGCACACCTAAACCACCGAAGGATAATTGACCGCATCTAATGTATATGCAAAAATCATTGCACTTCAGGTTATAATAGCCCCCTTTTTCAAAAAAATTATTAATAGAATCACTAAAATATATTCTAGACTCATTATTCTCTTCATCTTTATAAAAATATTTTCTACAAGGACTAATTCTCAATCCTAATTCATAATAATAAGGTGTTATAATTTTACTAGTCAGGTGTTTATCCATACTAAAATAATCAGAAAATATAAGAATTCTTCCGCTATCATTATCTCCGAATAGAGGTAGAAGACCATCATCTTTGGTCATTGAAATCAAATAGTTGATATTCATCTTCATATCGTGCCAATAACTATCATCTAAATTCATATTGTTTTCTTTCAACATTATCATAGTAAGAAATACCATTTCAGAAGTTAATTTATGATAGGCTGGAGCTCCTTCGTAGTTACTTCCATCATCAAAATATTGAGTTTTAATTTCCTTTTTAAACTCACTAATTCCGAGTGAAATCCATTTAGATACTTTTGAATCTTCTCTGTCAAAATATAAGCTAATCCAAATTAAACCCATGATATTAGACATATAATGATTACCAGTAATACCGTTGGAATTCTCTAAATTACCATAAATAAATTCACCATGCTCATAAAGTGATTTTTCAATAATTTTTTTTTCTTTGTTAGGTAAACAATTATAATTATTAAAATAAATCAAACCAGTTATTATGTTTAGTGATCTAATTGCTACTTCCATTGCACTTGTCCAATTCACACCCTTTTTATAAGGATTTTGTTCAATCCAATCCATAAGCTCATCTATGAAGTATTTTAAATAAACTGGGTCTTTCTTAAAAAAGTATGCCCTCCCAAGTGTAGGAATATGTTGCAGTCTAGATTGTTCCCAAACATATTTAACATCTGAATTGTCTTTCAGATCGACAACCTTGATTCTTTTATAAAATTTATCCGGATATACCTTTCCACTACTCAAATCTTTTTTCCATTCAGAGAGATTCGTATCAAAAATATTATTTAAAATACATCTCTTTCCTTGGATTATTTTATTTGCATCAATTAAAATATTTTGTTCTATATCTCCAAAAGAATTATCTTCATAAAAAAAATTGGGGAAACTAAAGTTCTCGTTAACATT
>NZ_JJMW01000041.1 GCF_000714435.1 Exiguobacterium alkaliphilum 12/1
TAAATCTACTGAGTTATGTCCCAGCCTCTTCTTTTTACGCGGTCGTCATCTCGCGCGCATGGTGTTGATCTTCTTTTCTCCGAAAGTAAAGCGCCACAGAAAGAGAAATCAAAATCAAGATGAAATAGACGGTCCGTTGCCAAAACGTCGCCTCCGTATCCCCTTGGAACAAAGCGATAATATAGTCACTTCCGCTCAACAGGAACAGCCCTGCTAGCAAGAGGAAGATGCGATAGCCGGCCCGACTACGTTGTTGTTTTACTTTGAAGAAAAGGACACCATAATAGACGATGGCCAGTATCGCGAAATATCCGATAACCCCTACAACCCAACTCATTCTGATGCCTCCTCCTTTACTCACGAACCTTGTTACTCCCACGTTATCATAACACATCTTCACAGGCGGACTATGTTAAGATGTTCTAAAGAAACCGTGGAAGGGATTGATTCGATGAAAACGTTTCGCCTCGTCCAAGTCCGCCTCGTCCAAGACGAATACGGCAACGAGTTGAACCTCCCGATTGAGCTCGTCGACGGACTGATCATCTCGAAAGAACACGATAACGAATGGTTGCTCGAGATGCTCGTCCCGACCGAGTTCGCCGTGACGCTCCATCACTATTTAAACAAGCGGATGTTGCTCCTCGCCGAGGCAGTCATCACATCCCCTGCGAACCGCCCGGCGGCCATCGCGTTGACGTTCACAAGTGAACGCTCGCTCTCGAACCACCATACGTTCGTCGCGGAAGGCTTGATGTTACTACCGAAACAAGACCCGACGAAGCAAGTGCTCGATTCGCTCATCGCCGACGGGGTGACAGGCAGCGACTTGAAGCCTTCTTTCTTCGAGAAACAAGTCGAGCATCAGCAAACATTCAGCCGCTCCGCCTTCAATCAGCTCGTCAAGACAGGGTCGTTCGAATAATCGGACGGTCCTGCTTTTCTTTCCCCGTTTTATTTACATCCTCAACCCAAAAAGACGAAGAAAATCTCTTCGTCTTCAAATGTAGATGAAAAACAAGATGACCATCATCGTCATCCCGACGACTTTCAAAAGCGTACTGCCTAAAAAGGCGAGGACGGTCCCGACGCCGATGCTCCAAGCTTCCCGCGTCGACTTGCCAAGCGTGAGTTCGGCCAGGAACGCGAAGATGAACGGGAAGATAAGTACACCGACGAGCGGAAAGATGAACGGGCCGGCAATCAGCCCGATCGTCGCCCCCCATTTCGCCCGCTCGGAACCGCCCCGTTTATCGACTGTCGCTCGCGTGACGATATAATCGACGGCGAACAAGAAGACGAGGAAGACGATTTGCCATAGCCAAAACGTCCATGTGAGCGGCTCGAACGAGAACCCGAACCCGTAAATCAAGTATCCGATGAACAAGAACAATACGCTCGGGATGACCGGATAAATCAGCCCTATGAACGCAACGACGAATGATGCGATGATGAATATCCAGAGCAGTGTCGACATATGCCTCTCCTCACTTCACAGCGATTTCGTTGGAAATATGGTCGGCCACGTTCACCGCTTTGACGATGAAGCGTCCGTCCTTGTGTTCGATATAGTTCGAGCAAGCGTTACGCATCGCATGACGGAACGTATACGTCTCGTCGATGGCCGACAGCGCCGCCTTGATGGCATGGGAATGACAGACGACGATGACACGTTTCCCTTCATACGTCTTGACGAGATGTTCCATCCCCTCAAGCACACGGGACCGCATCTCATCTTCTGATTCAAGACCGGGCACACGCGTCTGGTCGTCCGCTTGTACCGCTTCATAGATACCCGGTACCGGTTGCCCCGAAGCCGCTCCGAATTCACGTTCGATGAATCGTGCGTCCGTGATGATTTCGGCCGGGTCAAAGCCGCACGCCTCGGCGATATATTGGGCCGTGTCGACGGCGCGGACTAATGGACTCGCGACGATGACGTCCCATGCTTCTTGACTTAAAAAGGCCGCGCTCTCTTCGGCTTGCCGATGCCCGAGCGCGTTGAGCGGGATATCTTCCCGTCCTTGAATGATTTCATTAAAATTCCAATCGGTCTGACCATGTCGGACCAAACAAAGCTCTGTCACGCCAGTCACTCCTTTTTGTTCTCTAAAACCATGTCCCATCGTACCATCTTTTCAGAAAAGTGCAACGTCACGTGAGCGCGTCGTCGATGAAGCGATCGATGCGGTTCATCAGTTTCTCTTCTTTGATCGGATTGTCGGATTGGAGAAAGCTCGCTAAGGAGTGGGTACCGTTCGGGAATGAGATGAGCTGGACGTTCGCGCCGACTTCGCTCGCATGTTCGACGAAATGAAGCGCTTGTCCGAACGGGACGATTGGGTCTTTTTTGCCGTGCAACAGTAAAATCGGTGGCGCGTCATCGTAAAGATGTGTCACCGGGGAACATTTCACCATCAACTCGCGCCACTCTTCTCGGCTACCTTCATAGAACTTCAGGTGGGCGATCCACGTCTGGATGAACTTGAACAACAGGAAGTTCGTCGGCGGATAGAGCGCGATCACGCCTTTGACCGGCGGGACGTCGGCGCCGAGGTCCCCGATAAACTGCTTCTCCCGATCGAGTGCCGTCGCAAGCATCAATGCGGCCCCGGCCGAGTCGCCCCAGACAATCAATTTGTCGACATCGAGGTTGAGCAGGCTATCGTGTTGCTTCAAATAATTGAGCGCGTCCGACACGTCGACGATGTTGTCCGGAAAATACACCCCGTCTTCAAACAGACGATAATCGATACTGACGACAGCGAAGCCTTTCGTTAAAAAATGATCGAGCAACGGATGGAACAACGTCACCATCCCACGGTTGCCACGAACGAACGCCCCTCCGTGTGCGTAGACGGCGACAGGGAACGGACCATCCCCCGTCGGATAATATACGTCAAATTGGAGCGGGCGGTCATCGATGATTTTATACGTGTGTGTTCGCCGCTTGCGGGTCGAGGCCCAAACTGGAAGTTCGGGTTCTTGCCAACGCACGAGGGAACCGTACTGATTCCACACGGTGGCACCGGCCGCAGTCGCCGCCGCGAGGGCGGCCCCGCCGACGAACCAGGCGGTCTCCTTTCTCATATACATCCACTCCTCGTTCTTTTTTTAATCATATTCCCTTTTTATCAAAAATCCATCCATCGGAAGTCGGACTTGACGTGCATGAATCTGCCACCTATAATATAAGGCGCAATCACAGAACGTAACCGTTACGGTTTAATGGTTCAATAGAGAGGACAGGTGGAGAATCACATGAATAAAAAGTTACTTAGTGTCGCCGCTGCCGGGACACTGTTTTTAGGCGGATGTGCCAATAATGGAGACAGCAACGCAGCGGAGGAAGCGAACAATCAGTTGACCGTTTACGCATCGACGTTCGCCTTGAAGTCGATCGCAGAAGAAATCGGTGGCGACCGTGTCCGTGTCGAGATGGTCATCCCGCCTGGCGCAGACCCACACACGTACGAACCGACGTCACGTCAAATGACACAAATCGCCGAAGCGGACTTGTTCTTGACGGTCGGACACGACCTCGAGCCTTACGTCGAGTCGATGGAGAAGAGCCTCGCGAACGAGAACGTCACGTTCGTCAAAACAGCCGAAGACGTCTCGTTACTTGATGCTGACAAGACGGTCCACGTTCACGGCGAAGACGAACATGCTCATGAAGAGGATGAGCACGGCCACGAGGAAGATGAACATGCGCATGAAGAGGACGAGCACGGCCACGAGGAAGATGAGCATGGACATGAAGCAGAAGATGCACACGGGCATAGTTACGGTCAATACGACCCACACGTCTGGCTCGACCCGATGAACGCCGTCTCGATGGCAGAAGCGGTCGAGGCTTCATTCGCCGATCAGGCACCAGACTATAAGGACGAGTTCGCCGACCGGTTGAGCGCCTTCAAAGCAGAAGCAGAGACGCTCGATGCCGAGTTACAAGCAGCCGTCGACGCCGGATCGAAGAAGCAACTTCTCGTCACACATGCGGCCTACGGCTATCTTGCGGAGCGTTATGGCTTCGAGCAACTCCCGATCGCCGGATTGACCCCGTCTGAAGAGCCGTCTCAACAAGCGTTGAAGCGCGTCATCGAAGAAGCGCGTGCCCACGACTTGACGCATATCGCCTTCGAAGACACAGTGACGCCGAAAGTCGCGGAAGTCGTGAAAAACGAGATTGGCGCCGAAGCGGTGACGATTTACAACTTGGAGTCTGTCACGAAAGAACAGATGGAACAAAGCTATTTCGACTTGATGCGTGAAAACGTCAAAGCACTCGAAATCGCGTTGAAGTAACACGAAAGAACGCTCGGTGCCTGAGGCTCCGAGCGTTCTTTTATGCTTCTGGCTGTTGATCGAGCTGTTTTAGATGAAGCAACAACACCCCGGTCACGAACAGTGTCACGGTCGGAACGGTTGCTCCGATTATCGTTTCCCACCATTCCCCATGTAAATCGAAATAATAAGCGGTCAATAGGCATCCGAGAAAGATCAGGCTGACCGTACCGACTACTTTGACGACCGAGGCGCGCGGATGCCGGTCGTGGATAAACATCGAACTGTTGATGATAGCGAATAACAAGTTTAGAAAGAATAAGCCGAACATGGCCGCGACCAACCACGTATTGTACATAACGAACCCATGCACGGATAAAAAGCTGACCACGAACACTAGCAACGTCAACATGTTGACGCGACCGAGCCATTTCTGTCCCGTCCGATAGGCAAAAATCGGGCTAATCAATGAAAAAAAGAACGCTGTCGTGATGAAGAAGTCCCCCACCGTGTATCACCATCCATTTTTTCAATATTATACCACCTGATCGACTTCATTCATAGTAAATCAAGACGAGTTCGTCCCGCTCGGCTGCGGCCTCACAATACCGTCGAAGCGACGTCCACTTCAACCAAATCTCGTCGAGTCCGTCATGGTCGACGAACGCCATGTCGGCGACGTCTTCTTTTGTGAACGCACCGAGTGCGTCTCTGACAATGTGCAGCAATTGCGGCGTCAAGATGCCGACGACGACCGCCTGCTCCTCGTTGACGATCAATTCCTCACCGATGACGGCCATCTCTAAATTGTACGTATCGTCTCCATCGAGATACACCTCGATTTGACCGAGCACTTTTTGGAAGCGTCCGATGTTTGGGAGCGTCAACGTGTCATACGTCTCTCGACCTTGCGCGTGGACGTGAAGAAGCCAATCCATGATCATGTCCGGGTCTTGTGCGAACGAGACCCAGACTTCTGGGGAAATGCGTATATAATGTGTCGTCTCCATGAATGAACGCCCCCCTTTTCTATCGTTTTCCCCTCTTTCCGGAGCAAAAAAACCGTCTACGCACGTTCGTAGACGGTTCTTTCGTTATGAGCGGATCGTACCGGTTTTGACTTCTTCCGATTCCGTTTTCCACGCTTCGAGGTACTCACGACCTGGAAGGTCTTCAATCGAATCGGCATAGAATACCGGGTCTTCGCCTTGGCGGCGTTGCTCCAAATAATCGTCAAGCACGAGGCGCGCCACTTTCGCAAGGCGGAAGATGGCATACAAGTTGACGAGCGCCATGAGACCCATGAACACATCGGCAATCGACCAGACGAGACCGGCCGAACGGATTGCCCCGAAGAGGACCATACCAACGACACCGATGCGGTAGAGCGTCACATAAATCTTCTTCTCCGAGATGAACTGGATGTTCGTCTCTCCGTAGTAGTAGTTTCCGAGAATCGAGCTGAACGCGAACAAGAAGATCGCAACCGTCAAGAACGATGTCGCAATCGGACCGACTTCGGCCGTGAGCGCGGCTTGTGTCAACTCGACACCAGCAAACGATTCTGAACCAGCTACGCCAGACAACAAGATAATCATCGCCGTCGACGTACAGATGATGAGCGTATCGACGAAGACGCTAAACGATTGAATCAAGCCTTGTTTGACCGGGTGCGATACTTCTGCTGTCGCGGCCGCGTTCGGGGCCGAACCCATCCCCGCCTCGTTTGAGAAGAGCCCACGACGGATTCCTTGAAGCACCATTGCTCCAATCGCTCCGCCGAACAGTTGCTGAATCCCGAGCACACCTTCTGAGAAGATGAGGCCAAAGACGCTTGGCAATAATGAAGCGTTCGAAATCATAATCCACATCGCGAGCAAGATGTATCCACCTGCCATGACCGGGACGATGATACTCGATAAGATGGCGATCGATTGAACCCCACCGAAGATGACCGCAGCTGTCACGATTGCCAAGATGACCCCGACCGTCGTCGTGCTGACGCCGAACTGGTTACTCATCGAGAGCGAGATCGTGTTCGACTGAACCGAGTTAAACGCGAAGCCGAACGAGAACGTGATGAGGATCGCGAACAAAATCCCGAGCCAACGCTGGCCGAGGGCGCGTTCCATATAGTAAGCCGGTCCCCCGCGCCATGTGCGTCCGTCGCGGATTTTATATACTTGCGCGAGCGTGCTCTCTACGAAAGCCGACGCCGAACCGATGAGGGCGATGAGCCACATCCAGAAGACGGCTCCTGGACCACCGAGGGCGATCGCCGTCGCGACACCCGCGATGTTCCCTGTACCGACACGTGCTGCCGTACCGATGGCGAATGCCTGGAACGACGAGACTTGGCCTTTCTCACGTTTCATCCCTTCTTTGAACAAGAGACGGAACATCTCCGGAAGCATCCGGAACTGGACGAAGCCCATCCGGATCGTAAAGTAAAGGCCTAAGGCGACAAGGACGACGATGAGCACCGACGACCAGAGCAGGTCGTTCGCTTGCCCAACAAACTTTTCAATCATATTCTCCATTGCTTAATCCTCCATAAGTATGAATAGTCATAAGTAAAAGTTATGTCAACTTTCTTAACATGTTTAGAATTATAGGAAAAATATTTGAAAATTGCAATCCTTTTCAACAATCTCATCGTTTGACGCGACCGTAAAAAAGGACGACCGGTCACATAACCGGTCGTCCTTCCGTAAAGATTTGATTAGATAAAGAGGTTCAAGTTGCCGCCTTCAGCTGCCCCGAGGTATGCTGCCACACCACCGAGGTCGATGCCATCGATCAACTCTTCTTCTTTGATGCCCATGACGTCCATCGACATCGTGCAAGCGACCATTTTGACGCCTGCCTCTTGGGCTGACTTAATCATTTCGTCGAGTGATGGGACGTTCTTGTCACTCATGACTTTCTTCATCATCTTCTGTCCGACGCCACCGAAGTTCATGTTCGAGAGCGGGAGTTCGCCTGCGTGTGACGGCATCATCATGCCGAACATCTTCTCGAGACCTTGTTTCTTCACTTCCGGTGCGTCCGGTTTACGGATGACGTTGAGACCCCAGAACGTGAAGAACATCGTCACGTCTTTACCCATCGCCGCCGCACCCTGGGCGATGATGAATGAAGCGAGGGCACGGTCAAGGTCACCGCTGAAGACGACCATCGATGCGCCGTCAGCTGCTGGTGCACCTGCTTGGACGGCCGCAGGGCCATTTCCTTTTTGAAGAATCGCTTCAACTCGACCGTTGACGAACTGTTTCGAAACGAGTTTGTTGCCCGTCTTTTTCGCCCACGCCTCGATGTCAGCGAAGAAGCCTGGATCGCTTGCGAGGACACGAAGTGTCTCGCCTTCGCCTAGTTCAGCGACTTTTTTGTTTACTTCTAAGATCGGTCCCGGGCATTGCAGACCGCACGTATCTAGGAAAATCGGTTCCCCGATTGGTTGATTCATCATTGCTTGTGGTGCCTCCTTCGTAGCTGTCGCGGCTGTTTCGTCCGCCGCAGTCTTCGTGCCTTCCTCAATCGCATCGAAATCACGCTTCACTTGTGACCATGTTTTGTAGCCACCGCTCAAGTTCTTCACTTTGAAGCCGTTTTGACGCAAGATGCGGGCAGCAAGGTATCCGCGAAGACCGACTTGGCATGTCACGTAAATCGTTTCGTCTTTGCTGTAGTTGTCCAAGTTGTCACGAAGCGAGTTGACCGGGACGTTAATCGATCCCGGGATTTTCCCAAGTTCGTGTTCCGACTCGTCACGGACGTCGAGCAATGTCGCGCCGTTTTTGACCAAGCCTTCAATCTCATCCCAGTGGACGACTTCGTTGTCGCCGAGGACGACGTTCGAGGCGACGTAGCCGATCATGTTGACCGGGTCTTTCGCCGAACTGAACGGCGGTGCGTAGCTGAGTTCAAGGTCTGGGAGGTCGAGGACCGTCAATCCGCCTTTCATCGCTGTCGCAATCACGTCGATTCGTTTGTCGACACCGTTCATGCCGACACCTTGCGCGCCGTAAATCTCACCGGTTGTCGGGTGGAATAAGAGCTTGAGTGACACCGGTGTCGATCCCGGGTAATAACCTGCGTGCGAACCCGGGTGTACGTGGACGGCTTCGAACGCTTTACCGGCCGCTTTCAAACGCTTCTCGTTCCAACCTGTCGACGCGACGGTCATATCGAAGACTTTAGCGATCCCCGTTCCCATCGTCCCGTTGTATTTCACATCGCGACCGTTAATGATATCCGCGACGAGGCGGCCCTGACGGTTGGCCGGCCATGCAAGTGGAACGACCGTCGGCTCTTTGAAGACATAGTCGAGCACCTCGACGGCGTCCCCGATCGCGTAGATGTTCGAATCTGACGTGAGCATCTTCTCGTTGACGCGGATCGCGCCACGAATGCCTGTCTCGAGTCCCGCTTCCGTCGCAATCGACGATTCTGGCGCGACACCGATTGACAAGACAACCATGTCCGTCTCGATGACACGACCGCTCTTCAAGTGGACGCGCTTCCCTTGATTAGAGAACGAGTCGACGCCGTCAGAAAGTTGTAAGTCGACGCCGTGAAGACGCATATGTTCATGCACCGGCGACACCATCTCACGGTCAAGCGGCGTCATGACTTGATCGGCCATCTCGACGAGCGTCACGTCGACGCCACGTTCCCGTAAGTTTTCAGCCATCTCGATGCCGATGAACCCGCCACCGATGACCGTCGCATGTTTCGGCGCTTTCTCATCGACATAGCTGCGGATTTGATCCGTATCTGGGATGTTGCGGAGCGTGAAGATGTCTTCCGCTTCTTCAATCCCCGGGATGTTCGGGCGAATCGGTTTCGCACCCGGCGACAAGATGAGCACATCGTAAGACTCGTCATACGTCTCGCCCGTTTGAACGTGTTTGACCGTGACCGTTTTCTCAGCACGGTTGATTTTCGTCACTTCCGTCAAATTGCGGATATCGAGCTGGAACCGCTTGTTCATTCCCTCGACCGTTTGGACGAGCAGCTTTTGACGGTCTTGAATGACGTCACCGATATAATATGGAAGACCACAGTTCGCGAATGAGATATACTCCCCCCGGTCGAACATGACGATTTGGTTCTCTTCATTTAAGCGACGAAGGCGTGCGGCTGCTGAAGCGCCACCGGCGACTCCACCGACGATTACGATTTTTTTACTCATTGCTCATTTCCTCCTTTGACGACTTCACCTGGCCAACTCATCAAGCCATCTTCTATATTGACCACTTTATAGCCTTTCGCCTCCATTTGCCAAGTCGCCTGCGTGCTGCGTGCGCCTGAACGACAGAGAACGATATATTCTTGATCCGGGTCGAGCGTGTCAATCCAATCCGCCATCTCTGAAAGCGGATAGTTGTTCGCACCGGCAATATGCGCTTCTTGAAACTCGTCGCGTTCACGGACGTCAACGATGTTCACAGGTACTTCAAAATCCATTTGTCGTTTCAAAGCTGATGCTTTCATCGGTTATAACTCCATCCTTTTCTTGTGTAATGAGGTGTTCTTACTCTTCATTTGGTTGCGGGCGTCCAACTCAAGTTTGTGATTCGTTGCACAATTCGCTTCCACGTCATTAATATACCCCCTGTGGTATTTGATTGCAAGGAATATGTTTGACGAAATGGTAAACGTTCAAAAATTCTTCCCATCAAACGTTGTCACTCGACACATACTCCCCTACGTATTAAGATGAGACTACACAAGAAATAGTTGGGTTACTGAACGATTTTTATATAGAGGTGAATCGAATGGAACAGTATCAATACGATGCGAAAGTGTTGAATCGGATGAAGCGTGTCGAAGGTCAAATCCGGGCCATTATTCGCATGATGGAAGAAGGGAAAGAGTGTCGCGACGTCGTCACCCAGTTGAGCGCGGCCCGTTCGGCGCTCGACCGCGCCTCGACGATTATCGTCGCGAAGAATTTAGAGCAATGCATCATCACGGCGCAACAAGATGGCGAAGATACGTCGGAAACGGTCGAAGAGGCCATCAAAATGTTGATGAAACGCTAGTTCCCCTTGCTTTCCCTAGCCAAATGGGCGAAAGTTAGAGTAACGACTTTTAAGGGGGACTTCTTTGTGAACTTCGAAGAAAAAGTGGAATCATTCAAAGCGCTCGTCGCTGAACGCAACATGACGTTCAAAGAGAGCGAGACAGATACGCACGTAACGTTTTTGACGCGTGAAACGACTAAATCTGGGGCTCAGCCCGTTATGATTATCGCCTTCAACAAAAAGACGACGGACGCCGAGCTCTACGCCGCGACCGTGACGCACGTACCGGATTACGTCGAAGACTTGCCGATTTTGAACGCCTTGAACGAGTTCAACCAAGAGTTCAAATACTTCCGTTGCGTCCTCGACAGCGATCGTGACGTCACACTCGCATCGACGCTCGACCTCGACCTCGGCTTCTCACCAGAGATCATCTTGCAACACTCGTTCATGATGTTCCAAGCAGCCGATGAAGTGAACGAGTATATGCAGAAGCTCTACACACAAGTCCAATGACGACAAACCGCCACGGAAAAATCCCGTGGCGGTTTTTTGAATCATTTTTCGTGGTGGTCCGTATACGTATAAAAAGGGGGAATGTACGATGACGACGCGTTACACCCGTTACGTTGAGACACTCGATGCAATCAAACAAGCCACCAAATGGTCGCTCACCGATGACTTCCGGAGGTTGATGGCCATCCATTATGCCATTCACGATGCCCCGTTCGACCCATCCAGGTTTGAACAAGCGCAGGCCGCCTTAAAACAAAGGACAGGCATGTTCTCAAAGTTCCGCGGAACGAACAGTCTCGTCTGGCTCTCATTCCTTGACGCCAAATATGAAGACGTCGCCCCGGCAATCGACGAGGCACTACGCCTCGATCAATTACTCGACCGGAAACATTTCCGTTACAGCACGTTGCGTCCGTTCATCGCGAGTCAACTGCTGAACGTCGACGACCCGGAACGCCGACTCGACGAGGCGACGGCCCTCTATCAAACGTTCAAACAACATCATCCGTGGCTGACGAGCGAAGAAGATTTATTGTCCGCCCTCGTCCTCGTCCAAGCGTTTGACGACCATAGCACTTTGAATGAACGCATCGAGGCGTACTACGAGGCACTGAAGGTCCACGTCTCCCGCTCGAACGAACTCCAGCTCGTTTCGCACTTGCTCACCTTCAGTGAACTCGACCCGACCGATGCCGTCACACGCTTCCTCGATTGGCGGGAGCGGCTCCAACGGCAAAAGATCACCGTCCGAAACGAACATCTGCCACCGCTCGCCCTGCTCACAATCGTCACCGAACCGACCGACGAAACGGTCCAGACCGTTGTCGACATCGTCGTAGCTGAAACCGAGAAGCAGCGTTGGTTCAACACGCATGCGTTAACCATCGCCTTGCAGCTCATCGCCGCCGACACCATTACCGAAGAGGCGAACGAACTGCTACTTCATGGAACGTTCGCCCATCTGCTCGCGATGCAACAAGCGGCCACGGCCGCCGCGACAGTGGCCGTCATCTCGAGTACGTCGTCGAGCGACTAAAAAAAGAAGGGTCTCCCCTTCTATACATATAAATAGGCGCTCAGACAGATTAGGACGAACACAGAATTCGCGATTTCAATGATGCCAATGCGCATAATCGGGACTTGTTTCCCGTAAAAACCAATCGCTCGGATGAGACTCGGTGCATAGGCCAACGCAAGTAACGGATTACCGAGCACGATGAAAGCCATGACGAGCAAGACGTGGTAGCCCCACGACACGTTTCGATACGTTTGGCTCTTTTTCTCTCGAATCATCGTCTTCACGTAAAAGATGCTGCCAAGAAAGTAGAAGTACGGTAAGACGAATAGCCACACCATCGTCCCGTCCACGACGCGCGCCCCGAGATAATAGCTGGCCACCCCGCCGATACAAAACGAGGTGACGGCACTGACGTCGTTCCAAACGTTGCGCTCGTCCTTCATTTTAGCGAAATAAGCGTTGACGAGACCGAACGGGAGCATCGCAAAGACGAACCATATGAGACGCCATTCGGTCAGGAAGACAGGGAGCGCGGCGATGGTTGCAATTAAGAGATAGAGGGTGACTGTACGAAGCAGTTCTTGCGACTTTTTCCGTTGCTTCACGTATTGGAACAAGAAAAACGTACCCATGTAGACGAACAGCCAGGCGATGGCGAACGGGATGTGTGCGAGCGTCCAGCCGCCGACGTTGCCACCAAGTAAAAACGGTAAAATCAGCATCGACCAGGCGCCGTGCTGTTTTGGAATCATCCATTTCATTGTGCTTCACTCCTTCTATGTCGAGTGTAAAGCACGTTGCGATGAAAAAGCTGTGACATTTGTTACTGAGGAACGCAGATTCAATCAATTGTTCAAAAGGAGTAGCTTTGTATGTTTCCATCAAATGAACGAAGAAAAAATAGACGTGTCTTTCTTTATCTGTTCGGATTCGCCTTCATACTGCTACTCATCGGTCGCAGTTCAGTCCCTCTTCCTATCGCTTTCACGACCGCTTTTATTCCGTTTGAAGTTTCGGAGCCGACCTATCTCCCTCTAAAATCGACGGATACATACGGCAACGTGATTCAATTAAATCAGGCTCGTCTCGTCTATAAAAACGACACGGAACAGTTGACCGTCTGGGCGACGACAGACCTCGGTTGGAACCATGTCGCGACGTGGGACGAACCTGTCACATTAGGGGATGGGTCAAACGCTTATTTCAATGACGTGGACGACACTCAAATGGTGAGCTGGCAAGATGGAGGCGTCGAATATGCGATTGATTACAAGGGGCATCGCCTGTCTAAAGACGATTTATTACGAATCGCAAGTTCAATTCAATGATTTCAAACAAAAAACGATCTCACGCGAGATCGTTTTTTGGTGCAAGCTTCGGTTTCATGACTGCCGGCGCAGGCTGTTCAATCACATCGTCCGTCATCATCTTCGTGACGACACGTCCCGCGATCGAGACGGCGACGAGCGTATACAGTGCATTCGACAGCGGCAAATAGATGAGCGAAATCGCCAAGACGATCACATCGAAGGCGATGAGGATCGTTCCGACCGAAATTCCGGTCCACTTCGACAAGCCGAGGGCGAACAAATCGTCCCCTCCCGTCGCTCCGCCTGACTTTAAGACGAGCCCGAGACCGTAACCGGTCACGATACCGCTCGCGATGGCGGCAAAGAGCGTTGCCGGCCACACTTGTACGTCAAACGTGAGCAAGTCGAGCCGATCCCACATCGCATAGCTGAGCGAAAGTGACGCCGCCGCAAGCACGGCTTGCCCGACGAAACGCCAGCCTTTCCACCACAATGCGACTAAAAAGAACGGGATGTCGAGTACGATCATCGAGATTGCCGGATCGATATCAAATAAATAGCGGCCGAGTAACGATAACCCGACGAAGCCCCCTTCTGCCAAACCAAACTGTTCATTCAAATAATAATAACCGAACGCCATAATCAGCGTTCCGAGCACTATGGTAGCAACTCGTTTCATTCCGATTGTCCTCCCCGTTTTCAACGGAGAGGAGGATCCTCAGTCGTAGCTGCGGTTCCATCTGTTCCATCTCCGATCTTCCGTTTGTTGATTTTTACATGAATTCAGCTGTAAAAACTCAACGCTAGAAGTCCGGCAGTTGGAACAGAGGCCACGTCCTCTCGGTATCCATAAAACCCTTCCTTTCTAAAATTGCGCGTAATAATAGAAACAGTTTACCACAATTTCAGTATTCTTTCATTAACTGTACATTTAGTGTAAGTTACGTTTCGGTAAATTCTTCTTGCCGAACCACCACCAGTTCCAGTCCCCGAACAGCTTCATCAAGGATGGGACAAGCAATATCCGGATGATTGTCGCATCAATAAAGATAGCGAGCGCAATCCCGACCCCGAGTTGCTTGATCGGACTGACACCGGTGAAGGCGAACGCGCCGGTGACGACGATCATGATGATTGCAGCGGACGTGATGATTTTACTCGTCTTCGCGAGTCCCATCTCCGTCGCGTAATCGTTGTCCCCGGTCTCCCGGTAATATTCTTCAATCCGTGAGACGAGGAACACCTCGTAATCCATCGACAGGCCGAACACGAGCGAGAAGATGAACACCGGCGTCAAAATACTGATCGTCTCGGCGTCATAGACGTAACCCGATTCGAAGATGATGACGAGGAGTCCAAACGTCGCGCCGAGACCGAGCACGTTCATGATGATCGCTTTAATTGGAATCAAGATGGAACGGAACGCCCACATGAGGATGACGAACGTCGCCAAGATGACGGTGATGACGGCATACGGGATGCTGTCATAGATTTCCTCGTAAATCTCTTCGTTGAACGCAGCCGGGCCCCCGACCTCGAACCCCTTCTCGCGCCAATCGCGGACGAACGCCTGCGCTTCTTTATCGCTCGGCGGCACGTCGAAGCTGACGTTGACGAGGGCGAGGTCCGTATTGCCGTCAAGCGTGACGAGCCGGTCGAACGCCTCAAGTTGTTCCGGAGCAACTTCGGCGAGCTGTTGGAACGCTTCCGGTTCGAGCCCGGATGCCGTCAAGAACGTCGTGACGTTATCGACGATCGGTTCTTCGTTCAATTCGTCGGTCAACGCGACCAGCTCGTCCAAAATCATCGAGTCGGTCAAATCGTTCGTCTCGAACAAGAGGACTGCATCCGTCGCGGTCGTGCCAAACACATCATCCCAGCGTTCTAAGGCGGCACGTGACTCATACGATGTCGGCAACGCATCGGCGGCCGGAATGTTCAGCTCTAAATCGCGAACGAACCAAAGGCTTGGCAACAAGAGGAGAAGCGCAACGAGCGTCATCACGACCGGACGTTTCATCACGAAACGGGCGAGCTGTTGCCAGCGCACTTCAGAACGGACCTCGTTCGTCTTGATGAGACGTCCTTTGTTGATCGCATCGCCGACGATGTAAAGTGCTGACGGCAACAGTGTGAGCGCCGATAGGACGGCACCGGCGACGGCGATGAGCGCGCCGAGCGCGATGGCTTGGAAGACGTCCACTTGAATGAACAACAACCCGGCCAAACCGACGAACACACAAAGCCCTGAGAAAAGAATCGAACGTCCCGCCGTTGCGACCGTCCGAACGATTGCCGCTTCCCGCGACTTCCCTTTTGCCAACTCTTCACGATAACGGTTGACGAGCAGGAGCGAGAAATCGATACCGAGCGCGATGGCAATCATGGCGACCGCGTTCAATACGAAAATCGAAAGCTCCATCGATTGGGCGAAGAAAAAGAGCGCCCCGGCGGCCACGATGAACGTGATCACCCCGACAAAGAGTGGCATGAACGCCGCGAGCGGTGTCCCGAAAACGAGCAAGAGAACGACGAGCGCGACCGGAATCCCAATCAGCTCGGCCCGAATCAAGTCGTTCTTCGATGCCTCGTTCAAGTCATCGGCAAACACCGGCTCACCGGTCAAGCGTACGTCTGTATCCGTATTGGTGATCAACGCGTCCCGGACGGCCTCGATTGACGCCTCGGCCGTCTCGTAGTCGTCAAACTCGAGGAGCAAATACGCGACGTCTCCGGACCGCGCGTCCGGATTCTCATTCGGTGTGATGACACCTTCGACACCGTTCACCGTTTCGAGTTGATCGCGCTGTGCGTCGAGCACCGCGTCGAGGTCCCCGCCTTCAAGTAAGACGATCATCGACGCCCCGGCCCGGTCGAACCGGTCATTCAATTGATCTTCCACTTGGGCGAAGCGACCGTCTTGAATCGCAAACCCGTTCCCCCTCAACTCACCAGGGAGCTGTAGCCCGAAATAAACCGATACCGCCAATAGTACGGTCCAAATCGCGACAACTATGTAGCGCCAGCGGACCAAATGCTGTCCTAATCGTTCCATTCTTGTCCTCTCCTCTCCATCTCACAAGACTCTTCCCGTTTTGACGGTCTTTCATCAGAGTCTTCACAAAAAATTCCTGAACCTTGAATGAGGTTCAGGAACGTCAACGCTCGAACACTTGAATCCAGCTGTGACAAAACCGGCGTGGCGTTGACAAGACGACGAGCCGGTCACCCAACTCGTCTAACAACATGACTTTCAATAAGGCGTTCTCGGCACACACGTCAGAAGAGAAGCGTTCGTGCTCGCGGTCAAACAACTGGAACGACGTCGTCGACGTGATGGCGGTCGTCGTTCCGATTTGGTCGACGATGACCGTATCTCGCTCCCCGCCGTACGGGATGACCCACCGTTCCTTCGCCGCGACATCTTCGACGAGAAAACGTCGATTCAATTCATCATACAACGTGACAAGCCCCGGTGCCGTGAAACGTTCAAAATCATAGTCCGGTTGATACGCCAAGTCGATGACGGCACCGAACGTAGGGACTTCCTCGTAACGACTGTAGCGGAACGTCTTGTCGCGCACGTTCAAGGCGACGAGATCGGACTCTGCCGAGTACAAGTATAAATCGTCCCCGTCCCAATGCGATAAGTTACTGAACCAATCCTCTTGAAACGCGCGTGGTATCGGATGAGACTCCATCGTCCCTGTTTTGAGGTCGAGGACTCCGTATGTTTGCAAGTCGCGGAACATCGCGACCGCTTTCTTTCCATGTGGCTCTATATAAAGTGCGCACGGCGTCCATTCCCACGCGAGTTTCCATTGGATTTGAAACGTCTCGTCAAAAAATAGAAAACCGGTTTGCGCCAAATACAACATCCATCCTCCACCGACACGCTCTAACCATTCGACTGTCTGATGAAATTGATAGTCTGCGACTTGTTTGTACATTTGATCACTTCCTAGCTTAAGCTTAGCAACGACCGAACCGTTTGACGATTTTCAATGTGTTCCGCGAACACATTCTCATTCCATCCCGTTTTACTGTATACTGACGGTAATGAATGAATGGAACGAAAGGAGGGAGCGAATGCGCCCACTTCAACTATCACCCGAGACCGCGGTCGAACTTGCCAAGAAATTAAACGTACCACTCGAGGAACTGATGCATATGCCAAGACACATCCTCGTTCAAAAAATGATGCAACTTGAAGCAAGCGAAGCCGAGGCACCAGACGAAAAGGAGACGGAATGACGTCTCCTTTTCTTGTGCTCACTTTTGCTTGTTCTTGCGTTTTTTCGTGACGTACCAGAGACCGAGGAGCGCGAGCGCGGCCCCACCGGCGACAGCGTACTTGCTGTAATCCGGACGACGTTCCGTCACGACGAGCGTCGATAATGGCGCAATCGTCATATGACGGTCTTCGATGAGACGCGGTGCCGTCAAATTGACCGTATGATCTTCGACGTTCACTTCAAACTTCCCGGACGGCAACTTCACGTCGACCGCCTCTTCAAGGCCGTTATGGTAAACGAGATGACGTTCCACGTATCCTTCGACGTGGCGATGTAGCTCATACGCAATCACGCCTTCCTCCTCGTCGAAGAAACGTAAGTGTTTCCGAATCTGCTCCGCATTCTCGAGACGGAACAACGGATACTGCTTGCGTAAACTAATCAATCCTTTGACATACTCGACGCTCGGCGTCTCAAGCTCGGCCCGGCTCCAGTCCAAGCGGTTGATCACTTCACCAGAGTTGAAACTGTTCTCGTCTCCGTCTTTTGTCCGGAAGAACTCTTGGCCGCTATGGAGGAACGGAATCCCTTGCCCGAGCAACACGATGGACGTCGCGAGTCGATGGCGACGACGGCGCGTCGTCTCGTCATCGTCCGGATTCGTCACGGCGAGCTTGTCCCAAAGCGTCAAGTTGTCATGGCACTCCACGTAGTTGACGACTTGGTTTGGCTCATCGGCAAAGCTTTGACTCGTGACCGCACCGGCGATGCCGCGTTTCACGTCGGCCGTCATGTCGAGATTGCCGCTCACCCAGCCCGGCAAGTCTTCGATGAACACGTCACCGCGCACACCGTCGCGGATGGCGTCATTGAATTGGGCGATGCGCGGCATCTTGCGGGCGTTATGTTGGTTCGCTTTCTTGCGTACCGATAGCGGCGTATCGAGATCCCAGCCTTCCCCGATGACGAGGATGGACGGGTCGACCCGGTCGAGCGCTTTGCGGACTTGGTTCATCGTCTTGACGTCATGCAGCCCCATTAAATCGAAACGGAAGCCGTCAATCATGAACTCTTTCGCCCAGTATGTCACACATTCGACGATCAGCTTACGCATCATCGCTCGCTCCGACGCCGTATCGTTGCCGCACCTAGACCCGTCAGCGAGCGTACCGTCCTCGTTCAACCGATAATAATAGTCCGGCACGAACTGACCGAGCGGCGTCGTCAACGCATCATACGTGTGATTGAAGACGACGTCCATGATGACACGGATCCCGCGGTCATGGAGCGCTTGAATCAATGCCTTCAACTCGATGATACGGGCGGCCGGATCGTCCGCTGACGAGGCGTACGAGCCTTCGACCGCAAAATAGTGGACCGGATCATAACCCCAGTTGTAATTGTCTTCACTTTCTTTCGCCTCATTGACCGAGCCGTAGTCAAAGAACGGCATGAGTTGCAAATGCGTGATGCCGAGCGAGGTGATGTAGTCGAGTCCGGTCGGATAACCGTTCGGCGTCTTCGTGCCGACCTCGGTCATGCCGAGGAATTTACCACGATGCATGACGCCGCTGTCCGGATGGCTCGTCAAGTCGCGGACATGTGCCTCATAGATGACCGCTTCTTGCGAAGAGTGGAAGAGCGGTCGTTCTTTCACCCAATGGTCCGGTTGTAGCGACGACGGGTCGAGCAGACAGCCTCGTTTGCCGTTGACACCGACGACTTTCGCATACGGGTCGAGCGATTCGACACGTTTGCCGGCGACGACCGCCTCGAACACGTAAAACTGTCCTTCGAACGTTTCCCGGTCGAGTTCGATGACCCAAGTCCCTTTCTCGGCGCGCTCAAGCTCCATCCGCTCGAACTTACGGGCTTTTGCCGTCCGGAAAAGCTTGACGGTCATGCCGTCGGCGACGGGCGACCAAACACGCAACCGGATGATGTCGTCTTTAAACGTCACCCCGAGGTCTTTCCCGTGATATGCCATATGGTCTAAATCTACATTTGTCTGTTGATCGATAGTACGTTCCATTCTTTCACTCCTTCACTACTTCAAATCTGCTATCATTATAACAAAACCCTCATAAAGGATGGATGAAACATGGCAAAAGACAATTCTTTTGATATCGTGTCAGAAATGAACCTCGAAGAAGTGAAAAACGCGATTCAAATTGCGGAGAAAGAAATTTTGAACCGCTACGACTTCAAAGGGTCAAAGAGTGAGATGTCACTCGAAAACGGTGACCTCGTCCTCGTCTCCGATGATGACTACAAACTCGAGCAATTAAAAGACGTCCTCATCACGAAGATGATTAAACGTGGCGTCCCGACGAAAAACCTCGACTACCAAAAAGTTGAACGCGCCCTCGGTGGTACGGTCCGTCAACGCGTCAAGTTGAAGAGCGGCATCGACAAGGATGACGCAAAGAAAATCAACAACGCCATTAAAGAATCGAAACTGAAAGTGAAGTCACAAATTCAAGACGACCAAATCCGCGTCACGGGCAAGTCGCGCGATGACCTGCAGGCCGTCATGCAACTCGTTCGCGACCTCGAGTTGTCGGTCGACGCCCAATTCACAAACTACCGATGAAACTCGCCATCATCAGTGACCCACACGGTTCGTTCGCTGATTTGAAAGCTGTGCTCGAGTCGGTCCGGCGCGAGACGGAACACATTCTCTGTCTCGGCGACTTATACGAGTGCCATATCGGCAAAAAGCGGCGCAATGAACGGTTCCATGACGTGACAGACGTCGTCACGTACGACCCGGACTATGAGGCACTCCTCACGTTCCCGAGCCTGCGCGGCAATCAAGAGGAGCGAATCGACGAGGTGCTTGTCGTGTCTCACCCGATCAAGACGCGCATCGCGCTCTTGCCGGAACAGACGACGCTCGATGAGGCATTGTTTTTGCATGGCCATCAAGTGAAGTGGAACGAGGACTGGGAACCCATCATCGCCAAAGGCAAGTACCCGCTCGTCTTTATCGGGCACAGTCATATCCCCGGCATTTACCGAAAAGGTCGCTCGTTGCCTTGGGAGATTGGGACGCCGTTCAAATTGAAAAAGAAACGCTACGTGATCAACGTCGGCGCAATCATTTTCGATCGGGAATGGTGTTTGTACGATACCGAAGCACGAACCGTGACACGGATGAAGGCATAAGAAAAGGGACCTTTAAAAACAGGTCCCTTTTGTCGTGCTTACATTTCTTTTGGTGCTTGAACGCCAATCAAACGGAGTCCTTCTGTCAATACGATTGTCACCGCTTTAACGAGGGCGAGACGCGACTGTTTGCCGGCGTCTTCTTCCAAGACACGGACGTGGCCGTAGTACTTGTTGAACGCTTGGGCCAAGTCAAGGACGTAACGGCTGATGATTGACGGCTCACGACGCTCGTGGGCGCGTGTGATCACGTGTGGGAAGGCGTTAAGCATCGTCACGACACCCCATGTGTAATCGTCGTCCGCACCGGTGAAAGCCGATCCGTCGTAATTCCCTTTACGAAGAAGCGAGTTCGCGCGTGCGTTCGTGTACTGCACGTACGGACCTGTCTCCCCTTCAAACTTGAGCATGCTGTCGAGGTCGAACTCGATGTTGTTGATGCGCTCGTTCTTCAAGTCATGGAAGATGACCGCGCCGACACCGACCATGCGCGCCACGTCGTCCGCGTTTGCAAGTTCCGGGTTCTTCTGGGCGATGTTCGCTTGCGCTTTCTCGATCGCTTCTTTCAACACTTCCTCGAGGAGGACGATGCGGCCTTTACGCGTCGACATCTTCTTTCCTTCTTGCAAAATCAAGCCGAACGGGACGTGGTGCATGCCGTCAACGAAGTCATAACCGAGTTTACGAAGCACAGAGAACAGTTGCTTGAAGTGAAGCGCCTGCTCGCCGCCGACGACGTAGTTCGCCTGGACGAAGTTATACGTCTCATGACGATATACTGCTGCCGCCAAGTCACGCGTCGCGTAAAGCGTCGCGCCGTCTTTCTTCTTGATCAAGCACGGCGGCAAGTTCTCGTCCTCGAGTGAGACGACCATCGCCCCTTCACTCTCGACGAGGAGGTTCTTCTCTTCGAGCATGCCGACGATGCGGTCCATCTTGTCGTTATAGAACGCCTCGCCGTTGAAGCTGTCGAACTCGACACCAAGAAGGTCGTACACTTTTTGGAACTCTTTGAGCGACTCGTCACGGAACCATTGCCAAAGCTCGGTCGCTTCTTCGTTTCCGTCCTCGAGCTTCTTGAACCAAGCGCGACCTTCGTCTTCGAGCTCCGGTTGCGTCTTCGCTTCCTCATGGAAGTGGACGTACAACTTCAAAAGCTCTGCAATCGGGTTGGCGCGCACGGCTGCCTCGTCGCCCCATTTCTTATACGCGACCATGAGCTTTCCGAACTGGGTTCCCCAGTCGCCGAGGTGGTTGATGCCGACGACGTCGTAGCCGTTCTTACGCGCGATTTGGTTAATCGCATTTCCGATCACGGTCGAGCGCAAGTGGCCCATCGAGAACGGTTTGGCGATGTTCGGTGACGAGAAGTCCGTTACGATTGTTTCGTTACGAGTCGCGTGCGTCGCGTAGTCCGTCTTTTCGTCGAGCACCGTGTTGATGATTTCTTGCGAGACGACGTCACGGCTCAAGAAGACGTTGACGTATGGGCCGGCCGCCTCGACTTTCGTGAACAAGTCGTCGTTCAAGTCGTTCGCGATATCTGTCGCGATCATGACCGGGGCCTTGCGATACGCTTTCGCGAGTTGGAAACACGGGAAGGCGAGATCCCCGTGTGCTTCATGTTTTGGTTTTTCGATCAAGTCCTCAATCTGGTCGACCGTCAGTTCGTCGCCGATGACACGGGACAGTGCTTCTGCATACTTGCGTTCATAACTCATTTCATTTCCTCCTTGTCCTCATTCACAACATAAAAAAAACGCCCTTTGCACAGATGCAAAGAGACGGGATGGCCCGCGGTACCACTCTTCTTGCCTGCATGACGCAGACCGCTTTATCGGTGATAACGGGGGTCCCCCGGCTACGCCTACTCAAGGTTCGGGTAGCATCTCAAAAGTGCGTTTCGCGACGTCTGTCAGCCTAGGCTCTCACCAATCCCTAGGTCGCTTTGTTGACTCGACAATCGTTACTCTCTTTTTCATCGACTTTCGTCTATGTGGTTGAAAAGCAATTTCATTATAGAGGATAATTCCTGTAGACTCAATGCTAGAATTCCGCCATCATGAGGATTAGGCAGGACTGTCGCCGCATCATGCCGAATTTTACGATACACCATCGATTTCCCACAGTAGGAGGGGCCATGAACCATTTCCGCAAGATGTCTGCCCTCGGTTGGGGTGTTTGGAGTTTATTTCTTCTGCTGACCGTCACCTTGTTCGCGACAGGCGTATTGAACGCACCGGCGATCGAGCCGCTGCCGTTCATCTTGATCGCGTTACTCGTCATCATCTTCCAAATGGACTCAATCGAGCGTAAAGGCGTTTATTTCACGTTTTCAGAAAGCATCGTCCTCATCATCTTTTTATTCTTCGATTTTGAGACAGCGTTATTCGTCAACCAAATCGGATTGCTCGTCTTCCAATTCGTCAACTTGAAGCCGCGCGTCGCGCTCAGGCGTTTCCGCTTCACGTACCCGTGGAATGCGATCACGTCTTTCTTAGAACTCGCCATCCCGGCAAGCGTCTATTTGACGCTCGGCGGACAGACCGGTCTTGGGTTTTATACGCAAGACTCGTTCCTCCCGCTCGCCGGACTGATTCTCGCCATCATCGTGAACACCGTCATTCAAAAGTATCAAGTCGGTTGGTGGTTCCGTGTCGATGTGCCCGTCCGTGATTTTTTAAGCATCGCGTTTTACACGTATATCGTCAGCCTCGTCTTCATTTTGGCCGCTTCCTTTTTCCGCGAGACGAACTTGCTCGTCGTCAGCAGCATCGCCGCCGCGCTCACGTTTTTCATCAAGCGGCTGTTGATTCAAAAAGGACGGCAAGACGCGTTCAAATCGCTCATCGAGCAGTATGACGAGGCAAAAGAGGCCGTCTCCTTGTCGCAAAGCGAGGCCCAAGCGATTGAAGTATTTTTAAGCCAATGTGAACGGCTGAATCAATATGACGCCGGCTTCGTCGAGTTCGCCTTGTTCGACCGCTCGCTCTACTTCGACTTGAAGACGCGTCAACCAGTCGAAAGACCCCGCGTGTTCGACTTACTCGAAACGTCGCATCCTCTCGAAACGTCGGTCGAGTATGAGATGCGGTTTGAATGGGACGCTCCATTATCCGAAGAGTTCCATGACGACTATCATAGTTTTATCTCGGTCCGGTCCGAGGAGATCGAAGGCATTCGCACATGGCTCATCATGACAGGCGAACACGCTTACGGTTACCCGCTCATCATTCAGCGCGAAATCGTCAAGCTGCTCAAATCGTTCAATCGGACGATTAGCCGCTGCCATGAGCGAGACCGCTTGTATACCGAGAGCCGGACGGATAGTCTGACGCTCCTCGCCAACGCGCGGGCGTTTTACGAATATGGAATTCAACAAATTTCAGACGGATCGATGTACCCCATCTCCGTCGCCATGCTCGATATCGATTTCTTCAAGAAAATCAATGACACGCATGGTCACCAAGTCGGGGATGGCGTTCTCCAAGAGTTCGGCCGACGGATTCGCCAGGCGCTTCGGACCGAGGACTTTGCGGCGCGCTACGGAGGCGAGGAGTTCATTCTGCTCTTGAACCATTGCGACACCGACCAGGCCGTCGAAATCGCCGAGCGTATCCGGCAAAAAATCGAAGCGACGCCGTTCCGTGTCGACGGCATCGACATCCAAGTGACCGCCTCAATCGGGGTCGATACGATTCAAGCGTTCGGTGATCAACGACTCGACGACACGATTCGAAACGCCGACCGGGCGCTTTACGTCGGCGGCAAATACGCCGGGCGCAACCGGGTCGCCCATTTTCAATATTTGACGACCTGACTCATCCCTATGCGAAGCGCATAGGGATTTTCTATTGACAAACCGGTTCGAAACAGATAGGTTAGGGAACGTGTCTTATAACTAAATCATCCGACTTTTTTATCAAGAGAGACCGAGGGACTGGCCCTGCGACGTCTCGGCAGCGGGGAACCTGTGCCAAATCCAGCAAGCACGTGCTTGAAAGATGAAAAAGGCGCTTCTTACATGGAGAGAGCCTTTTTCGAAGGGCTCTCTTTTTTATTTCTATGAATGAGGTGAAACGATTGGAACAACCAACTGCAAACAAATGGGCACTCTTGCCTTTACTCGTCTTCCTTGCCTTCTTTATCGGGGCCGGGGTTTACTATGGTGACTTTTATAAATTCCCGGTACTCATCGCGGCACTCATCGCCTTGATCGTCGCGGCTACGATGACGAAAGGCAGCGTCACCCAAACGGTGGAACGGATTGCCCAAGGTGCCGGCAATCCGGGCATTTTGATTATGATTTTCATCTTTCTCCTCGCCGGTGCGTTCTCGAACGTCGCGGGCGAGATTGGGGCGATTGACGCGACCGTCAACGCGGCGCTCACATTGCTCCCGCCTTCGCTCCTGTTAAGTGGACTGTTCGTCATCGCCGCCTTCATCTCGATGGCGATGGGGACATCGACCGGTACGATTGCCGCCCTCGCCCCAATCGCGCTCGGTATCCACGAAGAGAGCGGCGTCAATCTCGCCATCGCCGCGGCAGCCGTCGTCGGTGGCGCCATGTTCGGAGACAACTTGTCGTTCATCTCTGACACGACGATTGCCGCCGTGCGAACGCAGCGGACGAACATGCGTGACAAATTCCGGACGAACTTTTGGATCGTCTTGCCGGCCGCGATTATCACGACGGTTCTCCTTGCCGTCCTATCGAGCGGCACGGTCTCTTCTGTCGAGATCGCTTCGTTTGAATGGTACAAGCTCATCCCGTACCTCGCCGTCATCGTCCTCGCCTTGACCGGGTTGAACGTCATCCTCGTTCTGCTCGGTGGCATCGTGTTGACCGGAATCATCGGTCTACTTGACGGGACCTTGTCAGTGACCGCGTTCGTTACGGCGGTCGCGGACGGGATGATTGGAATGGCAGAGATTTCGATTTTGACGCTCTTCATGGGCGGACTCGTCGGACTCATCTCCCATAACGGCGGCCTTACCTACTTGCGTGACGCTCTCACCTCGCGGATTCAGCGACGGGCCGGCGCCGAGTGGAGCATCGCCGGACTCGTCAGTGCGACGAACGTCGCCACGGCCAACAACACGATTTCCATTCTCGTGGCAGGTCCGCTCGCAGCGAACATCGCTGACACGTATGAGATTGAGCGGAAAAAATCAGCCAGCGTGCTCGACATCTTCTCGTGCGGTGTCCAAGGACTATTGCCTTACGGTGCACAGCTCCTCATCGCTGCCGAATTGACGAACACCGCGTCCCCCGCGCTCGTCCCGTTCATGTTTTATCCGTTCCTCTTGTTCATCTGCGGTGGACTTGCCATTGCATTCAACTTCCCGCGCTTCAAGAAAAAAGCCTGACAAAAACGACCCTTTGAATCTAATCCGTTCAAAGGGTCGTTCGTTTTGCGTCGAGCTCACGTTTAAGTTGTTCGTTCCGTTTTTTGAACGCGCGCCGCTTGAGCAGTTCCTCGAGGCCACGGCTAATCGCCCATAGGACGAACAGTAATAACCCGAGCATCGACAAACGGAACGGGCTTTGGATGAACTCTTCCCACTGGTCGCCGATGACCGAGAAAATCAACACGACGAGCAATTTACCAAATCCGGCCGCCATAATGAACGTGCGGAGCGGCATTTGAATCAGGGCGAGTAAGTACGTGATCAAACTGACGGGGATGAACGGAAGTGAATAGAGAAACCCGAGCGAGATTGGACTCATATGATTAATCCGTTCAAGCCAATAGACCCCTTGTTTATGTTTCTCGAGCCAACGCGTCATCGGTTTTCGGAAGACGTAGCGGACGGCCGTGAAGACGAGGATTGTGCCGAGCAAACTGCCGACCCAAGACAGTAACGTCCCGAGTAGGAACCCATATGTTGCCGCGTTCGCCGAAATGATGAGGACGAGCGGGAGAAACGGAAAAATCGCTTCTAAGAACGGGGCCCCGAGTCCGGCCCACGGACCGCCCGGAAGCTCTTGTAGCCATTCAATCAATTGGATGATCCACTGTTCAAGTGATGTGAGCATATCGATTTCCACCTTTGGCTTTCATTACTATTTTGTACCCGAATTCGCGTCTGAGGACACGTCCCCCTGCTCGGCTTAAAAAAAATTAAAAAGTATTTGCGAAAATTAGCTGTGATATCTATCATATAATAATGGACTTGTGGTTGCAGGCAAGCCCATTCGTCGAACGACACAACCCAACGTTCGTTTTCCTGCAAAAAACTGAACACAGGGGAGTAACACAAATGGAAACAAAACCAATGCGCGTGTTGTTGTACTATAAGTACGTCAACATCGAAGACCCAGAAGCGCTCACACAAGAGCACTTGAAGTACTGTAAAGACCTCGGCATCAAAGGACGCATCTTGATTTCTTCCGAAGGAATCAACGGGACGTGCTCTGGTACGTGGGAACAGACCGAGCAGTACATGAACGACTTGAAAGCGAACCCGTACTTTAGCGACATCGAGTTCAAAATCGATGAAGTCGAGGAGCACGCGTTCTCGAAAATTTTTGTCCGTCACAAAAAGGAACTCGTGACGTGGCGCTTTGATGGCGAGTTTGACGTGCCGAAACAGCACGGTGCATACCTCGAACCGGCAGAATGGAAAGAGATGATGCATCGCGATGATGTCGTCATCCTCGACGTTCGTAACAACTACGAGTACGACCTTGGTCACTTTAAAAATGCGATCAAGATCGACGTAGAGGCTTCTCGTTACATGCCAGAATGGCTCGAAGAGAACAAGGACCTCTATGAAGGGAAAACGCTTCTCACGTATTGCACCGGCGGCGTCCGTTGCGAGAAATTTACCGCATATATGCGTGACCAAGGTCACGACAACATCTTCCACTTAAAAGGTGGGGTCGCCATGTACGGAAAAGACGAGGCGACAAAAGGCGAGGATTGGGAAGGTGAGCTGTACGTCTTTGACGAGCGCATCAACGTCCCGGTCAACACGGTCAACCCGTCCATCGTCTCCGAGTGCATGCACTGCGGCACGAAGACGGTCCGGTACGTTAATTGTGCCAACCCGGTGTGTAATGCCCAGCACTTCTGTTGTGAAGAATGTGAGCCGAAACAGATGCGCTCATGTTCAAAAGAGTGCCAAGAGCATCCACGCAACCGCTATATCATCGAGAATATCGCGGACAAACTTCAGGAAACTGAAGGCGTCGTCGGGTAACAAAAATCGACCAGAAAGCGTCAGCTGGCTTCCGCCACTGGCGCTTTTTTTGACGAAATCTTTACGTCTACGGTGACGTTATATCGGGTATAGTGAAGATACCATTGTCAGACAGGAAGTGAATCGATTGCTGTTTAACGAACCCTTACTCGCCGCCCTCCTCGCATGGTTTATCGCGCAGGCGGCCAAACTTGTGACAGAACTCATTAAAACGAGAGACTTCGAACTGCAAATCATGTTCGCCTCAGGCGGCATGCCGAGCTCCCACTCTTCGACCGTCGTCGCCCTCGCGACCGTGATCGGACGGATGGAGGGACTCGACTCTAGCATGTTTGCCCTCGCCTTGATTTTCGCGACGATCGTCATGTACGATGCGACCGGCGTCCGCCAAGCGGTCGGATTCCAGGCGCGGCTTTTGAACGATTATTTCAAAGGAATCAAGCACGAGACGCCAATTTTGAACGAACTCGTCGGCCATACACCGTTCCAAGTCATCGTCGGTGCCTTGCTCGGTCTCGTCGTCGGTCTCTTCTTCCCAATTTAATCGAATCGGGCATGTCCATTCCCACTCCCCCATCTTTTTGTGAAGTTTCACAAGAGAGACGGTATACTCAAAGGAGAGGAGGAATCGACATGCCTTTTTTGCAGAAGTCCTATGAATCACTCGACACGCTCGCCGAAGCGATTGGCCAAGCGATTCGCGCACCGATCACGATCGAGAACCGCCATCATCAACTGCTCGCCTACAGCACCCATCCCGACTCGACCGATCCGGCTCGCATCGCCACGATTATCGGTCGTCGTGTCCCGGAGACGGTCATTGAGGACTTATGGGAAAGTGGGATGTTACAGTACGTCATCGATAGCGACGATCCCGTCGCCATCCCGGCGCGGCTCGCCGTCGGACTCGGCGAACGGGCGGCCGTCGTCATCAAACAGCATGATGATGTGCTCGGGTATATTTGGAGCTTGGCCCGCCCGACCCCTTTCTCGGAACAAGAGCTGACCGTCTTAAAAGAAGGGGCTTCCATCGCCAAGAAATTGCTCATGACGATCGCGATGCACGAACGCCGCATCGATGCCGAGCTCGAACGGTTCTTCTTAGATGTGTTAGCGACCCCGGCTCTCAGCCCGACTAACCAGCAGCGCTTGAACGAACTCGCGCCGATTGCCGTGGCGAGTCGATTGACGGTCATCGACTGTCTGCAACCGATCACCCCGCAGTTCGCCGAGCGACTCTTTTATGTACTGGCGACCCAACAGTCGATTGAGGTCGTCCTCCAAGCGATTGACGGACAACAATTACTCGTCTGGCATTACATGAAAACGGAATTGGCTGAAGAAGAGACGATGCTACTTGACTGGGCTGAGCGGTTCGAGACGCTTCTTCAGGATAAGTTCCCCGAGGCGAATCCGACGCTTGGCATCAGCCGTCGCTTTTTCGAGAGCGAGACGCTCTATCATGCCGCGGAGGAAGCGCGCCGTGTCACTTCGCTACGACGAAAGTTCCCGCTTGAATTGGTGAACGCCCGCACGTTCGAACAAATTGGGATCTATCAACTCGTACCCGACCTCGCCCGTCGCATCAACCTCCGCCTCGAGACACACCCGACGCTCGAACGGCTGAAAGCGTACGACCAGACCCATCAAACCGAACTCGTGACGACGCTCGAGTGGTACTTTTACTTCGATGGCAACGTGAAACAAGTTGCCGCCCATCTCCATATCCATCCGAACACGGTATTGTATCGGGTGCGACGGATTGAAGAATTGACCCAAATCACGCGGGCCTCGCTCCCAGAACGGGCCACGATTTACTTGGCGATTAAAGCCGACCAATACCGTTGAGACACCAGACCTTCACCTTGTGATTTTTCACAAAGTGAGGGTCTTCATTTTTAGAATGTGGGATAAAGACAGCTTTTTCGGAACGGTCTATACTAGAAGTGTGAACAAATTGTGTCAAGGAATTGAAAGGGGAACGGATCATGAAAATCGGGGTATTGAAAGAGATTAAAAACAACGAAAACCGTGTCGCACTGACGCCGATGGGGGCAGCCGTATTGACAGAGCTCGGGCATGACGTGCTCGTTGAAACGGAAGCAGGCGTAGGGAGCGGCTTCACGAACATGGAATATGTTGACGCTGGTGCGACAATCGTCGACACGGCAGCAGACGTATGGAACCACGTCGAGCTCGCGCTCAAAGTAAAAGAGCCACAACCGTCGGAATATCGCTACTTCCGTCGCGATTTGACGCTCTTCACGTACCTTCACTTGGCGGCCGAGCCGGAACTGACGAAAGCACTCGTCGATTCGGGCATGACCGCAATCGCTTACGAGACTGTGGAAATCGATCGGACGCTCCCGCTCCTCACACCGATGAGTGAAGTCGCAGGACGCATGGCCGCTCAAATCGGGGCACAGATTTTAGAGAAGCCGCACGGCGGAAAAGGGATCCTCTTATCAGGTCTCCCAGGCGTCCCGCGTGCGAACGTGACCGTCATCGGCGGCGGGGTCGTCGGGACGAATGCGGCCCGCATCGCCATCGGCCTCGGTGCGAACGTGACGCTCATGGACATCAGTCCAGCCCGTCTTCGTCAAATCGACGACCAGTTCGGCAACACGATCAACACGCTCATCTCAAACAGCTATAACATCGCCAAACAAGTCGCCGAAAGCGACCTCGTCATCGGTGCGGTGTTGATCCCTGGTGCGAAAGCTCCGAAGCTCGTGACGAAAGATATGGTGCAACAGATGTCACCGGGCTCGGTCATCGTCGACGTCGCCATCGACCAAGGCGGGATTTGTGAGACGATTGATCACATCACGACACACGACGCACCGACGTACGAGCGCTTCGGTGTTCAACATTACGCGGTTGCGAACATGCCAGGCGCCGTCCCACGCACGTCGACGCTCGGCCTGACGAATGCGACGATGCCGTACATTATCGAGTGCGCGCAAAAAGGCATCTTCACAGCGCTTCGGGAGAATGCCGCCCTCCTCAAAGGATTGAACGTCATCGACGGTACGGTCACGTATGAGGCTGTCGCCCGTGACCTCGACTATCCGTTCATCCCGGCGTCAGAAGCCATCACGAAACAGCTCCAAGCCTAAACGAAAGACGCTTGAACGAATTATCGTTCAAGCGTCTTTTTTATGCGTTTTCGACGGCGATATCTTCACCGATGATTTTCACTTCTGGCTCCAAGTCGATTTCGAACTTCTCTTTCACCGTCGCTTGGACGTGACGGATGAGCGAGATGTACTCGGTCGCTGTCGCGTCGGCGATGTTGACGATGAAGCCGGCGTGCTTCAGTGACACTTCGGCGCCGCCGATGCGTTTCCCTTGCAGGCCGCAGTCTTGAATCAACTTGCCGGCGAAGTAGCCCGGTGGTCGTTTGAAGACGCTGCCACATGACGGGTACTCGAGCGGTTGCTTCGACTCGCGCTTGTACGTCAAGTCATCCATCACTTCTTTGATGGCCTCGTACGCGAGCGGCTCGAGTGCGAACGTCGCTTCAAGCACGATGAGCCCCTCTTTGGCGATTCGGCTCGTCCGATAGTCGAGGTCGAGCTCGTCTTTCGTGAGCGTGAGCAGTTCGCCTTCGGGCGTCAAGACGACCGTGCTGACGATCACATCTTTCGTCTCACCGCCGTAGGCACCGGCGTTCATGTAGACGGCACCGCCGACCGTTCCCGGGATACCGCAGGCAAACTCGAGACCTGACAGCTCTTCTGTGAGCGCTTGGCGCGACACGTCGATGATGGCAGCCCCTGCTTGCGCGATGACGTGATTGCCTTCACGACGAATCGTCTTCAGTTCGTTCAAGTTCAAGACGATGCCGCGGAGTCCTCCGTCCCGGACGATCAAGTTCGAACCGAACCCGAGAATCATGAACGGCATGCTCTCGCGATGTGCGAGTTCAAGCACGGCCTGAACTTCTTCATACGTATGCGGTGCCACGAAATAGTCCGCGTTCCCGCCAAGCTTTGTATACGTGTGCGCCGACAAAGGCTCGTCTTGTTTGACGCGATCGGCTGGGAGTATCGTTAATAATTGGTTTAAAAAGCTCATGCGTTCACTCAATCCTTTACGTTCTATTTTTATCTGATGAATGCATCGAATGGCTTCGACGCACGTCGCTGAATGGTTTCAGTACGAATCACAGTATACAAATGTTTGCCGGGAGTGACAAGCAACGTTTTCTTTACAATCGAGCAAATGATTTACAACAATAACGATGTGGCGACAGCCACTACAATCGGAATTGTAAAGTTATCCCAATCTCGATACGAAATTGCTTCTGTCAGCGTCGCGACAACGGAAATGATGAACCCATATGTTACCACTTGCCAAAGGGGAACATCATCCCACAAAAACAATAAAAAGAGAACGGCATATGAACTGAGGAACATGGCCATACTGCCTTGGAACGAACGCTTTTGACCGTATAAGTCGTACGTCACCGTGCCATACTTGCGACCGATGAGTGCGGCCAAGCCGTCCCCCCACGCCAACACGAGCGAACCGGCCAAGAAGGCGAGCGGCTCGGATTCAAAGAAGAAATATAAGATGACGAGCAGTGCGATTGGGTAATAGACGGTGCCGAATGATTTCCGTTCGGTTTGATGCACCGGCGACGGACTTTTATAAAGAAGGAACGCGTTCGCGAACGTGAAGAACACGAGCGGGATTGCCGCGACGTACCATGTCTCCATGAGCCAGACGGCGAGGAGCGACCAATGTCCGACCGCGATATGTACACTTTTACGAATTGTTTCGTCCGTCCAACCTAGACGCTTGCCGACTTGTTCGAGTCCGACGAGGAATACGAGGACGATGACGATCGATAAGATAGAGCTGACCCATTCATTCATCGATAGACCACCTTTAGCTACAGTTTTTCTACGTTTACATTATACCTTAATCGGGTCTGAACCTAGCTTCCTTTTCAAACATTTGGTAGAATGAGGTCAAATGACTGTATAGACGGCGAACGAAGCCGGCTATAGAAAGGGTGGCTTTATGCGCGACGCAACTTCAATTCAAACTTTGGCGGACTGCCTTCACTATATGCAAGTTGGCGACGTCGATCGGGCCATCGCCTTGTTCCCGGAAGAAGTCCGTGACCACTTTCCGAAAGAGCTCCGTAAAATCCATTTGTTTCATATTGAAAAGAACGGACTGTCCATCAATCAAATCGTCGCTCTCGCCAACACGTTGACCGGCGAGCATTTATCGGCGACGACGATTCAAAACTGGACGAAGCGCGAGGTGCGTAAAATTATCGGCGTCCCGCGTGTCGGAAAGAAATATTCCTTGCAACAGGCGGCAATCATCTATTTGCTCGACGACTTGAAGCACTTGTTCTCGCTTGAAGAGACGAGCTCGCTGCTTGCGCTCATCTTTAACAACCCGGACCGTGATGAGGACGACTTCATCTCGCCGATCGATTTTTATCGGTTATATGCCGAATATGCCAAGTCGACGAGTCCAATCGACTTGCTCGACACCCGGGCAAAACGCTCGGTCGAGAAAATGGGACACTCCCATCCGAACATCATCCACGTCTTGAAGCTCTGTTTGTACGCCCACCGCGTCACAACACTCGAGCTCGAGGCAAAACAATACTTGGGCCGCTTCATGTGATGAAGCGGTTTTTTGCATACAGAAAAGCACCAACCCGAAGGCTGGTGCTTGTCGTTACGTTCAGACAGAAACCGCAAGCGGCATCCGTGATTTGACGCTCAGCGTCTTCAAGACCGACAATAGTTCAAACATCGAGAGCTGGTCGGCTTCTTTCGTCAGACAGAAGCTGTCGTCCTCGTGCTTGCGAAGCTCGGCGACTAACTTGCCCGCCTTGTCGCGTACACTGAACTTGTAGCGCTCGACGTCGTATTGAATCGTATAGAGCCCGCGTTCATAGACGTTGTACTCACACTTTTTCCCGAATAACGAGAATTTGTCTTTCAATTGACCAATCGCTTGCCCGTCGTGGTTCATCACGACCCATTTCTGACAGTTCGGGATATATTTCCCGAGAGCGATTTGTCGGCCAGACAAATTGTGCACTTGGACACTGCCTTCCGCGTCGCGGTGAACAGATCCGATCGCATCATTTGTCTCGTCATAAATGGTTGCCTCGCCTTGCGTAAAGACGCAACCTTTTACATAAATTAATTTGCGCACCGCTTTTCCTCCTAATACGTTCCAACCACGAATTTTCTATTTGTCCGGTTGGTCATTCTGTGAAACCCCAATGTTGTTTCGTGTAGCCGAATCTCTCTGTTCAACTACTACATATTTCATATGACGAAGATGATTATTGCACCGTTTGAACAAAAAGACAACCCCTTTTTCTTCGACACAATCCGTCATCTTGACAAACATGTGAAAACCGCCTGCCCTAGCGCTTAAACCCTGCTTCTTTCAACAGTTGCTCGAGCTCTGATCTTGCAATCAGACGAACTTGATTTGGTGCCGCCAATTCATAGGCACTTTCCGTATAAGACGAGTTCGTCACGACCCATCCCTCATCCACCCCATAGTATGGAACGGCCGCCGCCACTTGTTGGACCGCCTCGAGCCCGACGACTTTCTCGTAGCGCTTTGCCTGGACGGCGATTGACCAGCCGTCCGGTGTCTCGAGCAACAAGTCGGCGCCAAAGTCACGAGACGCCGGTGTGACGGTCACCTTGTAGCCGAGCGCGTGGAACACGTCCTCTAAAAACAACTCGAACTCACGTCCGTCCATGCGGTCGATTCGGTCAATCGTCGATAGGCGCTTCCGCCAGATGAGCCAGACGAGACCAAGTATGATTACCGTGACGATCGCCCAAACCGGGGCGTCCATCCACCAAAGCACAAGCGCGAGTATGAGACTCAAGCCCATTCCTTTCACGTTCATCGTCCTCTCCATCGTTCGTTCACTATTACTTTACCGTCTCTAGGCAGGAAAACAAAGGCACAGGTGTCGAATGGTATGAAGATGTACCCGTTTGATTTATAGAAGGAGGGATTACCCGTTGATGGAGAAAAGAGTGCATCTCCAGAACGACCTGTTGCATGCTTTGCCTTACGGTGTCGCCTTAATTCAAACAGACGGCACGATCGTGCAAGCGAACCGACCGTTCTTAAAACAATTTCCTGAAGATTTACAGACGCGTTCAAACATCTTTCATATGGTCAATCAATCCCCGATTACGATGGAGCTGTCGCGCCGGATGGAACAAGGACTCCCTTGGATGTACGAGATGCCGACCATCCGCATCCACGCCATCCCGAACGGAGACGTCTATATTCTCTCAATCGAACCGCTCCCGCTCGATACGCGGGTGACGGTCCAACATAACGCCTTCGAAGCGATGATGCATACGGAGCTCGACATGGCGATGATCATGACCGATGCGAACTTGCTCATCAACCGATTCAATAAAGGGGCGACCGAGCTGTTCGGCTATGCCCCCCATGAAGTCTTATACGAGATGACCCCATTCGCCCTCTTCGAGTCCCGCGAATTGAGCGAGAAACGGACGCATTACCAGGACGAGACCGAACGCTTGCTATCGTTCGAACAGATGCTCCGCGTCGCACTCGATCGTGGCGACCGCGAATGGAAGTTTCAACGGAAAGACCGGACCCACTTCGTCGGGAAGCTGTTCATGCATCCCGTCTACGAGCAAGCCCGCGTCATCGGCTTCTTCTTCTTCGTCTTCGACGTCAGCCCGGAGATTGCGTTAAAAGGCGAGTTGCTCCATAAAGAACAGCGCTATCGGATGTTCGCTGAGTCGGTCATCGAAGCCGTTTTGTTCCATGAGGACGGGACGATTCTCGACGCCAACAAGGCGGCCGAGACGATTTTCCGCATCCCCGCTGAAGACATGGTCGGTCGCCAGACAATCGAGTTCATCGCCGAAGGCTACCGGGCCGACGTCTTGCGACGTATCCGCAACCATATCCAGACGCCGTACGAAGTCATCGGTCGACGCGAGGACGGCACGTTCCTCGAGATGGAAGTGTACCCGAAAGAGGTGACGTATCAAGGCCAGACGCTCCGCGTCGCCGTCATGCGTGACATTAGCGACCGTAAGAAAGTCGAACGGATGCTCGAGCGCGAGAAGAACGCCATCGCCCGCCAGCGCGATATCATCCAGTCGATTTTACAAGCGTCGAACGAGGCGTTCGTCTTGACCGAATCGAACGGCAGCGTCCTGTTCATGAACGTGCACGCCCGCCGTCTGCTCGACTTGCCCGGCATCGCCCCGAATAAGATGCAAGAGCGCATCCCGCTCTTGACGACGTTCCGACAACGAGACCGGACGGAGATGTTGAAAAAAGTCGACCTCCTGCTCGACGGCTCGGCCCACGAGGTATCGATGCGCTTCTCGATTCCGCAACCGAACGACCGGGATGAACAGTACTACGAGATGTACGCGACCGGTATGGACGCGAAGCGTCAAGTCGGCGTCGACAGTGGTTTCTTGTTCGTCTTCCGAAATCGAACCGAGGAAGAGCGGATGGACCAAATCAAGAACGAGCTCGTCAGCACGGTCTCCCATGAACTGCGGACTCCGCTCTCTTCCTTATCCGGCTATATCGAGCTCATGCAAAGTCGAGAGCTGACGCCGGAGAAACGAGAGCGTTTCTTGAAGACGATGGCTAAAGAAGCGAAACGGTTGACGGACTTGTTGAACGACTTCCTCGACATTCAGCGCATGGAGGACGGCAATCAGGAGTATAAAAAGGACCGTTTCATCTTGAACGAGCTCGTTCGTGACGTCGTCGAACGGTTCCGTGAGACGAGCAACCATTCCATCCATTTTGACGACGCCGATGAAGCACTGCCTCTCATCGCCGATCAAGCGCGTATCGAGCAAGTGCTCATCAATCTGTTGTCGAACGCAATCAAGTATTCGCCGCAACACCACGAAGTTGAGGTCCGAATCCGAGCCGAGCATGGACAAGCGTTCGTCTCGATTCAAGATTTCGGCATCGGCATCCCCGAGCACGCGTTCGAAGAGCTATTCAAGAAATTCTATCGCGTCGACAACTCCGATACGCGCCAAATCGGGGGGACGGGGCTCGGGTTGTCCATCTGTAAGGAAATCATCGAGTCGCACGGCGGTAGCATCGAAGTCGAATCGACGGTCGGCGTCGGCTCGACGTTCACGTTCACGCTCGACTTAGCGGAGGAGACACTATGAACCATTACGCCTTTACGGGGTTCCCTGGTTTTTTGGCCGGGAAGCTGATCACCCATCTCGCGTCGGTACCGAACCAAATCGGCACGATTTATGCGCTCCATTTGCCCCATCAAAAAGAAGAAGCCATCGTCTTGAAAGACGAGCTGCTCGAGGCGACGACGTTAGAGGAAACACAACTCGTTCTCGTCGAAGCCGACATCACGCTCCCCGAAGTGATTCTTGACCCAATCACGCGTTCGGTCATCGAACGGGACGTCCATTACGTGTTCCACCTCGCTGCTGCTTACGACTTGAGTATCCCGTATGACGTCGGCTATCGGATCAATATGCTCGGGACGAAACATATGACCGCGTTCGCGAAGCGTGCCGCTCATCTCAAACGATACGTCTACTTCAGCACCGCTTACGTCTCCGGTCGGCGCCAAGGCACCGTATATGAGAATGAATTATGGCACCGCCTGCCGTTCAAAAATCATTATGAGGCGACGAAGTATGAGGCGGAAGCAATCGTCTCGCGCGAGTTCGGTTCGATGCCGATCACGATTATCCGCCCCGGCATCGTCATCGGCCATAGCGTGACCGGGGAGACGAAGAAGTTCGACGGCGTCTATTTCGTCTTGAAACTGATGGACCAGTTGCGCCAGGCGGCCCCGCTTCCTTACATCGGACGTCAAAATGTCGAAGTGAACCTCGTCCCGTACGACTATGTCGTCGAGGCGACAGCCTATCTCGCGCATGCCCCGGCCGGACTTGGCCGGACGTTCCATTTGACGGACCCGTTCCCGCACGGCGTCCGTGAAGTGTACCGGATGATTCACGAGACGATGTTTGCACGTGCCCCGCGCGGCACCATCCCCCATATCGCCGCCGAGGCTGGGTTTTCCGCACTCAAGCTTCAAGAGCGGTACGGCGTCCCGCGCGAACTGCTCGACTATTTCAAGCATCAAGTCCGGTTCGATACGACACAGACGATGCGCGCATTGAGCGGGACCGGGATCGTCTGCCCGGACTTGAAAGATTATTTGCCGCAAGTCGTCACCTATTACGAGACACACAAAAAGCCCTAATAGGGCTTTTTGTCATCCAATCAATAGTTTTTCTTTCGGATAGCGAATCTTACGGTCGAGCTGCTGTGCCACGGTGAAGAGGATCGTGAGCGAGCCGACGCGACCGAGTAGCATCATGAACATGATGAGTTCTTTCCCGCTGTTGTTTAACTCGGCCGTGATCCCGAGCGACAAGCCGACCGTCCCGAACGCGGAGACGACTTCAAACAATACGGCCGTCGCTGGCAAGTGACCGTTCGTCAAAACCGTCAAGGTCGTAATAAATACTATAAAGAAGAAGCTCGTAATCGCGACCATGTACGCTTTTTTGATTTGAAACGTGTCGATTGTCCGTTCCATGATGACCGTCTCCTTCTTCCCAAGCAGAAACGCCCACATGTCGGCCAAAATGACCACTACAGTCGTCACTTTAATCCCTGATCCTGTCGAGGCGGCCCCTGCCCCGATATACATGAGGATGAGGATGAGACCGATTGAGACCGGCGCCATCGTCGCGATATCCATCGTATTGAAGCCGGCCGTCCGTGTCGTGATCGCTTGGAAAAACGTCGCGTGAAGCGCTTCGTCGAGTGGGCGTCCGTAAAGCGCCCCTTCTCTCGACACCCACTCGAACAGCATGAGGCCGAACCAGGCGATTCCATTGATGACGAGTAGTGAGCCGATCATGATTTTCGAGTGGAGCGCCAAGCGCTTCCAGCCCTTCACTTCGGTCACATCAGCAATCGTCGTGAAGCCGAGGCCGCCAATCATGATAAGAATGGAAATCGTGATGACGATGGACGTGTTCTGTTCAAACTGCATGAGGCTATCTGGCCATAGGGCAAACCCGGCGTTATTGAACGCCGAGACGGCGTGGAAGAAGCCGTAGTACAAGGCGTCACCGAACGAGTAGTCGCCTGTGCCGTACAGTTCTGCTGTCAAAAAGCAGAGACCGATCACTTGAACGATGATCGTCGTGAAGACGATGTTTCGAACGAGCCTTACCGTCCCGCCCGGTCCTGACAAGTTGAGGGACTCTTGGAGTAAGATGCGTTGTTTCAAACCGATTTTACGTCCGAGCACGCTGAGGAGCATGAGGGCGACGGTCATAAAACCGAGCCCCCCGATTTGAATCAACGCCATGATGACAACCTCACCAAACGTCGTAAACGACGTCCCGATGTCGACTGTGGAAAGCCCTGTCACCGTAGCGGCCGACGTCGCGATGAAGAGACAGTCAATCCACGCGACGGGTTCACTTTGCGCGAACGGCATATAAAGGAGCGTCACCCCGATCAAAATCACGAGCAAAAAGCCACTGGCAATAAAACGGGCCGGTTTCTCGAATACGATTCGGTATAACGCCTCGATTCGCTTCAGCCGCCGTTCCCGTATCGATAATGGATGTCGCATCCGCATATCCCCTTCACTCTTTCTAAGCCACATATTACGCCTTGCCGACAAAATTGCCAACTAGGAAAATGTCACGCTAACCCTTTCTTCGATTTTTTGGTAATATGAGAGATAGACTTTATAAACGTTGAGGAGGTTGAATGAAACCGTGGACCCTAGTACGGTAGATCATTCGCTAAAGGATGTCTCGCGAAGTTTGGAGCGCCAGTCACAGTACATGCCCGCCCATCTTTATTTCCAGCTTGAAGAATTGTTAAATTGGTCACTCGATCAAGAAGTTGTGAATCAATTGTACGCATTGTTAAAAAAATACGACGTATTAACCGATATAGAGCGTGAAGAACGAAATGTCAGCATCCAATTGCTGATTGACGAAAACGGCGCTTAACCATCGGGAACGCATTATGCGGGAGACGAGTGGCGTCTCTCGCTTTTTTATGTCCTGGATTAGAAAGGTGGAAAACATAGACATGGATGTCGTCACGTTAGTAGGGCTTATACTCGGCTTTTTCACATTGATTGGTGGAATGCTTCTAAAAGGTGCAGGCGTAGCCCCCCTGATTAACCCGGCCGCATTGGTCATCATTTTTGTCGGGACGGCCGCTGCGGTCAGTATCGCCGTCTCGAAAGAACAGCTGCAAACCGTTCCAAAACTTTTTAAAATTCTATTCACGAAACAAACGCTCCCAAGTAAGACCGGCATGTTGACGCAATTCGTCGATTTATCGACACAAGCACGAAAAGAAGGGCTTCTCTCTCTTGAGACAGCGCTCGAACAAGTCGATGAACCGTTTTTGAAGCAAGGCATGATGATGGTCATCGATGGACAACCGTCCGAATATATCGCCGAAGTCATGTCACGTGATATCGAAAACATGGAAATCCGCCATAAGGCGAACGCTGACGTCTTCACACAAGCCGGTACATACGCCCCGACACTCGGCGTACTCGGAGCCGTCATCGGGCTTGTCGCTGCCTTAAAAGACTTATCCGACATCGAAAAACTTGGCTACGCCATCTCAGCCGCTTTCGTTGCGACGCTATTCGGAATTTTCTCAGGGTATGTGCTCTGGTTCCCGTTCGCGAATAAACTGAAGCAATACTCGAAGAGCGAAGTGCTCATCAAAGAGATGATGATTGAAGGGATCCTCTCGATTCAAGGCGGCGAATCGCCGAAGACGTTAGAAGATAAGCTGTCTGTGTATTTGTCTCCAAAGGAGCGAGCCGACTATGAAGCGCAAAAAGAAGCATGATCATGAAGAACATATTTCAGAAGGCTGGCTCATCCCCTACGCCGACCTATTGACGCTCCTCCTCGCGCTCTTCATCGTCTTGTTCGCGTCGAGTAACGTCGACCAGACAAAACTCGAGAAGATGTCACGGTCGTTCAACCAAGTCTTCTCTGGCGGGACGAGCGTATTCCAAGCATCGACCGCCTCAAACAGCGACATCAACCGGACGAACAACACGGACACGACGGCGAACCCGCGAACGTACGAACTCGCGAAACTCGACGAACTGAAAGAACAAGTGAACGAGTACATCAAACAGAACGGGCTACAAGACGAGATTGAAGCGACCATCAATTCAAGCGGTCTCGTCTTGACGATTCAAGACCGTGCGCTCTTCAGCATGGGGGAAGCGACGTTAGACGCCGAGGCTCGAGCCGTCGCCCGCTCCATCAGCGGCATCCTCGAGCAAGCCGGTAACCGGGAAATCGTCGTCTCGGGCCATACGGACAACGTCCCCATCAACACGGCCCGCTTCCCATCGAACTGGGAACTCAGTTCGGCCCGGGCGACTGCCTTTATGCGTGGCTTATTGACGAACGACACACTGAATCCGAGCCAATTCACACTCGCGAGCTATGGGGAATATAAGCCGATTGCGACGAACAGCACGCCGGAAGGACGGGCCAAGAATCGTCGCGTCGAAGTGTTGATTAAACCACTCGTCGACCTATCCGAAGGTGCACCAAAAATGATTGAGACGATTATTTTGCCACAGTAAAAGCCCACTCGCGTGGGCTTTTTGTCATCTTGTCCATTCAAAATATTTACGAGCGAGGTCAGTGAGCGGGCTGTTGAAGAGACGTTTGCGCCAGTAGAGGTCGGCCGCCTTCTTCACGGCCTCGCTCCGTGATGGATACGGATAAATCATACGGGACAGCTTTCCAATCTTATCCCCGCGCTGCATCGCGTAGACGACGATTTGCATCCAATCGCCGGCCGTCATTCCGACCGCGTGACCGCCAATGATTTTACCGTTCTTCCGCGTGATGATTTTGACGAAACCGGTCTCTTGACGGTCGGCGACGAAACGGTCGACCTCGGACAGCTTCGCTTCAAAGATGTCGACGTCTTCCCCGTACTGTTCTCGTGCCTCGGCCTCGGTCAAACCGACGTGGAACACTTCCGGGTCCGTGAACGTGATCCACGGCATCTTCTTATAATCGACTTTGTTCCATAGACCGAACAAGGCGTTCGCGACGACGGCTTTCCCTTCTTCGCCCGCAGCGTGCGTGAACGGGAGCGTATTGATCGTGTCGCCGATTGCAAAGATGTGCGGTTGTGACGTCCGATACGTCGATGAGACGTCAACGTATCCGTCTTTGACGTGGACGTGGGCCCGGTCGAGGCGAAGCGCCTCGAGCCGTGGCTTTCGCCCCGTCGCCATGAGCAGCTTGTCCGCTTCGTAATGCACGGTCTCCCCGTAGATTTCCGCTTCGACACGAATCTTGCCGTCCACTTCTGAGATGTGTTTGACGTCCACGCCAATCTTCAAACGCATCGCCATCTCAAGTTGAGATTTAAGTAGCGTCCGCACCGACTCATCTTCTTTCGGCAAAAACGTATCGAGCGCCTCGAGCACCGTCACTTGACTGCCTAGCCGAGCGAATGACTGAGCGAGCTCGAGCCCAATCGTGCCGGCTCCGATGACGATGATGCTCTCTGGTAGCGTCTCCTCGTGGAAGACGTCTTCGTTCGTTAAGTACGGTACCGTATCAAGTCCGTCAATCGGTGGGACGGTCGGTTGCGATCCGGTTGCGATGACGAATTTCTTCCCAATCAAAAGATCGTCCCCGACTTTTAACTCGTACGGGCTTTGGAACGACGCTTCGCCGATATAAACGTCAACGCCTAACTTCGTAAAACGTTCCGTCCCGTCATGCTCTTGAATGATTTCGCGGGCACGATCGACACGGGCTTTCGTTGACTGGTAATGGTCTCGTCCATCGAACTCGGTGCCGAGCACGCGGGCTGCTTGCATCATCGAACTCGCTTCTTTCGAGGCGGCGATGAGCGCCTTTGACGGGATACATCCGACGTGGAGACAGTCGCCCCCGAGGTGCTTCTTCTTCTCGACGAGCGCGACTTTCGCGCCTAGGTTGGCCGCACCTGCGGCGACCGTCATCCCGGCGGCGCCACCTCCGATTACAATCAATTGGTAATCCTTCATTTGATCAACCTCCGATATCGTTCACTCACGTCTTCCATCCGTCTCCGGTTGACCCCAAAGTCGTATTGACCGACCCGTGCAGCCGAACGAAATTCAATTTGTCGTGTCTCGTCGTCGAATAAAAACTCGACGTCATCTTTAAACTTCATCACTTTCGTCGCGACGACGTAATGGAGTGACTCTTCGGTCTCGTCGATGAGCTCGGTCCGCGGCAATTGCCCCATGACCATCTTAATCGCTCCGACCGTCTCGGCCCGGTCGCGCCCGTACGGAAGCGGCTCCATCTTGAGCGCCTCGTTCGACGTCTGTGTCGATACGGCGTTCGGTGTCCCTTTAATTGGTTTCAATGATTTCGTGGCCACGCGAAAAACCTCCCTTATTCTACATACAATTACATGTATCCTGAATCGGGGAGGTTTAACCCTATTAATGTAACTCGCTCGGGTCGAGCGGCAAGAGGACGGTCACGGTCGTACCCTGCCCGACCTCGCTCTCGATGACGAGTTTTCCTTCATGCGCTTCAATCAACTCTTTGGCGATGGCAAGGCCGAGGCCGCTACTGCCTTCGGTCACTTGCGCCTGATAGAACATCTCGGTGATGCGTTGTAAATGTTCTTTTGAGATGCCCGGTCCTTCATCGATAATCGAGATGAAGGCGACCCGTTCCGACTGAACGAACCGAACCGTCAACGTCCCGCCTTCCGGCGAGAATCGAATCGCGTTGTCGAGCAAGTTCAAAAACACTTGCTTCAGTCGATTCTCATCGAATAGACCCGTCGATTTTTGTGGATACCGCTCGATGAGGGTAATCTGTTTATCCTCAAGCGACTGTTTTAGTTGCACGGACACTTTACGCAACAACGTGACGAGGTCGAGTTCCTGACGATACAAGACGAGGCGGCTCTCTTCGATCTTCGTGTAATCGAGGAGCTGCTCGACGAGGCCGATCATCCGCTCGGTCTCAGAATGGATGATGCTGAGGCCGAGCTCGGTCTCTTCGGACAACTTCTCGTTGCCGCCGCGAATCGTCTCGGTCCATCCTTTGATTGACGTGAGCGGTGTCCGCAGTTCATGGGACACGTTCGATAAAAATTCGTTCCGTGTCGACTGATGCTGCTGCACTTTCGCCCCTAAGTACGTCAACGTCCGCGCGAGCGCCCCAAGCTCATGTTTCTCATTCGAGTAGACTTCGAGATCGAAATCTCCTTGTGCCATCTCATCGGCCGTCTCGATGATTTCTCGAATCGGACGGACGAACCGGTCCGCGATGCGAATGACCGCGTAGAGGGCGATGAGCCAGATGAAGACGCCAATCATGACGACCGCCATCCAAATCTCTCGGATGAGCGTGTCGAGGTCTTCGAGCGGGCGGGTGAAGCTGATGGCGAGTTCGCTCGTTTCCCCGGTCATAATCGGGCTCGTTACCGATAAGAAGTGTTCGTCCCCGACATCGTAATCTTGAACGACCGATTCCCCTCGGGCCAAGCGGTCGAGTTGCGACTCGGTGAACAGCGCCTGTTGATCTCGTTGTCCGGTCGTCTTGATGATGTCGCCGCTTCGGTCGACAATCGTCAAATCCGTTCCCGGGTAACCGAACGTCCGTACGAGCACCGAGAAGGCACTCGGCGTCTCGAAGCCGACTTGCGCTTGCGGATACAGATAGGCACTCGTCGTGGCGTGACTGAGGAGCGCCTCGGACTCATACTCATAGTAATAGCGATACGTACCGTAAGAGAGGACGCTCACGAGCAGGACGAGGACGAGTGTGACGACAATCATAATGCGAAGGACAAGCTGTTGCTTCATCCGTCATGTCTCCGCCACTTGTACCCATGCCCCCACAGCGTCTCAATGAACGCCGGATGGCTCGGATCATCTTCAATCTTTTGCCGCAGTCGCCGAATGTTCACGTCTACGGTCTTCCGGTCCCCGAAGTAATTGATGCCCCAAACCGCGTCGAGCAAGGCGTCGCGCGACAAGACGACTTCCTCGTTTTGGACGAGATGGCAAATCAAGTCGTATTCGGTCGGTGTCAAGTCAATCGGTTGCCCGTACTTCGTCACTTGCTTGGCTGCAAGGTCGATGGCGAACGGTCCCGACTTCAACCGTTTCTTCTCTTTACGCTTCACTTTCTCGACCCGGCGAAGGAGCGCCTGAATCCGGGCGACGAGTTCGCCTGGACTGAACGGTTTGGCGATGTAGTCGTCCGCACCTTTCCCGAGCCCTTCAATCTTATCCTCTTCAAGCGTCCGTGCCGTCAACATGATGATCCCGACGTTCTCGTCTAAGTCGCGAATCGCCGCGCATGCTTCGAATCCGTCCATTTCTGGCATCATGACATCGAGCAAGACGATATCGAACGGCTGGCGGTCAAACGCCGTTACCGCCTCACGTCCGTTCGTCGCCTCAAACACATCAAACCCGGCTCGCTTTAAATTTACGATGATGAAGCTGCGAATCGCATGCTCATCCTCGGCTACTAATATCCGATTCATATATCCACCTCTTCTGAAGTTCACTTCTCTACATTATAGTTACGTTTTTGCGACAAGGTTGTCAATTGACCTCAAATCGTATTAGGATGGAGTCATTAGATTCCGAAGGAGGACTCATCCCGATATGAGTTATAAAATGATTGTGTTAGATATGGACGATACGTTGCTCACGAGTGACCATACGATTTCCCCGAAAACGAAAGCCGCGCTCCTCGACGCCCAAGAGCGTGGACATAAAGTCGTCCTCGCGAGCGGCCGTCCGACATACGCGATGTGGGATGCCGCCCGTGAGCTCGAGCTCGCGAAATACGGCAGCTTCATCTTGTCGTTTAACGGTGCGTCCATCATCAACTGTGCGACGAACGAAGAAATCTTCTCGAGCACGCTCACACCTGAAACGGTCGCATACCTCCATGATATCAGTGTACGCGAGGAAATCGCGATTCATACGTACATCGGTAACGAAATCGTAACCGATCAACCAAACCCGTACACCGACATCGAAGGAGATTTGACGGGAATGCCCGTCATCCATGTCGACGATTTCAAACAGACAGTGACGACACCGGTCGTCAAATGTCTCATGCTCGCGGACGGGGATACGCTCGCACCGATCGAGACGAAGCTCCAAATCGAACTCGAAGGTGAACTCGCCGTCGCCCGTTCGAAGCCGTTCTTCCTCGAATTCACGGAAGCCGGTGTCACAAAAGGAACGAGCCTTGCCTTCTTGTCCGAGCATGTCGGCATCGAGCAAAGCCATGTCATCGCCTGCGGTGACGGGAATAACGACTTGACGATGATTGAATGGGCCGGTCTTGGCGTCGCCATGGGCAACGCCAATGCAACGGTCAAAGGCAAAGCCGATTTCATCACGAAATCAAACGACGAAGACGGCATCGCTCACGTCATCGAGACGTTCATGAGCAGTGTCCTCGTCGATCAGTAAATCGTGAAGCAACGCTTCATAAAGGAGGAAGTATGATGAATAAAGGATTGAAACGAGCAGGACTCGGACTAGTCGGGACGGCCGTCGCCGGAGCCGCGTACGTATTCTTGTCCCCGAAACCGACGTCCCGCCTCGTCAAAACCTCATTTTCCGGTGGCAACGAAGTCGCAATGAAAGGATTTGACGAAGTCGTTCAAAAGACGTCGGTCCGAAAAGATATCGACTATCATTCGTCTTACGAGAACGGGACGTTTGATTTGATTCGTTATGAAGGCGACAAGCAAGTCCCGACCATCTTTTGGGTGCACGGCGGTTCGTTCGTCGGCGGTGACAAGGCCGACGTCTTCAAATATGCGACGTCCATCGCGAGTAACGGCTACAACGTCGTCAGCATCAACTATGCGCTCGCGCCGGACGTAACGTATCCCGTGCCGCTCCAACAAATCGAGGAAGCGTACGCCTATATCGTCGAGAACAACGACCGCTTCCGGCTCGACCTCGACCGCGTCTTTTTCGCCGGCGATTCAAACGGCGCGCAACTCGTCGCTCAGTTCGTCGGTATTCAATTGAACGACGGCTACGCCCCATCAGCCGAAGTGAAGCAAGTCGTACCGAAACAATCGATTCTCGGGACGATTTTGATGTCTGGCCCGTACGACTTGAAGCGGACGATGCTCGAGTCGTCAAAAGCGGTCAACCGCTTCCTGTTCAAACGGATCGGGTGGGCGTACTTCGGGACGTATAACTGGGAGAACCTCCCCGTCGTTACGGAAGCGTCCCCGCTCGTCAACATTCCAGCGACGTTCGTCCCGACGTTTATCACGGACGGCAACACGGGCTCGTTCGAGGCGCAGGCAAAAGAGTTCGCCACCATCCTCGCCGGTCGCACCGATGTGACGAGCGTGTTCTATGACGAAGGAGAACTTGGTCACGCGTATCACTTCGAGATGGACAAACCGGCCGCGAGTTCGACGTATCGCCGCCTCATCACGTTCTTGCGCGATACGACAACGTCAGTCAATCCGTGACCATCGTCGTTCCGCAAAAATGACCGCCTACTCTTGCGAGTGGGCGGTCATTTTTTTCTCGTCTTGTTCAAATGTGTAGCAAATCAAACGCCCGGCCAATCAGTTCGTTCCGTGAAGCGGATGTCGCACGTAACTGTTGGAGCCGTTCAATGAGCGCCTGCTTTAGCGTCTCGGATTCGACGAGTTCGAGACACTCGATTTGAAGCAACCAGGCGTCCGCGTGGTCTTCGAGGATCGTCGGGACGATCTCATCGATAGATGCTCCTTGTTCGCGCAAGTTACGGACACGGTTGAACATCGGATCGTCGTTCGTCCAAACGCGCGCATCTCGTTCGACGATGACCGGTTTTTCGATGAGGACGAGCTCCTCGACGTCGGTCCCCGGAAAGACCGACGGAATCGAATCTTGGCGAATTTCAAGTGTCGCCAGTTCGATTCGGCGCCCTTCCAGCTCAATGACGACATTTTCTAAACGCAACTCGTCTGCCGTCTCGTTGACGACCTGTCCATCGAGTCGAATCGCTGCCGTCGCCAACACGTCTTGAATCGGCCCGTCGAGAATGAGCAAACCGTGGTTCTCGAGGTTCGTTAATTGTCCGTTGTCTACTTTCACACAATCGTTCCATTGGATGAGGACGTGCCCATCGTGCTTCGTCATGTGGCGGACCACGCCGACTCGGTCCGTCCCGTCTTCGAGGCGGACGGTCGCCTGACTGCCCGAGGCGAGCGCCTTCTCGATTGAGGCGATGCCGCCCTGATGAACGGCCATTCGGCGCTCGAGCTCGTCAAGCGCATCGGTCAAAGCGTCAAAGTCCCGGATGACGAACAGCTCACGTTGCATATTCGTCACGTCTTGTTTCGTCTCGAGGGCGTGTTCGAGGTCGAACGGATGCTTCGTGACGGTGTCTGTCAAACAGTGACGACTCTCGCCTACTGAAGACAAGAGGCCTGCCCCGTAGATAAGCGGGTTGTCAACGTCACCGATTAAGCCGAACTCGACCGTCCACCAAAAGATGCGCGCGACTTGTTGCGCTTCAGAGAATCCGGTCACTTGCGCTTTCGCCGCATGGACCGCCGCCTCTGCCGCTGCAATCTCTTCATCCGTCGAGTTGGCGTTCTCCTTCACGACAGTCAACCGTTTCAAAGCCGCGAACGAGGCATGCTCTTCCCGGTTCATGAACGCCTTGGCACCAAGTTGACCGAACCGTTTAACGATATTTGAAAAATCGGGGTCCATCAGCATCGGGGCATGGCCAGCCGCTTCATGAATGATGTCCGGCGCCGGGCTGTATAAGATGTTTTCGACTTTTCGGATATCGGTCGCGACCGGAAGCATCCCGTTCCCTTGGAAGTCGAAGAAGGCGACACCAGGGATGAGTCCATCGACGGCGACCGTCGACCATCCGGCCGAACGCATCTCTTCGGTCATCGCCTCGACGTTTGGCAACCGTTCCGGCCCCATCCCGGTCTTCTTCAATCCCTCGATGTAAAACGGGTGGGCTTTCCCTTCGAGCGTATGCAAGTTGAGCCGTAAGACGAACCGCCAAACAGCGTGATCGGTCGGCGTGTACTCATCGTAGAATTGTGGAGAGATATGTGGCGCCAAGTGGCGTGGGATCAGTTGTGTCAACATGTTGGTTCCTCCTTTTGTGTATGAAACGTCAAAAAGTCCCTATCGAATCACTCGATAGGGACGACGGTTGCCGCGGTACCACCCTGATTACTAGACAGACGTCTAGTCACTTCATTCCGGTAACGGGGGACCGCTCAATCGTTGAGAGCTCGCAAACTGTAATTCGATTCATCTTTTGGGCGTGTTCGCAGCACCACACGCTCTCTGGGCCAGGGAAGATGTCTCTACTTCGGTTTGGTCATCACTTTTACTGTTATACAGTTATGCTTTTATGCACATTCGCTTTTAAGCACTAAAGCATCTTGTTGGTAGTAACGATACCAGACCTTTTTTCTGACGTCAACCAAAAAAACAGTCCGCATGCGCGAACTGTCATAAACACCAATCGATTTCTTCGACGCCCCATTCACTGAGCTTCGCATTCACTTGCGAGAATGGCTTTGAACCAAAGAAGCCGCGGTGGGCCGAGAGCGGGCTCGGATGGACCGATGTCAAAATTAAGTGCTGCTCACCGATGAGCGTCTGTTTTTTCTTGGCATCGTTACCCCAAAGAATAAAAACGATTGGTTGCTCTCGATTGCCAAGCTCTCGGATGATCGTGTCGGTGAACGTTTCCCATCCTTGACCCCGGTGTGAACCGGCTTTGCCCGCCTCGACTGTGAGCGCCGTATTGAGGAGCAATACGCCCTGGCGCGCCCACTTCTCAAGGTTCCCACTCTTCGGTGGTGTACAACCGATGTCATCGGCCAGCTCTTGGAAGATGTTTCGAAGCGATGGTGGGAAACGAACGCCGTCCTGTACCGAAAAGCTGAGGCCGTGCGCCTGATTCGGGCCATGATACGGATCTTGTCCGAGAATGACGCACTTGACGTCCTTGAACTTCGTGTAGACGAACGCGTTCCAAATGTCTTGGCGCGCCGGATAGACCGTCGTCGTGTTATACGCCTCGTCGACGAACGTCTTCAACGCTTGAAAATATGTCTCCTCCATCTCGGATTCAATCAAATGTGACCAGTCCCCGAGCAGGCGGTCTGATAATTGTTCTCCCATAGGTGTCCTCCCCTTTCCGTTCTATCATACCCAAATGTAGCGCAAGCAAAAAGGCGAGCCCGCATGGACTCGCCTTCAATCATTATACGGTTACCGCACCAGCAACTTCTTTCGCGAGTGTCTCGGCTTTCGCTTTCGCGTCAGCGACGATTTCTTCAATCTTGTCTGGGAATTGGTTCATTCCTTCAACCGCAAGCGTCGTCACGTCTGTCACGCCAACGAACGCGAGCGCTTGACGAAGGTATGCGTCAGCGAAGTTAAGGTCAGTGCCCGTGTAGACGCCGCCTGTCCCTTGAATGTGGATCGCTTGTTTGTTCTCGAGAAGACCGACCGGGCCTTGCTCTGTGTAACGGAACGTCTTACCAGCCGAAAGAACGCTGTCGAGGAACATTTTCATGCGGGCCGGGAAGAAGAAGTTCCACATTGGTGTCGCGAAGACGTAAACGTCCGCTTCCATGAACTTCTCGAGCATGCCGTTCATCGTCGCGACTTTCTTCGCTTCTACGTCCGTGAGCGCTTCGCCTGAAGCGAATTTTCCCCATGCGCTGAGGACGTCGCCGTCGATTTCTTGAACGTCTACGTCGTAAAGTTCGATCGCCTCGATGTCGAGCGATGCGTTCTCTTCTTTGAGTGTCGTCATGAACGTCTCAGCGACTTGCTTGCTATATGACAATTCCGTCGGTTTCGGGTTAGCAGATACGTAAAGTACTTTTTTCATAATGGCTTCCTCCATCTATTCAAATCTCTATTTTTTATAACAACAGTTAGAACTATACCAGCTGTATATCTCATCGTCAATTATTTTGATTTCAAGATAAAAGTGCATAAAAAACACAGCAGGCTTCATTTGCCTGCCGCGTTATAGCCGACGCGCTTCAACAATTCGATGAGCGTCTCGGTCTCCGACTCACTGAGCGGACCGTAAATGTCTTTGAAAATCTCGATATGCTCGGGGTAGACAACATCCATCAAGTGCTTGCCTGTCTCTGTCAACGAAGCGTATGTCACACGCCGGTCAGACGGGCAGGCGACGCGCTCGATGAGCCCTCGTTTCTCGAGCTTGTCAATTACATACGTGACGCTTCCGCTCGTAATCAAAATTTGATCACCAATTTGTTGTAACGGAGTGTCTCCTCGTTTATACAGGACCGACAGCACACCGAACTCTGTTGAATTCAATTGGTGGCGTCTCAAATCATCTTTCACACGGTCACTGATTGCGTCCATCGTCCGTGCCAAGACGACCCACGCCTTTAACTCAAGGGATTCAATCATGTCGGTTTCACCTCAATTCGTTCTTCGTTTATCTTTAGTATAGCAGGACATGAGCAGTATACGGGCAGGAAAACGCTTCGTCAAGAAACTTCTTCATTGTCCCCTTCTGACGAAACGTTTAGAATGGAGGTATTGTGATTTTTAGAAAGGGTGGACGGTATGCGTGAGTATTACGAGATTTCATTGACGATCAAACAAGATTACTTGGGTTCGGTCATCGAGTTGTTGAATCGGGAAGGCATCGCCCCGGATTATGCGCTTCGAAAAGAAGGTGCGGTCTTTTTGCTGTTCAATCACTTGCCTTGGTCGAACGTCACACGTGAACCGCATGCGGTCGAGCGCTTCTTGCTCACGCTCCCGCGCACGGACTACTTGTTCGTCAAAACGAAACGTAAATCGCCCGTCCCTGACCATGAGCCGGTCGCCTGCATGGGGGCGTTCGATTCTCCGTTTCATGAGCATTTGAAGATTGAGCTCGCCGTCGATGAGTCGGATGCGAGCCATCTCGATATGTCGGCGTTTCGCCACTACTGAGCAACGGGAAACCGTTGCTTTTTTTATGACTAGCTTTTCCGACAGACGGGAATATAGCACAGTATCTAAACGTAAAAGGGGAATGTCTGAATGGAACCTGTCATGTTAATCGTCAATCCGTCATCTGGAAAAGAGTTAGGAAAAGAACATGCGCCGCATGCCGAGGCAGTGCTGAAAGAGCGATACGGCAACGTCGACGTCCGCTTCACAGAAAAAGCGGATGACGCCACCCACTTCGCACGTGAAGCGGCACAACGCGGTTATCGCGCCGTCATCGCCATGGGCGGGGACGGGACGCTAAACGAGACGGTCACTGGACTCGCCGAAGCCCCGCACCGGCCGGACTTCGGGATTATCCCGCTCGGTACGGTGAACGATTTGGCTCGCGCCCTCGGTGTACCGAGCGATCCGGAAGACGCGATCGAGGCGCTCAAGACGGCTGAACCGACCCCGATGGATATCGGAAAATACGAGAACGGTTATTTCATGAACGTCATCGCCATCGGTCTCATCGCCGAAGCGGTCGATGAGGTGAGTGTCGAGGAGAAGACGAAATGGGGACCGTTCGCCTACCTTATCGAAGGCGTGAAGGCGTTCCGCGAGCACAGCCCGTATTCCCTTTCCGTTCAAGCGGACGAGAAGACGTTTGACGGGGACGCGTACCTTGTCGTCGTCGCCCTCACGAACTCGGTCGGCGGGTTTGAGAACTTTGAGCCCGACGCCGAGGTGAATGACGGCTTGTTGCACGTCTATTTGTTCGAAAGCCTCGGCTTCAAAGATGCGCTCCAACTTGCCCCGGCCCTGTTCACGGGCAAGTTGAAAGAGACGGACAGCGTCACCTCGTTCAAGACGAAACGAGTCCATGTCGACTCGCCTGAGTCGCTCCCGGTCAACGCGGACGGCGACACGGGTGGAACACTCCCGCTCACGTTCGAAGTGTTACCAAGTCATCTAAACGTCTTAAAACCGTTGACGTGATGACAGGAGTTTACCGTTCTATCTAGAAGCAAATGGGGTACGAGAAAGGAGTGGATGGGATGACAATCTCGCTCGTTCCTTTGAAAGAATCGTCACAGGACATCGTCAAGACGTTCAACCGCTGGAACAACGATCCCGAAATCGTTCATTTGATTCGACCGGCCCGCTCGGAAGAAGAACTCACCGTCGAGCACAACTTGACGGTCGAGTCGTTAGCAGAACGACTCCAGACACACGATATCTTTTTGATTTACGCGGACGACCGCCTCGTCGGTGAAGTGAACGTGATGTATGACGCCGCCCACCTTTACAGCCAAGAGCCTGGAAGCGCCTGGCTCGGACTCGTCATCGGCGAAATGGTCGGCCGTGGCAAAGGCGTAGGGACATATGCGCTCACCCTCTTAGAAGCACGGCTCAGGTCCCAAGGCACCCCGCGCATCGAGCTCGGTGTATTTGCGTTCAATGAAGCGGCCCGGCACCTCTATGAAAAGCTCGGCTACGTCGAGATTGCCCGAATCAAAGGATTCACGTATTGGAACGGAACGTTTCACGACGACATCCGAATGGAAAAACGACTGACATGAACAAGACCTCCTTCGCGTGAAGGAGGTCTTGTCTCAGTTGTTTAAATTCTCGACTTCGACGACACGGAACCCTTTTTGTTCGAGTTTCGCGACAATCTTATCTTTCGTCGGCTCCTCGACGTCCGGTGGTAACGTGATCAACACGCGGCGAAGCACTTTGCTCTTCGCGTCGAGTGTCATCAAGCTCGCAATGGACGAGTACTTGCTGACGATTTTCGTAATCTTCTCAAGCGCTCCGGCTTGTTCGCTGAGTGCGATCGTGACGACGTAACTCCCCGTATCACGGCTCCACGCTTCTTCGAGCATCCCGAGCATCTTCCCGTGCGGCAAGATGCCGTAAAACTCGTTGCTCTCGTCTTTCAACACCGCGATGTACGGCAGTTCTTTGATGGAGAAGAACACCTTGAAGAACCCGTCCGACTCGTGGACATATTTTTGCGTATTTTTGATGAGCGTCAAGACATTATCGTCTAGGCTCCCCTCGTTCATGCCGTGACGATAAATGTGCATTTTATAAATGTTACCGCGGAAAAACGTTCCCGTCTCATCCAGGACAGGTACGCAGCGATACCCCGTTTTCTCGAGCGTGTCGAGCGCTTCCCGTAATGTCGCCGTTTCACTGATGGTGACGACATCTTTTTTCGGAATGCATAAGCTGTGCACTAACATGCGATTTTCCTCCTACCCAATTGAAAGTGGTCTACACCCTATTCATTACTATTCCCCAAATATGATTGAAATCCTCCTCTCGTTTTTTGGAAAGTTGGTCCGTCACTTTCTAAACATGGGATTTGTCGTAACGTCAAAAAGTCGTTATAGTGAAACTATCCAAACAGACAAAGGGGATTGAACGACTATGACGATGAAAAAAGCTTTAACGATCGCCGGTTCGGACACGAGCGGCGGTGCAGGGATTCAAGCGGATTTGAAGACGATGGAAGAGCTCGGTGTGTACGGTATGACGGCGCTCACGGTCATCGTGGCCCAAGACCCGCATAACGCCTGGCACCACGAGGTGTTCCCAATCGACACGACGTTGATTGAGAAGCAAATCGACACCGTCCTCGCCGGAATCGGGGTCGATGCGGTCAAGACAGGCATGTTGCCGACGCCTGAGATTATCGAACTCGCGTCACGTAAAATCAAAGAGTACGGCATCGAAAACGCCGTCGTCGACCCGGTCATGGCATGTAAAGGTGCCGATGAAATCTTGAACCCGGACGTCGCCATCGCTATGCGCGAGCATCTCGTCCCGGTCGCCAAAATCATCACACCGAACTTGTTTGAGGCACGCATGCTCGCTGGTCTCGACAAGACACCTTCGACGATGGAAGAAATCAAAGAAGCGGCTCGTTTGATTCATGAGCTCGGCGCTGAGATCGTCATCGTCAAAGTCGGTGGCAAGCTCGGTTTCGATACGGCGTTCGATGTGCTCTATGACGGCAATGAATACCGTCTCCTCGAGAGCGAGAAAATCGAACCCGCCTTCACGCACGGCGGCGGTTGCACATTCTCGTCTGCCATCGCGGCGTCACTCGCAAACGGCCATTCGGTCGACGAGGCCATCGAAATCGGCAAAGCGTTCATCACAGAGGCGGTCCGTCATTCATTCCGACTCAATCAGTACGTCGGACCGACGAACCACACGGGCTACCGTAAAAAACTAGCAACACAATCCTGAACGGGTGACCCGGGGCGCATGCTTCGGGTCATCGTTTCCATTGGAGGAGAGAAGTGTGAACACGATTCAACCTGAGGTGATTCAAGCTTATTTAAACAAACACGTGACGACTCCGCTCTACGCGCACGTCGAGACGACGAACGGCGCTTACGCCACTCATAACGACCCTGATTTCCATAACGCCGGCATGTTCATCCGAAATGTCGTCATCGAATATAGCATCGGACAAATCAAAGGCCATGGACCTTACCGCGTCGGATTAAAGCTCGACCACGGCTGGCTCTATGTAGAAGGTCTGACCGACTTCGAGTTGCATGGGGATCAACTACTGCTCGCCGGACACGACCGCCTCGGCCGTCTCGCCTGCGCGCTGCATCTCGACCCGAAACCGCTCCCACAAGGAGCCACGGAGGTGGAAGACCAATGACCGGACCGTTACTCGTCATTTTCCCGCATCCCGACGACGAAGCGTTCAGCTCCGCCGGGACGATTATCCAACATCAAAAGCAAGGATTTCCTGTCACGTACGTCTGCTTGACGCTCGGTGAGATGGGACGAAACATGGGCTCCCCGATTTTCACGACGCGTGAAGAGCTTCCAAAAATCCGCAAACACGAACTTGAGGAGGCCTGTGCCGTCATGGGCATCTCGGACCTTCAAATGTGGGGACTCCGGGACAAGACTGTCGAATTCGAGGACGAGGCCGAGCTCGCCGCCCGGTTCCGCGCCTTGATTGATAACGTGAAGCCGGCACGGGTCATCTCGTTTTATCCGGGATATGCCGTCCATCCGGACCACGAGGCAACGGCACGCGCCGTCGTGTGTGCCCTCCAAGAGATGGACGCGTCCGTGCGACCTGAATTTTTAGGCGTCGCGTTCGACCATCGTACCGAAGCCGATCTCGGAAAGCCACACGTCATCATCGAGGTCGGCGATGAGAGCGCGGCGAAGCGAGAAGCACTCTTCGCCCACCGCTCGCAGACAGAAGGTCTCCTGCGTGCCATCGATCACGCAGAAAACGCCCACGTCATGGAGTTACTCCAACGTGAGCGCTTTTATCACTATCCGTTCTCATGATTCATATGCGAGACGCGTCACGTACAGCAATGTACCGACCGTCCCAAGACCAATCAACGTTCCTAATACGACAACGATATGTTCCATGTTCTCACCTCTACTTGGTTTTACGAACTGTCTGAACAATAGGTTTCAACGACGCGTGCAGCTTGCACGCGTTTTTTTTAGAAATACAAGAAATAAATGACAGCCGCCAACACGATCCGATAAATCGCGAACGGTGTCAGTTTCACTTTATTGATTAACTTCAAGAAAAATTGAATCGACAACAGCGCGAACAAGAAAGCGCTGACGAAGCCGACAAGGAATACCGGTAACGTCTCCATCGTGAAGTAGTTCCACTTGCTGTAAAGCGATAGCGCACTCGCCCCGAACATGATCGGCACGGCCATGATGAACGTGAAATCCGCTGCTGCGCGGTGACTCATCCCGAGGAGGACACCACCTGAAATCGTCGAGCCCGACCGTGAAAAACCTGGCCAAAGTGAAAAGCATTGAATCAATCCGACACCGAGCGCTTGTTTGTACGAAATTTCATCGAGCGTCGCCGTCGTCTGACGCTTCACGCCCGACAAATCAGCCGCAATCATGAAGAACGCCCCGATGACGAGCCCGATCAATACCGTCTTGACCGAAAAGAGATGCGTATCGATATAGTCTTCAAACAGTAGGCCGAGCACCGCTGCCGGCAACAGGCCAATCAAGATATGTAGCAGATTCAACTTGTCGGTCTGACCGCGTCGGAACGAGACCAGCTCCTTCGGATTCAATAACTGTTTAAACCGATTCCGAAACACGACGATGACCGCTAAAATCGAGCCAAGTTGAATCACAATCTTGAACGTGTTCGCGACTTCCTGTCCTAAAAATGCGCTCGAATTGAGCCACAGGTCATCGACGACAATCATATGTCCCGTAGACGACACCGGTGCGAACTCGGTCAACCCTTCGACGACACCTAACAAAAAACCGATGAACAACTCATACCATGACATAATGTTTCTCCTGCTTCTGTATTGGGTCTAATCATACATCGGGATGAGTCGTCCCGCCCTCGGTCTTAAGACGTAAAAAAGAGGGCGTTACGCCCCCTTTCCCCTTGTTTTAAAAAAACAAGCGGTTCAATGTGCTTCATCGATTTACATTTTTTTTTGCGTGGTAGAGACACACGACAGCACCGATCATCAGAAATGCGCTAAATAAAGTACGTTCAGCTCCCACGACAAACAATAGACCGAGTGCAATGATGCTTCCATGCAACAAGACCGAAACCGACGATTCGGTCGTCGCACGGATGGCAGAAGGGACGCGGTGATGTAGCACCCCTAAATAAATTGGCTCAATCACGCCTGCGAAGCATGCCATTATGGTCATCCATATGAGACCGAATGGGCTTGGAACACTGCCGAGTAGGAGAAAGCCAATCCCGATTCCCCACCCGATGATACGATGCCAACGCTCGGCCGAGGCGACTCGTAGTAGATGCGGGGCGAGCAGTTGTCCCGGGATTTGGATGAGCAACAAGCCAGTCGAGATGGCCCCGAACCAATAGATTGGGACGCGAACGTCTCGTGCATACAGTTGCCAAAACTCTTCGACAAAGTTGAACGCACCGAGGACGAGGACAAACGATACGGTCAACGTGAGAAGCAATCGGTCGCTCCATAGAAAATAGAAACCGGCCCGTAGCTGACGCCATGTCATCACCTCGTCGTGTGTGGTCCGAGTCGGTTCAACGAGCAACAAACTACAGCTCGTGGCAAAGAAAAGGCTACCAATCGACACGATATAATTCAACTCAAACGAGAACATTGCCGCAAGTAGACTTCCGCTAAAGGCTGCCACGACAGCAGCAACTAGTCCGATTGCGTTTAAGCGGCCAACCCATCGTTCGAACGTGGATTCCATTCCGCCTTGTTCGAGTGTTTCATACAAAAGTGCATGTTCCGTCCCACTCCGACAGACCGCACCGACCGCGGACAAACTGATGGCAATCGCGAAACCAAGAAATGAAAACGACCATAGCAACACGACAAACGAGCACCATTCCAGTGCGATTCCGAGTTGAAGCAGACGACGACGTTCCATATGATCGGCTAACACACCGGCCGGAACTTCAAGCAACACCACGATGATGGCGTAAAGGATCTCGATATAGACGACTTCTTGAATCGTAATGCCACGAGATTCCCAAAACAGCCGTTCAATCGTATAGGCCGGAATCAACGCTTCAAACCAACGCATCCCACTGAGTAACCCGATATTTCGACGAACTTAACTAGGTGATCGTGCTCTTCGCTTCATATCTCATCTCCTCCTTAGTTCTCTATTCCCGATTTCACGAAAAAAGCCACGGAACGTGTCCGTGGCTGAGCGATTATTTTAACAGATTGAGCATCTCGCGATTGAACGCCGGGATGTCATCCGGTTGACGGCTCGTGACGAGCTGTTCTTGGCAAACGACGACTTCCTTGTCGGCGTACTTCGCACCGGCGTACTCCATGTCGACTTTAATCGACTTGTAGCCCGTTGCGTCGCGTCCTTCTAATGTTTTCGCCGTAATCAACAACTGTGGTCCGTGACAAATCGCGAACACCGGTTTTTTCGCATCCATGAACGCTTTCGCGAATTGGACGAAACGGTCGTCTTCACGAAGCAAGTCTGGCGAGAAGCCGCCCGGTAAGAGCAGGGCATCGAAATCCTCTGGCGAGACGTCATCGATCGCTTTATCGATCGTCACTTTTGCTTCGCCTTGCTTCCCTTCAATCGTGTTCCCTGCCGATTTTTCAATCGTGACGACTTCGTGGCCCGCTTCCACCAATGCGTCGCGTGGCTCTGTAAACTCTACGTCCTCAAACATATCTGTAATTAGCGTTGCTACTTTTGCCATGTTGAAACACTCCCTCAATTTGTTTTTTCACACATAGGGAGTGTTCCACTCGACCTTCTCCGTTAAACCTTCAGCGATACTTTGAGACGTACGGGTTCGTCCGTTCGAAGAATCGGTACGGGTAGTCTCGCGCCTCCCCGGTGTTCGGGATACCGACGCGAGGCCCGGCCTCGACATCCGTCACGGCTTCCCCTTCGACAATGAAGAGCGGCTCGTGTTGAAGCGAATGTCCGTATAAGTCCATCGTGATACCGAGCGCTTTCGTCAACTTACCCGGCCCGTTCGTCTGGTCGACCGGCTTCAAACCGGGACGGTGCTGGTCAATCAACGCCTGACCTTGTATCGGTTCGACCGCGCGAATCAAGACGGCCTCCGGTGTCCCGACCGGTCCGCTGACGACGTTCAAGAGCGTATGCGTGTGCATCTGATACGTGTAGACGTGACCCGGCAGGCCGAACATCACCTCGGTTCGATTCGTCCGTCTGCCGCCAAAGCTATGCGCCGCCCGATCGATAGCACCGAGATACGCCTCGGTCTCGACAATCTTGGCGATGATTTCGCCTGTCGGATGCTGATGGACGAGATAGTGCCCGAGTAGCGAACGGGCGAGTTCGAGTGTCGGTTGTTCGTAAAAGTCTTTAGGCAGTCGTTTCATCCTCATCCCTCCTCACTTTAGTTTCTCAAATGACGACGGGGCGCACAAAGAAGATGCCCGTTTCACAATCCGGTCGCGATGCGCAGGTTTTTCATGAGCAAGCGAGAAACTGTATTGTAGTAGAAGGTGAGGCGAACGCGCTCCTCGAACAGTTCGGAGATACGTTGTGGGAACTTGAGAGCTCTTATAAGCCGATTACCTAAACGACACGATGAAACGTAAAACGATCCAGGACCTCGATTGGTCCTGGATCGTTTTGTGTACTTACGATGCGAGCTTCATCGCATCACGTTGCTTTCCCAACTTCACGTAGCCGAGAATGACCGAGAAAATCGGGCTGAGCCAGAGGAAGAACGCGAACGGTGCGTATTCGAGCACCGGTACGCCGAGTGTCGCGGCGAAGAACGCACCCGACACGCCCCATGGAATGAGCGGGTTGATGACCGTCCCGCCGTCTTCGAGCGCACGCGACAAGTAACGCGGATCGATGCCACGGTCGACGAACCCTTGTTTGAACGCTTGCCCTGGGAGCAAGATCGACAAGTACTGTTCGCCGGCGAGCAAGTTGACGCCAATCGAGCTCAAGACGACCGACAACACCGAGCTACCCGGTGACTTCAAGCGTCGGAGCAACGCATCGACGATTGCTTGGAACACACCGAGTTCTCGGAGCAAGCCACCGAACGCGAGCGCGATCAAGACAAGGCTGACCGACCAGAGCATCGACTCGAGACCGCCGCGGTCGAGCACGGCCGCAATCGTTTCGTTTTCAACACCTGACTGGAAACCGCCTTGCATGACACCGAACCAGTTCGAGATGTTCCAGTTACCTTGTACGAATCCAGCCGTCAACACACCTGCAAACATCCCGACGAGCATCGTCGGCAACACCGGCATGCGGCGGAACGCGAGCACGGCGACGAGAATCGGCGCGAGCAGCGTCAACCAAGACAAGTTGAACCGTCCGGCAAGTGCCGCCTGCGCTTCCGCGATTTGGGCCGTGTCCGCGGCTTGACCGCTCCGACCGAGAATCGTGAACAAGACGAGTGTAATTAAAAAGGCTGGCACCGTCGTCCCCATCATGAAGCGGATGTGGTCGAACAGTTTGACACCAGCGACAGCCGGCGCAAAGTTCGTCGTATCCGACAGCGGGCTCATCTTGTCTCCAAAGAGTGCACCCGAGACGATGGCCCCGGCGGCGAGCGCCGGTGAGATGCCAAGCGCCATCCCGATTCCGAACAAGGCGACCCCGACGGTACCGACCGTCGTGAACGCGCTCCCTGTGAACGTCGAGACGATCATCGTGATGAGCAAGACGCTCGGTAAGAACCATTGTGCTGAAATTGTATCTAAACCGATGGAGAGGATCGTCGCCACCGTGCCGGACATCTGCCATACGCCAATCAGCATCCCAATCAATAATAAGATCATAACCGGCATGATCGCTTCGCGAATCCCGTTGATCATCGCCGTCTCGATTGTCTTGAAGTCACGCGTGCGATAGTACGCGTACACCCCTACTAGTACCATTGTGCCAAAGATCGCCATATGTGGCGTCGCTTTGGCCAAAAACATCAGTGCGAGCAAGGAAATCCCGCTCAACAGCACGACGAATACAGCCTCTTTTCCTTTCATCTGCATCGACGTCCCCTCCTTTCAGTTCCATCTTTTTATTTTGCCTAACCGCTTAAACGCTTTTATGCACGAAAGCATGTCAGTGATGTTCTTTACTATACCTGCTTCTCTTTACCCTGTCAAACAACTTTTTATGGTAAAGTAAACGCTCGAGGGTGACCTCCGGAGTTCGTAACCTCCTCCGACATCAAAACTAGCGAAAAAGGAAGTGTGCATCATGCAACACGAAAAAGCATTGGTCGTCTTCAGTGGCGGTCAAGATTCAACCACTTGCCTATTTTGGGCAAAACAACAATTCTCTCACGTGGAAGCTGTGACGTTCGCCTATGGGCAACGCCACGACGCGGAAATCGAGGTCGCAAAAGAGATCGCGGCCGAACTCGATGTGCCGCACCACATCCTCGACTTGTCCTTACTCGGGCAACTCACATCGAACGCGCTCACGCGACACGATCTCGACATCGATAATGCGGACGTCCCAAATACGTTCGTCGATGGACGCAATCATCTCTTCTTGTCGTTTGCAGCCGTCATGGCGAAACAGCTCGGTATGCACCACATCGTGACCGGTGTGTGCGAAACTGACTTTTCAGGCTATCCGGACTGCCGCGACCAATTCATCAAATCACTCAACGTGACACTCAACTTAGCGATGGACTATCCGTTCGTCATCGATACGCCACTCATGTGGCTCGATAAGAAACAGACGTGGGAACTTGCCGACCGTCTCGGTGCGTTCGACTACGTCAAAGAGCGGACGCTCACGTGCTACAACGGCATCCTTGGCTCAGGCTGCGGCGAGTGCCCAGCGTGTGTGCTTCGTCAAAACGGCCTTGACGCGTACGAGGGGGTGCGTGTATGAAGAACGCCCCGTTCCTCGCCCCGACGAGCGTCGAAGCCAAACAAGACGGCTCGCTCATCTACTGTAAACACCGCGTCCAAATCGTCAAAGAAGTGACGTTTGACGCCGCCCACCACTTGTTCGATTACGACGGCAAGTGCCGTGCGCTCCATGGCCATACTTATAAACTGCAAATGGGCATCAGCGGCTTTTTAGACAACCGCGGGATGACGCTCGACTTCGGTGACTTGAAAGCCATCTTCAAAGAAGAGCTCGAACCGTATCTCGACCATCGCTATTTGAACGAATCGTTGCCATATATGAACACGACGGCCGAAAACATGTGCTATTGGATTTTCGAGCAGCTCGCCAAACACTTGCCTGACGAGCGCGACGTCCGTGTCGAGTTCGTCAAACTGTACGAGACGCCGACGTCATACGCCGAGTTCCGCCGCGAATGGTTGGTGGACTGATGAAAATCCCGGTCCTCGAAGTATTCGGCCCGACGTTCCAAGGGGAAGGCCGCGCCATCGGACAGAAGACGATGTTCGTCCGGACCGCCGGTTGCGATTATCGCTGTTCGTGGTGTGACTCCGCCTTCACATGGGACGGCTCGGAAAAACCAGACATGCTGTCGGCCGACGCCATCATCGAACGACTTGACGCACTCGGTATGTACGACTACGTCACCATCTCTGGCGGCAACCCGCTCCTCATCGCCGGCATGAAAGACTTGGTCGAGAAGTTGAAGGCACGTGGCGTCAAGCTCGCCGTCGAGACGCAAGGGAGCCGCTATCAAGACTGGCTCACGCAAATCGACGACGTGACACTCAGCCCAAAACCGCCCTCGTCCGGCATGTCGACCGATTGGGAGAAACTCGACGCCATCGTCGAGCGACTCCGTCCGGAACAGACGACGTTCAAAGTCGCCGTGTTCGATGAAGTCGATCTCGCCTACGCAAAACAAGTCCAGACGCGCTATACGCCGGACGTCATGTACTTGTCGGCCGGCAACCCAGAGCCTGGTGCGGACGGTGACATCACCGACGCCCAGCTCCGTCGCCTGAAACAATTATGGGAAGACGTCGCGCGCGACCCGTCGTGGCAAAGCGTCCGTGTCTTGCCGCAGCTACACACATTACTGTACGCCAACGAACGTGGCGTCTAAGGAGAATGAATATGAGACCAGAAGACTTACAAGACTTGTCGCTCCTCGGACAGAAGAGCGTCCCATACATTTTTGAATACGCACCGGACGTCCTCGAGGCGTTCCCGAACCGTCACCCGGAGAACGATTACTTCGTGAAGTTCAACGCCCCGGAGTTCACGTCGCTCTGCCCGATCACGAACCAACCGGACTTCGCGACGATTTACATCTCGTACATCCCGGACGAGAAGCTCGTCGAGTCGAAATCGCTCAAACTCTATTTGTTCAGCTTCCGTAACCACGGAGACTTCCACGAGAACTGCATCAACGTCATCGGGAAGGACCTCGTCAAGTTAATGGAGCCGCGCTACCTCGAAGTGTGGGGCAAGTTCACACCACGCGGCGGCATCTCGATCGACCCGTACTACAACTATGGGAAGCCGGGCACGAAATACGAGAAAATGGCGGAACATCGCCTCTTCAACCACGACCTCTATCCAGAGACGGTCGATAACCGCTAAACGAAAAGTAGGTGCCCACGGGGCGCCTACTTTTTTTGGTAGCGATGGATTTTTCGTTTAATCGGCTCGCGAAACACGGTCGCGACGAGCGTCAAGACGGCGAAGACGATTAACGCGAGGACAATCATCTTGAAGTCCCCGGTCGCAATGCTGCTGCCGAGAAAGTTGTTCGCGAACGCGCCCGGGATCATGCCGACGACGGTCGCGAGGACGAACGCTGGCAGCTTCACTTTCGCAAGGCCCGAGACGTAGCTCACCAAGTCGAAGTTGACGAGCGGGATGAGCCGTAAGATGAGGACGTAGAAGAAACCGTCCTCCTCGATTTTTTGTTGTAGTTTTTTATAATCGGTCGATTCAAAGTGGTTCAAGAAGCGTTCCCCGAACCGGGTCGCCACGTAAAAGGCGACGAGCGCACTGAGCGTCGCCCCGATAATCGTGTATAACATACCCGGCAACGTCCCGAACGCGAGCCCCCCTGCAATCGACAGGACGGACGCGGGGAAGAGGATGAGCGGACGGAACGTATAGAGGAGGATGAATACGACCGGTGCCATCCAGCCGAACGCTACGATATAGTCCCTAATCACGCCCGGGTTCAAGTCAATCCATTGATAAAGGAGCGTCGCCGTCCCAAAGATGAGCAACACGATGGCGATGACCCACTGCGTCTTCCACTTTTTCACCGAAACGACCTCCTCTCTTTCTTCCATCATATCGTCTCGCCCCAAAAAAGTAACGTCTTCCTTTTTTCGGCAATCCCGTTATGGTACGGTAAGAAAAAGCAGAAGGAGGACTCCCTATGTACTTGGCAGATGCCATCAAACTGAAGAGCCTGCTCCATAAGCAGATTGATAAGCTGTTAGAAGAAGTCGAGCGCGTCGCGTTCATCGAGCTCGAAAAAGATGAACCGCTCCCGACGATCCAGTCGCGTTCGCTTGAAGACATCGAAGTCGAACTCGAGTCGATTCGGCGTGATATGCGCCGTCTCGACCGCCTCGTCTATGAAGCGAACTTGAAGACGGTGATTGAGACGCACGACGGCCCGCTCCCGCTCGTCGAGGCGATTGAGTTCGCCATCCAATTGCGTGCTCAGGCCCGCATGTATCAAGAACTATCCGAGCGACCGAAGCGCGAGTTTCAATACGGTTTTGGTGAAGGGACGGCTGTCATCAAGCATGCGCTCTATGACCCGGAGCTATATCGCTTGAAGGCGATTGACGTCGAGAAACGGGCGAATCGCATCTCGAACGCCATCAACGCGGCCAACTATCGGACGGAGATCGACTTTGACCCGAGTCGATACATGTGACCTTGGCCCGGTGAGACTCCGGGTCAAGGATTGGCGCCAAACTTTCTCCAATGCGACTGGATGCGAACACGGCCATGGACCAACCAATCACCGATGACCGATGACACGTTCACCTGTCACTCGTTCCTAACCAGACACCATTCAAGTGCGCCGAAAACGCGCCGGGGAACACTCCCTGGCGCGTTTTTTCACGTGTGGTGATGATGGTCGTTGTGATGGTGATGGTGGTGCGAACTCGAACTACGTCGCGGTGCCGGCTCGTCGGCAAACTTTTCCCCGTCCAAGATGCCGAGCCGCTTGTATTGGCGGTCGACCCGCTCCTTCGTCTCGTCGTGCACGTGCGGTGACTCCATGACCAATTGATAGCTACCGAGCGCGACCCGGAACGGTTCCATCTGCGTCCGTTCGACCGGGAACGAAGTCACGTCACGCAAATAGTCAGCAAGCCGGTTCGCCGCTTCCTCACTCGGATTGTCAGCCAAGTCGGAAGCGAACTGTTGCATGTCTTTCAAGAGACCGTTCGTCTTCACTTGCTTACCGACACCTGTAACAACGGCGAACACAATCAGTGCGATGAACCCAATCATAAAAATCGGAAAGATACTGAACATTCCCGTGAACAACGAATCCCCCATCCCCGTCGAATCAATGTATACTTCTTCCCCGAACGCGAATGTATTGAACATGTCCTCTCCCCCTTTTCTATCTATACGGACGATGTTGTCTTTCGTTTCATCTTCCACCAAAAAAACCGCGGGATGCACCCGCGGCTGACTCAGTCATGTAATTGTTTCTCCATCATGATGCGCGGCGCCCCGTCTTCTGTGTACGCCCCCATGATGTCGTAGCCACATAACAGGTTCAAGATGATGACACCTTTGTTCGTGTTGCGTGCTTTCGTCCGAATCGAATGGAAGCCTTGCGCTTTCACCCATTCGAGTTGCGTATCCATCAACTTGCGGCCGATCCCATGTTTTTGGAACTCCGGATGCACGCCACCGGCCCAGCTGTAATACCGGTACGGCTCCGCCTCATATCCAATCTTGAATCCGACGAGCCGCTCTTCTGAGAAAGCGAGCAATACGAGCGGATTGGCATGTCGATACAGTCTCTCCTTAAAGCGCAGTTGATCGATGTCGCCGTACAGGCTGCGGTACAGATTAAAGAACTCCTCTTCAAATTCGTTAAAGTGCGTCGTGACATCTTTCACGATAAATGAACTGGTCGTACTCATCGTTCCATCCCCTTTCAACGTGTGAACAGTGCTCGTACGTCTGTACACTTCGCCGTTTACTCGGATTTTCCTGTTTCGCGTTCAAATGCGGATAGACCTTTTTGTTTATACACGCCGAGCGAACGCTTCGGCAAGCTCTTGACCATCCAATTCTTCAAGATGCGCTGTTTGTCTTCTACCTTCAATCCATAGCCTTCCGTCACGACATGGCGCGCCCGTGTCGTCACGTCGTATAACGAGATCGCCGCGGCGACCGAGATGTTCAAACTTTGGACGTACCCTTGCATCGGAATCATGTAATTGCCGTCCGCTTTGGCGAGCGCTTGATCCGATACACCGTGATGCTCATTCCCGAACAAGAGCACGGTCGGTTTCGATACGTCGATGTCTTCAAGCGGGACCGCTTCCTCGCTCAGTGCCGTCGCGAGCACTTGATAGCCATCCGCCTTCAATCGATCAATTGCATCTTCAATAGAAGGATGTTCGACCACGTCGACCCAACGATCTGCGCTCTTCGCGATAATCGAGTTCGGTTTAAACTTGGCCCGACCTTCGACGACGTGAAGCGTCTGCACACCGAACGCATCCGCTGAGCGAAGCACCGCCGACTGGTTGTGCGGGTCATCGACCCCTTCCGTCAAAATCGTGATATGGTTCGTCCGTAACGCCAATACCTCCTGCATCCGTTTGACACGGTCAGGCATCAACATACTATACAGTAGTCGATCCTCTTCTAATAGAAGTCCCGACTGCAATAACTCCTCAAGCAATGCCGCTTGCTCTTCTTTTGATAATGCCGATGTCGTCTGTCTCCAACCCATGATTCTCGCCCCTTTCAACCTCTAGTATTGTAGCGGGATTCGATTGTGCTGACAAGTTAACGTCGCATCCCGCTGTTTCAGTCATTTTATGAAAATAAATGAAAATTAGGAAACCGGTTGCACAAACTTATGCAATCGATTACAATCATTTATGCAAGCGATTGCATTGACAGTCGCCATAGACAGATAAAAAGTTCCGTACAGGAAGGAAGCGTATTATATGAAACAACTTATCTCGTTCGATTTTTGGCAGAAGCTCGGGAAGGCCTTAATGGTCGTCATCGCCGTCATGCCTGCTGCAGGTCTTATGATTTCAATCGGTAAACTCATCGGCATGTCAGCCGGCGACGTCGGGATTTTACTGACGACGGCTCGCATCATCGAAGACCTTGGTTGGGGCATCATCGTCAACCTACATATCTTGTTCGCAGTCGCCATCGGTGGCTCATGGGCAAAAGATAAAGCAGGCGGCGCTTTCGCAGCCCTGATCGCTTTCATCTTAATCAACCGCGTCACCGGCGCGATCTTCAACGTCAACGGTGCCATGCTCCAAGATTCAGAAGCGACCGTGAAGTCGCTCTTCGGTGCCGATCTCGTCGTCGCCGACTACTTCACCTCTGTCCTCGGTTCGCCAGCCCTCAACATGGGCGTGTTCGTCGGGATTATCGCCGGTTTCCTCGGTGGTGCTCTCTACAATAAGTTCTACAACTTCAACAAATTGCCGAACGCCCTCTCGTTCTTCAACGGGAAGCGTTTCGTCCCATTCGTCGTCATCCTCGGTTCAGTCGTCGCGGCCATCGCGCTCTCGATTGTCTGGCCGACGATTCAAGGGGCACTCAACAGCTTCGGTGAGTGGATCGCCACGTCACGCAACACGGCGCCTGTCCTTGCACCGTTCATCTACGGGGCACTCGAGCGTTTGCTCTTGCCGTTTGGTCTCCACCACATGCTCACCGTCCCGATGAACTATACGGAGCTCGGTGGCACGTATACGATTTTGACAGGTGCGACAGCTGGTTCGGTCGTCGCCGGACAAGACCCGCTCTGGTTGGCATGGGTGACGGACCTCGTCAACCTCCGTGCTGCTGGTGATACGGCTGCCTACAACGCGCTCCTCGCGGACGTCGTCCCTGCCCGTTTCAAAGTCGGACAAGTGCTCTTGTCGTTCGCAGCGCTCATCGGTGCCGCTTACGCCATGTACCGTAACGTCGATGCGGACAAGAAAGCACAATACAAACCAATGTTCTTATCTGCTGGTCTCGCGGTCTTCTTGACAGGAGTCACAGAACCGATCGAGTTCATGTTCATGTTTGTCGCACCAGTCCTTTATGTCGTCTACGCACTCATGGCAGGTGCCGCCTTCGCCTTGGCGGACATCATCGACCTTCGTGTTCACGCATTCGGTGCGATCGAGTTGCTCACACGCATCCCGATGATTGTCAAAGCGGGTCTCCTTCAAGACTTGATTAACTTCTTCCTCGTCGCCATCGCGTTCTTCTTCATCAACTTCGGTGTGTTCAATTTCTTCATCAAGAAGATGAACTTGCCGACGCCTGGACGTAACGGAAACTACATGGAAGAAACGACCGAGAAATCGACTGTGACAGGCAACGAGCAGGTCATGGGGATTATCGCCCTTCTCGGTGGGGAAGAAAATATTGAAGATGTCGATGCGTGCATGACACGTCTACGCGTCACGGTTAAAGATATGTCGCTCGTCTCGGAAGAGAGCGAATGGAAAAAGAACGGCGCCATGGGTCTCATCTTGAAAGACCGCGGTGTCCAAGCAATCTACGGCCCGAAAGCCGACGTATTGAAGTCAGACATTCAAGACGTCATCGGAGCATAATCAACAGGCCAGCTCGCTCGAGTTGGCCTGTTTTTTCTAAAGGAGGACTATCGTGAATATTTTGACGCTCAACTGCCACGCCTGGTTAGAGGACCGCCAACAAGAAAAAATCGACTTCATCGTCGAACGGATCGCGAGCGAGGATTATGACATCATCGCGCTCCAAGAAGTGAATCAACACAAAGAGGCCCCGATCGTCGAGGGGTTGATCCGGGAGAACAACTTCGCCTACGTGCTCGTCGAACGATTGAAGGAGCTCGGGGTCACGTATCACATGACGTGGGACTTCGCCCATTACGGCTATGACGTCTACGAAGAAGGTGTAGCCATTTTGTCGCGTACCCCGTTTTTATCGACCGAGTCGTTCTTCGTCTCGAAGACGACGGACCCGAACAACTACAAGTCCCGAAAGATCGTCAAGGCGATCGTCGACGGCGTCGATGCGCCGACGGCCGTTTACTCGTGCCATCTCGGTTGGTGGCATGACGAGGAAGAACCGGTCCGCCATCAGCTTGATGAGTTGCTGCGCCGTGCCGAAGAGGATGATCGTGCCCTTCTCCTCGGTGACTTCAACAACGACGCCTTTCTCCGCGGGGAAGGGTATGATTACTTGATCGATCACGGTCTCCAAGACTTGTTTCATTTGGCGACCGAACGTGAAGGCGATGCGACCGTCCAAGGCAAAATCGCCGGCTGGGACGAGAACAAGAAAGCGCTCCGAATCGATTTGATGCTGACGAACGCACCGATTCACGTGTCACGCCACGCCGTCGTCTTTGACGGTGAGAACGGACCGATCGTCTCCGACCACGCTGGCGTCGAAGCGACCGCCTTTTGGCGCTAAGGAATCCTTTTCTTTCACGATTGTGAGAGAAAAGGGTTTTTCTTTCGTCGTAAATTCGGTATGGTTGGAGACGACTGAAGTCTAACAACTTTGAACGAAAGAAGTGATTTTATTTTGACGACTACCCCATCGCTCAGCCGTACCGACTGGACGCTCATCTTATCGCTCGCCCTGCTGACATTCGTGCTCGGGACGAGCGAGTTCGTCATTGTCGGCATCTTGCCTGACATCGCCGACGGGCTCTCCATCTCAATCGCGACGGCCGGAACACTCGTATCCGCCTTCGCCATCACGTTCGCCATCGGGACCCCGCTCACGATGTCATTCACGAGCCATTTGCCGAAACGTAAGCTCATGCTCACGCTGACCGCTCTCTTTATCCTATTTAACTTATTCAGTAGCCTCGCGCCGACGTATGGCATCTTGCTCGTCCTTCGCATGTTGACCGCCGTCGTGACCGGGGTTCTCATCTCGCTCGCCATGCTCGTCGCAAGTGAATCGGTACCGACGGGAAAACGTGGCATCGCCATCTCGTTCATCTTCGGCGGGTTCACGATGGCGAACGTGTTCGGGGTCCCACTTGGTACGTTCATCGGGCAACGAAGCGGCTGGGAAACGACGTTCATCTTGACGACCGTCTTAGGTGTCGTCGCATTTCTCGCTGTGTACCGCGTCGTCCCGAGTCAGTTGACGAGTGTGCGGACGTCGATTGCCGACCAGTTGCGCCTGTTGACGAACCCACGTATTTTAATCGCCTTCTTCATCCCGGCGTTCGGTTTCGGCGCGACGTACGTCGTCTACACGTATCTCGTCCCGATTTTAAAAGGTGTGCTCGGTGTGCCGGTCGCTTGGGTCAGTCCGATTCTTTTGGCGTACGGATTCATCTCGATTTTCAGCAACATGGCGGCCGGGAAAATCGCGAGTCACAATCCGATCGGCCGACTGCGTTTCGTCTTTCTCATCCAGGCGTTCGTCTTGGCCGCCTTGTACGTGACGACGTCGAACGTGACGCTCGGCCTCCTCAATATCGCGCTCATGTCGTTCATGGCGATCTTGCTCACGACGTCGACGCAACTGTATTTAATCGACTTGGCCGAGAAGTTCAATCCGGACGCCAAAGGGCTCGCCTCATCGCTCATGCCTGTCGCGAGCAACGTCGGGATTGGCTTCGGGTCTGCGCTCGGTGGACTCGTCTACGCGAACACACCCGTCATGACGCTCGCCCTCGTCGGAGGCGCCGTCGCGCTCTTGACGGCTTTACTCACCACGGTCAGCTATACGCTCGACCGACGCTAAAACAGCGTGCCCACCTCGGGCACGCTGTTTTCATAACCAATTTAAAATCTGTTCAATCGTCTCGTCGAGCTGCTCTTTCGCACTGAGCGGACTGTCGTTATCGCCGTCTTGCGGTCCGTACATGCCGAAGTTGGCATGGTTGCCGTCTACAATCTCATAAAAGACGGCATCGTCCGGGACGTTTTCTCGGCTCGCCTCGATGTCAGTTTGCGTCGCGAGCCCATCGACTTCTCCAGAGATGGACAAGACACGTAGCTCGCTCTCCACCATCGAGCTGATCGGGTATGAAGCGAGGAAGATGACCCCTTCGACTCGGCTCTCGTTCTCGAGCGCAAAACCGGACGCGGCCGAACCGCCGAGCGAGTGTCCGCCGACGATCCAACGTTGGATGCCTGGATGAGCGGCGATAATCGTCTCCGCCGCATCGATATCTGCGATGCCGAGATTCAAGCGCAGCGACGGGATGGCGACAAAGACTCCTTCTTCCGCGAGTCTTGAGCCGTAGTAGGCGTATGCTTCTTTCTCGACTTTCGCACCCGGATAGAGGATGATTCCAACCTCGCTATCCGGATCACCAAATTCGAGACGATTGTCCACTTCCGTCGCCTCGGCCGCGTAACCGAGCGCTTCATCCGTCGGCCCATACGTCAGTTGCGTCCACACGAGGAAGCCGATGACGGCGACCAAAATGAGGCCAACTAGACCAAGGCCGATCCACTTCAACTTTTTCTTCATTATAAGACCTCCATTTGCATCCGTTTCAAGGTCACGGTACACTAGTAGTAAAAAAGGGAAATACCAGGGGGACACCATGACCAAGAGTACTGTAACCACGACGATTCAGTGGTTCATTTTTATTTTAGCTACAAATATTGTACCACCGCTTTCGATCGCTGCCTTATTCGAACTGTCGCCGGCCGATACGATGACGTTCATCTCACGTTCGCTGTTCGTCTTCGCGCTGTTTAGCATCATCCAGACGCTGCTCGGCCACCGTTTGCCGATTTTAGAAGGACCGGCCGGCATTTGGTGGGGCGTGTTCACGCTTTATGCGTCCATCGGTCCTGCGCTATACGGAAGCGGCCAAGAGACACTCCAAGCGCTCGGATTCATGTTGTTCTTGAGCGGTGTGCTCGGTGTGCTCATGACCGTCACCGGGATTTTACGTCGGATGCTGTCGCTCTTTACACCGCAAGTGCTTGGCGTCTATATGATTCTCCTCGTCCTCCAGTTGTCAGGCGCCGTCATCAAAGGCGGATTCGGCGTGAGCGAGAGCGGTATCAATACGATTCAGGCTGTCGCGACGGCCGGTCTCGTCTTGTTCGCCCTCACGCTCGAACGGAGCCGCTTCAAACAGTACGGTCTTGTCATGACGCTCCTTGTCGGATTCGGGCTGTTCAATCTGCTCGGGCTCGGCAATCCAATCGTCCGTTCGGAGTCGTTCTTCCTCGTCCCTGAGTTGTTCCCGTTCGGGGCTTGGGTATGGGATTGGAACTTGCTGCCGACCGCGTTCGTCATCACGCTCCTCCTTATGACGAACGTGCTCGCCAACATCAAACTGATTGAACGGATTGTCAGTTCGCGGACGAAGCAACAAGTCGAAGGCAACGTCCCGGCGTCAGGCATCGTCAGCGGCTTCAGCCAAATCGTGGCCGGATTGTTCGGTACACCTGGCCCGGTCGCGATTTCAGGAACGGCCGGCTTCTTGTCTTCGACCGAGAGCGTGCACCGGGCACCGCACCTCGTCGCCCATACGCTCATGATGGTGCTCGCCTTGGTCGGTCCGTTCGTCTCGCTCATCGCGAGCATTCCAGCCGCGGTCGGCTATGCCATCGTCACCCCGCTCATCGCGACGATGATCATCATCGGGATTAACGAGGCGGCGTTCGAGTTGAATCAGAAGACGGCCTCGCTCACCGTCGGCCTCCCGCTCGTCATCGGGGCCGGAGCGATGCTGCTCCCGCCTGGGGCGATGAACGATTTGCCGCCGCTCCTTGCGACCGTATTCTCGAACGGACTCGTCCTTGGGACAATCGTTGCGTTGACGACGGCCATCCTGAGCCGCATCAAAGACTAAAAGAACTGACCTCGGCGCGAGGTCAGTTCTTTTTCGTGACGTGCATATGGAATGCCCTGTCGTGCGGCAAGACGGCACCGTCTTCAAGCTCGAAATGGGTACGGTCTTTGACATAGGTTGCAATCGAGCGCGTGTCACGGTGAAGCGCGCGTCTGAACGCCTGCTCGGCCGTGACCGGGCTCCCATCGTCGTTTCGTAACTCGAGCCCCATCAGTTTATACCCGAGCGTCTGGCCGCCACGGCTCATTTGGCACGCCTCGAGCGCATAGGCGACAAGCGTCGGGGTGATGACCGTATGGACGAACTCGCTCTTCACTTTCTTCCGGACGATTTGCTCAACACCGTAACTGACGAGTCCGGCGATGACGCTGTCGATCAACACCGCTTGCGTCCGTTTTTTCGTCAACGGTCTCATCGGCTCATCCTCTGCATCATGCCTGACGTCAACACTTCCGTGCCCTGTCCTTCTTCGGCGGCCATAATCAAGGCGCGCGCCACATGGAGCGCTTGAATCGGCGCGGCGTCCGGTAACTTATCGAGTAAAAACGGTTGCAGCGGACGGCTGACGATCTCGGCCGCTTTCTCGCCGAGACGGAACTCCTTCCGATCCCCGAGCAATAGCGACGGACGAGCGATAATTAAATGGTCGAACCCGAACACTTTCAGGCCGTTCTCGAGTTCCCCTTTGACTCGGTTGTAGAAGAACGGTGAGCGGAGCGACGCCCCTTGCGCCGAGACGACAGCGTAACGTGTCGCGCCATGTTGTTTGGCGATGCGCGCCGTCTCGAGCGGCAAGTCGAGGTCGACGTGTTTGAACGCATCTTGCGAACCAGCGACAGCAATCGTCGTCCCGAGCGCACAGTAAACGTCATCGACGTGAGGTAACGCCACGTCCATCCCTTCAAATCCGACGACTTCATGTAATTTCGGATGCTGCCAACGGGTCGAGCGGCGGACTACCATCCATACCGCATCATATCGTTCCTCTTCAAGCAACTGCTCGACGAGCTCGCGTCCGATTAAGCCGGTCGCGCCGACCACAAGTGCTGTTTTCCCCATCCTCGTTCCCCCTTGATTCGTAGTTGCTTTCAGTCTAGCTGACTTGCCGTTCCTCGGCAACGACTTCGACCGGACGGAAGCGGTCGACGAGACGGAAGAATCCGTTCAAGAACAAGGCGGTGAACGAACCAGCGACGATCGCACTATCAGTGAACAATTGAATCGGTTCCGGCATGTTGGCCACGATCCCTGGGTTGGCCGTGATGCCGAGCCCGATGCCAATCGAGAGCGCGATTGTAACGAGGTTCTCGTTCTTCGAGAAATCGACTTGGCTCAAGATACGAATCCCGGATGCGGCGACCGTCCCGAACATGACGAGCATCGCCCCGCCGAGCACCGGCTTCGGGATGAGTGTCGTGAACGTCGCCACTTTCGGTAAGAAACCGAGTAAAATCAAGAGCCCACTCGTCCAAAAGATGACACGACGGGATTTGACGCCCGACAGTTGCACGAGTCCGACGTTCTGACTGAACGTCGTGTACGGGAAGCTGTTGAAGATGCCACCGAGAATCGTCGCGACCCCTTCAGCCCGGTAGCCTTTCGTCAATTCGTTCGAGCCAATCGGTTTTTTCGTGATGTCACTGAGTGCGAAAAACACGCCTGTCGATTCAATCATAGAAATGATGGCAACGAGCGTCATGACGAGGATAGCAGAGACGTTGAACGTCGGCATCCCGAAATAAAACGGTTGCACCATCTGGAACCAGCTCGCCTCTCGGACAGGGCTGAAGTCGACGAGTCTGAGCATGGCGGCCACACCGGTCCCAATCAAGACGGCAAACAAAACCGCTGCCGCACGGGTGAATACCGTCCCGACCCGATTCAAGACGATGATGAGACCGATTGTGAGTCCCCCGAGCGCCAAGTTTTGCATCGAGGCGAATCCAGGCTCCCCTGCCGCGCCACCGCCGATATCGTTGATGGCGACCGGGATGAGCGACAAGCCGATGACCGTCACGACCGAACCGAGCACGACCGGCGGGAAGAAACGGGCCAGTTTTCCGACGAAACCAGAAATCAGAATGACGATGATACCGCTCGCGATGAGTGCGCCGTAAATAGCGGTGATGCCGCTCGAGCTCCCGATCGCAATCATCGGGCCGACCGCGGTGAACGTACAGCCGAGCACGACCGGGAGACCGACACCGGTGAAACGGGTCGTCCATACTTGTAACAGCGTCGCGACGCCGCACATGAATAAATCAATCGCGACGAGGTATGCGAGTTCCGTCGGACCGAGCCCGATGGCACCGCCGACGATGAGCGGGACGATGGCCGCGCCCGTGTACATCGCAAGTAAATGTTGGAAACCGAGACTGGCCGTCTTGAACGTATTCATCGCACAGCCTCCACAAACGAGATGTGTCCCGCTTCAAGTTTACTGATTCGTGCGAGCGACTCGACACGATAACCGCGTGCGAGTAACTTCTCGCGTCCTGGTTGGAACGACTTCTCGATGACGATGCCGATACCGGCGACCGTCGCCCCAGCTGACTCGACGAGTTCAGTCAACCCGAGTGCCGCTTCCCCGTTCGCGAGAAAGTCGTCGATGACGAGTATGCGTTCTCCGGGTTTTACGAAGCGTCGGCTCAAACTGATGCGGTTCGTCTCTTGCTTCGTGAACGAGTAGACGTCCGCTTCGACGAGGTCGTCTTGGAGCGTCAGTGACTTACGTTTTCGGGCGAAGACGAACGGGACATTCATCTCGAGTGCCGTCATCATCGCCGGTGCGATTCCGCTCGACTCGAGCGTGACGATGCGGTCGATGTCGAGATCGGCGAACCGCTCAGCGAACGCTTTCCCGATGTCTTGCATCAAGACCGGGTCGACTTGATGGTTTAAGAACGCATCGACTTTCAATACGTGTTCGGACAAAGCTTGTCCTTCTTCTCTAATCTTGTCTTCTAATCGTTTCATCTTATTCCCTCCAACAAAAAAATGCGATTCGTCACCCCAACTCGGGAGGCAACGAACCGCATGGAGACATGACGAATACACACGACTAGCGCCACCCGTAGTCGAACCATTTACGGTGGTTCGGTAGAGACTTGTGAGCCATATTCTCACGGATATACGAGTGCGAATCTATTTATTTATAAGATAGAACTTATTGTAGACGATATCTTTAGAAAAGCAACACTTTCTGAACGGATAGCTAAAAGTTCGATTTTTCTGAAACTGCTGTATACTGAACGTATACGAATCAGGATGGGAGCGATTATGCGATGAAGCTATTTGTATTAGGCGCGACCGGCCGGACCGGTCACCAGTTCGTCGACCAAGCGACCGAACATGGCCATCACGTCACGGCTTTCGTGCGGGAACAGAAAAAATTGATCCCGACGCCACAACTTGAAATCATCGAGGGCGACGTGACGGACGTGTCTGCATTGACGGACGCGATGAATGGTCATGACGCGGTCGTCAGCTGTCTCGGGACCGACCTTTCGGATGAGGATTTCCTCGCCCGCGTGACCGACGCGCTTGTCCCGGCGATGAAAGCGAACGGCGTGACGCGCATCATCTATCTCGCCTCGGCCGGCATCGACCAAGAGATTCCCGGGCTAGCCGGAAAAGTCGTCACGTTCATGCTTCGAAAGCCGCTCCGCGATCACCGGGCCGCGGTCGATTTGTGGCGCAACTCGTCGTTCGATTATACGATTGTCCGGCCGATGCAACTGACGGACGGTCCCCGGACGTCGGTGTATCGCGTGTCCGTCGATGGCATTCCAGAGAACGGGAAACAAATCTCCCGGGCCGACGTCGCCCAGTTCATGTTGAATGCCGCTGAAGACCAGCTGTTCATCCGCCAATCGATTGGACTGGCGTACTAATTTTTTTCAATTCATGCTACAATATCGGATAGTCAAATTTGAAAGGAACGAATACAACACATGAGTATATTATCGGTACAAAACTTGAGCCACGGCTTCGGTGACCGCGCTATTTTAAACGACGTCTCTTTCCGCCTTTTGAAAGGCGAACACATCGGCCTCGTCGGGGCGAACGGTGAAGGAAAATCGACGTTCATGAACATCATCACGCGTAAATTGCAACCGGATGAAGGAAAAATCGAATGGGCGAAAAACGTCCGTGTCGGCTACCTCGACCAGCACGCGGTCCTCGAGCGCGGCATGACCATCCGGGACGTCTTAAAGAGCGCGTTCCAATACTTGATCGACATGGAGACACGCATCGGCGAACTCTACATGGAGATGGGTGACGCGACACCGGAGCAAATGGAAGACATGCTCGCAGAAGTCGGTGAGCTCCAAGAGACGCTCGACTCGAACGACTTTTACATCATCGATGCGAAAGTCGAGGAAGTCGCGCGTGGTCTCGGTATTCTAGACGTCGGGCTCGACCGTGACGTCACGGACCTCTCCGGTGGGCAACGGACAAAGGTGTTGCTCGCGAAGTTGCTTCTCGAGAAGCCGGACATCCTCCTCCTCGATGAGCCGACGAACTATTTGGACGAGGTCCACATCGAGTGGTTGAAGCGTTATCTTCAAAACTACGACAACGCGTTCATTTTGATCTCCCACGATATCCCGTTCTTGAATAGCGTCATCAACTTGGTCTACCACATGGAAAACCAAGACTTGTCGCGCTACGTCGGCGACTACGATAAGTTCATGGAAGTGTACGAGATGAAGCGCTCGCAGCTCGAGTCGGCCTACAAACGCCAGCAGGCGGAAATCGCCGACTTGAAAGACTTTGTCGCCCGGAACAAGGCACGCGTCTCGACTCGGAACATGGCGATGTCACGTCAGAAAAAACTCGACAAGATGGACGTCATCGAACTGAGTGCGGAACGTCCGAAGCCAGAGTTCCGCTTCCTTCAGGCCCGCACGTCAGGCCGTCTCATCTTCGACGCCAAAGGCCTCGTCATCGGGTACGACGAGCCGCTTTCACGTCCGCTCGACCTGCAAATGGAACGCGGTCAGAAAATCGCGCTCGTCGGAGCGAACGGAATCGGGAAGACGACGCTGTTGAAGAGTCTTCTCGGGTTGATCAATCCGCTCGAAGGCACGGTCGAACGCGGTGAGTTCTTGGAGATTGGTTACTTCGAACAAGAAGCGGCCGTCAGCAACAACACGTGTATCGAAGAAATTTGGAGCGAGTTCCCATCGCTCAACCAACAACAAGTCCGGGCCATGCTCGCGAAATGTGGGCTCATGACGAAGCATATCGAGAGTAAAATCGCGGTGCTCAGTGGTGGCGAGAAGGCGAAAGTCCGCCTCTGTAAGCTTCAAAACAACGAGTCGAACCTTCTCCTCCTCGATGAGCCGACGAACCACTTGGACGTCGATGCGAAGGAAGAGTTGAAGCGTGCGTTGAAAGAATATAAAGGCAGTATCCTACTCATCAGTCACGAACCAGAGTTCTATCAAGACATCGTTACAGACGTCTGGAACTGTGAGTCGTGGACGACGAAAGTATTCTAACTTGTAGAGGAAGTGTCGCATGACTGGCCCAATCCAATTGAACGAACGGATCGTTCTTTACGACATCATTCGAGGATTTGCCTTATGCGGCATTTTTCTCGTCAATATCCCGAGCATGCTCGGGAGCGACTGGATGTTCGGTCGCCCCGACTACACCGGAAGTGACTTGCTCGTCCGGACGCTGTTCGACATGTTCGTCCAGACGAAGTTTTACACGATTTTCTCGCTGTTGTTCGGCATCGGCTTCTCGATTTTCCTCGAGCGTTCGTACGCTCGGGGCGAGTCGGCGAGCCGCTACGTCCGACGTATCGTCATTCTATTTTTGTTCGGACTCGCTCACCTGGCCATCTGGTCGGGTGACATCTTACATACGTATGCGATGTGGGGCTTACTGCTTCCCTTGTTTTATCGCTTGAGTAATCGGGCCATCTTGACGTGGGCGTGGAGTTTATTGCTCGGAAGTTTCTTCTTGCTTTACGTCTCATCCGCGCTCGTGGAATGGACCAACGGCGGATCGTTCAACTCCGGTGTTCCGTTCCCGACCGTCTTCAATGACGGGTTCAGCGTTTGGTTCGATTATCGTCTGAACGTCGAAATCTTTGCTGCTATCTCAAACTCCCTTCTCGTCGGGATTGAAATTTTAAGTATCTTCTTGTTCGGCCTCTATATCGGACGGGAGCGAAAGCTACTCACGTGGACCATTCAAGGACTGACACGGACGGCCATCGTCTGCGCCGTGCTCGCCTTGCCGTTTTTCGGTGTCATCTTGTGGCACCATTACGGTGGCGGCGACGCCTATTACTGGGTGAACTTGATTGCCGTCCTCGTCTCTGGGAAGTTACTCGCGACGACGTACGTCTGTCTATTCACGATCGCCGTCCGCAACGGGCGCGCATTCCGCCCGCTCCAAGCGCTCGGTCGGATGGCGCTGACGAACTATTTGACGCACACCCTCGTCGTCGTTTTGCCCGTTATCGCCCTCGGCTACTACGGTCGCCTGTCGTTGACGGAAGGTTTGTTCTTGAGCATCGCGATTTTGATTGCCCAAGCGTTCTTCTCGATGTGGTGGCTGAAGTCACACCGTTACGGACCGTTCGAGAAGTTGTGGCGCATCGGGACGTATGGGTTGCAACGAAAATCTTAACAAGCATCATAAAGGCTCGAAGCAGACGCTTCGAGCCTTGTTTACGTTAACGGTCCGGTTTTGCCTTCGTGTTCAACAACATCAGGGCGATTCCGATCCACAGTGTCAACCCGACGTACATGAAGAACGTATTGACGTTGAACAGTTGATTGTTCATGTAGATGGAAAAGACGTCGCTCGTGATACTATTTGCGTAGTCTAAGCCTCCACGTCCCTCCTGATTTAAGACGATATCCGTCACGTACGTCCGGTATCGGTCGAATGCATTCATCTGACAGCGATACCCCGCAACGAGCAACATCGGGATAAAGACGAAGCCGTACCATAACAAACGTGGGCGCACGTTCGCCATCAGTTCCATCCAGCCGAGCATAAAAAACAGGATGAAAAAGAAAAGGAGAAACAGGCCGATGAGCGCCGGATTCCCGTTTCCGGATATCTTCTCCGGTTGAACGGTCATCACGTTACCTAGATAGAAAATTCCGATACACACCCCAAACCCGAGTCCCATCATCCAACCGATTCGCTTCTTGTTCATCTGTGCCCCCCGTTCATCGTTCGATTTATCATAAACTCTTCCTCGTTCAGTATAAGGCTACTTTTCCCAATTCCCCATAAAAAAATGAACATCCCGTCTCCAGGATGTTCATTCATACGTCAGTTCGTCGCCGTCTCTGTTAACACAGGTACGATCTGTTTTTTCCGTGACACGACGCCAGGAAGTGTCGCCAACCCTTCTTGAAGTTCAACGTTGAACGCCTTCTCGAACAAGTCCTTTTTCTCACCGACGACGAGCGCTTCTGAGTCGTTCGTCAAAATGTTCGTGATGGCAAGAACGAACAGGTCGAGCTCTTTGTCCAACAACTTCACCGCCATCGCTGCTTCGACGTCCGCTTTACGGTTCAATACGTCGTTCGCGTCGACCGTGTTCACTTGTGCGATTTCCACACGGTAGTCGCCCATCGCGAACTCTTTCGAGTCGAGCGTGATCAGTTCAGGCACCGTCTTTTGGCTCAAGTCAGCACCGGCTTTCAACATCTCAAGACCGTACGTCTCGACGTCTGTCCCAGAGATCTCGGCAAGCTCTTTCGCCGCTTTGACGTCCTCGTCCGTGCACGTCGGTGATTTGAAGAGGAGCGAGTCCGAGATGATGGCCGAGAGCATCAAACCAGCCATGTCCGGAGCGATCTCAATCCCGTGCTCTTTGTAGAGTTTAAGCAAAATCGTCGCCGTGCAACCGACCGGCTCGGCCCGGTAATAGAGCGGGTCTGCCGTTTGGAAGTTCGCGATGCGGTGGTGGTCGATGACTTCGAGGATGCGCACGTCTTCGATGTCGACGGCACTCTGTTGGAACTCGTTATGGTCGACCAAGATGACCGCGTTCGCTTCGTCTGAGACGCGTTCGACAAGACGTGGCGCTTTGACGCGGAAGTGGTCGAGTGCGTATTGTGTCTCGTTGCTCACTTCACCGAGACGGACAGCCTCTGCGTCCATCCCTAATTTCTTCTTCAGCTCCGCGTAGGCGATCGCTGAACAAATCGTGTCCGTATCCGGATTTTTGTGTCCGAAGACAAGTACTGTACTCATAGTTCATTCTCCTCACTGAATAGTTTTCCCTCATCCATTATAACGTCTATGCCCGTTCTTTCAATTGCAAAACAAAAAGAGCCCGCGGGCTCTTTATGCTTGTTCGTCTTCGTCCGTCTCTTCGAGGTCCGAATGATCCCCTTTTGAGTCTTCCTCGTGCGAGATGTCGGGCTGATCGCGTTTCAACTTCTCACGTTCTTCTTGTTCGCGTTTGTCTTTGTCTGACATGCGTCTTCACCCTTTCGGTTTTGTCATGTCGTAGACTGTTCCCCGCGGATGTTTGATTCAAACAGATGTCACCCATCTGTTAACGAATTGTGATGTTACGCTTGCACGAACACGACTTCGTCGCCGCGAATCTCGACGTTGACGTCCTGCCCTTGGAATAACCACTCGTCTTGTTCGGCTACGACGAAGCGAATCCCGTCCGCCTCAGTCTCAACCGCCGCGTTATCGATGTCTTCTGTGATGACGCCGACCGAGAAACCGTGCGTCAAGTCCGTCGAACCCCCATACTTAGCAAACAAGCGCACCGTCTGGCCTGACTTCACTTCCATCTCGTCTTTAAAGAATTGTAATGCTTCTTCTGTCACGTTGATTTTCATCTGACATCCTCCTCTCGACTTCTGTCTTCATTCTAATCGTTTCGAAATAGTCGAGCGAGGAAGTTGCCTAGAGGGTCGTCCCTGACAAGTACGTGACCGTCAAACTTTCCTGGACGACCGGCGCGCCCGTCATTTCCTGGAACGTGGCCTCAAACAAGGCGCGCCCGATGTCTTCGTTCGGGGAGCGCATCGTCGATAAACCGAACGCCTGGCCAATCGGATGGCCGTCAAAACCGAGCACAGCGATGTCATGCGGCACCTGAAGGCCGCTACGGGTCGCTTCCCCTAAAAAACCGAGCGCGACATAGTCAGACGAGAAAAAGAGCGCACGGGGGCGCTCCTGTTCAGAGAGGAAAGCCGAGACCAACCGCTTCCCGTCCTCACTCGTCAAGTATCCGCTATAGACCCATCGCTCACGCGCGGACGCCACTTCATCGAAGTATGCCTGCTGACGCACGATGGAGCTTGGACTGTCCGGCCTCGATAAGACGATGCCGACGTCTTCATAGCCTGCCTCTGTCAAGACACGAAGGCCGGTTTGGAATGCGGTGTAATGATCGACATGAACAGACGAAATCGTCTCCGGTGCACCGACCGTCGCGACGGAAATCGGACCATAGGCTCGATACGTCTCCATCTCCTCGAACGTCATCGTATGCGACAACACGATCGCACCGTCAACTTCCCGATGCTTCAACAAGTCGAGCGCTTGGCGTTCTTGATCGAGCCGATATTCGGTCTGCCACATGACGAGCCGGTAGTCTTTCCCGAGCGCGGCTTTCGCCAACCCGTTGACGAACAGGCCATAGTACGGATGGTCCATATACGGCAAGACGACGACGAACCGCTGTGTCCGACCGGTCGAGAGCGTCAACGCTTGCTGATTCCGTAAATAGCCGAGCTCTTTCATCGCGCGCTGCACCCGCTCCCGTTTCTCATCTGACACGTACGGATGCGCATTGATGACGCGCGATACCGTCGTCACGGACACGTCTGCATGTTTCGCGATATCTCGAATGTTCGCCAACTCGTCTCACCTCAGTTTGTCAGTCTTTGCATATAGTGTACCCAGTTTGCATCCGGACTGCCACCCTTGTCGATCACCTGCACACGAATCGCTTGCACGAGACGGAACCGTTCCTCGATTGGCAACTGAAGGAACTCATCTTGGAAATGGCTACACAACATTCTTCCGAACGGTGTGTACAACTGATTGATTACCAGTTCATAGACGATTCCGCTACAAAACATCTTCCATGTCGATCCATTCATCGGATTTCCCCTCCTTTGGTTCAAGCGTACAAGCTGAAACGCGTTTCAGAGCAAGCACTATTTTCATTTCATCGATTTCCGAACGATTAACGCTTTCATTTGAATTTTTATAGGTTTTTCACTCGAAGTTATTGACGATACCTTATTCATTTTGTATAGTCATCAAGTTGATAACGTGCGTTTAAGCTTATTCGAGTAATTATTGTTCGGAAATTCATTGATACAAGGAGTCTTATTCATGAACTTATTTCATTTGAAACAACATGGGACGAACGTTAAACAAGAAGTGACCGCTGGTGTCACAACGTTCGTCACGATGGCGTATATCTCGGTCGTTAACCCGGCCATCCTGTCTGATGCCGGCATCCCGTTCGCGCAGGCGTTCACGGCGACCATCATCGCCATCTTGATCGGGACGGGACTTATGGCGTTTTATGCGAACCTGCCAATCGCCGTCGCACCCGGGATGGGACTGAACGCCTTCTTCGCCTATACGCTCGTCGCCCAGCAACAAATCGCGCCGTCGACCGCGCTCGGCGTCGTCTTCGTCTCGTCTGTCTTCTTTTTGATTTTATCGCTGTCCCCGATTCGGACGAAGTTGATTCAAGCGATTCCGGCGTCATTGAAGCATGCCATCACGACCGGCATCGGATTGTTCATCGCTTCGCTCGGTTTGAAACTGTCGGGTCTCATCGTGTCAGACGAGGCGAACCTCGTCCGTCTCGGCGACTTGTCGTCTCCGAGCGTCCTCCTCGTGCTCGGCGGGCTCGTCGTGTCGGCACTCCTTTTCTCACGGAACATCCCGGGGTCACTCCTCATCGGGATGATTCTCACCGGGATTGCGGCCTACTTTATGGACCTCTTAAAAATTGACGGGGTGACAGCGATGCCGACGTTGCCGGAAGGACTGATGGTAAACCCGGTCACCGCATTCACCGATGTCATTCAATACGGCCTGTTTGGCGCCGTCTTGTCATTCTTCCTCGTCACGCTCTTTGACACGACCGGCACACTCGTCGGGGTCGGAAAGCAGGCAGGGTTGTTGAAACAAGATGGCACGATCGAGAACGGGCACCGCGCCTTGTTCGCTGACTCGCTCGCAACGATGGGCGGCTCGCTCGTCGGAACGAGCCCGTCGACGGCGTATATCGAATCGGCTGCCGGTGTCGCTCAAGGCGGCCGGACCGGCCTGACGACGGCTGTCGTCGCGGGATTGTTCGGGCTCACGCTCTTCTTTAGCCCGCTCATCGGCGCCATCTCCGGTGTCGCGGCCATCACGGCGCCCGCACTGATTATCGTCGGGGCGCTCATGCTGACGAACGTCCGCTATATCGATTGGTCGGACTTTAGCGAATACTTCCCGGCCTTTATGACGATCCTTATCATGCCGCTCTCAGGTAGCATCGAGCGCGGGATTGCCTTCGGGTTCATCCTCTATCCGATCTTTAAAGCGATGAACAAAGAGACGGTCCACCCGCTCATCTACTTGTTCGGCGCACTCTTTATCTTGGAAATGTTTTTCTTATAAGTTAGATTCGTGCCCTCGTCCTCGACGAGGGTTTTTCTGTATCGAAGCAAGGGAATGCTGTTTTATAGCAGGATATGCCTGAATTCCAATTCATTCTCATCCCCTTCTCAATTAGACAGGATTTTACAGTTTTTTATGCGATTCATCCCATTTTCCTTTATTGTTGTCGTTCCGTTATGAAATAATGACGGTGAAATCGTTTACGAAAACCACCTGAAGAAAGAAGGAATGGACATGCCTAAAGTGGCGCTATTCGTCACTTGCCTTTCCGATACGCTCTTCCCATCGGTAGGTCAAGCGACGGTCGAACTATTGGAACACCTCGGCTGTGACGTCAGCTTTCCGTTCGAGCAGACGTGTTGCGGTCAGCCGGCCTATAACAGCGGCTATCACGAAGAGACGAAAAAGATTGCGAAGCATATGATCGAGACGTTCGAGAAGGCGGACGCCGATTACATCGTCGGCCCTTCCGGCTCGTGCGTCATGATGATGCGCGATTACGCACATTTGTTCAAGGATGACCCGGCTTGGAAAACGCGCGCCGAGGCCCATGCGGCGAAGACGTTCGAATTGACGCAATTCATCGTCGACGTGCTCGAGGTGAAAGACGTCGGGGCGAAGTTCCCTGCCAAAGCGACGTATCACGCCTCGTGCCATATGACGCGCCTCCTCGGAATCGAGGCGGCACCCGGGCAACTGCTCAAACATGTCGACGGCTTGACGATGGTCCCGCTCGACGGTGTCCATAACTGCTGTGGGTTTGGTGGCACGTTCTCCGTCAAGATGCCGGACGTGTCGGTGCAGATGGTCGACGAGAAGGTCGCGTCCATCTTGAATTCTGGAGCCGACGTCTTAATCGGGGCGGACGCCTCGTGTCTGATGAATATCGGGGGACGCCTACATAAACAAGGCCATCCAATCAAAGTGATGCATATCGCCGAAGTGTTGAATGAAGGGGTGAAACAGGCATGAGCATGGGGATTCGATTAGATGAGAAGTTTCAAGCGCGTCGCAAAGACGGGATTGACAACCCGTTCATGCGGGAAGCCGTCAGTTCGGCCCAAGACCGTCTTCGTGGCGTCAGGCTGTACGCGGCTGAGGAACTAGGCGACTGGGAAGCGTTCCGTGACCATTCGGAAGAGATTCGTCAGCACGTACTCGAACACCTCGACTACTATTTGTATCAATTGAGCGAAAACATCTCAAAACGCGGCGGCCACGTCTTCTTCGCCGAGACGCCGGCAGAAGCGAACCGGTATATCCGGGAAGTCGTCCGGTCGAAGGACGCGAAACATATCGTCAAAGCCAAGTCGATGGTGACAGAAGAAATCGGCCTGAACGAGGCGTTAAAAGAAGAAGGGTGTACGGTCGTCGAGTCAGACCTCGGGGAATGGATTCTTCAACTCGATAACGATCCGCCGTCGCACATCATCGCCCCGGCACTTCATAAAGACCGGAACGCCGTCCATAAGACGTTCACCGCGAACGGGTACGAGGGGACAAATGACCCGACCGAGCTCGGTCGTTATGCTCGTCGGGAGCTACGGAAAGATTTTTTGAAAGCGGAAGTCGGCATCACCGGCTGTAACTTCGCCATCGCCGAGAGCGGTGCCGTCGGGCTCGTCACGAATGAAGGAAACGGACGGATGGTCACGTCCCTTCCGGACACGGTCATCTCTGTCATGGGGATGGAGCGGCTCGTGCCGTCGTACGAAGAGTTCGAAGTGCTCGTCAACATGCTCTGCCGAAGCGCCGTCGGGCAACGACTCACCTCATACATCACGACGTTCGCCGGGACAAGGGCTGTCGGCGAGGTCGATGGTCCTGAAGAATTCCATCTCGTCATCGTCGACAACAAGCGCTCCGGGATTCTCGGTACCCAATTCCAATCGGTGCTGCAATGTATCCGCTGTGCGTCTTGCATCAATGTCTGTCCGGTGTATCGTCATATCGGCGGCCACGCCTACGGCTCGATTTATTCCGGTCCAATCGGCGCTGTGCTCGCCCCGCTCCTTGACGGATACGAGAATTATAAGGAACTGCCTTACGCATCGAGCTTATGCGGTGCTTGTACGGAAGCGTGTCCGGTCAAGATCCCGCTCCACGAACTGTTGATTGAGCATCGCCGCGTCATCGTCGAAGAGAAGAAGCAGTCGCCGTTCGTCGAACGGATTGCCATGAAAGGCTTCGCCGTCACGTCCTCGAGCCCGCTTTTGTTCGGCGCGGCCGAGCAGATGGCACCGTTCGCCACGTCTCCGTTCACGAAGGCGGGACAAATCGAGAAAGGGCTACCGGCATGGACGGACTCGAAAGACTTGCCGCAACCGAGTAAACAGACCGTACGGGACTGGTTCAAGAAACGGGGGAATGCAGAGTGAATCCAGGTACAATCACGAACCGTGAAGACTTTTTGAAACGCATCGCCAACCAACTCGGACGCGACATCGACTTGACCCCGCCCAAACGTGTGTACAAGCACCGTCCGCAAGATGACGTGTTGAAGGACGCGTCTGAAGAGGAGCTCCTCGAGACGTTTCGGATGGTTGCGACACGTATCCACACAGACGTCATCGAATGCGAGTCGGCTCATCTCGACGAGACACTTCGCCTTTTGATTGAGCAGTACGGGGGACAGGCAATCATCGCCGAGCATGACGAGCGCATCAAGTCGTGGGCGCCAAAAACGAGCGCATCGTTCGACTGGTGGGACGCCACGCGTCCGGATGAGAGTCGGGCGTTGGCCGTCAAAGCCGATATCGGCATCACAATCGCCGACGCGGCGTTCGCCGAGAGCGCGACAATCGTCCAATACGCAAAACCGGGAAAATCACGGACGATAAGTCTGTTGCCGCACGACCATATCGCCATTATCCCGAAATCGGTCCTTGTCCCTCGGATGACACAAACCGCCAAGCAGCTCAGTGCATTAGACAAGGACGGAGACCTCGCGTCACCGAAAGGCGTCAACTTTATCTCCGGCCCATCGAACTCGGCCGATATCGAGATGAACTTGATTGTCGGGGTACACGGTCCGGTCCGTGTCGCCTATGTGCTCGTGCACGATTTATAAATAGCAAGACTCGCGCGTGAAGGGCTCACGCGCGAGTCTTTTTCATGCTTGTTCAACGGTAATGCTTCCGTTCGAGCTCGTCAGTCTAAGTTCAACCGTCCCATCCCCATACGTCCGCTCATTCGCCCGATCGCCGAACAGCTCGACTTTGCCGTTGTTCGTTTTCGCACGGATGACGGCGTCACGCGGCTCACGTTTCAACCGAACATCGATGCGCCCATTATTCGTCTTCAGGCGGACCGGGTGCTCGAACACATCCATCGCATAGTCGATGCGTCCGTTCGAGGTCTTCGCCTCGACCGCTCCTTTTACGTCGTGGATATCGAGACGCCCGTTCGAGGAATGGACCTCTAATCGATCGACGTTCGAGGCAGCGACTTCCACGCGTCCGTTCGAGGAATGGGCATGTAACGCCTGACCGCTCATCGCCGTGAGACTGACTTTCCCGTTCGAGGAACGGAAAGAGCCACGCTTCGCATTCACCGTGTGCACCGTGATGCTACCGTTCTCGCTCTCGACTTCGACCGATGCCGCATCTAGGTTTCGCACGTCGCACGAGCCGTGACGATTCTTCAAGACGACTTGTTCATACGCATGACGCGGCAGCTCGATATGGAGCACCGGGGCCTTCGTCACCGCCCAGGCAAACAAATTCGATAGACCGAAACGACGCTCGGACTCGATTCGGATTTCCAAGGTGTCCCCGACGATATTCATCGTCACCCCGTGGTCCCGTTCCGTCTCGAGCGTGGCGTAGGCAAAACCGTCATGCGACGGAACGACGCGGACGTGTGCTTGCAGGACGTCGATGGAGACGTTATGGAACGCCACGTTCTGACTTTTGACGACGGTCGGCTCTTTACGACTGACTTCAGAAGAGGACTCAGTCGACCCAAGCAGCTCACCGGCTAACGTCTCTGGCCGCCCAAGCTCCTCAATCATCGCTGCGTCCGTCTTCCCGTCTGCCCGTCCGTTCGCAAAGTACTCGGACACGTCACGCAACATATCGACTCGTTCGATGACGCTCACCCCGGCAAGTAATCGTTCGAGCTCTCCCAAATACTGTTCTTCTGTCATACGTCGTCTCCCCCTTTAATCAATTCGTTAACGCCTGTTGTGAACAATTCCCACTCGTTTCGTAACGCCTCTAAATGCATCTTCCCTTGGTCCGTGATCGTGTAATACTTTCGCGGCGGTCCTTCAGCCGACTCTTTCAAGTACGTCGTGAAGTAGCCTTCGGACGTTAGCCGCCGAAGGAGCGGATAGACCGCACCTTCCGAGATGGATACTTTCGCCGAAATGGCTTGGACGAGCTCATAGCCGTAACGGTCGCCTTGTTCGACGAGCGCGAGCACACATAAGTTGAGCACGCCCTTCTTAAATTGAGGATTCATCATCCCGCCTCCTCTACTATATATTAAACAATAGCCCATCGTTCACTATTGGTCAATGAATAATAGTGAACTTCCGAGAATTTCTTGATTGGTGGCAACGGCTGGTTGAAATCTGTACAATGAAGGAACGAACCAGACAGGATTTTGTCACAGATGGAATGCACGTAGTTCCAGGAAGGAACGGTCTATTATGAAAGCATGGATTGACCAGCGGATCGGAAGACAGTTTTTATTCGTCTTCTATTTATTCATCGGACTGATCCTCCTTACCTCACTTGCCGTGTACGTCTATACGGAAAATCGAATTGAACAGACGACGACCTCGCTCGAGAATGTCAGCGAACGCAGAACGAATGCGACTGAGTTATTCGAGACGTGGCAGTCCATGCAATATGAGATGCGCGGCTACGTCATCCTCGGTGACGAGGAGATGCTCACCCGCGTCAAAGATAAACAAGCGTTGATTGAGACGCAGACCGCGTGGTTTGAAGCGAACGCGGTCACTGAAAAAGAGAAAGTGTATGCGAGCGACGCTCGGACGCTCTTCTCGGCATATCAGGAACGTGTCATGCCGAGCCTAGAGCGCTATGTCGTAGCGAAACGTACCGGTACGGTCACCGAGCCGTTTTTGCAGATGCCGACACTCGGCAAGGTGACGCCGCAAGCGGAACCACCGGCAGACCGGAAGTTTAAAATCAATTCGAAGAGCGCCGCGGATATGAGCGCGAGCATCGTCGACATGGAGTCCGTGTTCACGGAATATCGAAACTCATTGAACGATGAGGAGAACATGCTTCGTGAGCAACTTGCGACACATACGAAGTGGGCGCAAGTGCTCTGGTTGTTATCCCTCCTCGCCGTCCTCCTCGTCCTCTTCATCGCCGCCCGTCCGTACGTTCAGCGGTTGACCGGTCAGCTCCAAGACTTGATCGTCAACAGCGGTCGACTCGCGGATGAACAAATCGTGCCGATGCAGTGGGCCTCGTCTCGAAATGAGGTCGGCCAATTGACCGACTCGTTTCGTCAAATGGCCTCTTCGCTCGCGATGCAGCGTCATCAAGTCGAAGAGGAACGTGAAAAGACGGCCCGTCTGCTTCACTCGATTCGTGATGCCGTCATTTATGTCGAACATACGACGAACGAGAAGATGGCGAACCAGGCGCTATTCGTCATGTTCAATCAAGCCATCACAAAACGAAATGAGATGGACTTATATCGACTCGACGCCGATTTAGAAGCGCTCGGACTTCAAGTCGACCAAAAAAACGCGTTCTTCTCGTTCATGCGCCATGCGTTCGAGGGTGAGGGCATGGAAGAGAGCGTGACGTTCTCGATGAACCAAGAAGCACGCTTCATTCAAATGTATGCCGAGAAGATTCATTTACGGGGCACGCGACACGGCACGATGCTCGTCTTCCGTGACGTGACACAAGAGACCGAAGTCGACCGTCTGAAGACCGAGCTCGTCTCGACGGTGTCCCACGAGTTGCGGACACCGCTCACGAGCATCATCGGCTTCACGGAACTGTTGCGCTATCGGAGCTTACAGCCAGATCGCGTCGATCAGTATTTAGGGATGATTCATCAAGAGACGCTTCGCCTCGAGGACTTGATTTCGAATCTGCTCGACGTCCAGCGTATGGAGTCTGGTCAACAGGCGTACGAGTACCAACCCGAACGCCTGCATGACATTTTGTCCGAAACGATTGCGCTACATCAAGGCGCGAGCCAACACCACGCGCTCACGCTCGAATGTGATACGAATCTTCTCGTTTATGGGGACCGGAATCGGTTGAGTCAACTGTTCACGAACTTGCTGCACAACGCGATTAAATATTCGCCGGACGGGGGGAAGGTTGCCGTCTGCGTCACGCATGATCAAGCGGACACGATTGAGATTTCGGTTCAAGACAAAGGCATCGGGATACCTGAATCGGCGATTTCCAAACTGTTCGATAAATTCTATCGTGTCGACAACTCGGCCAGCCGTAAAATCGGCGGCACCGGTCTCGGTCTTGCAATCTGTAAAGAGATTGCGGAAGGTCATGGCGGATCGATTCATGTCGATTCAAGTGTCGGGGATGGATCGACCTTCACCATCACCTTACCGAAATATGTAGCCGAAGATAAGATGAGTAGTTAACAAAAGAGAAGGGGTCCGCATTGCGCGAACCCCTCTTTTTCATTGGACTTTGTTTTCAGGGCCAAACGACGGATAAAGCGAAAGGCCACCGTCGGCGAAAATCGTCGTACCAGTCACGTAGGATGACTCGTCTGACGCGAGCCATGCGGCGACCGCCGAAATTTGTTCCGGACGACCAATCTCATGCGTCGGGATGAGCGCCTCGAGCCCTTTCTTCTCTTCCGGGTCTTGCATCGTCTCTTCGTTGATAGGTGTATCGATCGCACCTGGTGCGATGGCGTTCACGCGAATCTTGTTCGGTGCGTATTCGAGCGCGACCGATTTTGTGAACATCTTGACGCCACCCTTACTCGCCGCATAGTGCGTATAACCTGGGCGGGGGATGACTTCATGCACCGACGACATGTTGATGATATTTCCTTGAATCTCGTGTTCGACGAAATATTTCAACGCGGCACGCACACCGAGGAACGTGCCCGTCAAGTTCGTATCGATAATCTTCTTCCAATTGTCGAGCTCCATCTCGTGCGTCTTCGCTTCGACTTGGACACCGGCGTTGTTGACGAAGATATCCATCTTCCCAAACTCAGAGACAGCTTTCTCGATCATCTTCTCGGCGAGCCCTTCTTCCGCGACGTCCCCTTTTACCGCGACCGCTTTCCCGCCACTCGCCTCGATGCCACGAATAACTTCGTTCATCTCGTCTTCGCTACTCCGATAGTTCAAGACGACATGGACGCCTTCTTTCGCATAGCGCTCGGCGACGGCACGCCCAATCCCTTTCGAACTCCCCGTGATGACCGCGACTTTCCCTTTTAACTCTGGATAGTTTGCCATACTGTTCCCTCCTTCAGCTTCTCGCTTTGTAGTTCCCTCATTCCCCTCTTGTCGAAACCTCCCGACCTTGATTTTGAATATTTAAAGTAAATCCACTATACTGAAACAAACTACTCGTTTTCAGGAATTGCCTGAAAGACGTACAATCTTACTTCAATGGAGGTGACTCCCCGATTTTTGGGGGAATTTTTGGACAGTCCCACGTTACTCAGTTTAATCATCGTTGCCTTGCTCATCTTCTTGACCGCGTTCTTTGTCGCTGCCGAATTTTCAATCGTCAAAGTGCGGGGCGCACGACTCGACCAACTCGTTCTTGAAGGAAACAAGCGCGCCATCGTCGCAAAAAAAGTGATTGAGAATCTCGATGATTCCCTTTCCGCGTCTCAGTTCGGCATCACCTTGTCCGCGCTCGGCCTTGGGTGGATCGGCGCCGATCAAATCGAAGGGATGATGGAACCGCTCGTCAACGTCTTCAACGTCTCAGCGACCACTTCGACGTTCTTGTCATTTTTAATCGCCTTCTTGTTGATCGCCTTCTTACATGTAGTTATCGGTGAACTCGTCCCGAAGACGCTCGCTGTTCACGAGGCCGAGAAGTTGACGCTCCTCGTCGCACGTCCGCTTTACTGGTTCACGAAGATTATGTATCCGTTCATCCGTGTGTTGAACAGTTTGGCCCGGCTCACGCTTCGCTTGTTCGGTGTCCAGACGACCGCTCAAGAGACGGCGCATTCCGAGGAAGAACTGAAGATTATCATGACGGAGAGCTTCAAGAGCGGGGAGATTAACGAGAACGAGCTCGCCTACGTGCAAAACATCTTCTCGTTCGACGAGCGCGTCGCGAAAGACGCGATGGTGCCGCGCATGAACATGGTCACGATTGACGAGGAAGATTCGATGGACTCGATTATCGCCACCGTCCAAGAGCACCAATATACGCGCTATCCGGTCACACGCGACGGCGACCGGGACGACGTGCTCGGCTTTGTGAACGCGAAGCAGTTGTTCACGGCCCAACTCGCGAACAGTGATGCCCCGTTCGCGACGTTCATCCATCAACTGCCGCTCGTGACCGAGTTCACCCCGCTCCAAGAAGCGATGGTGAAGATGCAAAACGCACGGACGATGATGTGTCTCGTCATCGATGAATACGGCGGCACGGCCGGCCTACTCACGATTGAGGACATCTTAGAAGAAATCGTCGGCGAGATTCGTGACGAGTTCGACCGCGACGAACAGGCCGAAATCACGGAAGTCACCCCGGGGCACTATCGCCTGTCCGGCCTCGTCCTCACACAGGAAGTCGAGGAACGGTTCGGGATCGAGATTGAAGACGACGTCGACACGGTCGGCGGGTTCGTCTTGTCACAAAAAGCGAACGCCCGAGCCGGCGAACGCTTCGTCCTGCCCGGTGATCACGAATTAATCGTCCGTGAAGTCGATAACCACCGCATCGTCTTCGTCGACTTGATTCTCGCCCACAGAGACGAGATTCAAGCTGAAATCGATTGACGCTTCCACTTGCCTTCCCACTCCACGTCGGGAAGGCTTTTCTTATGCGCTCAGAACTGTCGCTATATTTTCATGTCCTGTCGTGCTATACTGCACATATGTTGCTTATTTGAGTGCACGCCACTCATTGACACAACATCACCGAGTTATTCACGATTGCTCGGTCCAACAACTACAGAAAGAAGGTTACGCATGGAACGTAAACTATTTTTAATTGACGGTAACTCCATGCTGGCCAGTGCCTACTATGGTGCCGCCGCGAGCCGAACGAAAAAAGGACGCGAGGTATCAAAAAACGATCGGAGCGCCGTCATCGGAATGACCGGCCTCATCCGGACGATTCTACGCAGACATCGTCCGACCCATTTTGTCGTCGTTTGGGACGTATCACGTGAAACATTGTGGCGTCGGGAACTTTATCCCGGTTATAAACGCCGCCGTCGCCAAACACCGCCCGAATTGAAGGCTCAAATGGAACTCATGCGCCAACTCCTTGAAGAGAGCGGCATCCCGCAATATCAAGTCGAAGGCTATGAAGGAGAAGATTTGATCGCCCACATCGCGCGGAAGTTCAGCTGTAGCGCACCTGTCGTCATCATGACGAAGGATAAAGATTTGCTTCAGCTCGTGAGCCCACGCATCACGGTTTGGCTTCAAACTCAAGAACTGCAACAGATGCAGGCGCGTTGCGACATTAAAGACAACCGCCCGCTCCCGCTCAAGCGACATCTCGAGATTCGCCCTGAGGAGATTGCAGCACTCTATGAAGGCTTGAAGCCGAAACAACTCTCAGCCGTCAAGGCGTTGACAGGAGACCGTTCTGACGGGATTCCTCCTGTGGCCGGACTTGACGAGAGCCAGTCGGTAAAATTGATTAAGCGATTCGGTTCGCTCGAAAAATTGTATACGGCACTGAGCGTCAAAGGCGACAAACGACAACAAATCAACGAAACGATCGCGGCACTGACGTCAGAGGAAGTGCCCCGTAACTTGAGACGCACCCGTAAGAAAGCCGAGCGCAACATGGAGCTCGTCCGTCTCGATGTCACGGTGCCACAGCTTGAACATTTGAAGCTCGCTCATCTCGAGCTTAGCATCAACCCAAAACGAGTCGAGCAAGCGTATAAAAAACGCGGGCTTCGCCTCTCGTTCGATTCAGGCCAGAAAAAAATGACAGCACGTTAAAAAGCGCGGACATCAGTCCACGCTTTTTATATTGACCGTAATGCCGTCTGAATCGGTGAGCGACCATTCGCTCGTCGTCCCACCGAGCGCTTCGTTCGTCGCCGCATCGACGAGCAGTGTCCACGCCTCGATGCCGGCCTCTTCGCCCATCGGCATGCTCGGTCGCGCCCAAACGTTCGTGCCGACATGATGATGATAGCCGTCGGCCGCCAAGAATAAGGCACCCGGATAAGAGTCCGTCGTCACCGTGAAACCGAGGCGATCCGCATAAAATGAACGCGCCGTCTCGAGAGAACGAACTTTGAAATGCACGTGGCCCATCGTCGTCCCGGACGGCAGTCCCGTGAACGGGCGATCGGCCGCCGCTTCGAGCATCGATTGATAGTCGACAGGATCCGTCGACATCTTCACGTGCCCGTTCGGTTCATACGACCATTGATCCCGGGGACGGTCGGCGTACAGTTCGATGCCGTTCCCTTCTGGATCGCTCAAATAGAACGCCTCGCTCACCAAATGGTCCCCTTGCCCGACCTCGATGTGACGACTGATTAAATGATGGAGCACTCGGCCGAGCTCGATTCGGTCCGGTAGAAGGATGGCGAAATGGAACAGGCCAGCCGCTTGACGATTTGGTCGCGCGTCTTTCACTTCATGCAAGATGACGAGCGGCGTCATTTCCGTGCCGAGCGTCACGTACCCGTCTCTCGTGTCGAGAACGTCCATCCCGATGATTTCTTTATAAAAAGCTTGCATCGTGTTCAAGTCGCTGACGCGCAACGTGATAGCACCTAATTTGATATTTGTTAGTTTCATGTTCTTCACCTCTCTTTTGAGTATACCCGCTAAGTGAAATCGACAGAAGACGGCACAAAAAGGTGGTATAGTTACGTAAAGGATACTATGAAGGAGAGAACGTTGTGACGAAAATCTCAAGTTGTGAAGTCGATACGGCGCTCGAACTGATTACGGGCAAATGGAAGCCGTCGATTTTACTCGCCCTCATTAACGGAGGCACACTCCGGTTCAGTGAACTGAAACGCGCGCTTCCGAACATCAGTCAAAAAATCCTGACGGCCCAACTCCGTGATTTAGAAGAGCACGACATCATCATCCGGACCGTCTATCCGGAAGTGCCGCCGCGCGTCGACTATCGATTAAGCGAATACGGACGGACGCTCATCCCGGTGCTCGAGACGATGAACGCGTGGGGCATCCGTCATGCGGAGCATATGCGTCAAAAGTGACTTGTCCACATGTGGATAATCCGATTCTACACTTCATTCCACTACTTATCCACAGGAGGCCTTTATGATTCGTTATCCCCAACTGACCGGCAGAACGGTCGGTGTCACGGCGCCCTCATCCGGCATCCCGACCGAACTTCACCATCTACTCCATGAAGCGGAGAAGACGTTCAACCGTCATGGTTTCACGTTACGCTTCCAGCCGTCGAGTTGGACGCAGTCAAACGCCAAGTCGGCGCCTGCCGACGTCCGCGCGAGTGAGCTGACGTCGTTGTTTCAAGACGAGACGATCGATTTGATTATCCCGCCGTGGGGCGGGACGCTATTGATTGAAATTCTAGACCGTATCGCTTGGGACGCGCTACCGGCGAAATGGATGCTCGGTTATTCCGACGTCAGCTTATTTCTATTCGTCTATACGTTAAAAACCGGCATCGCCTCAGCGCATGGGACGAACCTCGTCGACCTTCGCGGCGAGGAGTGGGACGAGACGAGTTCACGCTGGCTCGATGTCGTCTCGGCAAAAGAAGGCGAGACCGTCATTCAACGCGCTTCGGAGCATTATCAAAAGGAATGGCAACACGGGAACCCGACTCCGCACATCTATCATTTGACCGAGACGACCGAATGGAAAGCGATGGGTGGCACCGAGGCGACAGGGCGACTGCTCGGCGGTTGCATCGACGTCTTGTTGCATACAATCGGCACGCCATACGGCGACATCCACACGTTCCAACGCGAGCATTTGAACGGGGAGCCGATTCTTTGGTACTTTGAGAACGCTGAGTTCGACGTCCCTGCACTCAAACGGACCCTCCTTCAAATGAAGTGGGCCGGTTGGTTCAATCACACGAGTGGGATTTTGTTTGGTCGCAGTGAAGCGCAACAGCCCGCTCAAGGGTATACGGCTGAAGACGTCTACGCCGAGCTTCAAGACATGCTCGACGTACCCGTCATCTATGACATCGACTGCGGGCACGTGCCGCCACAACTGACGCTCGTCAATGGCGCGCACGCCTCGATTCAAGTCGAGGATGGGAAAGGAACACTCATTCAAACGTTCAAGGGCTGAGTCATCAGCCCTTGATTTGTTGTAACAGGCCGGTCAAATGGGTTCGATAAAATCCTTGCGGGAACTTTTCGACAGCTTCCTGTATAGAAGGTACTAAGTTCATTCCACATCCATAGCTAGCTCCTATTAATACCCCTTCGAAATAGACGGCCTGATCGATTAAGCTATGCGACTTCCAACCGTCCATACCATTCCATAAAGAATCAAATGCCGCATCTCCATATTCTTTATTCCCTTTCATCGCATGATAGACCCCTTTAGACATTTCAATCGCAGCGACAAACGTGTAATCATCCGCTAATAATCGTTCCATCTCTTGAATGTGATTCTCTAGCTGCTCTAGACGCCGATAATGAATTGCATATAGCGCCTCTGATAATGCAAGGCGTACTCTCGCCACGTGCTCATCCGTGAACTGAATATACTGTCTCGTTTTCGCAAACGCTTCGAGTACCCGCTGCTCGTCTTTAAGATACAACGAGCAAAGTGCAATCGTTCGATAAACATCGTCTGCACGATAATACGTTCGTGTTTGATGCATATGTCTTAACGCACTGTCCAAGTGATGAATGGCTCCTGTTAGATTCCCATCATACGTCATTTCTTTCATGACGAGCAGCATCGAATACTCCATATGTGTTTTTGATGACATATTTCGAATATCCAATAACTCTACCTGTTCAATGTGCGCACTCGCTTCTTCAAATTGATTCCACAGGATGTAATAATACGCTTTCCCAATCAGCGCCATCACCAGCTCACTTTTTTCACCAAGCCGCTCAAATATTGAAATGGCCTGGTCGTAGTAAGACAGCAACTTGTCGCGATTCGAGTTTGCAGACGAATACGGAACCACGTTATCTCGGTCGGGTCATCGGTGTGCTCGAATCACTCGCGATGGGCATCACGCCGCTCGGTTTCATCTTGTTCGGCGCCTTGAGTGAATGGGTATCGGTCGCTTTCCTCTATACAGTCTGCATGGTCTGCCTGCTATCGATCACGCTGCTTGCGATGTATCGGATCCGTCACGACATCGCTGCCGAAAAAGCAGCTGTGTCAGCAGACGCGGAAAGTGCATGAACGCCAAAAGACATCGAACCGCTCAGTTCGATGTCTTCTCTGTTGAAGGTAAAATTCGTTTTTCGAGTAGGAACGGTCCGAACGGGATGACCGACGCCATGACCGCGAGGACGAGCACTTTGAAACTCCAGCGGAAGCGCCACGCCATGTAGACGGCAGCCGCGACGTACGCGACGAACAAGAATCCGTGCGCCGCACCGACGATGCTGACGGCGAGCGGCATACCCGCTAAATACTTGAGCGGCATCGCGATAAACAATAACAATAAGAACGACATGCCTTCCGTATATCCGAGCCATTTAAACTGTGTAGCGTTCATTTCTGTTCTCCTTTGCAATCCATGCTATGTTCATCGTAGCCGAACAACGAACGGTTTGTCACAGGAGAATGTCAGAAAGTCGTCACGCTATTTGACGATTTGGTGAACGATGCACGACTTTCGTTTCAACGAACTTGCGAAGGAACAACCCGTCGATCCCGATTTTCCCAGCGTTGTAACCGGCGACGAGGATAAGGACCGAAACGATGAGCATCGTCGGGTTCGTGCTGACCGTACCTGAGAGCAAGAACGCCATGTTCATGACGAGACCGAAGAAAGCGGCGCTACGAGTCAACGCTCCGAGCAAGAGGCCAAGACCGACCAAAAACTCACCATACGGGATCAAGATGTCAAACAACGCTGCGTTCGGAATCGCGAAGCCTTCGAGGAAGGCGGCCCACCAACCGGCCACCGCCGGATGGTCGCCCGTCGCGAGCGACGCTGCGTTTTGAAGATAGCCACCAGATGCGAAGTCGCCTGTGATTTTTCCCCACCCGGCCGTGAGCCAGTGATAACCGAGCCAAATCCGAAGTACGGTCAAGATGCCGGTCGCGATGTTGTGGTTTTGCCAAAACTTTGTGAACATGATAATTCCTCCTTGTTATGTGGAATGATGACTTATATGTGATTACATTCACAACATACCACTCATGTTCAGTTTTTCACATATGTTATGACAATCGTTCACCGTTCGTCCATATGTGTGTCACAAGTCAGTCACTTTTTGGAAATTCCACCTAAAAAGACGCCCGTATGGACGTCACATCGACCTTTATAACTGAACTTCTTGCGGTGGTTGCCCTTTCTTATTCATGACCCGCATCGATTGTGGCGTCACTTTCAAGATGACGAGTTTCGGATCATCCGGACCGTCGAACCAACCTTCGAGCTTCTCGTTCCACACTTTTTCTTTCATCGACTCGTCGTCCGACACGGTCGTCTCCCCTAAAATCTCTAAATACGTATCGCCGACACCGTCGCCATCGTAACCGATTAAAATATGTGTATACGGATTGTTTTTCAACTCGTCGACTTTATCTGTGTCTTTCGAGGTCGCGGTATAGAGCGTCAATTCATCGTGGAAAAATGTCATGTAGCGGCTATGCGGCTTTCCTTTATAGACAGTCGCCATCGTCCCTACGTTGCTGTGATTCAAAATATCTTTTGCCGTTTGCAATGCATCCATTTCGAATACCCTCCTTGTGATTGTCACTCGTATACTCTTCCCCGGAGGCACGCGATTAAACACAAAAAAACCTGCCCGCAGATGCGGACAGGTTGTAAAATTCCTTAAAGTTAAGGAAGATTAGATTTTTTCAACGTTAGAAGCTTGTGGTCCACGAGCTCCGTCAGTGATTTCGAAAGTTACTGCTTGGCCTTCTTCAAGTGTCTTGAAGCCGTCGCCTTGGATTGCTGAGAAGTGTACGAATACGTCGTCTCCGCCTTCCATTTCGATGAAGCCGTAACCTTTTTCTGAGTTAAACCATTTTACTTTACCTGTGTTCATAATGAACCCTCCTGAAATAAACGCTGAGCGTTATAGTAGTGCCTTACTAGAAAAAACTGACCAAAAAAAAGCACAAACCTCTGGGATTATCTTAAAACGAAAAATAATCCAAAGCGTTTGTGAATTATGTTTCCAGCTATTCTTAATTAAGCACATATGTAATATACCACGGACAAATGCTTCTGTCTACTAAATACTTCGGTTTGCTAAAAATACTTCGAAATCGGGTACAGTCAGAGGGAAGTCATCACGAGGAGGAGACAGACCATGGAGGCCATTAATCGATCGAATCCCCACGCCACGATTCGCGCCAACTCTGCTTATGCGGAGGAATCTTTATGGACGGATACGCTCGCTTGGCATGAAGCGACTCGCCGCGAGTCCTATCCGCATCAACATCATACCGAACCGTCACGTCTTCCATTGACCGAACGAATCGTACCGGTGACGAACGCCCTTCCCCTCGAAGTGGCAGACGATATGGTGCGTCCCGTTTGGATGAGACGACTGGACGCGGAATATTTGAATCTGACACAAGCAACGACACACCAAGTCGATGTGACCGAGTACGGGGCCGTCGGGGACGGGAGGACCGACTGCACGCTCGCCTTCCGGCTCGCCCTTCGTTCAAATCGGCGCGTCCACGTACCAGCCGGGACGTACGTCGTCCGAGGGATTCGAATGCCATCGAACTGCGTACTCGTAGGGGCCGGACAGGACAAGACCGTGATTAAGCTCGCCGACGGGGCCCCGAAACATCGACGTCTACTCCTGAATGCGACCCCGTTCCGTGGCAACCACCATATCGAAGTCGCCCATCTCACGCTCGATTGGAACGTCGATCGCCTCGGCGACGTCGAACGGACGTCGAGCGGCGATACGGCGTCGAGTGCGTTGACGTTCGCCCACGTCACGTTCGGCTGGATTCACCATGTGACGGCGAAGAATGCCGGCTTGCACGCGTTCGACATCACGGCGCCCCACTACCACTATCTCGGGGACGGCCTACGGGCGGCGAACGGGAGCCGTTACGTTTGGCTCGACCGATGCGAGGCGACCCATTACGGGGACGATGGGATCACGACCCATCACAGCGACGCCATCTATATCACGAACTGTTATTGCCACCACCCGCACGGTCGAACGCACACGGCCGGTTTTTCGAATTCGAACGGGATTGAGGTCGATGATGGCTCACGTCACGTCGTCCTCGTCAATAATTTGACCGAAGGCTGTTTCGGCGGGATCGAGGTGAAGGCGCACGCCACGTCCTCGGCCGCCCATGACGTCCACATTTTCGGGCACGTGTCGTATCACGACAACCGTTCGTATAACTTCCGCCACATCGGCCACCATTTGGCGGACGACCCGGACTCGAAGACGGCCCGGTTCCTCTCCGGGACGAACCTCGTCTCCATTGAACCCGTCCGGTCCGGCTTATACGAAAAGTCCTCGCCTCGCAGTCTCGTCATCTCCGCTTATCAAGATGTGTTCATCAACGGGTTCACCGCCCTCGGAGACACGGCCTACGACTACGAGGCCCAACCGGCACTCGCGATTCAATACAAATCGCGTAACGTGCGTTTGAAGCGGATCACGGCGAGCGGATTCACATCGGCCCGTGCCGACATCGAACTGTTCGGCGGGGCGAACCATACGGACCGTGTCTCGATTGAAGACGTGTCCTGCCGTCACTCGGCTCCGATCGCCATTAAAATCGGAGGACGGCTTTCGACGGTCTCGCTTCATCGAATCGAGGGCGAACAAAAAGGAGGAGATGCACTCATCTCCTCCCAAAGTCCACTCGACGCCCACGACGTGTTCGCTTACGGATTCTCAGAACGGGTGCGGAGCGACGCTTGAGCCGATTCGACGAGCTCGTCGAGCATCGCTTCGTCCAAATTGAGCGAACTTACTGTTTGTTTCGCCATCATCCGGACGATCGCCTTGTCGAGGAAGCCCATGCGTTCAAAGTCATACCCGCTGCCCACGACTTCGACGAAATAGGCATGCGCCCGTAACGCGTCCCGATAAGCCGCTTCAAGTTCCCGTTTGCGTTCCGCGGCGGTCGGGGTGCCGGCACACAAATAGAGTCCGAGCGGGCGTTTCAACAGTTCCGACTCGTTGATGTGAAGCCACGCGGTCATCTCGTCTTGGATTTTCCCCATTCGGATTGAGCTGCCGACGATGACGTGATCCACGCCCGCCCAGTCTACGTCAGGACGTTCGACCACATCCTGAACGTGGACGTCCCCCGGTAATCGGTCCGCCAATAGACGTGCGACCTTTTCGCTCGTCCCGTAGCGGCTTGAATAGGTGATCAATGTCTTCATCTCGTTTCCCCCTTTCGGTCAGATCATAGTATCCTATTCCCGAAAGAACGCGCGATACGTAGCAGCATCAAAAAAACTCGCCTCTAAAGGCGAGTTTTTTGTCACACTTTATACACTTGTGCCTCGTACGGGCGAAGCGTGAACGGGGACACGGGTTCCATGTTTCCGATGACGCGTTCGTTCACTTCAAACGGGAGTTCCCGCACTTGCTCCTCATCCGAGAAGTTACACAGGACGAGCCATGTCTCACCTTCGTACGTCCGCGTGAACGCATATACCGCCTCGTCGTCTGGTAAGAGCAGTTCATACTTCCCGTAGACGACGACCGGGTTCTGTTTCCGGAGCTGAATCAACTGGCGATAGTAGTGGAAGAGCGAGTCCGGGTCTTTCCGGGCCGCTTCCGCATTGATGTCGACGTAGTTCGGGTTGACGTCAATCCAAGGCGTCCCCGTCGTGAACCCTCCTTGCGCCTCAGCCGACCATTGGACCGGCGTCCGGGAGTTGTCGCGTCCACGCTCGTGGATGCCGCGAAAAATCTCTTCATGCGTGAGCAGTCCGTTCGACGTGTAATCGCGATAGGCGTTGAGCGTCTCGATGTCCCGATACTTGTCAATCGCATCGAAGGCGACGTTCGTCATCCCGAACTCTTCCCCTTGATAGATATACGGCGTCCCTTTCAACATGTGTAAGAGCGTCGCGAGCATCTTCCCAGACCGCACGCGATATTCTGCCGAATCGTTCCCGAAACGGGAGATGGCACGCGGTTGGTCATGGTTGCTCCAATAGAGGCTGTTCCAGCCTTCTTCGTCGAGCCCTTCTTGCCAACGGGAGAAAATCGTCTTCAAATCCGTCAGCTTCCAATCGGTCGGGTTCCACTTCCCGAAGCTCCCGTTGCCGACGTCAACGTGCTCAAAATGGAAAACCATGTTCAACTCGTTCCGGTCTTCTCCGGTATAAAGTTTCGCTTCCTCGACGCTGACGCCCGGCATCTCGCCGACCGTGATCGTGTCGTACTTCGACAACACTTCCTGGTTCATCTCCTGCATGAACTCATGAATGCGTGGCCCGTTAAAGAAGAACGGTGTCCCGTCGCCGTAACCCGTGCCCCGCGTCTCCCCGTCCGGATAGCTCTGGTCTTTCGAAATCATGTTGATCACGTCCATCCGGAACCCGTCGACCCCTTTATCGAGCCAATACGTCATCAAGTCGTACACTTCACGACGAAGCGTCTCCGATTCCCAGTTGAGGTCCGGTTGTTTCTTACTGAATAGATGCAAATAGTACTCATCCGTCGCCTCATCATACTTCCAGGCACTGCCGCCAAAGAACGCACCCCAGTTCGTCGGAGGCTGTCCGTCCTTGCCTTTCTTCCAAATGTAGTAGTCACGATACGGATTGTCTTTTGACGAGCGAGACTCCATGAACCAATGATGTTCGTCCGACGAGTGGTTGACGACGAGGTCCATCATGATTTTGATGCCATGACGGTGCGCTTCTTCTAACATCGCATCAAAGTCTGCCATCGTCCCGAACTCTTCCATGATGGCGCGATAGTCGCGAATGTCATACCCATTGTCGTCGTTCGGCGAGTCGTACACCGGTGAGAGCCAGATGACGTCGATGCCGAGCTCCGCCAAGTAAGACATCTTCTCGGTGATGCCCGGGATGTCCCCAATCCCGTCACCGTTCGAATCGTTAAAGCTGCGCGGATAAATTTGATAGACGACCGCTTCTTTCCACCATTGTTTCATATTCATCCTCCTCATACATTCTGTCGCCTCCATCGTACCGTCTCCTCGAACGCATGGCTATCCATGATATGATTGGGATATGAACGATTTTGCTATTAAGAAAGGAAGATTCGATGGAGATCGGCTTTTGTGGCTATTCTTATCACACTACATCCTATACTTTTCCGTTTCCAAATCAACTTGAGACGTATTTGATTCGGTTGCAGACGGAGGGGACGGCCCGCGTCGTCATCAACGGTGAGACGTATGCGGCACGCCCTGGGGACTTGTTGCTCGTCAGGCCGGGCGATGATTACGCGCTCCACGTCGACACCCCGGCGAGCGGCGACTATCACTTGTTTTGTTTAGGTGCCCCGCTCGATGCCTGGTGGGAAGAAGCGCCCCGTCAGACGATGACGTCCATTCCGATTGATGCACGCATGCTATCGCTTTGGCAACACATCACAGAAGAGGCGCGGCGTCCTGCAATCGACCAAGATGAGCGGATTATCGAGACGCTCGTCCAAGCGCTACTCTTCATGCTTGACCGGGCGATGCATGAGAATCGGATGAATACGCGGCCGCCCGTCGTCTCCCGCATGATGCGCTATATCGAAAGCCACGCGACGGACGACTTTAAAGTCGCGGACGTCGCCGACGCGGTCGGACTGAGTGTCTCGCGCACGGTGCATCTCTTTAAAGAAGCAACCGGTCTGACCATCATCGCCTACGCTCAGTCGATTCGCCTTCAACTCGCTGAAGAACAGATGCGTTACACACAACACTCACTTGAACAGATCGCCGAACAGTCCGGCTTTCATTCGTATCCCTATTTCCATCGAATCTTTAAACGAAAATATGGCGTCGCACCAGGGGTTTATCGCACACTTCAACAAAAAAACGAAAATAAATAAAAAAAGAGTGATCCATTTTTTGAACCGCTCCGTTAGATGGGTGTAAACAACGACAACACTCACAAAACAAAGGAGCGATTCACATGAAGAAGAAAACAATGAACAAGATTGTAGCACCGGCATTAGCGTTAGGCTTACTCGTCCCACTCAACGCCCAGGCGGCAGATCACGCACCGACAGCGAGCACACCGGCTGGTGACCTTCGTGCGACACTCGACCAGTTGCTATCTGAGCACTATGTCTTAGCGGTCACATCGATGATGAAAGCATACGACGGAGCAGCAGACGCTGAAGTGGCGATGAAAGCGCTCGACCAAAACGCACTCGACATGACACCTGCCATCGCATCGATTTACGGTGATGAAGGCGCGGCCCAATTCGAAGAAATCTTCGCCGGCCATAACGACTACTCGGCAGACTTCGTCGAAGCAGCGAAGTCAGAGGACCAAGAGCTCCGCGCTGAGGCAGAAGCAGAAGTCGACGAGTTTGTCGAAGAATTCTCGACATTCCTTGACGCCGCGACAGAAGGTAACCTTCCTAAAGATGCAGCGGCTGACGTCCTCGAACTTCATGAAGAACAAGTCCTCTCCGTATTCGACAACTACGTAGCAGGTGACTACGATTCGGCATACATGACGTATCGTGAAGGATACAAGCTCATGTTCGACATCAGTAAAGCCCTCTCAGGTGCGATCGTCACACAAATGCCTGACAAGTTTGATTCACCAGCCGACACACCGGCCGTCGAGCTCCGCTCAACGTTGAACAGCCTTGCAGGTGAGCACTTCGCTCTCGCCGCAATCGGCATGCAAAAAGGATACGACCAAGCAGAAGACTTCGACTACGTGAGCTGGGCGGAAGACCAGAACACACTCGACTTCAAAGCAGCCATCGCCTCTGTATACGGTGACGAAGGCGCAGCACAATTCGAGAAAGTATGGAACGGCAACCACATCACAGCCCAAGGTGACATCGTCGCTGCCACACTCGAAGGTGACGAAGCGAAAATCGAAGAAGCTCGTATGAAGCTTGACCAGTTCGCTGTCGACTTCAGCACATTCCTCGATGCAGCAACAGAAGGCAACTTGCCACAAGCTGCCGGTGAAGAAGCAATCAAACAACACGAAGCACTCGTGCTTCAAACGTTTGATCAATATGTAGCCGGTGATGCAGAAGCAGCTTGGATGTCATTCCGTGAAGGATACGCGTTCATGTTCGGTGTTGGTGAAACACTCGGTAACGCGATCGTGACACAAATGCCTGACAAGTTCCACGAAACAACAATGCCTGAAGAAATGCCTGAAACAGGTCTCGGTGGTGCACAAACACAATCGATGAACACACTCTACGCTGGCCTTGCTGTCCTTGGCGGAATCTTACTCGCCTTCGTCACACTTCGCAACCGTAAAGTATCTGAACAATAAGAAATAAGGAGGGAGCCCATGAACAAGCGCCATTTGTTTCTGGCGCTCTCTCTCTTTTGTTTTGGCTTCTGGACGTGGACGAGCGCCCAAGAATCGTCGTCACCACCTGTAGAAGAAAAACAAATAGAGGAGAGCCCAGATTTATCGGCTGAATTCTCACTTCTACAGGAAGAGGTGAAGAAACTTCGGCTCGCAGTGGAAGAAGAAAGTGCTAAGGCAGTGACCCCGGTCACCATCCAAATCCCAAAAATCAACGTCGATACCGCCATCGAACAGGTCGGCTTGCTCGAGAACGGTCAGATGGGTGTACCGGCTGACGAAGATCAAGTCGGCTGGTTCGAACCTGGCGTCAAGCCCGGAAGTAAAGGCAATGCTGTCATCGCCGGACACGTCGACAGCAAGACGGGGCCCGCCGTCTTCTATGAGCTCGACCAACTCGTTGCCGGTGATGAAATCGTCATCGTCGATGAGGCCGGAAACACGCTCCGGTTCGAGGTGACGAAGACCGAGCGCTATGAGACGGCGAATGCGCCCATCAAAGAAATTTTCGGCGCAACGGATAAACGGAACTTAAACTTGATTACGTGTTCCGGAACGTTCGGCAGTGCCGGTTATGATGAGCGATTTGTCGTCTATACCGAACTCGTCGATGCGGAAATCCCTCTTGCCGATGACGTTGTACTCGAGATACCGACGAACGTCGAACTTCGTGGTACATTCCTCACATGGCATGCTGTGCGTAACGACGCGGTCATCGGATACCGGATTTACCAAGTGATTGATGGGGAGAACGTGCACCTTGCGAGCGTTCCGTCCCATGCCCGAAAAAGCATTGAAGTGCCGGACGAAGCGGCCACCTATTACGTCACGGCAATCGACCGGCTCGGCAATGAATCGAGTCCTTCCGAAGCAACCGAATAACTACAGAAAACTCCCGCCGGACGGTCGTCCGGCGGGAGTTTTCTTGTTAGACGAAACATGGAATCTGCGGGTTGAACGTCTTGTTGTTCTCCGTCATGATTTGCTTCTTAATTTTGCCTTCTCCGAGATAGACGATGCGGTCGGCGAGCGCCTCAGCGTCCTCTTCGTCATGGGTGACGAAAATCGTCGTCGTCCCCGTCTGCTTCAAGAGTCGCCGCAAGTCGTCCCGAATCCGGTGTTGTAGCGACGTGTCCAAGTTACTAAACGGCTCGTCTAAGATGAGCAACGACGGTTTCGGCGCAAGCGCACGCGCGAGCGCGACACGCTGCTGTTGACCGCCGCTCAGTTCGTACGGGAACCGGTGACGGAAATCCGACAAGTTCACGAGCGCGAGCATCTCTTCGACGCGTTCGTTCCGTTCTTTCCGTCCAAGCTTATGGAGCCCGAACCGGATGTTCTTCTCAACGGTCATGTGCGGGAAGAGTGCATAGTCTTGGAACACCATGCCGACCCCACGCTGTTCCGGTGGCATGAATTGGCAGTCATCGCAACAGACGCAGTCGTTCACGACGACGACGCCTTGATTCGGCATCTCAAGACCGGCGATGAGACGTAAAATCGTACTCTTCCCTGACCCACTGTCACCGAGGAGCGATACAATCTCGCCTTTTGTGATTGAGAGCGAGAACCCTTTAATCGTCTCTTCATGCGCACCTTTATAGCTGAAGTGTAAGTCGTTGATTTGAACAAACATTAGTCGGCCTCCTTATCAAGCACCTTATGGAAAACAAAGATCAACAGTCCGCTCATGATGACGATGACAATCGAGGCGAGCGCGGCCTCATGAATCTTCTCGTCACTGACATACTTGAACGCCTGTGTGGCGAGCGTCGAGAAGTTGAACGGTTGTAAAAACAAGGTCAGCGGCAACTCTTTCATGATATCGATGAACACGAGGATGAACGCGCTCATAATCGCCCCTTTGATCATCGGGATGTCGACGCGGAAGAACGTCTGCACGGTCCCCCAACCGAGCATGCGTGATGCTTCCGTGAACGACTTACCGACTTTCTCGAACCCACTCTCGATCGAGTTGTACCCGATGGCGAGGAAGCGGATGACGTAAGCGAAGATGAGCATGATTAGCGTCGTCCGGAATACGAATGTCTGCCCGAGGTTGAGCGCGAGCGCGATGTTCAGCACCCATTCGTCAAGGATCAAGAACAGCGTGATGACAGCGATGGCGATGGCCGCACCCGGAATCGAATAACCGAGCGTCGTCACTTTCGAGATGATGCGCGTCATGTTCGATGGGAACAACCGCGTGTAGTTCGCGATGATGAGCGCGAACACGAGGATGATGACCGTCGCGATGAAGGCGACGCTCACCGTGTTCCAAACGAGACGGAAAAACGTCGCGGTGAACACTTGCTCGAACGTCAACATCGTCCAGGCGACGAGTTGGATGAACGGGATGGCAAACGCAATCCCGAACACCGTCGAGACGTAACCGAGGACGGCGTAACGATGCCATCCGTTGAGCGGTCTCGGCTTGAGCGGTTTCACTTTCGTCGTCGCATAGCTGAACTGCTTTCTTCCCCGGACGAGCCGCTCCATCGTCAAGATGGCGATGACGAGAATCATGAGTGTCCCGGCGAGCTTAAGCGCCGAGGACGTGTCTCTCATCCCAAACCAGGTGCTGAAGATGGCCGTACTGAACGTCTGGATGCCGAAATATTTGACGACTCCATAATCGTTCAACACTTCCATCAAGACGAGGCTGACCCCGCCGATGATGGCGACACGTGAGATTGGGATGACGACTGTGAAGAAGATATCCCACGAGCCGCGGCCGAGGATGCGGGCATTCTCAATCATCGAGGACGACTGGTTGTGTAGGAACGCCCGCGTAATCGTATAGATGTACGGATATAAAAAGAGCGTGAAGATGAAGATTGTTCCTTGAATCGTCATGATGTTGAAATACGACTGATTCACGGAAATCCCAAAGTCGTTTCGGAGCGTCGTCTGGATGATTCCGGTGTAATTCAAAATCCCGTGGTACGTATACGCCCCGATATACGGTGGGATGGCGAGCGGTAAGATGAGCGCCCATTTGAAGAATCGACGGAACGGGAAGTCGTAGACGGTGATGAACCAGGCGAGGCTCGTCCCGATCACCGTCGTCAGCACCCCGGTCGCCAGCATAATTATCAGCGTGTTCCGCACGTAACGCGGTAACAAATACTCACGGATGTGTTGCCAGTTGTCGTTCACCGGAGCGAACAACTCGACCAAGACGATGACGCCGGGCAAGACGATGAACACGAGCGCGATAAAGCTGAGGATGGCCCATCCATTCAGTTGTCGTTTCATCGCATACCAGTTCATGCCGTACAGCTCCCATTCTTTCGTTCAATCACTTCCTGTCCCATCATATCAGTTTCCGCGCTCGCGTTGTAGCGTCGGACTGCCGAGAAACCGAAAAATCTTCGGCCTGAACGATTGTTCAAGCCGAAGTCGTCTTATTTCCAGCCCGCTTCGTTAAAGAGACGGATGGCTTCTTGCTGATTCTCACCGAGTACAGACAAGTTGATGTCTTGCTCTTTGAAGTCACCCCATGACTTGAGGAGCTCGTTCGGCTCGACCGACTCGTTGACCGGGTATTCGTAGTTGGCGCTCGCGAACTGTTCTTGTGCTGACGGGTCAGACATGAACTCCATGAGCTTCTTCGCGTTCTCTGAGTTTTTCGATGCTTTCGTCATCGCGATCCCTGAGATGTTGACGTGCGTGCCCGTCGTGTCTTGGTTCGGGAAGAACACACCGAGCTCTTCAGCGACTTTCTTCTCTTCCGCATCTTCTGAGTTCAACATGAGACCCATGTAGTACGTGTTCATGATGGCGACATCACCTTCTCCGGCGACGACAGCTTTCGCTTGATCACGGTCGTTCCCTTGTGGGTCACGTGCGAAGTTGTTCACGAGGCCTTCTGCCCATTCTTTCGCCTGGTCGACGCCGTTCACTTCGATGAATGAAGCGAGCAATGAGATGTTGTACATGTTTTCTGATGGACGAACGAGCACTTTGCCGTTCCATTGCTCTTCCGTAAGCGCCTCATACGTCGACAAATCTTCCGGGTTCACACGGTCTTTCGCATAAACGATGACGCGGGCGCGCTTCGTGAGACCGAACCATTCGTTGTCCGTGTCACGATATTTCTCCGGGATGTTCGACTCAAGCACGTCGCTATCGACCGCTTGAAGGTGCCCGTTCTCTTTCGCTTGGTGCAAGTTTCCGGCGTCCGCCGTGATGAAGAGATCCGCTTCAGTGTTCGCTCCTTCTGTGTTCAGACGCTCAAGAAGCTCTTCGCCCTTCCCTTCGACGACGTTGACTTTCACGCCTGTTTCTTCTTCAAACTGCTTATAGAGCTCTTTGTCGACGTCGTAGTGACGGCTTGAGTAGACGTTGACGACTTTCGACTCTTCTGATGCCTCGTTATCGCCTGAAGTAGTCGGCTCTTCCGTGCTTGCGCAAGCTGCGAGGAGCGATGTCGTGAGTGCTGCGGTTAATCCGAGTGCCATGTACTTCTTGTTCATGTTTGTTCCCCCAATATGTGTCTCTGTAGTTGGTAATGATAATTACTCTCAATTACTATCATCACTGATAATCATTCTCACGTCAACACTTTTTTGAAATCGTTACCATTAGTTATATAACTATAAACAAACAGTTTTATATGTATCATTTCTTGACTTCAAAATGATATACACCCTATAGTTAAAAATGAACAAACCGTCTGGTCGGTACAGAAAGGAGAGATAAGATGACGAACCGATCGAATGTGACGAAACAAAAGTTGCTCGATGCCGCGACCGAAATCATCATGGACCACGGCGTCCATCAATTGACTTTAGATGAAGTCGCGAAGACGGCAGGCGTGTCAAAAGGCGGCCTGCTCTATCATTATCCATCGAAAGAAGCGTTACTCACCGCCATCGTCGAACGACTTCAAACCGAACAAAACGATTTGTACGAATCGTTGCAGCGAGACGGATACGGTCCCGTCGAGGCGTTCGTTCGTTTATTTGATGAGACAAGACTATATCCGGAACGTTCTCCGATTGAAATCGACGCCGAGAAGATGATCGCCTTCTTGACACTCTTCGCCGTTGACCAGGATTACGCCGAGCGCTGGAAACACGACCTCGATACGTTCTTCAACCAGTTTCAACAGACGAACGACCCCGTCGAGACGATGATTATCCGTTATGCGCTCGAAGGGATGATGATGTCTGAACATTTCAACGTCGGCGTCCCACCTACAGAATTGAAGCAACAAATCATCGCCCGTTTGATTGAACGGGCCCGCACCATCGACACCACCTAACAATTCGCACATAGAGGAGAATACACCACCATGCAAAAGATCACGTCCTTCTCCGTCAACAACAAGTTCGCAGTCTGGTTGATGACGATTATTTTGACGGCCGCCGGAATCTTCGCCGGCCTCACGATGAAGCTCGAGACGTTACCGGACATCACGACACCGACCGTCTCAGTGACGACGATTTATCCGGGCGCATCACCTGAGCAGGTACTCGACGAAGTGAGCACCGTGCTTGAAGACCGGCTAAAAAGCTTGAACGGGGTCGAACAAGTCCGCTCAAGCTCTTTCCAAAACGCATCGAATATTCAAATCGACTACGATTTCAGCACCGACATGGAAGCTGCCGAACAGCAAGTGAAAGACGCACTCAGTAACGTCGATTTGCCTGAAGCCGTCCAAGACCCGCAAGTGTCGCGGCTCAGTTTTGATGCGTTCCCGGTCATCGGGGCCGCGGTCTCGGATGAGAGCCTCGATTTGGCTGAATTGACGAAGCTCGTCGAAGACGAGTTGCAACCGGCTCTCGAAGGGGTCGAAGGCGCGCAGCTCGTCCAAATCGCCGGCCAAGAGATTCGTCGCGTTGAACTCGAGTTCGATGCAGAAGCACTCGCCGAATACAACTTGACGGAAGACACGGTCAAGCAGTTGATTCAAGCGAACGATGCCCGCATCGCCCTCGGTCTCTACGAGCTCGGCGACACGGAGCAAGCGGTTGTCATCGATGGGAAGTCTGAGACGCTTGAAGCGTTCCGCGACTTACAAATCCCGTACTCACCGGCCGAATCACCGCAGGCACCAGGCGCGCCAAGTGACCTTCCGACCGGGGAGACACCGCAACTGCCGGCTGACTTGCCGACAGACGTCCCGACGGATCTCCCGGCCAACGTACCGACGACGGTCCCGACGGTCGCCTTGAGCGAACTCGCGACCATCGAAGACCGCGGTATCGAAGAGTCGATTTCGCGCTCGAACGGGGAACGGTCGATCGGCGTCCAAGTGACGAAGACGCAAGACGCGAACACGGTCGACGTCGTCAACGCCGTCAAAGACATCCTCGATGATTTCGAGGCAGAATACGACACGGCCAACGTCTCCATCACGCTCGACCAAGGACAACCAATCGAAGAGTCGGTCGAGACGATGGTATCGAAAGCGTTACTCGGCGGATTGTTCGCCATCATCATCATTCTCGTGTTCCTCCGTAACGTCCGCTCGACGATTATCGCGGTCATCTCGATCCCGCTCTCGCTCCTCATGGCGCTCATCGTCTTGAAGCAACTCGACATAACGCTCAACATCATGACGCTCGGTGCGATGACGGTCGCCATCGGTCGTGTCGTCGATGACTCCATCGTCGTCATCGAGAACATCTATCGCCGCCTCACGCGTCCGAACGAGCCGTTACGCGGCAAAGAACTCATCATCGCCTCGACGAAAGAAGTGTTCATCCCGATCGCTTCGTCGACGATCGTAACGATTGCCGTCTTCTTGCCGCTCGGTTTCGTGACCGGCTTTGTCGGCGAGTTATTCTTGCCGTTCGCGTTGACCGTCGTCTTCGCCCTGCTCGCTTCACTCCTTGTCGCCATTACGGTCGTCCCGATGATGGCCGACTCGTTCTTCAAAAACCGTGACAAGTTGAAGCCAGAAGAAGGCCCAGGCAAACTCGCCGAATGGTACCGTAGCGTCCTCGACTGGTCACTCAACCATAAGCTCGTCGTCTTCGGACTCGCGACACTCCTCTTGGTCGGTAGCTTCGCGCTCGTTCCGGCCATCGGTGTCAACTTCTTGAACCAAGACTCGGAGAAGACATTGTTCGTCACGTTCGACCCAGAACCAGGCCAGACGCTTGACGATTCGATTGCCGCAGCCGAAGTTGCAGAAGCATATTTCATGGATGAACAGCCGAACGCGACCGACGTGCAGTTCACGGTCGGCGGCGAAAACCCGCTCAACCCGGGCAATAACAAGCAAGGGATTTTCATCGTACAATATGATCCGGCCACAGAAGATTTCGCTGATGTCAAACTTGCCGATATTGAACGTTTGAACGAACTCGCCCCGGCCGGTGAGTGGAAAGAGCAAGACTTCACAGGTGGCGGCGCGACGAGCGGGGTGACGTACAACGTCTATGCCAACTCGCTCGAAGACCTCGAGGCCATCGTCCCGACGTTCGTCGAGACGATTGAGCAAGAGACCGAATACGTCCGTCAAGCCACGTCAGACTTACGTGAATCGTATGTGCAATATACGTTCAACGTCGACCAGCAAGCTGCGGCTGAAGCCGGTGTCTCGACGTTCCAAATCGCGCAGACAATCGGTCAGTTCCAAGCTCAAGAAAGCCCGCTCGCCAGTGTGACGGTCGATGACAAACAACTCGACGTCATCATCCCGACCGAACAAGTCACGTATGACAGCATCGAAGATTTACAAGCGCAAGACATCACGACCCCGTTCGGTCCACGTCCAATCTCGGACTTCATTGAAGTCGAAGAAGGAACGACACCGGACACGCTCGTCCAACGCGACGGGAAACTGCTCGCACGTGTCAACGTCGAGCTCAGTACGGACAAAGCGACGGAAGCGTCGGCTGCCATCGAAGAACGGGTAGCGGACATCGATCTTCCAAGCGGTGTATCGTATGACGTCGGTGGGGTAACGGAACAGATTCAAGAGTCGTTCACGCAGCTCGGCCTCGCGATGCTCGCAGCCGTTGCCATCGTGTACTTGGTGCTCGTCATCACGTTCGGCGGCGCCGTCACACCGTTCGTGGTCTTGTTCTCGCTTCCGTACGCCATCATCGGAGGGCTGGTCGCGTTGCTCGTGACGGGTGAGACGATTTCCGTCTCGGCACTCATCGGTGCCCTCATGCTGATTGGAATCGTCGTCACGAACGCCATCGTCTTGATTGACCGCGTGCTTCACAAAGAAGCGGAAGGCTTGTCGACGCGTGAGGCGCTCCTTGAAGCGGCCGGCACACGTCTTCGTCCGATTCTCATGACGGCGCTCGCGACGATTGGGGCGCTTTCCCCACTCGCCCTCGGGCTCGAGGGTGGCGCACTCATCTCGAAAGGGCTCGGTGTGACCGTCATCGGTGGACTCACAAGTTCGACGCTGTTGACGCTTCTCATCGTCCCAATCGTGTATGAGTTCTTCGCACGGTTCCGTAAGACAAAACAAGTTTAACCAAAAAGAGAGTCGACCCGATGTTGGGGTCGACTCTCTTTTGGCGTTCAGTAGCATTGCATGATAATTTCCGCTTCTTCGAAATGTTTGGCTCGGAGCGCTTCGGTCGGGATGAGGAAGTAAAGGATGCCGGCATCACCGAACATGATGTCGAGCTCTTCTGTCGAGTCCATTTGAAAGAGTAGGAACGGATTGGAGAAGCGTTCGCCGTGCGTGTCCTCAATCTCTTCGAACACGTCGTTTTGGACCGCATCCGGATGTCCGCCGATCGCATGCACTTCGCCTTCATCGAACAGTTCTTCCATCGCGACGAAATCGTCCTCCGTCATGAGTTCGAGCAACGAATCGACAATCGGGGCATAGCTCTCCTCGAACACGACGGCACGTTCGTTGAGCGCCTCACCGATTCGAACACGCTCGAGCGTCGTCTCACTCGTGTAGACAACGCGCCACAAATGTCGTTCGTCCGCATCGCCCCATGGCTGTTCGTCCAAATCGTAAAAGAAAGACAACAACCCTTCTTTCGGGAGCGGCTCGACCGATTCGCATCCAGCGAAATCGCTCAACCGGAACTGGGCCAAGAACGTCAAATTCTCCCCTGGATGATGTGCCGGACTCGGCAAATCCGGATAGCCCCCAAACTTAGAGTGTCCGATTGCGACTTCTTCCCGTGACGTCCGTGGGACAAGCTTCAAATGGATGCGTTGCTTGAACGCTTCCAAAATTTCGTTTCCATGTTCAAGCTCGCGTGATTCAATCAACCGCTTTACCGATTGTAGTTCCATCTTGCCACCTCATTCGTTTAAGATGAATGTAGTGTACCATACCGAACGTATGTACCCCTCATCTTTTTTTGACTAGCCTTTATCTTGACCAAGGCGTGAAAACTTGAGAAAATGCATACGTTTTGAATGGAATCGCGAAAGGATGTCAGTTATGCAACTTCTTATCAAATGGATGATCGGCCTTTCGCTCTTGTTCGGGCTGAGCTGGCTCGGCAATTGGATCGTCGCGACACTCGCGTGGAACGTACCCGGAAACGTCATCGGGATGGTGCTCCTTCTCGTCCTCCTGCTGACGAAGGTGATTCGCGTCGAATGGATTGAGGACAGTGCCGGCTTTTTGACGAAGCACCTCGCCTTCTTCTTCATCCCAATCGCGGTCGGTCTCATGTCGTATGGCGGACTCTTGAAAGCCGAAGGTGTCCCTCTCTTTCTTGCATTGTTAACGAGCCTCGCGGTCGGTTTGACCGTCACCGCCTTGATTGCCGGGAGACGAGGTGATGCGTCATGACACTCGTCTGGATTGCTATCACCATCGGCGTCTATGTGATCAGCCGAAAGCTGTCATTCAAATGGGCCTCACCGTTCACGAACGTCGTCTTCTTAAGCACCACAATTTTGATTGTGACGCTTCTTTTATCCGGTCAATCGTATGACGTGTATGAACCGGCGAAAGACGTCATCACCATCCTGCTCGGCCCGGCGACCGTCGCGCTCGGCCTGCCGCTCTATCGCAACTTGCCGACACTGCTCGCTCGGGCAAGACGTGCACTCGGTGCCATCGTCATCGGGACGCTCTCGACCATCGTCGTCGCCGTCTTACTCGGAAGCGTACTGAAACTGACCGATCACGTATTGATCGCCTTGTCGGTCAAATCAGTCACGTCCCCAATCGCCCTCGAATTGGCACGGCAACTACAAGGTGACGCAGCGCTCGCCGCTTCGGTCGCGGTCGCATGCGGCATTCTCGGCGCGATGCTCGGTCCGTTTGTTTTGAACACGTTCGGTGTGACCGACCCGTTCACGCGCGGCCTCGCGCTCGGGACGATCAGTCACGGTATCGGGACGGCCCAAGCCGCAACAGAGCATCCACTCTCCGGTGCGACAGGTGGGGCTGCGATGGGCTTAGCGGCGATCTTCACGTCGTTTTTGCTTCCATATTTGCTTCCATTCCTCATTTAACAATGCGAGGACCGTTTTCAAACAATTTTGATACTTCCTCAATCGCCTCCCGTGCTACACTTAAACGGATGAGAAACGATTTGGGGAGGTATTTTTTATGCAATCAAAATTAATCGAACGACTGATGACATACGCCAAAATTGACACGCAATCGGACTTCACGAGTGAAACGACACCGTCGACCGCCAAGCAATGGGATTTGATTCGTCATCTCGAAGCCGAGTTAAAGACGCTCGGACTTGAAGATGTGGCGACGGACGAGTACGGTTACTTGTTCGCGACGCTTCCGAGTAACGTTGACTTTGCCGTGCCGACGATCGGCCTACTCGCCCACGTCGACACGGCGACGGACTTCACCGGGACGAACGTCAAGCCGCAGCTCGTCGAGCATTACGCAGGGGGCGATATCGTCTTGAACGAATCGCTCGGTGTCGTCTTGTCACCGAAAGACTTCCCCGAGCTTGACGGGTACGTCGGACATACGCTCATGACGACCGACGGAACGACCCTCCTAGGTGCCGATGACAAAGCGGGCATCGCTGAGATCGTCACCGCGGTCGAGTATTTACTCGCCCACCCGGAGATTCCTCACGGACCGGTCCGCATCGCCTTCACACCGGACGAAGAAATCGGACGTGGCCCGCACAAATTCGATGTCGAGCGCTTCAACGCCGACTTCGCCTATACGATGGACGGCGGTCCGCTCGGGGAGCTTCAATATGAAAGTTTCAACGCTGCCGGTGCGGCCGTCACGTTCCACGGCACGAACGTTCACCCAGGAAGCGCCAAGAACAAGATGGTCAACTCGATGAAGCTGGCGATGGCGTTCCATAACCGCCTCCCGGCCGATGAGGCACCGGAGCATACGAGCGAGTACGAAGGGTTCTTCCACTTGAACGGGTTCTCAGGGGATGTCGAGACGACGACGCTCCAATACATCATCCGTGACCACGACAAGGCGAAGTTCGAGGCGCGCAAGGCGTTACTTGAAAAGCTCGTCGCCGAGTGGAAACAGAAGTACGGCGCAGCGCGCGTCGACTTGAAGATGGACGATCAATATTACAACATGGCCGAGAAAATCGTCCCGGTCAAACAGATCGTCGACACGGTCGCCGACGTCATGCGCGAACTCGGGATTGAACCGAAGATTGAGCCGATTCGCGGCGGTACCGATGGCTCCCAACTGTCTTACATGGGCCTTCCGACGCCGAACATCTTCACAGGCGGTGAGAACTATCATGGGAAGTTCGAGTACATTTCCGTCAACAACATGGAAAAAGCGACACACGTCATCATCGAAACGCTCCGCACATTCGCCGAGCGGGCTCGAGCATAATTTATGCGCCTCCACTGATTCTCTTCTACACTAGAGACATTGGAGGCGATTTTTTTATGAAGCATACCTTTCACATGAACCTCGACTGGACCGGTGGACGCAACGACGTCGGGACGATTGAGGCGGAACGACTGAAGACACAGATTTCGATTCCCCCGGAAATGGACGGCCCCGGCATCGGGACGAACCCGGACGAGATGCTGCTCGGAGCGGCGGCGACGTGTTACATCATCACGCTCGCGGCGATGCTCGGCCGAAGTGAGTTGACGCATCAAGGCATCACGATTGACGCTGAAGGCATCGTCGATGTGACGAACGGCGTGTTCACGTATGAGACGATTCGATACGCGACGCGCATCCTGATGCCCCAGACGGCGACCGACCGCGACATCTCGCTCGTGGAACGCATCGCGAAAAAGGCGAAGGACGGGTGCATGATTTCTCGTGCTTTGGCCGGAAATGTCACGTTCGAGCTTTCGACGACGGTCACGCGCCTCGACTGACGATGATTCATTTTGAAAGAAAACATATGTTTCATTTCAGTGTATAATGAAAAAAAGTAGTAAAGTTATTTAGAGTTTGTTACTGGTAAGTTTTTTTAAAGGAGAAATTTTCTTGAATACAATTAATGAGGTTTACGAAAACGACTTAATAAATGGTGTTTTTGAAGCAGACTGTTTAGAAAAAATGAAAGAGATTCCTGCTAAGTCCGTGGATATGATACTTTGTGATTTACCATATGGAACTACCCAAAATAAATGGGATTCTGTAATTCCATTAGATTTGCTTTGGGAAGAATACAATAGAATCATTAAAGATAATGGAGCGATCGTATTGACTTCTAATGGTATTTTTACCGCAAAACTCATTTTAAGTAACTCCAAAAACTTTAAATACAAATGGGTTTGGGAGAAATCCAAAGCAACTAATTTTTTGAACTCCAAAAAGCAACCTTTAAGAAAACACGAAGATATCTGTGTTTTTTATAAAAAACAACCAACATATAATCCCCAAATGACAGCAGGAGAAGCATATAGCAAAGGTGTGCGGAAAAATCAACTCACTGGTAGTTATGGAGACTTTCAACCTGTTCTTGTTCAAAGTGAGGGTGAACGCTATCCGACAGATATCATTTACGTTAAGACAGCTGAATCTGAAGGAAAAGTTTACCATCCTACTCAAAAACCTGTAGAATTAGGGAGATACTTAATTCGGACATATACAAACGAGGGTGACGTAGTTTTAGATAACACTTGTGGAAGCGGCTCTTTTTTAGTTGCAGCCATTCTTGAGGGAAGAAACTTTATTGGCATCGAAAAGAATGCAGATTCAGAGCTGTTTAAGAAAGATGCGATTGATTATGTCGAATTAAGTAAGCGTAGAGTTAAAGAAGCTTGGCTTTCACTAAGTAACGAAAAAAGAAAATTTATTTACCTTAAAAACGTCATCCAAGAAACAGAAGGAGTTGTTATCCTTGGCAAAGATAGTTAAAAACGAACGCAGTTGGGCAATTGATTTGATTTCTATGCTCAATATATTTCTTCAAAATAAGACTCTTAATATCAAAAAAGTTGGTGGAGAAGCTACAATCAATACTGGAAAAAAAACTATGTTTCCTGATCTTCTAATGTATGGAGATGAAAGCCAAACTCAAATACTTCAGGGATGTGAGATAAAGTTACCTGATACTCTAATTACAGATGAAGAATTCATAAAAGATGCTCAAAGAAAATCTGATACGTTAGGACTAAATAGCTGCTTGTTGTGGAATTTCACTTCGGCAGCTTTTTATGTAAAAGATGAATCTGGAATATACAATATTGAAAAACAATGGAATGATACTTCTTTTATCAAAACCAGAGAAGACGTAGAACAGTACAAAAAGGATTGGCAATCTTTAATAGAATCCATAATTTTAGAGATAAATAATTATTTTTTAAGTGGCGAATTAAAGGCGTCAAGGCTAGGAGAAGTCATTTCAGATTCTGTAATGGATACTATCATTTCAAGGAACAAAGTTTTAGTAGCCAATTATTTGGAGACAGAAAGTGTTAAGAATCGAACTTTGGCTAGTCATTTGAGCATTTGGTGGAATGAGGTTAAAAGCGAATATTTATCGGACGAGCCCAATCAATTTACGGCTTTTTCTAAACATATTCTTTTAAACTGGATAAATAAGTTCAGTTTTGCTCATGCCATAAAAAAATATCATTCCCCCGCTTTTCAAGTAGAAAGCATAAATTATTCTACCAATCCTCAAACAGGTAGTTTAATTTTTGATGAAATCAGCAGCAAATGTGATTTTTACAATATTTTTAAAAAAAATTGATTATGGTAACTATCTACCACGTGACACTTGGCATGACTTAGTAGAGTACAATTTATTTTTAAGTGAAAACGGCGTAGCTAATTTTGATCAAAGATCTCTTCAACAAGTATTAGAACAAAGCGTAAGAAATGCCAAAAGAGAAATAATTGGACAATTTACAACACCTCCCGTACTTGCAGATTTTTTAGCTAGAATTACAGTTGAAGATTTAACCTGGAACACTTTAGACCCTTGTTGTGGAACAGGAACTATCCCTAAAGCAATATTAGATTTAAAAAAAACAGGAATAGCTATTGAAAATGCTCACGTTTCTACGTGGGCCTCGGATAAATTTTCGTTCCCTCTTCAGATAACAAATTTAAATTTAACTGATATTGAATCTATAAATATTCCAAGTAGAATTTTCCAGTCAAATGTTTTTGATTTAGAACTCGGTCGCGATATTTCTATTGTTGATCCGAAGAACGGTAATATACTAAATTTAAGTCTACCTCAGTATGATGCGATTCTTTCAAATCTTCCTTTCGTTGCATTTGAGGTAATTAGTGATGATGAAAAAGTTCATTTATTAAATACGATTCGTAAATTGGAAGAAAAATGGGATATGTCTTTAGGTGCTAGAAGTGACCTCTATACATATATTGTTATTAAGTTATGGAGTTTGTTGAAAGAAGGCGGCACACTAGGGATAATTACTTCAAATGCTTGGCTAGGAACTGAGTCAGGTAAACAATTCTATCAAGTAATGCGTAAACTTTATAAAATAGAGAAGGTTATCATTAGTGGAGAGAAACGCTGGTTCTTAAACGCAAATGTTGTAACAACTATAATTATTTTAAAGAAAAAAGAAAACCTCAAAGAAATTTCAGAGTACGCAACTACCTTTATAAAATTAAATGTTCCTATCCATAGATTAGAAAATTTAGAAACGATGAGTCATGTAACAGATTCTATACTTACGAGTGCGGCGATTGATGAACGCTTTGCAAAAACAATTAATTATAATCAAGAGACAATAGATAACATATTAAATTGTAAAGTTTCGATGAATACACTTTTCCATGACGTAAATTGGCTATTAGACTTAAAAAATAAAATGATAAAAATAACTGATTTATTTAAAATCAATAGAGGCGAGAGAAGAGGCTGGGACAAACTATTCTATCCAAATGAAGCGCATTCAATAGAGCCACTATACATTAAAAAAGTTTTAAAAAGTTCTAAAACATTGACGTATCTTAAAGCTGACCCAGATGCTGACGCGTTTTGCTGCTCACCCTCTTTGGAGGAACTTCAAAACAATAATCATCAGGGAGCAATGAATTGGATTAAAAAATTCGAAAATGAGGTCAATGGAAAAGGTAAACCTCTTCCGGAAGTATTGAGAAAACCAAATCTACAATGGTATGAGATGAGTGATAATGCTACGGCAGACTTAATTACTTCTCTGAATCCTGATAAAAGATTATTTTATGCAAAATTTGCAGAATCAACTTTTATTAATCAGAGATTAATTGGTTTAAAAGCCAGAAGTGAGCACGTTGATATTGATATAGCTCATATTTTACTAAACTCCATTGTAGGTATGTTTTATCTGGAAGCGACTGGGTTTGGGAGAGGCCTGGGTGCTTTAGATATCAGTAAAAACAATTTAGAGCAAACGTTTATGTTGAATCCAAACTTATTATCTGATTTTCAGAAGCAAGAGATTAAAACTGCTTTTGAACCAATCTTAGAACGAGAAATTTTGACTACTTTTGAAGAGTTTGAAAATGAGGACCGTATAAATTTTGAAAAAATCGTTCTAAGAGCATATGAACTAGAAGATTATTATGAACGAATTAAAAACTCATTACTTTCGATGCAGAAAACTAGATTAACAGCGAAAGAAAAATAATGCATAAATAACGCTTACTCCGAAAAGAAATTAATCGGATAGCGTTATTTTTTGTCTCGTATTTTAAAAAATATTCAAAATGACAATCTCTGCTTTATCATAATCCTTTAAATTAAAACTGAGGAGTGATCCCCTTAAAAATTTAAAGTTTTCAGTTTCTTCGTTACACGTTGAATGCCTATTTTACTGTAACAAGAGCGGCGTCACATACGCCTCGATGACCGCCGAGATGGCGAGGAGCGGGACGACGACGACGAGAAACATCTTCAACCCGACGAAAAAGAGCGCCTTTAACGTGACGTCCGTCTCTTTCCCCTGCATCTTCTGCCAGATGTGCCGATTGAGCGACAACCCCATCGCCGCGCCGAGCAGAATCGCTGAAATCTCCGTGATACCGTGTGGCAAAATGCCGAGCGCAAGCACTCTCAAGACAGATTCACCCGCAAAGGCGACAATCATGGCGACGAGCCCGATGATGGCCGCGTTGATGACGACGAACGCATACGGGATGAAGAGCGGAATCATGCCGAGTACGAAAGCGAGCAAGGCGACGCGCGTGTTGTTCACGAAGAGCGCGACCATCGTGTCGAACGGACTCGTATCGAACGTCAGACCACGTGACTCGAACATGTCGCCGATTTGGATCAAGATTTCGTCGATTTGATCGCTCGTGACGAACGAGCGGAAGATGAAGTAAGACGCGATGCTCGTCACGATGAAAAGGACGAGCAGGCGAAAAAAGTCTTTCCGATAATGGTTGTTCCACGCTTCACGAAGCGAGATTGATGTTTTCATGGTCATTCCCCCTATAGCAAGGTATACGAATTGCGTCAACTTTTGTTTCATATTTACCCATGCCTGCGCGTTTTCAAAAAACGTGATACAATACACGTCGTAAACTAATCAGAAAAACGAGGGATCCTATACATGATTACAGTAAATAACGTAAGTCTCCAATTCGGTGGACGCAAGTTGTTCGAAGACGTGAACATCAAGTTCACACCAGGCAACTGTTACGGCTTGATCGGCGCAAACGGCGCCGGGAAGTCAACATTCTTGAAAATTCTTGCCGGCGAGCAAGAGACGACAACAGGTGACGTCAGCTTCTCACCAGGCGAACGCCTCGCCGTCCTCAAACAGGACCATTATGCGTACGAAGACCAAGCGGTACTCGAGACGGTCATCATGGGCCACGAGCGTTTGTATCAAGTCATGAAAGAGAAAGACGCCATCTATATGAAGGAAGATTTCTCTGACGAAGACGGCATGCGTGCAGCCGAACTCGAAGGCGAATTCGCCGAGATGAACGGTTGGGAAGCTGAATCAGAAGCTGCGATGGTCCTTCAAGGACTCGGCATCACGGACGCGTCCCACCACAAGCTCATGAGCGAGCTCACAGGGGGCGAGAAAGTCAAAGTCCTCCTTGCGCAAGCACTCTTTGGCAAACCTGACATTCTTCTCCTCGATGAGCCGACGAACGGTCTTGACCTCAAGGCGATCCAATGGCTCGAAGAGTTCTTGATCAACTTCGAGAACACGGTCATCGTCGTATCCCACGACCGTCACTTCTTGAACAAAGTGTGTACACACATGGCCGACCTCGATTTCGGGAAAATCCAGTTGTACGTCGGAAACTACGATTTCTGGTACGAGTCGAGCCAACTCGCTTCACGCATGGCCAACGACCAGAACAAGAAAAAAGAAGAAAAGATCAAAGAGCTTCAAAACTTCATCGCCCGTTTCAGCTCGAACGCCTCGAAGGCGCGTCAAGCGACGTCGCGTAAGAAGTTGCTCGATAAAATCACGCTCGACGATATCCGTCCGTCATCACGTCGCTACCCGTTCGTCGGGTTCTCGATGGAACGTGAAATCGGGAACGACGTGCTCTACGTCGACAACGTCTCGAAGACGGTTGACGGTGTGAAAGTACTTGACAACGTCACGTTCTCATTGAACAAGACGGACAAAGTCGCATTCGTCGGCCGTTCGGACGTCGCCATCACGACGCTCTTCAAAATCATCATGGGTGAGATGGAGCCAGACACAGGTACGGTCAAATGGGGCGTGACGACGACACAGTCGTACTTCCCGAAAGACAACTCAGAATACTTCGAAGGCTCGGATAAGAGCATCTTGGATTGGTTACGCCAATTCTCACCAGCAGACGAGTCGGACACGTTCCTTCGCGGCTTCCTCGGACGCATGCTCTTCTCAGGCGAAGAAGTCATGAAGAAAGCATCGGTCCTCTCAGGGGGCGAGAAAGTGCGCTGCATGCTCTCGAAAATGATGCTCTCGAACTCGAACGTCCTCGTCCTCGACGATCCGACGAACCACTTGGACCTCGAGTCGATCACAGCGCTCAACAACGGCCTCGAGTCGTTCAAAGGCGTGCTCCTCTTCAGCTCGCATGACCATCAGCTCATCTCGACGATTGCGACGCGCATCATCGAAGTGACGCCGAACGGGATTGTCGACAAGGAAGCGACGTACGATGAGTTCCTCGAGAACGAATCGCTGCAACAGCAAGTCGAGTCACTCTATCAGAACGCATAAGAAAAATCGATCGGCCGCGGCCGATCGATTTTTTTATTTGACCTCGATGGTCTCCATGATGTGTTCATGGATGTCATGTCCTTTCGTCACATGGACTTGGACGTTGTATGGGCCCGCCTCGGTGAACGTGTGCTCCCCTGTGTACACACCGTCCGCTTCCTCAAGTTTCACCCATTCATGCTTTTCAGCCCCGTCTTTGAATACCTCGAGTTGGACGTCAGCCCCTGTCAGCATCTCGTGATCAATCTCCACGTTCACGTTGAACGGTTGCGGTTCGTTCACCGTCGCTTGTTTCGGTTCAAGCACAATCTCAGCGCCGGCGTGGTGATGATGATCGCTCGTTTCTTCGGCTTCAGCCGCCGTTTCCGGATGACCGACCGTCACGTTCGTCGTCGGCATCGTGTGCATCGACCGCGCCGTCACATGGACTTGCACCGTATAGACCGCTTCGTCAGCGAACGTCGTCTCGACTTCGTATACCCCGTCTTCCGTCAGGGATGCCTTCATCATCTCGCTGTCTTCTTTCGCCCCGTTCTTCCATACCTCGAATTTGATTTCGTCGGCATCGTCGACCGCCTCGCCGTCTTGCGTGACACGAACCGACAAGGTGACGGTTTCCTCCTTGTCAGCTGTCGCCGGTACGTTCAATTCGGCTTCGACAGGCTCCATGGATTGAACGGTTTCAGATGCGTGATCCACCTCTTCCGTCCCACAAGCCCCGAGCATCAAAACACCAGCAAGACCAGTCGCTAAACTCAGTTTCATCATTGTCCGTTTCATCATACATCCCCCTATTTAATCGCTTACATGGTTCACACTTTGTTCATGATACCATCCTTTTTCAGGAAATGTGTGAGGATTGTGTGATATTTGCGACGTCCTCCGCTCATAAATTACACACATATTTTGAGAGATGGACGCCAAAAATTCCTTTGTCTAAATTTAGGTTTTTTGATGGAATCATCTGAAATGGGGTATATAAAATATATATACAGCTCAATATTTGGAAAGCCTTGACACCAAGATACATACACCATGAATGGAGGCGAAGGAAAATGAAGAGCAGGATCGTACGTGTACTCATGGCCTTGTTGATCATGCTGGCACCGTTAGTCACTTATCCAAAATCGGCGGATGCCGCCGCTTCGAAATTCATCACGAGCGTGAATACCACCAGTAAAGTCGTGGCGTTGACGTTTGACGACGGGGCGGATGGCGCGAACACGAACAAGATTTTGGACATACTTGCCAAGAACAACGTCAAAGCCACTTTCTTCTTGACTGGATCGGGCGCCAACCACCATCCCCAATACATTAAAAACATCGCAGCCAAAGGTCACCAACTCGGTAACCATTCCTACACCCATCCGGACTTCACAAAATTGACCGCCACCCAAATGAAGTCGGAACTCGACCGGACAGAAGCGCTCGTCAAATCCATTACCGGCAAAACGACGAAACCGATCTTCCGAGCCCCGTTCGGCGCCGTCAATAGCGCTGTCTTGAACGGAGTCGGTGCTGCCGGCTACGGTTACACGATTCAATGGAACATCGACACAATCGACTGGAAAGGGCTCACCGCCAGTCAAATCAATACGAAAGTCCAAACGAACATCAAACCTGGCTCAATCGTCTTGATGCACACAGGCGCCGGCGCACCGGGTACACCACTCGCCTTGCCGACGATGATCTCGCAATTGAAAGCGAAAGGGTACAAGTTCGTCACCGTCTCGCAATTGCTTGCTCTCCAGTCGACCTCGACCGCTAAAACGTATACCGTCAAATCGGGGGATACCCTTTATAGCATCGCCCGGGCTTACGGTGTCACCGTCTCTGCCCTCGCTGCTGCCAACAAAATCACGAACTATAACTTGATTTACGTCGGTCAAAAATTAATCATCCCAGGTACGACAACGACTCCGACAACCGTGAAATACACCGTCAAGTCGGGTGATACGCTTTATAAGATCGCAACAGCCTATAACACGACCGTCGCCAAGATTGCCGCTGCCAACAACATCACGAATGTCAATTTAATCAGTGTCGGACAAGTGCTCACGATTCCTCGTTAACTACAAAAAGATGGCGCCCGTCGCGGCGCCATCTTTTTTAATGTCATTTCACCTCAAACTGTTCGGCCTCGGTCGAGCCGGCGAGTGCCGTCGTTGACGACTCCCCGCCCGAGATGACAAGCGACACTTCGTCGAAGTAACCGGTCCCGACTTCGCGTTGGTGACGCGTCGCCGTGTAGCCATGCTGTTCAGCACTGAACTCCGCTTGTTGCAACTCGGAATAAGCCGCCATACCCCGGTCTTTATAGCCGCGGGCGAGCTCGAACATGCCGAAGTTGAGTGAGTGGAAACCGGCGAGTGTGACGAACTGGAACTTATACCCCATCGCCCCAATCTCTTGTTGGAACGTGGCGATTTCGTCATCCGACAGCTTCTTCTTCCAGTTGAACGACGGTGAGCAGTTGTAGGCGAGCAGTTTTCCCGGATACTTGGCGTGAATCGCGTCTGCGAATTGGCGCGCCTCGTCCAAATCCGGCTCCGACGTCTCGCACCAGACGAGGTCGGCGTAAGGTGCGTAGGCGAGACCACGGGCGATGGCTTGTTCGATGCCCGCTTCGGTCCGATAGAATCCTTCCGGTGTCCGGTCACCGACGATGAACGGGTGGTCGACCGGATCGATATCACTCGTGATCAAGTTCGCCGCATGTGCATCTGTCCGGGCGACGATAATTGTCGACACACCCATGACGTCGGCCGCAAGCCGTGCCGCAATCAAGTTCTTCACGGCCGTCTGTGTCGGCAGCAACACTTTTCCGCCGAGGTGTCCGCACTTCTTCTCCGAAGACAGTTGGTCTTCGAGGTGGACACCGGCCGCTCCCGCCTCAATCATCGCTTTCGTCAGTTCAAAAACGTTCAACACGCCGCCGAACCCGGCTTCCATATCGGCGACGATTGGCGCGAACCAATGTGTATCGCCTTTCCCTTCTGCCGTTTGAATTTGGTCGGCACGCTGAAGCGCCTGATTGATTCGTTTGACGACGCTCGGTACCGAGTTGGCCGGATACAGGCTTTGGTCTGGATACATATGCCCGGAAAGGTTCGCGTCGGCAGCGACTTGCCAGCCGCTTAAGTAAATCGCTTCTAATCCGGCTTTCACTTGTTGAATCGCTTGATTCCCTGTCAAAGCGCCAAGGGCATGCACGTAATCGCGCTGATGGAGCAGTTCCCATAAACGTTCCGCTCCTTTTGTCGCGAGGGTGTGTTCAATCAACACTGACCCTCGCAGCTTCATGACGTCATCGACGCTATAGGGGCGTTCGACTCCTTCAAACCGTTCTGACTGAAAAATCCCTTCAAGTTGCATCCGCTGTTCATTCATATTTCCATTCCTCCTGTTTTATATTAGTTGTTTTTATTATCATTTGTTATATAACAGATAGTGCGCGCTTAATCCAAATAAGCACAACATTCGAGCGCCGCTTTGAACGTCGAATGTTCCATCCCGCAACAGCGGCAGACGTTCTCCTCGTCCCGCTCCTCTGGCTTTCGGAAGACGACAACCTCCTCGACCGGTTCCCTCATGATTTGGAGTGAGCCGTCTGTGCGATCGAGGATGAGGCGCATCAAATCATTGCCATAGACGAAAGCCGTATTGGCGAGCGTCGCGGTCGATTCTCCCGAGACGATGCGGCGGACGACCCAGCGTTCAATCAATTGTTCACTTTCAAGTTTTTTCGTTGTCATGATGATGCTCCTCCTTTTACATTTTCCAGTGTCGACTGTTCGATGAATTCACGACGGCGCCGATGTAAGATCGGCTCCGTATACCCGCTCGGCGAATCCTTACCTTGGAACACCAAGTCTCTCGCGGCCTGATAGGCAAGCGAGCGTTCCACGTCAGGCGTCATCGGACGATAATGCGGATCTCCCGCATTTTGCGCGTCGACGACCTCGGCCATACGCCGGAGCGTCGCTTCGACTTGTTCTTTCGTACAGACACCGTGGTACAGCCAATTGGCTACGTGTTGGCTCGAGATGCGAAGCGTCGCCCGGTCTTCCATCAACCCAATATGATGAATGTCCGGCACTTTGGAGCAACCGACCCCTTGTTCGACCCAGCGGACGACGTAACCGAGCAATCCTTGTAAGTTGTTTTCGAGTTCCTCGTTCACTTCTTCTGCCGCATATACGTCCGTCGCCAACGGGATCTCGAGGAGACGGCACTGTTCACGCGCTGTGTCGAACGGTGCGTCCAATAGCTCACGTTGGACACCGGATGCATCGACTTGATGGTAATGGAGCGCATGTAGTGTCGCCGCTGTCGGTGACGGCACCCAGGCTGTCGTGGCGCCTGACCGCACATGATTGACCTTGTCCCGCATCATGTCTTTCATCTGGTCCGGCATCGCCCACATCCCTTTGCCGATTTGGCCGCGGCGGTGAAAACCTGCTCCAAGTCCGACGCGGACGTTCAAACGTTCGTAGGCGTCAAGCCACTCTGACGTCTTCATTTCACCTTTTCGGCGCATCGGTCCAAGCGTGAGCGACGTGTGAATCTCGTCCCCGGTCCGGTCGAGGAATCCGGTATTGATGAAGACAATACGTCCTTTCACACGCTCAATACAATTCTTCAAGTTGAGCGACGTCCGCCGCTCCTCATCCATCACCCCGACCTTGATTGTTTGGCGCGGCACATCAATCAAGTCCTCGATTGCATCGAACAGGTCGTTCGTGAAGGCGACTTCTTGCGACCCGTGCATCTTCGGTTTGACGATATAAATGGAACGTTCACGGGAGTTAAGCTTGGCCTCAAGCTGACGGCTCGCAATGAGCGCCGTGAAGATGCCATCTAAGATGCCTTCCGGTACTTCACGTCCCACGTCGTCGAGCATCAAGTCCGTCGTCATCAAATGCCCGACGTTTCGAATAAAGAGCAAGGCTCGTCCTGGCAACACGACTTCGCGTCCGTCCGTCCCGACATAATACCGGTCGGGGTTCAACGTCCTCGTGAGCGCGCGGTCCCCTTTTTTGAACGTCGCTTCGAGCGTGCCGTCCATCAATCCGAGCCAGTTTTCGTAAAGGTGAACTTTGTCTTCAGCCCGGACGGCTGCGACCGAGTCCTCGCAGTCGACAATCGCCGATAGTGCCGATTCGAGTTCAATGTCGACGAGCCCTGCCGGATCGCTTTTTCCGACCGGATGATGGCGATTGAATCTCAGCTCGGCATGGAGGCCGTTATGGACGAGCAGCAGACGGTCCGGAGACTCCGGAGCGCCGGTGTAGCCGACGAAACAGTCTTGTCGGAACGGAACCCGTTTCCCGTTCAAGACGGCATAAGCGGCATCACCCTCGACGCTGTATCCTTCCGCCTCACGATGCGTCCCTTCTCGGAGCGGGAACGTATCGTCGAGAAACTGTTTGGCGTAGGCGATGACGGCCGCGCCTCTAATCGGGTTATAACCCCTCGTCTTTTTACCGTCCGACTCATCAATCACGTCCGTTCCGTATAAGGCGTCATAGAGACTTCCCCACCTTGCGTTGGCTGCGTTCAAGGCGTAGCGCGCATTGTCGAGCGGGACAACGAGTTGCGGTCCGGCTTGTTGTGTGATCTCCAAGTCGACGTTCGAAACGTCGATTTGAAAGTCTGGGACGACCGGCTCGATGTAACCGATCGATTGAAGGAAACGTTCGTACTCGTTCACATCGAAATTGTGTTTGTGGTCGCTGTACCAATCCTGTAACAGTCGCTCAAACGATTCACGTTCATGGAGCAGCGCCTCATTTCGAGGAATGAATTCGTCGAGTATGCGCTCGACCCCTTGCCAAAATTGCTGGCGCGTGGCCGCTTCCGGCAATACACGAGCCGAAACGAAGTCGAGCAGCTTCCGATGTACGCGATAAGTTCCTAGTTGCTTATACTGTTCCAAGCCTTCACATCCTCTCGCATTCATTGTTATATATCAATTGACTTTAATATAGACTATTATATAACAGTTTGGCAACAGGTTTTTCAAAACTTTTTATTTGAAATATGTAGGCGAAGGCGGTAGCATTCATTGTGTGACCTATCAATGATTGATGCATCAATGACCAAGGAGGACTGCCGATGCGCGATTCCTGTTCGCTCAGCGACGAGATCCTCTACCAAATCATGACGATTCAAAAAGAACTCGGCCAAGTGTTCGATACCGAAATGGACGGGCTGAGCTTGACTCGATTCGATTTATTGAGCAACCTTTATCACATCGGTCCGCTCAAACAACGCGAGCTGCAACAACGGGTCGACGTCGACCACGCAGCCGTCACACGGCACTTGAAGCAACTCGAGGCAGACGGCCTCATCCGGCGTGACCGTTGCCTGAAAGACAACCGTGTCATCTACGTCGAATTGACGGAACTCGGCCACGAACAAATCGCACATTGGACCGAGCAAAAGAAGTGCTTATCGAATCGACTTTTTGTAAACATGAAGGTAGAAGATCAACACCGCCTACTCGACCACTTAAATACATTACAAACAAACATTCAACATGAAAGGAAGACGTTACTATGAACACAACGACCGAGAAAGACTTTATGGAGATCGTGAAAGGGCGCCGCTCGATTCGCGTCTACGATGAGAACGTCAAAATCTCGAAAGACGAGATGACGCAAATCTTGGAGGAGGCGACAACGGCTCCGTCTTCACTTAACCTACAACCGTGGCGCTTCGTCGTCATCGATAGCGCAGAAGGCAAAGACACGCTCCTCCCACTCGCAAGCTTCAACAAGCGCCAAGTCGAGACGTCTGCGGCCGTCATCGCCATCTTCGCCGATTATCAAATGGCCGACTACACGGAAGAGATTTTTGACACGGCCGTCGAACGTGGCCTCATGCCGCCAGAAGTACGCGACCGTCAAGTCGACATGATTAAAGGCATCTACAAAGATGCACCAAAAGAGGCAATCAAGGACAGCATCTTACTCGACTCCGGCCTCGTCGCGATGCAGCTCATGCTCGTCGCCCGGGCCCACGGCTACGACACGAACCCAATCGGTGGCTACGACAAGAAGAACATCGCCGAGGCGTTCGGTCTCGAGAAAGAGCGTTACCTCCCGGTCATGCTCCTCTCAATCGGAAAAGCCGCGGAAGACGGCTACCAATCGGTCCGCTTCCCAATCGACCGCATCACCGACTGGAAATAAGCAAAGGCTCAATCGCTTCGAGGCGATTGAGCCTTTTTTCATCCGATGTATTTGACGACCTCGTTGAAGTCGCGGCGTGTCTTCGGTGCGAAGTCACGGGCACGATGTCCGAACGCGACCATGACCGAGAGGGACCAGGCGCCCCGTTCCATGACACCTTCTGTGACTAACAACTCGTCCATCTCGGCCTGATTGAACCCTTCGATCGGGCACGAGTCGATCCCGATTTGGGCTGCGGCCGTCATCATGTTACCAAGCGGGATATACGTCTGGCGCTTGATCCACTCTTGGAACGCACGCGCATCGTCAAGGAGACGATAATCGGTTTCTTGGAACGCCTGCACACGCTTGATTCGTTGCGCATACTCCTCCTCCGTCCGCCCTTGGACGTCCGTGACGATGTGACGGATATAGTCCGAGTCGTAGCGCATCGCCTCAGGGGTGCGCGCCAAGATTAAGACGAAATGACTCGCCGTGAGCGCTTGTCCTTGCGCGCCCCAAGCGTGCTGTTTAATCTTTTGCAGCAAGTCTTCGCGGCGGACGACGACGAACTGCCACGGCTCGAAACCGAACGAGCTCGGCGACAGACGGCCCGTCTCTAAGATGAATTCAAAATCGTCTTCCTCGATCTTGCGGTCTGCATCAAACTCTTTCGTCGCTTGACGCCAACGATACGCTTCCAAAATCTCTTTCTTCTTCATCCGATTCACTCCTCAATCACCAAGATGATTCCATCATATCAAATCGATAGATGAGAAACCGCTCATGAAGATTTTTGAGTGGCAATCGCACGCCTTGCACGTATTGAAACGGTGTCTCATCATTTAAAAAATGCAAATACTCGTCTGCCGGGTAATACAAGATGAGATCAACCGGACGTGGCGATCGCTCGACTGACGCGATGATGTTCGAGACGACGTCACGGAACACGTTCACCGAGAACGGGTTGAAGAAGTAAAACCGGTTCGCCTCGGACGGAATCGTAAAGCGTTCGGCGTAGTCATGGATGAGCTGAACGCTGCCTCGGGTATGATGCTTTTTTGAATAGTTGATCCAGTTGTCAAGCGCCGCCTCATGGAAGCCGCCGTCCATCTCGACGCCGATGGCCCGGACACGGAACGTGTAAGCCAGATAAAACGGGAGCCGTCCTTTCCCGGAGCCGAAATCGACGACCGTGTCCGTCGCCGCGAGCGGATAGGCGTCCCGCAACAAGTCGAGCGCCTCGTACGGCGTCGGCTCATAGCGATGATATTCGACCGATGCGGGGAAGCCTTGTTGGGGTTTCGCCGTCTCGATTTGAAGCAAGCGTTCATATTGTTGTTCAGTCATCAGTCTGTCCTTCCTTGGGTCATGCGGAAGAACGGATGACGCTCCATCTCGTTTAAGAAGGCGTCCCGTTCTTGAATCCCGACGTACCCGATATATAACGGGATGAGCAACTTGAACCAGCTCGGCACGAGCAGAAACCCCGTGACCGCGAGCGGGATGAGCCGTAACCACAGATTACGGTGGCTCGGCGTGCGGATGTACAGCAAGAGCGCGAGCGTGCGCCGAACGGACCCGAACCGATTCGGGGTAGGCCGATAGTACGGCCGCTTTCGCGTGTTCGGTTTCTCAAAGGCGCCTGACGTCGATAAGAGCGATCGGTCGAACGCTGTCCGGACACGCGCGGCATGCTCGACCTCGCGGCTGATGAACGGGTGGCGCGAGAGCCAGCCTTCTCCCGAAACAAGCGCCAAGGCGACACTGCCACTGCCGAGGACGACCGCAAGGAGCGGCATGTCTGCGAGGAGCGCGTATGTGCTTGAGAACGTGACGACCGGCACGAGGAGCCGGAGCGACCAATGGGTTCCCTTCATATCAAGCAGATAGCGCAGCCACATGTGCAGCCACGCAACGACGAAGAGCGCGAAACCGAACGCGACGAGCGACACGATCGACCATCCGTGAAGCTTAAGTACCGGTGCCATCAATCCGAGGACGAGCGTATACTTCATGCCCATACCGGCGAGATGATACCCGACCGAATACCGTTTCATGGCCGAGACCAAGTCACGGTTCGCGACTAAAGCGACGTCCGCTCGTTCGATCCATGCGAAGAAGTGATCGTGCAGCTGAATCAACAGGAGGCCGGCCGCCCATGCAAGCATCGGGACGTCCATGAGCCACGGATATGCGCCTTGCCACATCGCTACGTATTGATAGCCGAGAAAGAACGTGAGCGGGATGCCCCCGTAAAGGACAATCGTCCAATCGAACAGTAACCGCCACGTCTTCCATCGTTTGGTCAAGTCGGTCCGGACACGCCGAACCCAGACGTCTCGAACCGTCATCGCATCACCACATCTTCCATCATCTCGAACAACGAGGCACCGTCCGTCCCGAGCTCCGCTCGAATCGCTTGTTTCGTCCCGCTCGCGAGCATGCGCCCGTTATCGATCCAGACGAAACGGTCGCACAATCGTTCGGCCGTGTCGAGCACGTGGGTGACGAGCAACACGCCCGTGCCGCGCCGACGCTCTTCTTCGAGCAGACGAAGCAACTGAATCGTCGTCGTCGCGTCGAGCCCGACGAACGGCTCGTCCACGAGCAAATAGCCCGCTTCTTGAATGAGCGCCAAGAGGATCATCGCCTTTTGCTTCATCCCTTTTGAAAACGAGGCGATGTAATCGTCTTGTACCGATTCAAGCCGAAACATTCGAAGGAGCATCGCCGTCCGCGTCTGATCTGACACGCCGCTCAGTTCGCTGACGAGGGCGATGTGTTCGGCGAGCGTCAAATAATCATAGTAGACCGGCTGTTCCGGGATGTAGGCGTAGCGACCGATGTCCACCGTCCCGCGCATCCATGGAATCGTCCCGGTCAGACAGGAGACCGTCGTACTCTTCCCGGCCCCGTTCGAACCAATCATCCCGACGATTTCTCCGGGCCGGACGTCGAACTCGATTTCTTCAATCACCGCTTGACGTGCCTCATACCCTGCTTGCTGAATGTGAACGTCCACCGAACTCCTCCCCATATCTTGAGATTCTGTGTATTTTTCTTTATCTATCATACCATCCTCTGAAAATATGGCATAATAACGCTTGTCACCCCATATAAAGGAGTAGAAAGCCATGCAACACTATTTAGCCATCGACATTGGTGGTACGAGCATCAAATACGGGATCGTCCACGCGGACGGCACCCTTCACGCGAGCGATCATGTCCCGACCCCAGCGACGTGGGACGCATTCCTCGAACAACTTGACGCCATCGTCAGCGAGATCAAGATGACACAAGCCATCGATGGACTCGCGATTAGCGCGCCCGGCGCGGTCGACTCTACAGCCGGTGTCATCCATGGGATCAGCGCAGTACAATACATCCATGACCGTCCATTCCTCGACGCCCTTCGGGAGCGCTACGCGTTACCGGTCACCGTCTTGAATGACGCCAACGCGGCCGCCCTCGCCGAAGGATGGACCGGGGCCGCCGCCTCGATCGAACGTTATGCGACAGTCGTGATTGGCACAGGCGTCGGTGGCGCGTTCGTCGACAAGCAGGCCGTCATGATTGGATCCCACTTCCACGGAGGCGAGTTCGGCTACTGGATTCTCGACCCGTCGCTCCCTCATCCGGACGGGACGTGGAGCAAGATCGGGGCCACCGCCGCCCTCGTCCAACGCTGCAGCGACCGCCTCGGGCGACCGCTGTCTGGACAAGACATCTTTGCGCTCCAAACCGACGCTGCCATTCAAGAAGAGTTGGAGCGTTTCTATCGTTGGAACGCGATTGGCCTATACAATATCCAATTCAGCCTCGACCCGGAACGCATCTTGATCGGAGGCGGCATCAGCCGTCGCCCGGAAGTTCGCGACGGGATCAAGCGACACCTCGATACATTGTGTGACGCGTTTGGGACGTTCCGAATCGACGTCGAGACGTGCGCGCACTTTAACGAGGCGAACTTGATCGGCGCGGCTCGGTTTCATATGTTGAACGTCTAAAAGGGTTTTGCTCACAGTGCGTGAGCGAAACCCTTTTCATTGTGCAGCCCGGTCCTCATGAAGCTGTTGGTACACTTCCTCACGAATCGCTTGCGCCGTCCGTTCATGAAGGATCATATGGGCCCGAATGATTCGATTCGTTCGTTCATCGATAATCCGTGTCTCCAAATACCGATCCAACAGCGGCAAGCTAAAGTCGTGGAGAGGCAAATACGCAACGGGAATCGTTTCATGCCCCGTCCGAATCGACACTTGGACACCATTCACTTCCGGAAAAAAGTACGACTCGTAATAAGGTTCGATGACCAATTCGTCAATCGAGGCGTCGCGTGCCGTCGGAATCGTCGTCGGCAAGGCGATGAAATACACCATTTGGTCGAACGAGAACGAGACGTCCTGTAAGGAGACGTTGAGACGGGCCGCTTCCCGTTTCGCGATCGAGCGTAAAATCAAACGATAGCAAGGTCGGCTCGTGAACAACAACGTCCCGACGAAGACGACCGCCATGACCATGACACTGAACTCATTCATAGCGGCACTCCTTCCCAGCGGCACACTTGATTTTTCCCACGTGACTTGGCCGCATAGAGCGCTTGGTCGGCGCATTCAATCAACTGCTCGCTCGTCTGGTGACGGAGCGTATGCTTCGAGGCGACCCCGAAGCTGAGCGTCAACCGACCACCGGGCTGTGCTTCCCCGTACGTGAACGACGTCTTCAGCACCGCCGCCCGAATCGTTTCCGCCACGTGCGTCGCCTCGACTTCATCAAACTTCGGTAACAGGACGACGAACTCTTCGCCGCCGAAGCGGTACGCCATCTGTTCATCCGGCACGCTACGGCGAATCACGCTCGCGAGGCGTGTCAACAGTTCGTTGCCCGCTAAGTGTCCGTTCGTATCGTTGTACTGTTTAAAGTGATCGATGTCCATGACGATTAACGATAGCTCCTCGTCCGCACATTCACGGAACAATACGTCCAAGTCTTGTTCGAACGAGCGATGGTTTTTCAAACGGGTCAGGCCGTCGCGCAAGGCGAGCGTCTCGATTCGTTGATAGAGCGTCGTCTGATGCAAGGCGAGCGATGCCTGTTCGGCGATGGGCCGGACGCCGTCAATCTTTTGCGGCGTAATCGGCTTCTTATTGACGACGTTATCGATCACGAGCAGTCCGTATGGAATGCCTTGATGGTGAAGCGGAAAAATCGTACACTCATCCATCTGTAGCTCCGCGTGCAACATCCGGAGCACCGGGTCGTCCGTGATGCTCGCATACACATGAATCGGTCGCCCTGTGTCGAGCGTCTGTCTGAACACGTGCTCGCCGTCGAACGGGATGCGCATCTTACGAATCCGTTCGTTCAACTGTTCGTCATGGCTCGTGCCCGTTTCCTTCTCGTCAATCAGGCTTTGAAGGTCGAAATGTTGGCGCGTGATCTCTTCCCAAATCTGAAACCCTTCCTCAGGGCTCATCGGTCCCGTCCCCATGACCCCATAAATGCTGTCTTTCTCAGGGTCGGCAAAAAAGATGATGGAGCGGTTGAACCCGAGACCATGCCCCGCCGTCACCGACGTCAAAATCGTCTGCAACAACCGGTCCAAATCAAGCGTATCTTGCATCGTGAAACTGACTTCCCGGAACACGTTCAACTGCCGGGAGCTCCCGGTCAGCATATGTAGCCGCTCCGACCGCTCCCGTTTCAGCTGCTTGATGTACCCGAATAAGAGGGCCGCCCCTAGACCGAAGAAAAAATAACTGAACAAGAGGGGGAACGACAGCATCCCCGATTGGCTATAGACGAGAAGCCAGCTCGTGACGATGGCCGCAAACATGCCTCTCCATTCAAAACAGACGAGACCTGTCACGATGAGGAGAAGTACCGACCAATGAAAGTCATAAAAATCAAACAAGACGCCATGCCAAATGACGATGAGACCGCTCGCCCCAACGAGCAACCAGCGATTCAACAACGGGGTCGTCAACAGACGCAGTACGTTGATGACGATCGTGATGAAGACGATACCGCCAAGCCATATCCCGTATACCATCTTGTCCCCTCATTTCTCCAAATTGTTCTCTTCCTCCATTATAGAATGAATCGGGAGAGGTGGGACATCGTTTGCCCAATCACTGACCAAACTTTTAAGTTATTTGAAAGATTTTCCAATCTATTACTTGTTCCCATTTTACATAATGTTTTCGTATACTTTAGTGCGCTACCGTGAAATGATAGAGATACCTAACTAAAAAATAAAAGCGAGGTGGAAGCGTGACCCGTACTACAAATAGTGAAGCTTCGACAATTTTAACGCATCTCTTCAGCACGACGTCGTTCGTTGGGATCGACTTCGGGTCTGGACCGAACCACCACCTGCTTTACTTCAAGCGCGGGGACGACCATGAGGCTTGGCTCTCCATCGAGGGGCCTTGGCACGTCCATACCGCGGACACCTTATTCGATGAGGCGCTACAACTGCAACGTCTCATCGAATTGCGGCGCGAACGGGTGCGTCACGTCCGTCTAGGCGACGAATATCCACATCTCGAGTTGACGTTCGAGTCTGGCCGCACGTTATTCGTCAACGGTTTCCATGAACAGTTCGAGAGCTGGCAGGCAGGGGACGCCCGCCCGCTCGGGGGAGATGAGTACTTGCTCGTCGCCATGCCGCAAGGCGAACTCGCCGTGTTTGTCGAGGAGGAGGCTTGATGGGCATCTGGACTGAAATCGCCACGTATATGCTGATTGCGTTTGGAATCAGCATCGCCATCATCGTCCTGCGTAAAATTACCAAGTCATAACAAAGGAGCGGCCGCGGCCGCTCCTTTTTATTTAACCGTCTCATCTTCGAACAGGCTTGCCCCGTTCGTCTGGATGACGTCTTGATACCAGAAGAACGAATCTTTCCGTGAACGCTCGAGCGTCCCTGACCCGTCGTCGTGCTTGTCGACATAGATGAACCCGTATCGTTTGCTATATTCACCCGTCGACGCACTGACGAGGTCGATACAGCCCCAGCTCGTGTAGCCGATGACGTCGACGCCGTCCTCAATCGCCTCGACCATCGCCTTCAAATGGTCACGCAAGTACCCGATCCGATAATCGTCATGGACCGAACCGTCCGCTTCGACGTTGTCATACGCCCCAAGACCGTTCTCGACGATGAAGAGCGGGAGCGCATAACGCTCATACAGTTTGTTCAAGATGACGCGGAGTCCCATCGGATCGATTTCCCAGCCCCAGTCGCTCGCTTTGAGATACGGGTTTTTCACACCGCTCATGATGTTCCCGGCCGCCTCGGCTTCCGTCTTCTCCGCCTTCTCCGTCCGCGACATGTAGTAACTGAGCGAGAAGAAGTCGACCGTGTTCGCTTTCAACGTATCGAGGTCCCCGTCTTCGATGACGAGTTCAATCCCGTTCTCACGGAAGAAGCGCTTCGCGAACGACGGATATTCGCCGCGCACGTGCACGTCGCCACAGAAAAAGTTCATCATCCGCTCGGCGTCGTGGGCGTACCAGATGTCTTCCGGGTTCGAGCTATACGGATAGACCGGCGCCGCGATGAGCATGCAGCCGACTTGCGCAGCGGGATCAATCTCGCGGGCCGCCTTCGTCGCGAGTGCGCTCGCCACGAGCTGATGGTGAAGTCCTTGGTACGTCAACTGCAACTGGTCGTCCCCTTCACGGATTGCCATCCCTAGGCTGAGCATCGGCATGAACTGGGCGCCGTTGATTTCATTGAACGTGAGCCAATATTTGACCTTGCCTTGATAACGCTCGAACAGGACGCGGCTGTAACGCTCGAAGAACGTCACGAGGCGACGGTCACGCCAACCACCGTATGCTGTCGCCAAGTGGAGGGGCATCTCGTAATGTGAGATCGTGACGAGCGGTTCGATCCCTTGTGCGACGAGTTCATCGATGACGCGGTCATAAAACTGGAGTCCTTCCTCGTTCGGCTCCACTTCATCCCCGTTCGGGAAAATGCGTGACCAGGCGATTGACATCCGGAACGTCTTAAACCCCATCTCCTTGAACAAGGCGATATCCTCTTTATAACGGTGATAGAAGTCGATGCCTTCATGGTTCGGATACGTATAGTCTTCGTGGAGAGCAAAATCGAACGACGGATCGTGAATGATTCGCATCCGGTCTTTCTCACCTGGCATGACGTCCGCGATGGAAAGCCCTTTCCCGCCCTCTTGATATCCACCTTCAAATTGGTTGGCCGCTGTGGCACCGCCCCATAAAAAGTTCTTCGCTACTTGTTTCATGTCCATTTCCTCCTTTTAAGCTAAGACGCGTAAGACGTCATGATTTGGTTCGACGACCCCGATATGTGTCGGTAAGACGTCTAAATAATTTCCTGTGTTCGTGACGATGACCGGCGTAATCGTGTCATAACCGGCTTTTGCAATCGCCTCTAAATCGAACGTGACGAGCACGTCCCCTTCCTTGACACGTTGCCCGTTCTCGACGTGTGACTCGAAATGTTGCCCTTCGAGCTGAACGGTGTCGAGGCCGACGTGGATGAGCACTTCCACGCCGCTGTCCGAGCGTAAGCCAATCGCATGTTTCGACTGGAAAATCGTGACGACTTCTCCGTCAAACGGTGCGTAGACGACGCCTTCACTTGGCATGATGGCGATGCCTTTGCCCATCGCCCCGCTCGAGAACACTTCATCCCGTACCGTGTCGAGTGCGACGACTTCTCCTTTCACGGGTGAAGAGACAGGCGTACCGACGTGATCGGCCAAGACCGGTGCCGGTTCGACGCGCGGCGTTTCTGTCGGTGCCACTTCTCTATGCAACACGAACGTCAAACCGAACGAGACGACCGTCGCGACGACCATGCCGATGAGCGCCCCGTAAAACGTCATGTCGAGGCCGGTCGCCGGAATCATGACCGGGACGCTGAACACACCGAGTCCACCCATCGCGTACGCTGCCGTACCGAGCATCCCGCCGACGACACCACCGGCCGCCCCGCCAATCATCCCAAAGACGAACGGCTTTTTCCGGGGAAGGGTCAAACCGTAAATCGCCGGCTCTGTGATGCCGAACACACCCGCGATGGAAGAGGATGTGCCGAGTCCTTTCGTTTTCGGGTCGCGCGCTTTCAACGTGATGGCGAGCGTCGCCCCGACTTGACCGAACGTCGCCATGAGCACACCGACGACGATCGTATCCATCCCGACGACGGCCAAGTTGTTGATGATGATCGGCACGAGCCCCCAGTGCAGACCGAACATGACGAGCACTTGCCAAAACGCGCCGATGAAGGCGATGGCGACGATCGGGCTTAATCCGTAAAGGAACGAGTACCCGTTCGCAAGCCCTTGGCTCGCATACGTCGCGACCGGACCGATGGCGAGGAACGTGAGTGGTACGACGATGAGGAGCGCCATCATCGGGGTCGTGAAGTTCCGGACCGCCTCATGCGTCCGTTTGTTGAAGAACGTCTCCACTTTTGACGAGACGTACGTCGCCAAAATGATTGGAATGACAGAAGACGCATAACTCATCAACACGACCGGTAAATTGAGGAACGTGAGCGTCTCGCCAGCACCTTGCATCGCGACGATGGCCGGATAGACGAGCGCTCCCCCGATGATCATCCCGATATACGGGTTCCCACCGAACTTCTTCGCAGCCGAGTGTCCGAGGATGACCGGCAGGAAGTAGAAGAGGGCATCGGCCGCTGCGTTCAAGACGATGTACGTCCCCATGTCTTGCGTTAGGAGACCGAGGGCGACGAGAATGGCAAGCAATCCTTTCAACAACCCGCTCCCGGCCATCGGGCCGAGAATCGGGGTGAAGATACCGGCAATCACATCGATCAAGCGATTGAACACGCCCGTCTTCTCTTCTTCCTCATTCGATGACGTTTGAAAACCTCCGGCTGCGACGACGTCTTGATAGACGTACGGTACATTGTTGCCGATGACGACTTGGAACTGGCCGCCGCTTTGGACGACCGTGATGACGCCATCGTGTTGTTTCAGCGTCTCCGGGTCGGCCTTTTTTTCATCTTTCAATTTGAAACGTAACCGTGTCGCACAGTGGAACACGCTTTTGACGTTATCTTTCCCGCCGACGTGACGAATGATATCGTCGGCGAGGGCCTTGTATTGGCTCATCTTGCTCACTCCTTCAGTTTGAGGTAAAAAGAAAAACCTAAATGAACGTCTACATCGCGTAGCGTCATTTAGGTTTGGCCTGCATCATCAGTAACCATCCTTAGGATCGTCTTTCTTTCATTAAATTTTCGATGTGAATCATCATATAGAGCCGTTCATCGGTCGACACCTCATAGTTGTACTTCGAGGCGATCAAGCCCGCGATTTTCTCGACGCATTCATAGGCGTCAGGATAGCGCAGCTTCACCATCTCAAACAGCGTCTCATCGCCTCCGGTCTTCACCGGCTCTTTCGAGGCGAGCCGTTGGACGAAGTATTTGAGATGGGTCAAGAACCGGGAGTAGGCGTGCGACTCTTCATCTAAGTCGATTTGAAAATGGTACGTGATGATTGTCAGGATCGCTTGGGTCGCTTTCGTCATCTCGGTCACAAGGTGTAAGTTCTCACCCTTCGCGCCAGACATCGTCGCATTGACGAGATGAAGGGCGATGGCGACGGCCTCATCTTCATTGAGGACGACGTCGTGTCGCTCGTTGATGAGCGCGACCGCTTCTTTCCCGATTGAAAATTCAGGTCCATAAAACCGTTTCACTTCCCAAACGAGCGGGTTTCGGATGACGATTCCATCGCGATAACGGCTGAGGGCGAAATGAATATGGTCGGCGAGCGTCACATAGAGCGAGTCGTGCACCGTCTTTTCGAGCCTTGTTTCGGCGAGTTTGACGATTTGCTTCACCGTCTCCATTTCCTCACCCGGCATCTCATTTAAAAAATGGACGAACCGTTCGTGGCTCTCTTTACTCTCGAGCGTAAAGATCTTTTCGATTCGCGCTTGATCGATCGCGTCACCAGGTCGTTTTTGGAACGCAATCCCTCGTCCCATGACGACTTGTTCTTGACCGTTCGCTTGAATGGCCACGACGTTGTTGTTGAACACTTTTGAAATGTGCATGGAATCTTGTCACCTCCGCTCAGGGTCGATTGAAAAGAAAAAAACCTAAATTCACGCCGGTCCCCTAAAGTTGGATGGACGGCATCAATTTAGGTTTTGCCTGCATGACCAGTAACAATCCCAAAGTGGATTTTCTTCTTCTCGTCCTTAGCATACTCCGTTGATATCTTGACGTCAACATAAAAATAAAACGCTTACACGATGACCGTTTTATTCGAACAAGATGCGTTGCATCCGTTCCGGGGCCGCCAAAAAGTCACGCATGACCCGAACGTGCTCGAGTTCATCGAACGACGTCGGTTCGAGTCCCGTTTCGACTTGGAGAATGTCGGCGTCAGGATACGACATAAGAATCGGCGAATGGGTCGCGATGATGAACTGGCTCCCCGACTGCACGAGTTCATGCATCCGAGCGAGCATCGTCAACTGTCGCATCGGGGACAAAGCGGCCTCAGGCTCGTCCAATATATAAAGCCCCTTACCCCGGAAACGGTGGAGCATGAGCGACAGAAACGCCTCGCCATGTGACTGCTCATGGAGCGACCGACCGCCGTAGGACGAATAGAACCGTTCCGGATCGGGAGACGTCCGTGCAATCTCATCCACATAACTCGACAGTTGATACGCCGTCTCGGCACGAAGGAAAAATCCGTCTTTTGGCCGGTAAGCGCCACGGATTGGCCGTAGCGCTTCAAACAACGAACTATGTGTCGAATCGGTTTCGAATCGGAACGTCGTCGCCCCACCTTCCGGATTGAACCCGGCGGCGACGGCCATTCCTTCAATCAGTGTCGATTTTCCGCTCCCGTTCTCCCCGACGAGAAACGTGACCGGCTTCGTGAGCGTCAGTTCATCAAACCTATCAAAAATCGGTAGCGAGAACGGATAATCGGGTTGTTCGATGCGATCCCGTTCCAAGCGCACGCCGCGCAAAAATAAGTTTAGTCCCACATGATCCAAAACAGCGCCCCCTCTCTCGACTCAATCCCGTACGACAGCCCTTGCGCCTCGAGCAACAACTTGTTGATAGCAAGACCGAGCCCGTGCCCATCCGACTGGTCCCCTTTCACGTACATGTTCCAAATGTTGGCGTGCATCGATTCCGGGATGCCCGGTCCCTCATCCTCGATTTCGAGTCGTCGCTCGGTGAGCCGGACCGTGATCATGCCGCCGACCGGGCTGGCATGATAGGCGTTTTGCAGGAAGTTCGACAAAATGCGTTCCATCGCCAACCGATCCGCCTGCACTGTCACGTCTTCGAGTTCAAGCGCGACCGTCACTTGCTTGTGCTTGAACGACTCTTCCATCCGTGAGACTGTTTCTTCAATCAACTCGTTCAAGTGAACAGGCTCGGTCGTAAGCGTCAGCTTCCCAGCCGATAGTTTCGAATACTCGAGCATCTGTGTGACGAGCCGGTCGATGCGGTCAACTTCCTCGGTCATGCTTCGCCCGGTCGCGGCCACATCTTCTTGTTTGACGATTCCGAGCTCGAGCATCTCTGCCTCGTTTCGCACGATGGCGAGCGGGGTACGAACGTCATGCGTGACCCCCGAGATGAACGTGTTCTGCAGCCGTTCCTTCTCTTCGAGCGATGTGTTCATCTGCCGGACCGCTTCCGTCAAATCACCAATCTCGTCGTCGGTCACCGGTGGCAGCTTGAGTTCGTGCCGACCCGACATGATGGACGCGGTCGCATGTTTCAGCTCGATGAGCGGGGACGTCAAACGCCGCCCCATCCAATACGTGACGCCGACGGCGACAAGAAGCGCAAGCAAAAAGCCACTGCCGAGAATGACGTAAATTTGGCGAAACTGAGGGTTCGACAGCGGGACCGGTGCATACGTCACGATTTGAACATCCCCTTCTTCCCGAAGGAACGTCAAGAAACGCGTCCCGTTCACGCTAACCGTGTCCCGTTCCGACAAAGCATTCGGGTCGAGCATCGGCATCCTCTGACGGTGCATCCTACCTCCGCGCTCAAGATTGATTGGCTCTCCGTCTTGGAACACGAAGACATCGAGCTGTCCAGGGATGCCACGTCCGTCCACGAACGCCTCATAAACAATCTCCGCCTCACGTGCCAGTTGGTCATAGCTCTCCGTCTCGGCGAAACGTCCAATCAACAGTGATGTCAGTGTGAATGTAAGAAGTGCCATGACGACGAGCGGGAGGACCGCGGTCCAAAGCAATTTCTTCATCAACCGGCTCATCGCACCTCCTCCAATCGATACCCGACGCGGTGCACGGTCTTCAATTGCCGCTTCATCGTCGGCAACTTGTCACGCAACTGTTTGACGTGCGTATCGACCGTGCGCGTGTCCCCGGCGAACGTATAGTCCCACACCTCATCAAGTAGCCGATTCCGGTCGATGGCTTCTCCGCTATGCTTCAAAAAGTAGAGCAACAACTCATACTCTTTATTCGTCATGCGAATCGAACGGCCGTCATCGGTCACCGTCCGGGAGCGAGCATCCACCGTCATGTCGCCGAACGAGATTTCATCCGTCTGTTTGACGAGACGCTTCAGGCGGATTTCGAGTTCTTTCAATACAATCGGTTTGACCAAATAATCGTCAGCCCCGAGCTCAAGTCCGAACACACGGTCATCCGCCTCGCCCCGTGCCGTCGCCAAGATGATGACAGGAGCAGGCCGCAACGCCTTCAATTTCGGAATGAGCGTCCACCCTTCCCCGTCCGGCAAGCGCACGTCGAGGAGGACCGCATCGAACGGTTGCTCAAGCTGTCGCTTCGCCTCGGCGAGCGTACCGGCCACACGAACGTGAAAACCAGCATACGTCAGAAAGCGGGCAAGTCCGTCCGCTAATTTGGGTTCATCTTCGACCACGAGTACGTTCATCTCTATCGCCTCCACTTTGATTATATCGTATCGGGAAACAGACCCCATCGTTTCCCAAAGACAATTTGCAAAAACCTTGCAACTCCCTCACAACTTTTGAACGGTCGCGCCCTACACTTGAGGTAGTAAAGGAGGAGATTGACATGAATAAATTAGCAATCGCCCTGGCCGGCCTACTTGTCGTCTCAGGCACAGGCGTCTATGCCGCCACGAACGATACGACAACGACTGACGGAACGGAAACGACGACACAATGTGAGCGCGGCGAACGCGGGGAGCGCGGGATGTTCGGTGACCGGGCAGCCGGACAAGCCGCCTTACTCGAGGCGCTCGGGTTGACCGAGGACGAAGTGGCAGCAGCACGTGAGGAAGGGCAGTCACTTCCTGAGTTGGCCGAATCGAAAGGAATCACCATCGAACAGTTCATCGAGGCGATGATCGCGTCTCATGAAGCCAAACTCGACGCAGCGGTCGAATCCGGTGATTTGACGCAAGAAGAGGCCGATTCAATCCTTGCCGAGCATGAGGCGCGCTTCGCCGACGTCACGAGTTATGACGACCTAGACGAGATACGCGGTTTTGGCGGAGGACGTCATCGGGGCGGACACGGCCCACATCACGGTGGTCCATTCGGCGGGTCGAACACAGATGAGGATACACCTTCAAACGATGACAACGTAGACGACCAGAGCACGAATTCATTGTAAGCAAAAAGGCAACCGCGCGGCGGTTGCCTTTTCATATGGCCAACAATAAGAGCGAATAACCGACGAGCCCGACGGCGAAGGCTCGAAAACTGCTGTCCCGTTCCTCTGGCAGCTCTTCTTTCATGACGTTCAAGATGATGCCCCCGGCCAAAAACGCGACGATGATGGACAACGTCAATTCATCGAGCGCCGAGAACGCGCCGACGCCCCACCCAGCGAGCACCGAAAGGGACAATAAGAGCCGTCCTTCCCGATCATACATCGCTTTGTGATGGTGTCTCAGCCCTTGGTCGACCGTGATGAAATGAATCCCTAGCGCAAAGAAGTAAAGCGTCATCGTCCATGCATTATCGAACGCACTCTCGGCGAGCACATAGCCGATGCTGAAGTTATAGAAAACGAACAGCGCCATATGAATCCAGAACACGCTGCCGCTCCCGCGCCGACTCATCTGTGTGGCGAGTCGCTCGAGCCCGTAAAACGCGGCCAGGCCAATCATGCTGACGACGAGAATATGATTCTCAACCGACGCGAAAAGCCCGTCCTCTAAATGACCTTCCAACTGTTCTTGATATTCATTCAACTCCGGTAAGAGGTGCAAGAAGACATAAGCCACCGCGACGCCGCCAGCGAGCGATAAAAAACGACTGCGCGGCGTCTCACGCACATGAATCAAGTTTCCCGAGAAATAATGGATCAAGGCAAACCCGATGGCAAACAATAAGCTCAACCAAAACATTCCATCCACCTCCGACACTTACCCGTCAGCCGAACGATTAGACGACTCCCGGTCCTTGTTCCTTACCCGAGTGCTTTGCCGAATACTCTCATTCGCCTCGTTCGGCTCGTTGCCGTGCTCGAATCTCTTTCTCGACGCGACGGAGCGCCTTTTTTGAACCGCGGGCAAAGTCATGGGCTTCCTTGCGGTCCCGGTAATCGACGAACAACGTCTCGAGGTCATAACCATCCGGATACAAGTCGAGCGCTTTCGCCTCAAGCCGGACACGACGGAGCGGATAATCGTTAGACACGCCGTCGACATACACGATGACTTGGCGTAACGATTCGTCCATCGCATAGACGAGACCAACTTGATCCGTCTCGAGCAGGCGGACCCGATCCCCTTTCTCGAAGCGTTCATCCGGTTCGATGACCGGTCGGACGAGTTCTTGCGCGAGTCGTGATGAATCGACGAGCGACTGATCATACGTTTTATCATGCATGTAGCGTTCCGCCTGCTTCAAAATGCTCACGGGCAGTTTCATTTTTCGGGCGATGAACAAGGCGTTACTGTCGCCGGACTGTCCAATCAACAGTCGATACTTCGGCTCGAGCGTGTCCGGGTCGAACTGCATCGCTGCATTCATGAAGTCCGGGTGCATCTCCGAGTACGCTTTGATCTCCCCGTAATGGGTCGAAGCGACGACGAGGCAGCCTCGCTTGTATGCCTCTTCTAAAATCGCGATGGCGAGGGCCGCTCCCTCGTTCGGTTCCGTCCCGCTTCCGATTTCATCGAATAATAGTAATGATCGCTTCCCTGCCTTCTGCATGATGCTCGCCACGTTATGCATATGGGCCGAGAACGTGCTGAGCGCCGACCCCATATCCTGGTTGTCCCCGATATCGACGAATACGTCGTCAAACGTCGAGATGTCCGTGTCCGGATGTGCCGGGATATGAAGCCCGCTCATCGTCATCAAACTGAGCAGACCGATCGTCTTCAAGACGACCGTCTTCCCGCCGGCGTTCGGTCCAGTGATGATGAGACCGCGATACGTCTCACCGAGCGAGAAGTCGAGGGGGACCGCTCGTTCGAGAAGCGGGTGGCGGACTTGTTTCAAACGGATTTTTCCGATGGCGTTCACGCGCGGGGCGATGCCGTCGATGGCTTGGCTATACTTCCCTTTCGCGAACACCATGTCGTATTGGGCGATGACGTCGAGTGTCGCCTCGATGGTCGGTAACGCCTCGGCCACCATGCCGGTGAGCGTGGCGAGCACTTGGTAGATTTCGACCGCCTCCTCGGTCCGTTTGACGACGAGTTCTGCGTTCAGTTTTGCTACCGCTTCGGGCTCGATGAAGACAGTCGTGCCACGGCTCGACGTGTCGATGATCGTCCCGGCGATTTTATGCTTATACGAGGCCTTGATCGGAATCGTGAATCGGTCTTGTTTTTTCGTCACGAAACCGTCTTGAATCGCTTCCCGGTTCGCCGCACTCTTCAAAAACTTACTCAATCGCTCCTCGATCCGTCCTTCGAGAATCTCGATTTGCTTACGGACACGCTTCAATTCTTTCGATGCCTCGTCGACGACGCGTCCCCCGCGAATCGACTGGATAATGTCTTCCTCAATCTGACGCCACTCGCTCATCTCACCGGCGTACATGGATAAGAGCGGGGCGAAGAACGCCTGCTCCGTCATGAATCGCTTCAACTTCCGGGCACCGCGGAAAAACTCGGCGACATCTTCTAATTCGCTCGCCTCAAGTTGAATCCCGCGGCTGATTTTCCCGATGAGCGGTTCCATCGCGGACACGCCGATAAATGGGACGTGTGACGTCGCGTCGAGAATCGCGCGCGCCTCTGTCGTCTCTTGCAGTCGTTTTTTCACCGTTTGTAGGTGGCTCGTCGGACGCTGGTTGCATAACAACTTCCGTCCGAATCCGCTGATGCAGTATCGTTCGACGCGTTGGATGAGTTCAGTATATTGTAATTTTTCTAATGTTTGTTCGTTCATGGGAATCTCTCCTTAAATATGATGGAGATACCGCGCAAACAAAAAGCGTCGGCCGATGACGACCAACGCAAAAAGACAGACCGGTGTCTGGCAGTTTATGAAGGGCGGTATCTGTAACAGAACATGAAGGCATGACAAAAACACGCGTCATCCGACATTTTTCAGTTCGTTAGGCAGATACGACCTCACTCATTAACATGCAACACCTTTCTCATTCAGTTTCGCCCTAACTATACAACAGATTTTCGAAGAAGTAAAATTTCTAGAGAACGCTTTCAAATTAGGTCTTGATATCTATATTCGGGCGTGCTATGTTGAGGGTGACGAAACGAATAATGATCACATGTGACTGATTCGATCAGGCATGGGGTAAGACGAAAGGCTCACGCCACCCGTCTATACTCCATGCCTGTTTTGTTTTTTCACAATCATTTTTCGAACGAAAGGATGAATCGAAGATGTTATTGAATAAGTGGATGAAGAGACATACACTGACACTTTATGCACCCATGGAAGGAGACATCATTCCACTTGAGGAGGTGAGCGACCCAGTGTTCAGCGAGAAGATGATGGGCGACGGAATCGCCATCATGCCGACTGACGGGACAGTCGTCGCACCGGCCAAAGGGACCATCGTTCAAGTCGCACCGACGAAGCATGCAATCGGGATTCGCACCGATGACGGCGCTGAAATTTTGATTCATGTCGGGCTCGACACGGTCGAACTTGCAGGTGACCCGTTTACCGTGCATGTGAACGTCGACGATTCGGTCGAGGTCGGTCAACCGCTGCTCACAGCGAACCTCGAACAGATTCATCAAGCCGGAAAAGACACGGTCACGCCGATGATCGTCACGAACGGTGGCGAGCTGAAGGAACCTTACGTCTTCCATACAGGCGGTCCTGCCCTCTCTGGCAAGACGGTCGTCGCTCAAGCGGAACAATGACTCCTCGATAGGAGGAACCATGTTAAAAATCAAAAAAATCTTGAACAACAATGCGGTCATCGTCTCAGACGACGGGGAAGAGAAGATTGCCATCGGGCCGGGCGTCGCGTTTAAGAAGGCGCGCAACGACGTCGTCAATCCGCATAAAATCGAGAAACTGTTCGTCATGTCCGAAGGCGACAAGTTTCAACAACTCTTGAGCCGCATCCCGGTCGAACATTTCACGATTTCTGAAGAGATCATTAGTCACGCGGAAAAGCGGCTCGAGACGACGTTCAACGAACACATCCACGTCGTGTTGACCGACCATATCTCGTTTGCCATCGAACGGGAGCAAGAAGGCATCTCGCTTCGCAACAAGCTGCTGAACGAGATAAAAATTTTGTATCGTAACGAGTATGAGATCGGCCTCTGGGCGATTCAACACATCGAGGACAAGCTCGGGGTGAAGATGCCGAAGGACGAGGCCGCCTTCATCGCGCTCCACATCCATACGCTCAAAGTGAAAGGAGGTGATTTACGCAAGACGGTCAAACAGACGACGATCGTACGAGACATGATTCAATCGATTTCACGACGACTCGACCTCTCTATCGAAGAAGATGACTTATCATACCAACGTTTATTAACACATTTACGATTCGTCATGGATCGGGTCAACCATTACGATCACCACACGATTGACGAGGACATGTTGACGATGATTCAAACGAAATTCTCGTCTGCTTACGCGTGTGCGTCTGATGTCGCAACGGAAATGGAAGACTTATACGGCATCGTCTTGCCCGAATCAGAGCTCGGTTACATCACGCTTCACATTCAACGCCTGCAAGACCAACACCATCAAAAAGGAGGACATTCACAATGATGAACTTTTTACAACGTCTCGGACGTTCCCTCATGTTGCCGGTTGCGGTACTTCCTGCAGCGGCCATCCTCATGGGAATCGGTTACTGGATCGACCCGGTCGGCTGGGGTTCTGAAAACATTGCTGCCGCATTCTTAATTAAAGCCGGTGCAGCCATCATCGATAACATTCCAATCCTCTTCGCCGTCGGGGTCGCCCTCGGGATGGCGAAAAACCGTGACGGCTCGGCCGCCCTTAGTGGTCTTGTCGCTTATCTCACGGTCACGACGCTTCTGTCTGCAGGATCGGTCGCCTTGTTCCAAGGGGTCGACGTCGAAGCCGTCAACCCGGCGTTCGGACGCATCGGTAACGCGTTCGTCGGTATTCTCTCGGGTATCGTCGCCGCTCAAATGTATAACCGCTTCAGCCACGTGAAATTGCCTGACGCCCTCGCCTTCTTCAGCGGCAAGCGTCTCGTTCCAATCATGACGGCGTTCTCCATGATTCTCGTCTCGGTCGCGCTCTACTTCATTTGGCCGGTCGTCTACACTGGACTCGTCGGATTCGGTGAATCGATTTCACGTCTCGGCGCGTTCGGTGCCGGCCTTTACGGCTTCTTTAACCGTCTGTTGATTCCGACCGGTCTTCACCACGCCTTGAACTCGGTGTTCTGGTTCGACGTGGCCGGTATCAACGACATCGGAAACTTCTGGTCGGGTGAAGGCGAGAAAGGGATCACGGGACGTTACCAAGCCGGCTTCTTCCCAATCATGATGTTCGGTCTCCCGGCAGCAGCACTCGCGATGTATCACACAGCGAAAACGAAACGGAAAAAACAAGCGGCTTCACTCCTTCTCGCCGCAGCGTTCGCCTCATTCTTCACAGGGGTCACAGAACCGCTCGAGTTCTCGTTCATGTTCCTCGCGCCAGTCCTTTACCTCGTGCATGCAGTGTTGACAGGTGTCTCGCTCTTCATCGCAGCGACGTTCCAATGGACGGCCGGATTCGGGTTCAGCGCCGGGCTAGTCGACTTCGTGCTCAGCTCACGGTTGCCGCTCGCGAACCAACCGTACATGTTGCTCGTCCAAGGTCTCGTCTTCGGTGCCATCTACTATACGATCTTCCGCTTCATGATCGTCAAACTCAACTTGGCGACACCAGGTCGCGAATCGGATGAGGCGGTCGATGCCGTCGCAACCGAGACAGCGCCTGAAGGCGACACGAAAACAGCTCCAGTCGCAGCCGGCGGACAATACTCGGCCATGGCAGCGATGATTTACGACGGACTCGGTGGCGACCAAAACGTCACAGGCATCGAGTCTTGTGTCACGCGTCTCCGTGTCGACGTGAAAGACATGGACACGGTCGACCAAGCACAAATCAAGAAAGCAGGCATCCCTGGAATCAAGGTTGTCAGCCCGAACCACATTCAAGTCATCGTCGGGACGAACGTCCAGTTCGTCCTCGAAGAAATTGAAAAACTCCGGAGCCACCGCGCCGGATAAATGATGAAAGCCACCTCAAGCGAGGTGGCTTTTCCTATAGTCGACGCATCAAGTGTAACGCAAAACGTTACATTTGGCGCAACCGGTTGATCCGTTCGACCGGATTCGGGTGTGTCGACAACAGCCCGCTAATCTTTTTCTTCAACGGGTCGGAGAAATAAAGCGGGGCCGACGCACTCGACGCTTCTTTCACCGGTGTCTCGACGTTGGCAATCTTCTCGAGCGCCGAAGCGAGCGCTTCCGGGTTACGCGTCAGCTCCGCCCCGCTCGCGTCCGCTAAAAATTCGCGATTTCTTGAAATCGCCAAATTGATGAGCGTCGCGATAATCGGCGCAAGGACGAGCAGGACGAGCCCGACGATCAAAAAAATCGGGTTTTGATTGTTGTCACGCCGTCCGCCGACACTGCGAAAGAATAGCATCCGTGACCCGATATCACTCATGATGGCGATGACCGAGACGAGCGCGAGCGTGACCGTCGATAGACGGACATCGTAATTCTTAATGTGCGCGACCTCGTGGGCGACCACCCCTTCGACCTCTTCCCGCGACAGACGGTCAAGTAGACCCGTCGTGACCGCGACGGCCGCCTTTTCCGGCTTAAGTCCGGTCGCGAACGCGTTCGGGGACGGGTCGTTGATGATGAAGACGCGCGGCATCGGGATGCGGGCGACCATCGCCATGTTCTCGACCGTGTGCCATAAGAAGCGATGCTGTTCGACCGAAGTGATTTCTTTCGCATGGTTCATTCGCATGACGATCCCCGTACTCGACATGATGACGATGCCGACATAAAACAACGAGAAGACCGGTGTGAAAATGAGTCCCGGCAAGGCGTCCCCATAGTTGATATACGAAATCGCTGCTCCAACGAGTAAGACGAATAAGACAAATCCGGTGACGATCAATACCGTCTTCACTTTGTTTTTACGAATCTGTTCATAAAGGAGCATCGCTGGCACCTCGCATTAGAACGAGACGCGAACGTTCTCGCGTTCTTCCTCTCGCGCCTCGAGCATGTCACGCTTCTCAAAATGATGGAGTGAGGCGATGACGTTCGTCGGCACCGATTCGATTTTTGTATTATATTTCATGACCGTATTGTTATAGAGTTGTCTTGAATACGCGACTTTGTTTTCCGTTTGCGTCAACTCTTCTTGGAGCATCTTGAAGTTCTCGTTCGCTTTCAAGTCAGGGTATGCCTCGCGAAGCGCGAATAGATTTTTCAGGGCGCCGCTCAACTGATCGTTTATTTCCATCTGTTCTTGCCGCGTCGACCTTGCTCCCATTTGATTACGGAGTTCGACGACTTTCGCGAGCGTCTCTTCTTCATGTTTGGCGTACCCTTTCACCGTCTCGACCAAGTTCGGAATCAAGTCGTAGCGACGTCTCAGCTGTACGTCGATTTGGGCCCACGCCTCATCGACCCAATTTCGATACTTCACTAATCCGTTATAAGCCGAGAAATAAATGACGGCCAGCAAGATGATGACGCCTAATCCAATCCATAACATATTCCTGCACCTCGTTTCTTAAATTCACTGCTGTTCTAATTCCCTTTCATCGTATACGATAAGCTTATCTTTTACAAAAATAAGGAAAAGACACAGTCTAGGCTGAATCATGTCAACAAATCGTCATCAAAAAGGAAGAGTGGGACCGCCGTGCAACTGTGAAAGGCGACGCCCATGCCGTTTGGCAGCATATTTGACCGACCATTATATGTAGGATTGGAGTGTTCTCGATGTTTGTCACAACGCTTGATGCTAGACTGACCGATTTATATGAAGAGATGGTGACGCTACGCCGTCATTTCCATCAACATCCCGAACTCTCATTCGAGGAACAGGAGACGCCCCGTTTCATCGCGCGTTATTTACGCGACCTCGGCCTTGACGTCCGAGAAGGGGTCGGTGGCAATGGCGTCGTCGGGCGTATCAAAGGTGGGAACGGACCGACGATTGCGTTCCGGGCCGACTTTGATGCCTTGCCGATTCAAGACTTGAAAGACGTTCCGTATCGCTCCAAAGTGAACGGCGCGATGCACGCATGTGGTCATGACGCGCATACGGCGTCGCTCCTCGTGCTCGCCAAAGTGCTCGCCGAGGCCGAGTTGCCAGGAGATGTCGTCTTGATTCACCAGTTCGCCGAAGAACTCGCCCCAGGTGGCGCCAAACCGATGATTGCAGATCGTTGTCTCGACGGTGTCGACTATATATACGGCGTCCACATTTGGACGCCGCTTCCGTTCGGGACGATCGGCATCAAGACCGGCCCGATTATGGCGGCAGCCGACCGTTTCGAACTGACGATTAAAGGCAAAGGCGGTCATGGGGCCATCCCGCACCATACGATTGATTCGCTCATGGTCGGCGTCAACGTCGCGAGCCAACTCCAACAAATCGTGAGTCGCCGCGTCGACCCGCTCGAACCGGCCGTCTTGACCATCGGGACGTTCGAATCGGGACAGGCGTTCAACGTCATCGCAGACGAAGCCCGCCTCTCTGGAACCGTCCGTACGTTTAATCCGGACACGCAAACCCGCATCATGGAAGACATGGAGCGCATCATCGCCACGACATGTGCCGGGGCAGGGGCCGATTACGAGTTGAACTATATTCAAGGCTACCCTGCCGTCATCAATCATCCGATGGAAACAACGCACGTGCGTCATTCGGCCGTGAACGTGGTCGGCAGTGCCGGCGTCATCGAGATGTCCCCGCTCATGGTCGGGGAGGATTTCGCCTATTACTTGCAACACGTCCCGGGCAGCTTCTTTTTCGCCGGCGCCGGTAACCCCGAGCGCGATGCGATTTTCCCGCACCACCACCCTCGCTTTGACATCGACGAACGGGCGATGCTCCTTATGGCCCGCATCTTGATGAACGCCGCGTTTGAGACGTGGGAAGAGACAAAAGAGGAATGACGCGACGTCGCGTCATTCCTCTTTTTCTTCTGGCAAAATTGAGATGAGGACTTGGTCGACCCGTTTCCCATCCATGTCGACGACTTCAAAACGTAGGCCATACGCCTCGACGATGTCTCCGCGTTTCGGAAAGTCACCAAGCGTGTAGATGACGAGTCCGGCGAGCGTATGATACGCGTTGCGTCCTTCGTCAAATCGCGCGTCACGGATGCCGAGCGTCCGCTTCAAGTCCTCGATGCTGAGGAGTCCATCGGCTAAATACGTGCCGTCTTCCCGACGAACGACGTCAGGCGCCTCTTCTTCAATCATCACTTCCCCGACAATCTCTTCAAGAATATCAAACAACGTGACCAGTCCGAGGAACCCGCCATACTCATCTAAGACGAAGGCGATGGGCGATCCGGTCTGTTGCATCATTTGAAGGACTTGGCTCGCTTCGCGTTGCTTCGGGACGATCAGTGGCTGTTTGATTTGTTTTAAAATGTCCGACGGCGCCGCGAGTTCCGGCAACATCAACACGTCACGGACATCAACGTATCCGACGAACTCATCGAGCGTCCCGCGTCCGACGGGGAGTTTGTTATGTCTACTTTCATATACAGCGGCTTTGATGTCGGCCATCGAGTCTTCGATATCAATCCATTCAAGTGTCGTCCGCGGTTGCATCAGTTCATAAATCAATTGGTCATGAAACGCAAACACGCGCTCGACTTGCTGCACTTCTTCATGCGCAAACTGTCCTTGTTGCGCTCCTTCGAATAACAGTTGCTTGATTTCAAGTTCTGTCTCCCCATCTGTCCGTTCTGCCTTCAACCCGAGCAATTTGAACAAGAACAGCGTCGATTTCGATAGAATCCAAATGAATGGACGCATCACTTTACTGAACAAGTCGAGCGCCGGGATAATCGCCATCGTCACCCGTTCCGGTGCGACGAGCGCGATTCGCTTCGGGACGAGCTCCCCGATGATGAGGGAGAGGTACGTGATCACGGTGACGACGAGCACATATCCGACTGTCGACGCCGACTGTGCGCTCATGCCGAGCTGTTCAAACGCGTTCCCGACCGGAGTCGAAAACCTGGCACCCCCGTATGCCCCGTTGATGATCCCAATCAACGTGATTCCGACTTGGACGGTCGAGAGCAGGTCTGTCGGGTCTTTTGAATACTTCAATGCGATTTGCGCGCTCCGCTTCCCTCGATTCGCCTCGACTTCGAGCTTCGACGGCTTCGACGAGATGAGCGCGATTTCGGTCATTGCGAAGATCCCGTTCAACACAATCAAAAACAAGACGATCATTAAGTCAATCCATATGGAAGAGCCCACCGTATTCATCACCTCTATAGTTATTTCAGTTCACTTTATCCATCATACGTCTCTGTACCCGTTTTGTGCACGAAAAAAGCCACTCCTTCAAGCGGCTTCCTTCATCGACTCACGCGCGAGCGCCGTCGCTTGTGACTGTTTGAAAATCACGACGCCGAGGAGCAAGATCATCAAGCCGATGACTTGTCCAGGTGCCAACGTAAGTTGCGGCATGCCGAACGCACCGAATAAGTCGACGCCGAGCGCCCAAATCAATTGCGACACGAGGATGACCGACACCGACAACGTCGGACCGAGCAGCTGGATGCTGCGCATGACACAAAAGACGACGCCCACCCCGAGCAGCCCGCCAAGTGCATAGATGGGTGAGACGTCCCGAATGCCCGCAAGGTCTCCACCGAACAGAAGGAGCGGTACGAGCGACCCAACGAGCCCGACGATAAAGACGAGCACCGTCGTCGCCCACGCCCCGAGATGGACGTTCATTTTCGCATTGACGGCCGCTTGTACACTGATGAACGCACCCGCGATGGCCGAACAGATGATTCCAATTACCATGAAGATTCTCCTTATTCATAGAGCATGCCATTGGCACGCTGCTTTAATCGTTCCATATCCAAAATCTTGACTTGCTTCCGTGTCCGTTCGACGAGTCCTTCGTCCGCGAACGCCTGGAGCGTCCGGTTCAGATGTCGATAGCTCGTCCCGAGCCATTCGGCCACTTCTTTTCGCTTCAATTGACTCATCTCGGATTGAAACAAGTCGTTCCCGGCCTCGCTGAGCGAGACGAGATAGCCGGCGAGTCGTTCCTCGAGCGTCGACATCAAATGGTTCGACGAGGCGTTCGCTTCGATAAATAGCTTCTCTGACACGCCACGAAGCAAATGTTCGGTAAATTCGATCGTCCGGTTGTATGTTTTCAATACCTCAAACGGGATGCGCAGACAGACGACCGTCCCGACCGCTTCGACGGTATGGAGCACGTGACGTCCGCTTGCGTATTCGATATCGCCAATCAACGTCGGTGCGGCTTTCAAGCGGAGGAGCCGCAACTTGCCTTCCTCACTGAGCGTATAGATTTTGACGCGTCCTTCTAAGACGACGAACAACGAATCGATCACGCCGTCGTTCGCGCAAAGCATCGCTCCCGAAGGAAACGTGACGATCGAGGAAGCAGCGAGTGTCTGTCCCGAGAACAAATGGTGCCAACCGAGCCGATGTAGCGCAGCCTCTACTTTCATCTCCATCTCCTCCTCATGTGAACGTGTAGACGCCAATCCCGATGACCATCAGGCCGAGCCCGATGACCTGCCCTCCGGTGACCGGTTTTTTCGCGACACCGAACCATCCGTTCGAATCAATGATAAACGCTCCCATCAACTGCGCGACGAGTAAGACACAAATCGCCCACGTCACCCCGAGTTGTTGAATCGCCGTCAATTCACCAAAGACGACAAAGACACCGAACAACCCGCCTAGACTGTAGTACCAAGGCACGCGACGAAACGCGGTCAAATCGCCATCACGCTTGAACGCGTAGATGAATAACGCCAGCACCAATCCGACGAGGTGGACGATGGTGACCGACAACCATGCCCCGACCGCATAGCCGAGTTTGGCGTTGAAGATGCCCTGCAACGCGATGAACGTGCCCGAGAGCAACGCAAAAATGATTCCCATCCCTATTCCCCCTGTCTCTTCGTCTGACTGTACGGGAGAATGAATCGTTTGAAAAGGACATATGTCCGAAAAAAAAGACAATCTAGGCGATTGCCCAGATTGTCCATGTCGTTAGTTGAGTAATTTGACGACTTCTTCTGCTACGCGTTCAGACGATTGTGGGTTTTGTCCCGTGACGAGACGTTCGTCGACCGCGACGTTGACCGCCCAGTTGTCGGCCCCATCGAACTTGCCGCCCTTTTCACGCAGTGCCGATTCAAGCAAGAACGGCACAGCGGATTCAAGTTGCATTTCCCGCTCTTCGGCGTCGGTGAAGCCGGTCACTTGTTTGTCTTTGACGAGCGGTTCCCCGTTGCTCAACGTGACGTTGACGAGGCCGATTGGGCCGTGACAAACGGCGGCGACGACGTTCCCACTCTCATATACGTCACGGACGACACGTTGAAGCGTCTCACTGTCCGGGAAATCGACGACCGTTCCATGTCCACCAGGAAGGAACACGGCATCATACGAATCATCCGCGACTTGGTCAAGTCGGACCGTATTTTTCAACAAGGTTTGTGTATCTAAAATCTCTTGTGACAAGCCGTCCTCGAGACTGTTCGCATCGATTGGCACGTCTCCGCCCTCGATACTCGCGACCGTCACTTTGTATCCTTGTTTCTCAAATTGAAGATATGGTGCGGCGAACTCCTCGAGCCAAAGCCCGGTAGCATGACCGTTCTCTAGTTTATCGGCAGACGTCGCAATGATCAATACATGTTTAGCCATCGTTCATTCCTCCTTCAGAAAGTTACATACGACATAGTTGTTCCCCGTCTCCTCTCGTTCAAACCATCAAACGCGTTAGGAAATCGGGACGTGTCTCTTTTTTCGACCAGGTCATTTTTTACGGACGGGCCCTCCGTATCGGGCGGCTATACTGTACCCATCAGCTCATAGGAGGGGTCATCGTGACGAAATCGATACTCGAATGGGGATTTGTTGCCGTCGCCGCTTTGATTGTGCTACTCATCGTCCTCGGAAGTACACTATGCACGCTGTGACGCTCGTTCACGGAGCTGTCACGCGAATATCCGTTTACCGTACGCCTGAAATCGGGAACATCTTTACTGTTGTCCATCGCCATTTCACTTCGAAAGGATGTTGATTATGTCAGAACGCGTTTTCATCAGTCCAGCCAAGTATGTGCAAGGGAAGAACACGATTGACCAGCTCGGGAAGCATGTGGGCCATTTCGGCTCGAAAGCGCTGTTGATTGCCGACGATATCGTCTGGCGCATCATCGGGGACCGCGTGACGACCGCTCTTTCCGCAAGCGACGTCGAGACGGAGAAGGCCGACTTTGTCGGCGAGGCGTCTCGTCATGAAATCGAACGGATTGCCGCTTCCGCAAAAGAGAATCATGTGTCGTTCGTCATCGGCATGGGTGGCGGCAAGACGCTCGATACGGCAAAAGCGGTCGCCGATGAGCTTAACGCTCGCATCGTCATCGTTCCGACGATTGCCTCGACGGATGCACCGACGAGCGCCTTATCCGTCATCTATACGGATGAAGGGAATTTCGAGACGTATCGTTTTTATAAGAAGAATCCAGACCTCGTGCTCGTCGACACGAAGTTGATTGCCGAGGCACCGGCCCGCTTCCTCGCCTCAGGCATTGCGGACGCCCTCGCGACGTGGGTCGAAGTGCGGAGCGTCCTCGCATTTGGCGGGAAGACGATGGCCGGCGGTGTCCCGACCATCGCGGCCGAAGCGATTGCGAAACGCTGTGAAGAAGTGCTGTTCGACTATGGGATCCTAGCGTACGAGTCGGTGCAGGCGAAAGTCGTCACGCCGGCGCTCGAAGCTGTCGTCGAGGCGAACACGTTACTCAGCGGCCTCGGCTTCGAAAGCGGCGGTCTGGCGGCGGCCCATGCCATCCATAACGGGTTCACGGCACTCGACGGGGACATCCACCATTTGACCCACGGCGAAAAAGTCGCGTTCGGCACACTCGTGCAGCTCGCGCTCGAAGGACGGACACAAGAAGAGTTTGAGCGGTACGTCGCCCTATACATGGCGCTTGATTTACCGGTCACGCTCGAGGATGTGAAATTGAAGGACGCCTCACGAGAAGATATCCTGAAAGTCGGACAAGCGGCCACCGCAGAAGGCGAGACGATTCATAGCGGCTTTGACGTCACACCAGAAGAAGTCGCGGACGCCATCATCGCGGCCGATCGGTACGCCCGTTTGTATCAAGCGAAACAGCGATAACAAAAACGAGGATCAGCGCACGGGCTGTTCCTCGTTCTTTTGTTTCGGGGAGGCGATGAACGTCAACAGGATGCCGACGACCATGCAACTGACGGTCAATATGAAAAACGTCAGTTGGTTCGCGTAAATGATGTTCGTGAACTGATTCCAACCTGTCGCATAGGCCGCATTCGTCGACTCCTGAATCCCATCACGGAGTGCGTTCGCCTGATCCATATTGACCGTCAGCGCGAACGCTGCCATGGCGATGCCGCCGATGATGAGCCCGATTCGCCCGAGCGGATGGACCGTTTGCACCGTTCGACGCGCGAGCCGAATCGTGATCCAAACGAACAATAGCGCGAACGGCCAGCCGATGAGGAGAACGAGCACGTACGGGTTCCCTTCCCCTGCCGGCTCCGTGTACGATGCCGTCATCGTTTCACCGAGCTTGAATAAAACGAACGTGATCAGCGTGATGATGAACCACGCCTTGATTAACTTTTCCATGACTTCACCTCGCCCTCAGTATAACAAAACACCGCATGCCTCGGCATACGGTGTTCGCTCATGACTTCGGACGAATCGCGTAATAAATCAGGATGACGAGCCACGTCCAAATCCCGGTGAAAATTCCGAGAATCCCGATGATGAAGAATCCAAGCGGAATCATCGACTTCGTACGATTGTAATCTTTCCACATGTCCGATAGCCCTTTGATGTTGAAATACAAAAAGGCAAAGAACAAAATGAGCAATAAAAGCGGTAAGCCGAAAATGAGTTCCATACGATCACTCCTTTCTTGTCCCGACCGTTCTCGTTAGTTCAAGTGTACCGCGCTCATGCGTACGGCGCATCGGGCTGCGGCCGTATGCATCTATGGTCATGAGGCGGATACGCTCGTACTCTATTCCCTAAAAGTTTCTCTTTTCAACATTTGAAATAAAGAGAAAACGAAATAAATGATTGTTTGAAGAGTCACCGTCGATGCGTTGACGGCGAGCAGGAAGCAATAAACCGGAGCCGACTTCACGCTATACTAGAAGATGTACGATACTTGTGAAGGGGGAACCGAGGATGTGGATTGTGATGAACAAGTTGGACGTGGAAAAAGGGAAGGTCGAGGCGGTGAAAGCCCGGTTCGAGACGACAAAGGGAATCGAGTCGATGGATGGGTTCATCCGTATGCAAGTGTTGACCGACACATCGGACGAGACGAAAGACCAAGTCGTCATCATGACGACGTGGCGTGACGCGGCGAGTTTTGAGAACTGGCTCGAGAGCGGAGCTTATAAACATGCCCATAAAAAACGGGACGACGACACGTCGGAAGTGAAGCCGGTCGTCCTCGGGAACACAGTCAGTCAATATGAGGTCGCCATCGAACACGGCGCCTCATCCGATCACGTATAAGATGTCTTGCGGACGAATGATGCCGAGGAGCGGCTCATCCGTATCGCCGGTCGCTGTGACGAGGAGCGCGTCGAGACGTGCTCCTTCTTTCATGTTCACGAAATGATGATGGGCTTCGATGACGGACGTGTTCGCGGCGATGAAGCGATACCGATGGATGTGCGGATCATGATGGAGCACGTGGCTCACGAGCACCCCTTCGAGCGAGACGTGTGACGCGTACGCCGCTTCGGCGAGCCAACTCGTCACGCCTTTTTTCGTCAATAAGCCGAGCCACGATCCGTCGATGCTATAAATCGGGAACTGGGAGTAATTCTCGTTTCGAATCGCCCGCAGCACGTCTTGTAGAGGATCGTCTGCCCGAAATGTTGTCACCTGTTTTTGAAACAGCGGGATGACCAACTTCGGATGCAACAGTTCCCGCTCCACTTCAAGAATCAAGTCGACAATCGAATCGTGCGGCTCTGCGATGATGAAGTCAGGTTCCCGTCGCTCATGCACGATGGCGTTGCGCAACTGGCTCATCTGATGTAAGTCTTCTTTATACCGTTCAATGATTGGATTCTGTTTGGCGAGTCGGTTGACCATGTTGCTGAAACTAAAATGTTTCCCATCGCCCATCTCGCGACTCAAATAATCTTCAATCCGATGATACGACGCGATGAACTCTTCGGCTCTACTCATGTTTCCACTCTCCTTATCGCCTATCTATACCCGATTTTTTCTTCGTTCGAGCAGGATAAGCGCGCCTTATCACGAATGAGAACACATCCTACTAACCGAAAGGAGGAGCGTCGATGGCGACTCCGCTCCAAAACACGGCGCGCCTCTCGAACAAAGACGCGTTTCGTTCCGGCATGCGTGCCGGCATCCCCGTCGCGGTCGGCTACATTCCGATCGCCATCGCGTTCGGTCTGCTCGCGAAATCGTTCGACATGCCGAACGTGATCACACTGGCGATGTCCTTATTCATCTTTGCCGGGGCCAGCCAATTCATCGGGATCCAATTGATTATGGCCGGGGCGATGTATTGGGAGATTGTGCTGACGACGTTCATCTTGAACTTGCGTCACTTCCTCATGTCGGCCTCCTTGTCGCAACGGCTCGAGACGACCTCGAACCGCTTCCTCGCGGCCGTCGCGTTCGGGGTGACCGATGAGACGTTCAGCGTCGCCTCGATTCGCAATGAGGCGACGCGGGGCCATTTCGTCCTCGGATTGAACAGTATCGCTTTTTTGGCCTGGAACGTCGGTACGTGGATTGGCGTGTTTCTCGCGTTCGGCTTACCTATGGAGCTCCAGGCGAGTATGGGCATCGCCTTATACGCCATGTTCATCGGATTGCTCGTCCCGAGCTTGACGCGTAAGCCGGTCCTCGTCGTGGTCGCCGTAGCGGCAGTCGCACAGAGCGTGCTCCATTGGGGCGTGTCCCCGTTCTTCCCGCTCTCGTCCGGCCTCCGTATCATTCTTGCGACGTTCATCGCGGCTGGAGCTGGTGCCATGCTTTACCGAGAGGAGGAGTCACCATGATCAGTCTATTTCTTCTCGTTTTGGCGATGGCGGTTGTGACGTATGTTCCGCGGCTCGTTCCGCTACTTTGGTTAAAAGACGTAGCGTTACCCCCGCTGTTGAAACGATTTCTCCTGTTCACGCCATACGCGGTGCTTGCGAGCCTCATTTTTCCTGGCATCTTGACGGCGACGCACACTGTCTCATCAGCCTTGATTGGTGGGGCTGTGGCCGTGCTCTTGGCAATGCTCCGTGTGAACCTCGTCTTCGTCGTGCTCGGTGGCATCGCTGGTGTGTATGTGCTCGAGGTGTTATGAGAAACGAAAGGACTGTCCCGCAAATCTGGGACAGTCCTTTTATGCAGATATCGTCTGGCGCCGCAATTCGATGAAGACGTCAACAAAGTTGGCGTCCCATTGCGTACCACGACCGCTCTCTAAAATCGCGAGCGCCTTCTCCGTCGGCATCCCTTGTCGATATGGGCGGTCCGACGTCATCGCGTCATATGCATCGGCAATCGCCATGATGCGACCGAACAGCGGGATCGCGTCCCCCGCCAACCGGTCCGGATAGCCATTGCCATCGATTCGTTCATGATGGGAACGCACCCCGGCCAAAATCGGCTGCAGTGAATCCGGCAACGTGATTTGATTCAAAATATGGATGCCGATGGTCGGGTGCTCTTGAATCTGGGCGAACTCGTCGTCCGTCAATCGCCCTTCTTTCAACAAGACGTCATCTCGGACCCCGATCTTTCCGATGTCATGAAGGAGCGCCGACTTGCGAAGCAGTTCGACCTCGTGGACAGGCATCTGGAGCGCCTCGGCCAGTTCGACCGAATAAGCGGCGACCCGTTCCGAGTGACCGGCCGTGTAGGAGTCACGAGCGTCGAGGGTAGCGGCGAAGAGGACGAATAGACTATTCAACAACTGTTCGTTCTCCGTCTCTCGACGCGTCACGTTCTCGACCATATGGTTGAAACCGGTCACGAGCTGACCGAACTCGTCCGCATACGGGTTCGCAATCGGGCGAAGTTGCCCGGCATCTAACGAGGCGACCCCTTCGGTCAAGGCGCCGAGCGGACGCTTGATGCTGTCATAGAGCAAGATGCTACTGAACGTGGCCACGCCGATGATGACGACCAAGATGAGAGCGGCCCATCCCCAATACGCGTCGACTTGTTCGACAGTCGACAATTGGACGCCCGAAGCGAGCATGAACAGCATGACCGGGAACATCCCGATGATGAGCATGCTGACCAATAGCTTCGTCCGGACACTGAGCGAACGTTGTGTCGTCTGAAGCGGTTGTTGATGCAACAATCCGTTCTTTCCTTGGAAATGAAGGAGCATCGGTTCGACCGAGCGGTACGTCAGAAAGAATTCAATTAATGCATGCAAAAGTGCGATCAACACCGCTCCAAGTGCAGCAAGCCCAATCATCCGATACGGCAAATCAATCCAACCGAAGTGAATCGCGGTAGCTGATAAAAGCATCGCCGGAAGCGACAGTCCGAACAAATGCGGTCCCATGATTCGCTTGATGGTGAGCACCGGAAAGCGGCTCGTCTGATCAAACGCCTGCTGAAGCACGGCCTGACTCGGGAACTCGACCACACAAGCCGCACGAATCGGTGCCACATGTCTGCGGTACATGAGTAACTCCAGTCCGGCCATCATGGTCCCCGAGATGGCCATGATGGAAAATAGAATCGTCATTTCAACCGATGACAACTCGAGCGTCTGGAAGATGAATAAACCGCCAACCCCAAAGACGGCGATGCCAGACCCCAATATGTAATTCACTAACAATGTCCGTTGGAACGTTTTGAACATGAAACCCACTCCCGCCTCTGTCGACTGATTACTTACTATATCGACCAATTGCCCTTCACTATTGAGACCAACAAAAAACAGGCCTCTCAAACGAGAGACCTGTTCAACGATTGATTACGGACGGAGCGGTCCTTCATTATCGTCTAACGACCGGTTGTTTTCATCCGGCGTGATATTGTCATGGAACGGGTTCGGTTCTGGACCGTCTACGTTCGTTTGGTTCGGCATATTCGTCCGATCCGCTTCGCGTTTCAATTCTTGTTTCGTTTGATTCGCTTCACGTTTCGATTGATCCAAACCTTGTTTCGCCTCACGCTTCGCAGCTTCGGCTTCTTGGCTCATTTGTGCTTTTTCTTGCTCGAGCCCTTCTTTCGAGACTTCTGTCTCATCGATATTCTTCTCTGCTTTCTTCAGGTAACGGGCCGCTGTTTCACGTCCGCCGAGACCGAAGGCAAGGCCGAACGCGAGGGCGACTGCTCCGAGGATGAGCAAGAACGCCGTGTTGACGATCATCGGTGCGATTCCGAGTTGGCTGATTGCCATGAAGAAGGCGAGTCCGAGAATCGCGTACTTCGCAATGTGACGGAGAGCGCTCGGTTGACCGGCTCCATCGACGAGCACACTGCCGACGAGACGTTCTGCCATGTTCGCGAGCCAGAAACCGACCGCCAAGATGATGATGGCCGCGATGACCATTGGCAAGTAGGCGAAGATGGCTGTCGCGAGCGATGCCATGAATTCAAGGTTCGCTACTTGAAGCGCTTCTGAGACGAACAACAAGATGACGATGATTTGAACGATCGTCCCAATCACTTGCGCGACTGACGTCGATGACGTCGAACGTCCACCGAAGCCCATCTTCTCTGCAAGTGAGTTCACACCTAAGTTTTCAAGGAGTGATACGACGACTCCTTTGAGCCACTTGGCGAGGAACACACCGACGAGAATCAAGACGATGGCGACGATGATGTTCGGAATCATTGCCAAGATGTTATTGAGCATCGAGATGGCCGGATCCGAGATACCACGGATGTTCAACGCTTCAAGCGCTGAAATCGTGACCGGAATCATGATCAAGATGAAGACGATTGTTCCGACAGCCTTCGCGAGGCTTGAGCCTTTGACGTAATCCGCTAAGTGCAACTTCTCAGCAAATCGGTTCAAACCAGCGGCTTCCAAGAACTTCGTCAAGATGTCGCGGACGATTTTCGCCACGACATATCCGATGGCGAAGATGAGTGCGGCTGCGACCAGTCTCGGGATGAACCCTAGGAAACTGTTCAACAAGTCTTCAAACGGTCCGCTGATCCCTTGAAGTCCGAGCGCATCGAGTACGGCCGGAAGCGCCAACAAGAGGACGAGGTAAAAGACGATGTTTGCTACCGTATCCACCCATTGTGTCTGGTTCACACTCGATGAGTCCTGACCTGTCTTCTCCATCAACTTGTTCAAGTTGAGGCGATGACCTGCCATCTGAATCGCTTTTTTCAAGAGTGTCGCGATAATCCAAGCGACGAGCAAGATGAGACCGGCTTTAATGACCCCGGTAATCAATCCTGAGAAGCTCGCATAGATTTGGTTGAACGGCTGCGCGACGCCCGGCACGTTCATGTATTCAAAGACGATCAAGAAAGCAAGGAGCAAAACTCCGAAGAAGACGACTTTCGCAATGATGCGTTCAGGCGTCCACTTTCTCTCTTCACGGCCCGGTTTGGCCGGATCCCCTTCTTTCGTTACCCCGACACGCTCATCAAGTCGTGCTTTGCGAAGCGCTTTACGCGTCACGCCTTCTAACACTTTTGCCAAGATAAAACCGATGACAAGAACTAATAGGACTAGCAAAAGGTCTGGTAGCCACGACATGACTGAGTTGAAATTGTACGTCGTATTGTTCATGCAACAACTTCCTCCTATCTCTTTTTAATTTTTGGTTAACTTTGACTCTCTGTATTAATACCAACATTTTCATGGCGGTAAACCTTGCCGCTTTCATATTGCGGAAAACAGTTATTCGATTGCGATTTTTTGTTTCATTAGAAAGAAGACGTGTCTTTCTTAGCCAAATATGGTACGAATGAGTTGGAAATCTTTTTTGAGGAGGAGTCTCGATGAACATCGCTTTGATTGCCCACGATAAAAAGAAAGATGATTTGATTCGCTTGGTGCGTGCCTATGCGCACATTTTAAAACACCATCACCTATTCGCCACCGGCACGACCGGAAAGCGCGTGGCTGAAGCGACCGGGCTTCCGGTTCACTGTTTCAAATCGGGCCCGCTCGGCGGAGATCAGGAAATCGGAGCCGCCGTCGCGCGTGGTGAAATGGACATGATCCTCTTTTTCCGTGACCCGTTGACGGCACAACCGCATGAGCCTGACGTCAGTGCGTTGATGCGCTTATGTGATGTGTACTCCATCCCGCTCGCGACGAACATGGGCGGCAGTGAGATTTTAGTCCGTAGCATCGAACAAGGCGACTTCGAGGCCCGAATGCTCGACCATAACGACGAGCCCCCTGCCTGAACCGAAACAAACTATAGAAGAGAGGGATTCATCTGAAACAACCTATCTTTACCGACCCCGCCCTCCAAGCGTTTTATGACCAAGTTCGCACTCACTTGTTGGATTTAGTCGATGATGAAGCGGAAGCGGAGCGTCTGCTCGACAGTTTGGCCGGCTACATGAGCCAGGCCGAGAAGAACGGTCAATCGCTCGACGGGCTACTCAGCCAATCCCCGCATGAATACGCCGTGTTTTTAGTTGAAAAGCCGGTGACAAATGAAGAGTTCCGCCGACGCTATCATACGCTCATCGAACAATCGGAAGAGTTGAAGCCACACGAGAAGACGCAAGTCAATCGCGAGTTCGATTGGGCGGTCGATCGATTGAATGATATGAAGCTAAAGCTGCAAGATATCGAGATGCGGGACGTCTCGTTTCTCGCCTATACGAAAATCGAAGCGATGAAATCGTCACGCCGGGCCTGGAACCAGTTCGGCTGGTTGCTCGGGATGATTCTCGCCTTTGCCTACGCCAACCTGCTCCTCGTCATGGACGACGTGTTCAGCCTGCGCCTCTTCACGGCACCGACCGGTATGTATGCCATCGATTACTTCGGCTTCATCCTGCCGGTCCTGTTGACGGGTGCCGTTTTCGGCTTGTTGACGCGATTCCGCCACCACTTCCAGACGCTCGGCCGGCGTGTCTTGTTTGCTATCTTCATCGTGCTCGTCTACATCGGGTTCGTCATTTTGACCCAACCTGTACTCATGGCGCTCGAATGGTCGTTTCTCATTCAATTGACGCCGCTGTATGCACTCGTCCTTCTTGGCCTCAGCGGTTTCATGGCGCTATGGACACTCATCGAGTTCATCTGGCGCAACACGCGTTGCCGGCTCGGCAACGACGACGTCATCCTCTATTACTAATCGACAGACGCCTTTTCGTTAGAGAAGGCGTTTTTTGTTTGAAGTTCGGCAAGAACGGAAATTATTAATACCGTGACGCCAATTTGTACAGCAAAAAATAGATTGAAGGAGGCACACTATGTCGGATCGCAAAATTATCGGACTCTTTTCAAGCGAACAAGAAGTGATGGATCAGGTGGATGAGCTTCGGACAGCCGGGGAAGCTGAGAAGAACATGCACGTCGTCGCGAAGCGGGATGGGGAAATCTCAGCCTTGCGTTACCATACCGATGTGAACGCGGAAGCGGGCATTCGTGACGTCAACTGGCTCGACCGTGTCAAGTCGTTCCTGCACGGGAGTGACCGGATTCGCGACGAGTTGCGCAATATGGGGTTAAGTGACGCGGAGGCAGAAGAGTATTACACGGCCATCGACAACGGCAAACTATTGCTCTATGTCGACAAGCATTCGTATGAGCGTTATCCGAATATGTATAAGAAGGATAGCGAGCTCGACCACGAAAAAGGGGAAGAAGCGGACGGCATCGCGTTCGACGCCAAACCGTTCAACGATCACGATGAAGAGCCGCGCGGGACGAAAGACGACCCGATCGTTCGCGGACATTCCGGTTTAGAAGACCATCGTCGACTATAATCTAAGGAGGAAACAGAGATGAGCGAGAAACAATTCGTCAGTATGTATGACACACAACAATCAGCACTTGGTAAAGTCGAAGAGTTGCGGGCAAAGGGCTACAAAGACTCAGATATTTACGTCGTCGCGAAACACGAAGACAGCGTCTCGATTTTGCGTCGCCAAACGGACGTGCACACCGAGGCGTCCCACGACACCGGCTGGTTCGATAAAGTGCGTGCCTTCTTAAGCGGGAAAGAAGATGTCCATAGCGGTCTCCGCAACATGGGGCTAAGCGAAGAGGAAGTGAATCGCCACTACCGCGACGTCGAGGATGGGAAGATTCTCATCTATGTCGACGAAGACTTCGAACGCCGCCACAACGAAGGTTTGACGGTCGACTCGACCCGTTATAATGAAACGACGCACGGATCAAGCCATCAGGGTCACCATACGGCCGACGGGCTCGAGATCGACTCGACACGGTACAACGAGACGACCGGTGACAACCCAAATCGAGCGGTCGACCCTGAGCAAGACAAACTGGATGAAAAAGCTGAACTGAATGATAAAGAAGCGAAATTGCGCGGTCTCGACGACCGGGCGCTGCGCAACGATTTTGAAGACCCGGACAACGTCCGCCGCTTCTAAAGCAAAAGGAGTCTGACCTATGCGTCAGACTCCTTTTGCTGTTGACGAACCAAATCACCCGTCACGATTTGGTTCGTCTTCTTTTCGATTCAATAGTCTCGAGGCGCTCGGTGAACGACATAAAAAAGACGAGAGGCCACCCAAGGGCGGCCTCTCGCGGCGTTCATCCGACGGCGCCGTAGACTCCTTAGGGGTCAGCGAGCGAAGGGAGACCCAGCAGCGACAACGTCGCGATGCGGCTCCCTGCTCGCCCCTAGGAAAGCGGAGGCGCCAAGCGGATGAGCGAAAACATTCTGTTAGTCAACAATCTGAGGAGTCTGACCTATGCGTCAGACTCCTTTTTTCACGTCAATCGATTTTTCGGTTCTTCTCCTTCGAGCACGTTCACAATCGCTTGGCGATTCAGTTCCATCATGGCGAGACGCGTCTTGATCGAGGCGCTGCCGATATGTGGCAGCGTCGTCACGTTCGGGAGCGTCAAGAGCGGATGATCCATCGACACCGGCTCTTTCGCGAACACGTCGAGTCCAGCCGCCCAAATCCGTTTCTCATGTAACGCGTCATAAAGCGCTTCCTCATCGACAATCTCACCGCGGGCGACGTTGATGAACACGGCCGTCGATTTCATCTTCGCGAGCGCTTTCGCATCGATGAGACCTCTCGTTTCCTCGGTGAGCGGGGCCAAGACGACGACGAAGTCGGACTCGGCGAGCAGTTTATCTAGTTCCGCATAGACGAACCCATACATCGACTCGGATTCGTGCCGCCTTGTCCGATTATGATACAGCACATCCATATCAAAACCACGCGCGCGACGGGCCACCGCCTCGCCGATACGACCCATCCCGATGATTCCGAGCTTGGCCCGGTACAAGTCCATGCCGACATACCCCATCGGTGTCCAGGACTTCCACTCGCCGGCGCGAAGGTCGCGCTCGGCCTCTCCGAGCCGGCGTGCCGTCATCATCATGAGACCGAACGCCAAATCCGCCGTCGTCTCTGTCAAGACGTCCGGTGTGTTCGTCACGATGATGCCGTTCGCTTTCGCCGTTTCGATGTCGATGTTGTTGTAGCCGACCGCCAAATTCGAAATTACCTTGAGGTTCGGGGACTGCTCAATCAACTCTCGGTCAATCGAATCGCTCAGCATCGTCCACAGTGCGTGCGCCGTGCTCGCTTCTTCGAGCAAGACGTCACGTGGCACACTACTCGCTTCTTCACTCCACATGCGGACCTCGTAGTTCTCACGTAGCGGGGCCACGGCCTCTTCCGGCAGTCGTCTCGTAATATAGATTCGTTTCTTCATCTAATCGCTCCTCTGTGTTGTTCGATTCAGTCTTTCTTTTTCGTCACCGGATTTTGGGCCATGAACTGCTCGAACAACGAGCCGAAGTCACTGTTCAACAGCTGCTCGATCGTCTTCGACGAGTCCATCGCGTTCCGATACGCGACCTCATTGATAGCGAGGCCGATCGCCCACGTGATGCCTGACGCGACCGTCGCATTGATGACGCTCGCCGCCGCGTTCGCTCCCGGGAAAAACTTCATGACGTTCAACAGAATCGTCTTCGAGAGCGCCCGCCCAATCTGAGGGATGACGGTGCTGCCAATCAACGCCCGGAGCATGTCATCGTTCGTCTTGACACCCCAATAACGGAAGAGATGGACGCTCATCGTCACTTGAATCGGCGTCAAAGCGATGGCGTCCGCGAACGGAAGCGGCACGGCGGCCGCTGTTCCGGCGCTGGCCACGTAGCCCGAGATGATGCGGTTCGCTTTCTTCCGCTTCAGTTTGAGCATCTCCTCGCTCTCGGCACGGACTTCCATGAGTAGCCCTTCCTGAAGCGACTGGTCGAGCTGTTCGACCGACCAGGTTACGAGCCGCTCCCAGTCCAAATGGACACGTAGCTCCGGGTCACTCAATAATTCCGAGGCGACGCTCACTTGGAATACCGCATCGTTCGCCACGACATCCTTCACTTCCTCACGTAGCGCTGCCAACTCATCGAGGTCGACTTGGTCGATTTGTGTGAAGACGACCGCGACCGACGTGACGTCGTTCAAACGACGGATCAGTGCCTTGTCGAGCGCCGTGACGCGTTTCATCGAGGCGTTGATCGCATACCAGACGAGATGCATCTGTTCAGCCGCCCCTTTTGAACCGGCCCGCTCGACGAACCCGATGACTTCATCCGCATACGCTTCTTGGCGCGCACTGCCGATCTCATAGCCCTCACTATCGTATAGGACGATGGCAACGTCTTCACTTTTAAATTCATGGATGCCTCGCGTGACCGGTTCCCCCGCGGCCACTTTCGTCAAATCCCGTCCGAAGACGTGATTGACGACCGAGCTCTTCCCCGACCCGGTCGCCCCGGCGATTAAGATGTTCGGTTTCTTCACTTTGCCCCGCAAACGGTCGAGCTCTTCTTTCAAATCATACGTATCCAAGTTGAACGGTGCTTTTTTCTCCATCTTGCTTCCTCCTTATTGACTGAGCGTCCGGCCGAGCCGACGCATCTCTTCTTCGAATCCGCGGCGCACATCGAATTCAATCGTCTGTTTGACGACCTCATACTGTTGATTGACGGCCTTTTTGATGCCACGTTCGGCCGTCCGGCGCTTGAACGCCCAATAGATGAAGTGCACGCCCGGAATCATGCCGAGCACCATCTTTCGAATCGTCCGCTTGAACGAATAGTCGAAGCCGAGCTCGACGCGGCGCGTCTTGAACACAAGGTCGGACGGGGCACCGACGAGCGGATACCGTTCCATCAGTTGGATGTAGTGACGAATGCCTTCTGCCATCGCCTCTTCTGTCGTCTCCGCGGCCGCTTCGAGCGTCGCTTCCAAATCTTTCTCGATTTGACGCGCCTTCCAGCTGATCATCGCCTGCGGGGTGAAGATGCGAATCGATTCGGCGACGCGATGGCTACGGTCCCGCCACGCCTCGAGTTCGCCAAGTAGATGGTTCGTCAAGTTGAGCGGCAACTTCCGCTCGACGTCTTGCCATAAGTTCACCCGATTTCTTGTCCAGACGGCATCGTAACCGAGTCGCGGGACGAGCTGTCCGCTCAGTAGCTTCTTCTCGACGCTGTTGACTCGTATCATCGCCTCGCGTGGGATACCGAGCTCCCGCATGAGGACGGACTCCATCGCCTCCGCCTTCTCAACGTTCATGGCGCTCTCGGGGTTATAGCTCGTCAAGATGATCGTCACGTTGCTTTCTTTCTCATAGAGCGGTCTCAATATCGCGTCAATCTCGTACGCCTCGACACGGCCCGAGTTGATAGACAGCAGATAGTAAATCGTATGGAACCAATCGGCGATATCGAGCGCGCCTTCCCGTTCATTGACGACGGCGAGCACCGCTTCATGCCACTCGTCCGAGCGGTCGGCCTCGAGCCCCCACGTATCGAAGAAACGGAACAGGATGCCGCGTTCGAGGTCGTAATATTCATATTCGTGCAACCCTTCCTCTGTCACCGGGCTGCCCGCTCGCGACGCCGCGATATCACGGCCGTATATATAGTTTAAAAATGCACTCTTCCCGACGCCGGTCTTCCCGGCAATCAAAATGTTCGAGACAAGCCCCGTATTGTCCATATGGTTCCCCCTGCATTCGTCGTATAATAACCATTATACTAAATGGACGGTTTCGAAACGTCCGACGGAAGGATGAGCCCGATGTTGCATCATGTCGAATTGTACGTCTCTGATTTGAAAAAGAGCCTGACCGCCTGGGACTGGCTCCTCAACGAACTCGGTTATACGCTATATCAACAATGGGACAAGGGGCAAAGTTATAAGTTCGAGAAAACGTACCTCGTCTTCGTCCAGACGGAGCCCGAACACCTCGAGCCGCCGTATCACCGGAAGAAGACCGGCTTGAACCACCTCGCCTTTCATGCCGATTCATTGGAACAGCTCGAACGGCTACGCTCAGAACTGCCGCATCGTGGATTCACGGAGCTATACGCCGACCGTTTCCCTCATGCCGGCGGGCCGAACTATATCGCGCTTTATTTCGAAGACCCGGACCGGATGAAAGTCGAACTCGTGGCGACGCTGTGAACAGTTCATACACCCCCCGTAAAAGTTTGTGAAAACAATTGCAAACTTTACGGAGACCTCCTAGACTTAAGGTGTCGAAGGAGGTCGTTTAAATGGAAAAACAAATTGTCGATTATATGGAAGAAGCGGCACATAAAAAGACGACGCTGTTGCGTCACGCGTTCGGACAATACGCGCTCCGGTCCATCGTCGCCGGATTTCTCATCGGGATCGGGGTCGTCTTCGCGTTCTCGGTTGGGAACATGTTCATCGATGTGCCCGGTACGATGCTGTTCGCCGGGATGAGTTTCTCCGTCGCGCTCGTCTTTATCGTCTGGATGGGTGGGGAATTGTTCACGAGCAACACGATGTACTTATATACAGGCGCGAAGCGGAAACGGGTGTCGTGGCGCGACCTCCTCGCCGTCTGGGGTGTCAGTTGGGTCGGCAACTTGGTCGGTGCGCTCCTGCTCGTCGCCCTCGTCGTCGGTGCCCATAGCATGGGCGAGGTCGGGAGCGACCACCTCTTGGCCGTCGTCGCCGCGAAGAAGATGGGGACCGATGCGTTCGCCATCTTCTTAAAAGGGATTCTATGTAACGTGCTCGTCTGCATCGCCATCTTCATGCCGCTGAAGACACAACATGACGTCGCCAAAATCATGTTGACGATGCTCCCGGTCGTCGCTTTTTTCGCCGCCGGTTTCGAACACTCCATCGCCAACATGGGGATTTTCGGACTGGCCCTCTATTACGCACCGTCGGAGATGGTTAACGTCGGCCTCGCACTCAACAACTTGTTGTTCGCCACACTCGGCAACATCGTCGGCGGTGCCTTGTTCGTCGCCGCGACGTACCTCCATTTGAACGCACAGACGTCGACGAACGTCGAATCGATTCGTCAGAACGCATAAAGACAGGGGCCCCGATGAGCAGGGCCCCTGTTGTTGCATCCATTATGCTTTTGATGAGTCAGCCGCGGCCGCTTGGACCGTACCTTGTGCGACTTCCTCTTCTTCCACGTCCCAGCACTCCGTGTTCTCAATGCCGAGTTTACGAGCTGAGAAGCGTGGGTTGAGTCCTTGAGCCCGTTGCTCTTCGTAGTCACGAAGGACTTTGAAGGCGACGCCGCCAAGGAGGGTGATCGCTGCCAAGTTGATGAGCGTCATACCTGCCATGAACAAGTCAGCGAGGCTCCAGACGAAGCCGAGACTTGCGACCGATCCGATGAAGACGAAGCCCATTGTGAGTAAACGGAAACCGAAGACGGCAGCTTTACTCTTCTTGATGAACTCGATGTTCGTCTCACCGTAGTAGTAACTTCCGACGATTGAACTGAACGCGAATAAGAGGACGCTGATGGCGATGAAGGCTGGCGCCCACGCTCCGATTTGCTCAGCCAATGCGTTTTGAAGAAGTGCGATGCCTTCCCCGTTACCTGCTGCATAGCTGTCTGAGAGAAGGACGATTGCAGCCGTTGCCGTACAGACGATCAACGTATCCAAGAAAACACCGAGTGTCTGCATGAAACCTTGTTTCGCCGGGTGCGAAACTTCCGCTGTCGCTGCAGCGTTTGGAGCCGAACCCATACCAGCTTCGTTCGAGAAGAGACCACGACGTACACCCATCATGATGGCCGCACCGACTGAACCACCGAACGCCTGCTCGAGACCGAACGCGCTCTGGAAGATCATCCCGATGACTGCTGGCATTTCTGCGATGTTGACGACGACGACGTAAAGCGCGACGACCAAGTAGAGAACAGCCATGATTGGGACGACGACCGCCGAGAAGTTGGCGACACGTTGCACGCCACCGAAGATGACGAGACCTGTCAAGACGACGAGGATGACGCCGCCGATTGCCGCTTCAAGACCGAACGCGTTGTCGAACGCTGCCGCGATCGTGTTCGATTGAACCGAGTTGAAGATGAGACCGAATGTGAAGGCGATCAAGACCGCGAAGACGATACCGAGGACACGGTTGTTGAGGCCTTTTTCAATGTAGTATGCTGGACCGCCGCGGTAAGCGACGTCGTCTTTCACTTTGTATACTTGCGCGAGCGTGCTCTCAATCATCGCTGTCGCGCCACCAAGGAGGGCGACGATCCACATCCAGAAGACGGCACCTGGGCCACCGAGCGTGATCGCGACCGTGACACCGGCCAAGTTCCCTGTACCGATTCGTGTTGCCGCTCCGATGAAGAACGATTTCGCTGAACTGATACTCTTGCCATCTTTTGCGAGTGTGACGTCTGATTTGTCAGTGACGACACGGAACATCTCTTTTAAGTAACGGAACTGCATAAATCGTGTTTTGACCGTGAAGTAAATCCCTGCTCCGACGAGCGCGACGATTAACACGTACGTCCATAAGATGTTGTTCAAAAAGTCGACGCTTCCTTGCAATAAGTTTTGTACGGCTTCCATGAATAAGTTCCTCCCTGTTGTGTGAATCTGAAGTTGTTACGATTTTTATAATGTCTTGTTTTGAATTATACAAAGATTCTGACAATTATCAATAATTTTTTTATAGGTTGGTTCACAGAAAGTTCACATGAATTTCGACATAAACCCCGAAAAAACGACACTTAAAGCGCTTACATAAGATTTTAAAAGAAATAAAAAATCATCAAATGCTTATAAAAATTTGATTACCCGTTACATATTTTTTATCATTCCAACCTTTTTCTTCATTATATATACTATCTACATATAGAAGTAGTAATAAATACCTATAAAATAATAATATAGGTAAATACAACCATTTCAATTTATACTGAATGTAGTGAACCGCTTTCAGCGAGTCATGATTGAGCGCATGTTTTTGGGTAATGCGATGAAGCCTTCCCTGTACCTGGACACTTGGGGAAGGTGGAGCGAGTAGTGTAACCGGACCCCCTAATAGAAGGGGCGCGATGAAGTATAGACTCGTATATGGACACTTGAGCTATACGGAGCGAGTAGTGTAACCGACCCTCTTAATCTACTTTAAGAGGAGACTAAAACCATGAAAAAACAAGTTGGTATGACCATGTTGGCAGCATCACTATTATTCGTCGGAGCGGCTGACGCATCAGCAGCGACGAACGGCAAAACGGCAAGTAAGTTCGAATCACTCGCAGACGGCCGTCAAACGAACGGGATTGGCACAGGTGTCATCGAAGGGCTCGCCTTCTCAGGCACGGAACTCGTCGAAGGCGATACGCTCACGATTTCAGTCGGCGGCGTCGTCATCGACGGACCACTCGATACATTGAAATGGTCAATCACGGATCAAGCTGGACAAGCTTATGACTTTGGCGACCATGTCCTCGCCCCTGGAACATACACGTTCACAGTTCAAGCGAGCACATACTTCAAAAACGGTCAGAAGGCTGGCCTCGTCCATAGCACGACGGCACCGCAGACTGTCTCAGTCACGGTCGTTGAAAAACCTGAGGCGGTCGCCGTCACAGTCGTTTCGGCTGAAGTAGTGGCTTACAACTATACCGTCGCCAAAACGAACGCTCATGGCGTCATTCTCGGCTATCATTTGGACGCGACCGTCGCATTCAAGTTGAGCAATGGCGAAACGCTTTACGATACACGTCACTTCAATAACGTCCAACCGTCACAATCACTCGGTTTCTCAGTGATCTACGGCGAAGAGACGTTCGTGACGTCAATCGCACCACCTGCTTACCCAACTGCAAAGTAATCTCACATTCCCTGGCGCGCGCTCAAGCCAGGGAATTTTTCTTTGAAATGCTAGGACATTTTTCCCATTTTCCCGAATGAATCCCGACTTACCGGGTAATAAATAACTATAGGTGCGCGCCTTCTACAACACCACGTTCAGTCATCACGAAGAAAGAAGGGAATGAGATGAAGAAGCATCGCAAATGGTGGTCGCTTTTGTTCGTGCTCATGTTCGTGCTGTCGCTGTTGCCAATGAAAGGAGTAGTCGCGGAAGAGAGTAGCCAACAAATTTGTACAATCAGTCCTTCAAGCTCCACTATTCATTATGGAAGACCAGATCCGAATGACCTGTCTAAAAATCAAATCGGGACTGTGTATTTCAGTTTTGATTCCGTAGGGCTGAACATTACAATCGATTTAGAAGGAGCAACTTTAGAAAATGTACCAAATAACATCAAGATTGATTTTCGTATGCCTGATGAGTCCCTTGAACGGGGGAGCCCAGGATTATACGACTTTAAAGCAACTTCGAACGTAGACCCGACGCATCTGCCGACTATTCTTTATGCGGATCTTGCCAGTTATCTCGATGAGGATTCAATTGAAGATGTGGATGTAGCGAAACTCTTGTCCGATGGTTTCCAATTCAACATCTTCCTTCATCTGGACACAGTTGTTACTAATGGAGAAAGCTCTTCAAACGAGACCGCTTATCCCGGCATTCCTGGCGATGGCATTTGGGTTCGTTACGTGCCAATCACGGTTGACTGTACTACACCACCACCACCAATGGACGACTATGACGTGTTTACGATCGGCTTCTGGAAAAACATCTTCAACTTCGACAAAGTGACGTTCTCGTACGGCACAGTCCTCACGATTGATGGTAAAACGTATGATGTGACGAAACTTGAGGACCGTCAAGCACTATCCGTCCTCTTGAATCCGTCTTCGAAATCGATGACCGAAGAAAAACGGTTAATCATGCAACTGACGGCCGCGAAAATCAACGTCCTGTTGAACGACGCTGATTTCCAAAACCTTGATCTCGTCTACAAAGATAGCGGAGTCGAGGTCCGTTTGAACGTGGGTGAGATGATTGCCGGTGCAGAAGCTGCCCTCGCAAGTAAAAACATCGACCAAATGAAGTACTACCAAAAAATTCTCGATGACTTCAACAACGGGCTATTCGTTGGTACGTCGCATGACTGAACATGTGTGAACGAAGGAAAAAGGCAGTCGCTCGATTGAGCGGCTGCCTTTTAGATGCCTGTCCGTTTCTTCTGGTTGTTCGGCTTCTTCGTCAACTGGTTCGTCAACGGCTTCTGCTTCGTCCCATGAAGGCCTGTCGGCACTTTCGTCTGACTTTGTTTCTTCTCGGCGAGCTTTTGTTTCATCGCCTCTTGAAAACTCATTTTCTTTTCACTCATGTCATTCACCTCCAGCTTCGATCACTTTCACTCGACCGACCTGTCCATCGCTTAAGCGTACTTTTATGCCGTGCGGGTGACGTGGCGAGTTCGTCAAAATGTCTTTGACGACGCCTTTCGTCAACTTCCCACTCCGCTGATCTTGTTTTAGGACAATCTGGACGTGGAGCCCTGGGCGAATGTCCGCGCGTTTCGTGCCATCCATACCCGACACCCCTTTCCGTATAGTCAACCTCTATCATATGCTCTTTTCCCGCTTTTGTCACAACCTATTCGACAATCCCGATTTGCGCGAGCGCCGCCGTCACATAGCTTTGATCGGTTTGAAACGTTCGAACTGACGTGTCCCGGACGAGCCGTACCGCGACCCGGCCTCGGTTGAACGTGAGCGTCAACAGGGCGCTGCCGTCTACACGGACGAGCTCGGCTGTCCCGTCGAGCCGGTGATAGGCGTCCGTCAGCGTACGCACGAACGTGACGTAGTCCGTGACGCGCACCCGTTCCTCATGGCCGAACAGCTCGATCGTCAACGTCTCACGATCCGCCTCGACGATCGTGAACGAATGCGACTCGATGTCGTTGCCGATTTCAAAATGATGCATCGAACCCCTCCTAAAAAACACTCCCCGCTGTGGAGAGTGTCAGTTTACGTCTTTTCGTTCTTCCGGGTATTTCTTTTTCAAATCGTCCTGCGTCGTCAAGTCAGAGAGCGGGACCCCGGTCCGGTAGGCGGCACGGGATACCATCAAGGCCGCGAGCGGTGCCGTCAAGAAGACGAAGATGATCGTCAGTAGAATCTTACCGGAGAACATCCCTTCCGCGAACAGGAAGTAGAGGAACGTCCCGACCATGACGGTGATGACGCCGAGCGTGGCGCTCTTCGTCGCGGAGTGCGTCCGTCCGTAGACGTCCGGGAAACGGATAAAGCCGATTCCCCCGACAAAGCTGAGGAATCCACCGATGAGACAAAGAATCGCAACAATCCATTCAATCGCGGTCAAAGATATCCCCCCTCTCAATAAATTTCGACAAGGCGATCGTCCCGATGAACGCTAAAATCCCGATGACGAGGATGACTTCGGCGTACGCGATCGTCTCTTGAAGGATCATCAAAATCCCGATGACCCCGATGAGCGTGATGCCGATTGCATCGAGCGCGACGATGCGGTCCGGCATCGTTGGCCCTTTCACGGTCCGGATGAACGAGATGACGAGCGAGATGGACATGAAGAACAAGGCAATCATGAGCAACACTTTAAACATTAGTGCGTCACCTCCATAATCGCTTTCTCAAACGTGTCGTGAATCTCTCGAATCATCTGTTCCTTATCCGGGACGTGAATCGAATGGACGAAAATCGACTTTTTGTCTTCAGCAAAGTCCATCGAGAGCGTTCCCGGCGTCAGGCTGATGAGCGACGCGAGGAGCGTCAACTCCCAGTCCGACTTGAGCTGTGTCGGCACCTCGATGATGCCGGGCTCGATATCGAACTTCGGGCTGAGGAGCACCTTGACGACATCGATGTTCGACATGATCAATTCCTTGATGAACAAGGCGATCAGCTTGAACGCGGCGAAGACGCGACGCATATAGAAATCGAAATGGAGGAAGCGACGCAAGACGAACAGGATGAAAATCCCGACGATATAACCGAGCAGGAAATCGACGCCGGTATAGCTATTCCAAAGCACCGCCCACATGATGGCGATGACGGTGTTTAACACGACTTGGAACGTCATGCGCCCCCTCCTTTCAAGACTGAATCAATATAAATCGACGGATCGAGCAACTGGTTCGACGCCTCGAGGAAGAACGAGAGAATCGGCTGGGCCGCGACACCGAGCACCGTCGTCAAGATGACGAGCGGGATGGCCGGGAGCAACAAGTCGCCGACTTTCGTCTTGCCTTGGGCTTTCGTGTGCTTTTGCTCGCCCCAGAACACGTACATGAAGATTTTAATCATCGAGAAGAGCGTCAACATCCCGACGGCGAGTGCGATCCCGCCGACGACGTATTGCTCCGTCTCAAAGCTCGAGACGACGAGTGACAGCTTACTGACGAAGCCACTGAACGGTGGAATCCCGGCGATGGCGATTCCGGTGATGAAGAACATCCACCCGAGAAGCGGGTGCGTCTTCAACAAGCCGCCCATCTGTTTCAAATCGGTCGTCCCGGTGATCCGTTGCGCTGTCCCCGCATAGAGGAAGAGCGCCGTCTTCACGATGATGTTGTGGACGATATAATAAATCGCCGCCGCAATCGCGAGACTCGTGTAAAGCCCGAGACCGATGACCATATAACCGACCTGCGACACGATGTGGTACGATAGGATGCGCTTAAAGTCGAAGTTCGAGACGGCTCCGAGCCCACCGATGACAATTGTGATCGCCCCGACCCAGATGAGGATCGGCTGCGTGAACTCTTGATTGTGCGGGAAGATGAGCGTGAACGTCCGGATAATCGCGTAAATCCCGACTTTCGTCAACAAGCCACCGAATAAAGCGGCGACCGCGGCCGGCGGTCCATAGTAGGAACGCGGCAACCAGAAGTAAAGCGGGAACAGCGCCCCTTTCATTCCGAAGACGACGAAGTAGAACATTGCAATGACGTTCAATACCCCGACCTGCTCGAGCTCGGCGACACGCTCGGCGAGTTGCGCCATGTTGAGCGTACCGGTGACCGCGTACGTGAACGCCATCGTCGCGATGAACAAGATCGAGGCGAAGATGTTCATGACGACGTACTTGAGCGACTCACGGAGTTGATAGTTCGTCCCGCCCATGACGATCAAGACGTAAGACGAGATGAGCATGACTTCGAAGAAGACGAACAAGTTGAAGATGTCCCCTGTCAAGAAGGCACCGTTCACACCCGTCAACAAGAAGAAGTAGAACGGGTAGAAGTAGAACTTTTCACGTTCCGGCGCAATCGTCCGGAAGGCGAAGAAGAGACAGAGCAGTCCGACGATGGCGGACATGAGCACCATGATCGCCGCGAACAAGTCCGCGACGAGCACGATCCCAAACGGTGCCGACCAGTTACCGACTTCTAACACGACGACGCCCTCGGTTCGGACGACGCTTAGGAGGTAAACCGCGACACCGAGCATAAGAATCGACGTCAATCCGCTCAGGAAACGTTGCAATCCGATTTGCTTCGAGAACAAGATCAAGATCGCCCCGATCGCGAACGGGATGAGGAATGGGAGTACGAGCAAGTTATTCATCGGCTGACCCCCTCAACTGTTCTAAATCGTCCGTCTTGAACGCTTTGTACGTCCGGTAAGACAAGACGAGTAAAAATGATGTCATTCCGAAGCTGATGACGATTGCCGTCAAGACGAGTGCCTGTGGCAACGGGTCCGCATACGCTTCTGAATTTAAATCAAGGAGCGGTGGTGTCCCGCTCTGTAGTCCCGACATCGTCAGGAGTAAGAAGTGCGCCCCGTGCGACAGCAAGATGAGTCCGAGCACGATTCGCAACAAGCTTTTCGTCAGTAACAGGTAAGTGCCGACCATGAAGAGGACACCGACCGTAATCGACATGAGTATTTCCATTACGAAACATCCTCCGCAATCGCTAAAATTATCGTCAGGGCAATGGCTACGACGACCAAGTAGATACCGAGGTCAAACGGGAGCGCCGTCGACAGCTCGGTATTTCCGAGTACCGGCAAGTCGTAGTATTCAAAAAACTGGGTCAAGAACGGGTAGCCGAACAGCATACTCGAGACGCCTGTAAAGAGGGCGACGAGCAAGCCGACGGCGATCATCGTCGTGAAGTTGAACGGGATCGCTTTTTTCACACGCTTCATGTCAAAACCCAAATACATGAGGAGAAGCGCACTCGCCGTCATCAATCCACCGATGAACCCTCCGCCCGGGCTGTTGTGCCCGGCGAAGAACAGATAAATCGAGAATGCGAGCAAGATGAACGTGACGACCCGCGTGATGCTATGGAGCATCAAGTTGCTGGCTCTCACTTGTCTCTTCATACGTCTTCTCCTCCTTTCAAGCGTAGTTTAATCAAGGTGACAATCCCGAGGGCCGCGACGGCCAACACGAGTACTTCGAGCAACGTATCAAGTCCACGGAAGTCGACGAGGATGACGTTGACGACGTTATAGCCGCCGGCAAGTTCTTTCGCGTTCTCGAGGAAGTAATCTGAAATCGATTCAAAACCGGCCTCGTTCCCGAGCGCTGCCGAACTAAGAGCGACGAGCGTCATCGTGACACCGACCCCAATCGAGATGAGGAGGTTCGCCACGTTCAAGCGCGGCGTGAACTTCTCTTTCCGCATCTCCGGCAAGTGGTAGAACGCGAGCATGAAGATGACGAGCGTCACCGTCTCGACGAGGAGCTTCGTGAGGGCAAGGTCAGGCGCCCGGAACACGATGAGCAACAGCGCGAGCAAGAAGCCGATGACCCCGACGACGATGACCGCCGTGATGCGGTGGTTCAAGAACGGGATCGTGACGATTGCCCCGATGAGGAGCGGAATCAAGATCCACATGAACGGCTCGATCACGCTCGTGTTTGCCGTGTCGATGGCGAACGCATCGAATCGCCAGAACGTGTAGCCGACGAGGAGCAGCATGAACGTGAAGATATACGCGAAGTAGTCACGCAACAGCCCCGTCATTTGCAGGCGTGTGATCCACTGCGAACCTGACGTGAGGCCAGTGAGCGCATTGTCATAGAACCAGTTGAACGGATCACGCTCACGGTTATAAATCGCGAGTTTCATCCAACGGTGCATGAGATAGAACAAGAACGAGGCGATCAAGACGACACCGAGCGTCATGAGCAGCTCTGTGTTGACCCCGTGCCAAATCTTAATGTCGACGACGAACTGTTCACCTTCCGGCAAGACCGTCGGTAAAATCGCTTGTTTAGCCGGCTCGATAATCGAGTACGACAACAAGTTCGGGAACAAACCGAAGACGATGACGAGGACGACGAGAATGATCGGGCTGATGAGCATCCCGATCGGCGCCTCGTGCACCTTCCGTTCATAGTTGCTCGGCTCGAACTTTCCACGGAACGTGTGGAAGAACATGATCAAGCTGTAGAGGAACGTGAAGATACTCGCAATCCAGGCGATGAGCGGGAAAAGGAACCCGAGTGAGCCGACGTCGAACGCTTCGAAGTTACGAACGTTCAACATCGCCGAGAAGAACTTCTCTTTACTCAAGAATCCGTTGAACGGCGGGAGGCCCGCCATCGAGGCGAGACCGATGAGCGAGACGGTGAACGTGATTGGCATGACCGTCATCAAGCCCCCGAGTTTGCGGATGTCCCGCGTCCCCGTCTCGTGGTCGATAATCCCGACCGCCATGAAGAGCGCGCCTTTGAACGTCGCATGGTTGAACAAGTGGAACACCGCGACGAGAATCGCTTGCGAGTAAATCGGGTCATCTGCCCCACCCGTCAGCGCGGCCGAGCCGACACCGAGGAGCGACATGATGAGACCGAGCTGACTCACCGTCGAGAAGGCGAGAATCCCTTTCAAGTCCTTTTGTCGGACGGCTGAGATTGAACCCCAAAGGAGTGTCACGAGTCCGACGATGGACAGCGTCCAGAACCAGACGTTCGAGCCGCCGAACACCGGCGTCATCCGAGCGACGAGATAAATCCCGGCCTTGACCATCGTCGCCGAGTGCAAGTATGCACTGACCGGCGTCGGGGCTTCCATCGCGTCCGGCAACCAGATGTGGAACGGGAACTGGGCCGATTTCGTGAACGCGCCGAGCAGGACGAGAAGCATCGCCGGTACGAAGAGCGGGCTCGCCTGGACGACATCGACGTTCTCGATGATTGTTCGGATGCTGAACGTGCCCGTCATTTGATAGAGCAACACGAATCCACCGAGCATGGCGAGTCCGCCGGCCACGGTGATGAGCATCGATTTTTGGGCACCTTTCGTCGACTTGTCTTTATGGAACCAGTAACTGATGAGGAGGGCCGAGGCCATGCTCGTCACTTCCCAGAACACGTACAAGACGATCAAGTTGTCCGATAAGACGACGCCGAGCATCGCCCCCATAAAGAGCATCAAATAGACGTAGAAGTTACCGAGCCGCTCTTTCTTCGATAGATAGAAAATCGAGTACAAGACGACGAGCGACCCGATTCCGGTAATCAACAGGACGAACAGCATACTCAGTCCGTCTAAATAAGCGGTGAACTCAATACCGAGTGCTGGAATCCAGGACACACTCGTCTCGACGACTTGTCCGGACGAGATGACCGGTAGCCAGTTCATGAAGTAGATGAACAAGGCCGTCGGCAACAACCAGACGAACCATCCTGTATGAATTTTTGAAACGTACTTAAACAAAAACGGGATGATGAGCGCGAATAAAAAAGGCGATAAAATCACCCAATGCAGTGCGGACAAAGTGTTCCCTCCTTCAAATTTTCTCATTATGCCTTGTAAGGTAATCTTTTACATTAGTGAATGCAGATTCCTTTTCTCTGATTGCGATTGATGGCATCGAATATCTTACTTTTCATACCCGATTTTCTTGCCCCTCAACCTCGAACATTATTTTGAATGCTCTCTCAATGTGTTGTTGATTCCCAGTATAGCTTACTTTTCCGTCCGTTTCATCCCTCCTGCTCGTTTGAATTCGAATTCACGTGACCTTGTTAATAAGAAGAGACCCGATATTTTTTTCTTTTATCACCAATTTAGATAAACCTTAAATTGGAATTTAATTTACTCTTAAATACATAAATGGTTCGCTAAAATCTTTTATTTTCAAACCTGTTACAGCGTAAGGTTGTCTAAAAACGACAAAACGGGCACTCTCCTCAGCTAGGAAAGTGCCCGTAAGTCGGGTCAAAGGCGATACAATCTCGCCTCGAACGGTTTCAATAGAAACGTCTCGGTATCAATCGGTTCCGGGTCAAGCTCATTCGTCAAGACGAGCGTACCCGTCACGACGTCCGGAAGCGTCACCGTCGCCGGATTGGCCGTCAAATTCGTGACGATTAAGAAACGCTTGTCCTCGAACGCCCGCTCATAAACGAACGCTTGGCGATGATCCGGCAACACGTCACGATAGCTGCCGTACGTGAACGTCTCCTCCGCGCGACGGAGACGAATCATCGTCTTGTAGAACGATAAGATGGAGTGGGCGTCCTTCGCCTGGGCCTCCACGTTTAGCGTCTCGTACTCTTCATGGACCGGCATCCACGGCGTCACCGTCGAGAACCCCGCGTGTGGCGAGGCGTCCCATTGAATCGGGGTCCGGACGTTGTCGCGCGACGTGCCCCACACTTGTTGCATCGAATCGATTTCGCTCATCCCGTTCGCGATGCGCTCGAAATACTCGTTCTTCGTGGCGACGTCATCGTAGTCATGAATCGACGGGAGCGGCACGTTCTTCATCCCAATCTCTTGCCCTTGGTAAATGAACGGCGTCCCGTGCATGAAGAAGTACATCATCCCGAGCGCGGTCGCGCTCTCGCGCCAATAGTGATTCTCGTCCCCGACGAGCGAGACGGCACGGACCATGTCATGGTTCTCGATATAGAGTGCGTTCCACCCTGTCTCAAGTAGCCCTTGTTGCCACTTGTCGAAAATCCGTTTTAGCTCGACGACATCGAGCGGGGCGAGTCGTGACTGTCGCATGATGTCGACGTGATCGAAATGGAACGCCATGTTCATCGCCCCGTTATCCGCTCCCATCCATAGGTCCGCCGCTTCCGGCTCAATCCCATTCGTCTCGCCGACGGTCATAATGTCATAGTTCGCGAACGTTTTGCGCTTCATCTCTTGCAAGTACTCGTGGATGCCATCGATATTGGAATACATCGAGAAGGCCGTCACGTACTTCTTTCCGTCCGGTGACGGCAGCATCGTGTCCGTCGGCTTCTTTTTGATGTGGCTAATCGCGTCGACACGGAAGCCGTCAATGCCTTTGTCGAGCCACCAGTTGACCATGTCGTAGACGGCCGTCCGCACGTCCCCGTTCTCCCAGTTGAGGTCGGGTTGCTTCTTTGAAAATACGTGTAAATAATACTGGTTCGTCTCCGGGTCGAGCTCCCACGCCGAACCGCCGAAGATGCTCGCCCAGTTGTTCGGCGGCTCGCCGCCTTGCCCGTCCCGCCAGATGTACCAGTCCCGCTTCGGACTGTCTATGGACTGTCGTGACTCGACGAACCACGGGTGTTCGTCTGACGTATGGTTGACGACGAGGTCTAACAGTAGCTTCATCCCCCGTGCGTGAACCGCCTGAAGCAACGCGTCGAAATCCTCCATCGTCCCGAACTCTTCCATGATGCCTTGATAGTCCGAGATGTCATAGCCGTTGTCATCGTTCGGTGACTTATACATCGGGCAAATCCAAATCACGTCGATGCCCAAATCCTCGAGATAATCGAGCTTCTCGATGATGCCGCGAAGGTCACCGATCCCGTCCCCGTTCGAATCGTTGAAACTGCGCGGATAGATTTGATACGCGATCGCTTCTTTCCACCATGTGCGTGTGACCGTCTGTTGCTCCACTCGTCTGAACGCCGTCTCCATACGTCAAGTTCCCCCTAGTGACTGTAGTCAATGTATTAGACAGATACATACCTGTTTTTCGATAAATCTAATCTTACAATAGCATTGGTGCAAGCGTTTGCAAAGTAGGGCGGCACAAAAAAATGCAGTCCGACGACTACATTTTCGAAACAGACGAAACTTGTTCACAATACGAGGCGATGAGCCCGGAAAGCCGCTCTCGGTCATTGTCCATCGTCGCCACATGATAGGATTGCTCGAGTACGGCACGCGCTTTCGGACCTCTCACTTGTTCGTATAACCAGACCGAGTCTTCCGGCGGCACGACATGGTCAACCGCCGAATGGATGACGTATGTCGGGACCAAGACGCGCGACACGTGCGGGCGGACGTCTTCGATTAAGGCGAGCAGCTGTCGAATCGCCGATGTCGGCACTTTGTCGTAGACGATTTCATGAACTCCTTCCGCCAAAATGTCAGGCTCGTCCTCGTCGATAAATCGACAAATTCCGTCCGCGGCGTGGCAGGCATAACCCGGTACCGACAACGCGGCGTTAATCGTGACGATGGCGTCGACGTGACCTGCGAGCGCGGCCTTCAGCGCGAGCGTTCCACCCATCGATTGTCCGACGATGATCACGTGACGACATCGCTCTCGTAGAAGACGGACCCCATCGATGACCGTCTCGTACCAATCGTCCCGTGTCGACCGTCTAAAGTCCTCTGGGTCGGTGCCGTGTCCGGCGAGACGCGGTGCGTACACCGTAAACCCACTCCCCATCAAGTCGAGGGCGACCTCATGAACACTTTGGGGCGTCCCGTTAAATCCATGACATAACAGGATACCGGTCTCGTTTCCTTCATAATAAAATGCGCCAGCTCCCGGGATGACCGGGTAAGTCGTTGTCGTCATTCATGTCCTCCTTTTTAATCCTCAGTTCACCGATACATTTAATTTGTATTAGAGAATTGTAAAAGTTGCGCCTGATTCCGTCAACACTATTCGACAAACTAAAAACCGATTTACCTTTGTCATCAAAATGTAATATGAACTTCGCGTTAAGAGGATTGAGTTCTGACGTCTGCTTGGTTATGTTTAACATGTAGTTTAAAAGTTGGTAAATGATAGCGAATTGCACCATTCCTGATGAGGGGAATCATCTCAGGCACATATCGTAAAGTAGAATAATGTAAGCGCTATCATTTATCTTGTCGTGTGGTGTGAGGGGGGCAACTAAACGGGACAAGTGACGTTATATTCAGCAACACGCGTATCAGCCATCTTACATAAATAAGGGAGACTAGAAACATGGGGATTCAACCATCACGCTCGTTCAAAAAAATGACAGGACTCGCCTTGTCTGTCGGACTCATCGCGAGCAGCTTGACGCCGATCGCGGCTAACGTTCAAGCAGAAGGACTGAACGCAACAGATTTATTCATCTCGGAGTATGTGGAAGGGTCAAGCAACAACAAAGCCATCGAACTGTTCAACGGAACGAGCTCGGTCATCAACCTTGCGGACTATAAGCTCGAACTGTATACGAACGGTAGCGCGACCGTCGGCACGACATTGAACTTAACGGGGACGCTTCAACCAGGAGCGACGTACGTCATCGTCAACGGAAGCGCGAGCGATGCGCTTAAAGCGAAGGCGAACGTCACGAGCGGCGTGACAAACTTCAACGGCGACGATGCGCTCGTCTTGAAGAAAGGCACGACGGTTCTCGACGTGTTCGGACAAGTCGGTTTCCGTCCGTCACCGAAGTGGGGTACGACGGTTTCATCTGTCGATCAGACGCTCGTCCGTAAAGACACGGTCACGACTGGCGACGCGAATGGCAGCGACGCATTCGAGCCAGCCAACGAATGGAACGCACTTCCAATCGATACGTTCACGAACTTAGGAAAACATACGTTCCAAGGCGTTGAATATGGGGATGGCGGCACAATCGAAGAACCACCGGCACCGGTGACACCAATCTCCATCGCGGATGCACGCACGCAAGCAGACGGGGCGACGGTCACGGTCAAAGGAATCGTCACGGCGAAGCTCGCGAACACGATTTCGATTCAGGACGCGACAGGCGGTCTGTCGATTCGACCGACTTCCCTCGCGGTCAACGTCGGCGATGAAGTCGTCGTGACGGGCGCGCTCGGGTCATACCGTGAACTCCTTCAATTGAACAACGCCGTCGTCGTCTCGAAACAAGCGACCGAAGTACCAGCCCCGCAAGTGTTGATGGGTGAGCAAATCAATGAAGACGTCGAATCTGAACTCGTCACCGTGAAGAACGTGACGCTCTCTGGTAGCGGGCAAAACTTGACGGCGACGGACGGAACGAAAGAGTTCGTCGTCCGCGATGAGCGCGGCATCCTCGACCTCCAGACAGGCGTCAATTACTCGACGATCACGGGCATCGTGCAACAGTTCGATAACACGTACCAAATCATCCCGCGCAGCGTCGCCGATACTGTCATCGATTCATCGGTTCTCCGCCCAGCCATTGCGGCACCTGGCGCCGGCACGTTCGTCGGGCCACAAGACGTGACGCTCTCGACGACGACGGCGGACGCCGAGATTTACTACACGCTCGACGGGTCGGACCCGAAAGTGAACGGTACCCGCTACACGGCACCGATTCGCATCGAATCATCGCAGACGTTGAAGACGGCCGTCAAAGCAAACGACACGTTCAGCGCCGTGACGACATATGACTATAAGATCACGGATAAGATTCGCATCCACGACATTCAAGGCGCAAGCCATACGTCACCGATGAACGGACAGACGGTCGAAGGTGTCGAAGGCATCGTCACGTACTCGTTCGTCTCAAACGGTACGACATACTATTACATCCAAACACCGGACATGGAAGCCGACCAAGACCCACGAACGTCTGAAGCCATCGTCTTGTACGGCGGACGCTCGATCCCGGGCATCCAAGTCGGTGATCTCGTCAGCGTGAAAGGTCTCGTCAGCGAATATGCGATCGAAGGCTATAGCGACCGCCAGCAGACGGACATGAAGATGACGCAAATCGACACACGTAACGGCAAAGTCGACGTCTTGAAGAGCGGGGTGAAGCTCCCGACACCGGTCAAGATTGACGAGTCGAACTTACCGACCGAGTTTATCGACAGCGACGCGCTCGCCATCTTCAACCCGGACAAAGACGCCATCGACTTCTGGGAAAGCCTTGAAGGCATGCGCGTCGAGACGGGCAACTTGAAGTCGGTCTCGCCGCAACAGTACGGGGACCTCGTCACCGTGCTCGAAAGCACACCGACAGAGACGTTCAACGGCGGTATTCTCCTGAAGAAAGATGACGCCAACCCAGAACGGATCCAGTTCCGTCTCGAACCGAACGTCGAAGCGCGTGAGTTCGACGTCGCGACGGGCGACTTGTTCAACGGACCGATCGTCGGGGTCGTCGGATACTCGTTCGGCAACTATAAGATTCAAGTCGGGCTCGATGAGATGAAGTCTGCCTTCGTGAAAGGTGACGCGAAACGGGAGACGACGTTCATCCAAGCAGAAGAAGACAAGTTGACGATCGCCTCGTACAACCTCGAGAACTTCTCGAACAACATAAAAGAGACGTCGGACGACAAGGCGCTCAAGCTCGCGAAAGCGTTCGTCGAAGAATTGAACAGCCCAGACATCATCGGGGTGACCGAGGTCCAGGACAACAACGGCCAAAGCGCGGGAGATGCAGCGGCTGACCAAAGCTACCAGCGCTTGATTGACAACATCGTCGCTGTCGGCGGCAAGACGTACAAGTACGTCAACATCGACCCGGAAAACAACAAAGACGGTGGCGCACCGAACGCCAACATCCGCGTCGGTTTCCTGTATGACCCAGAACGCGTCTCGCTCACAGAAGGTGCGCCAGAAGGTGACGCGACGACGGCTGTCGGCTATGAGAACGGGAAGTTGACGCACAACCCAGGACGCATCGACCCGCTCAACCCGGCGTTCAATAGTTCGCGTAAGCCGCTCGCGGCCCAGTTCGACTTCCAAGGCGAGAACGTCATCGTCATCGCCAACCACTGGAACTCGAAAGGCGGCGACACAGGCTTCTTCGGTTCACAGCAACCGGTCGTCCTCGGTAGTGAAGTCCAACGTAAGAAAATCGCACAAATCGTCCATGATTTCGTGGCGGATGTGAAAGCCGACAACCCGGATGCGAACGTCGTCGCGCTCGGTGACTTCAACGACTTCGAGTTCTCAGACGCCATGCAAATCTTCAAGGGCGACTTGATGACGAACATGGTCGAGAAAGTGCCGGCTGCGGACCGATATTCGTACGTCTATCAAGGCAACTCGCAAGTGCTTGACCACATCCTCGTATCGAACCGTCTCGCTGCTTCGACGGAGATTGATATGATTCACGTCAACGCCGACTTCACAGAGATGTCGGGCCGCGCGAGTGACCACGATCCGGTGCTCGTCCAAATCGACTTGAAACCTGAGCCGGAAACGCCAGAAGTCGAATTGAAACGCTACACGGTCGAGAACCATCCGGCCGCACGCCTCGTGCTTCAAGAGGACTTCATTGGAGTTACAATCGGCAAAGGTACGAACTTCAAGAACGGCATCTTCGTCCGTGGCATCCACACGGAACTCACAGGTGACCCACTTAAAAACATCGTCGTTCAAGTGAAGCCTGAGAAAGCCGGTGCCATCATCGACTTCAAAGGTGCGACCGTCAAAGAAGTGATCGTCGACGGGACGAACCTCGCCGAGATTCGCGGCGCGGAGAACGTCAAACGCATCACGTATACGAAAGGTGCTTCCGCTAAAACGGTCGTCATCACCAAATAACGCCTGAACCGCAGACAAACTCGTCTGCGGTTTTTTGTGTTTTCATTTCGCAGAATCGGGGATGTATAGGGAAGATATGAACGAAGCGGAGGATGAACGGATGGAACTGCATAACGGGAACTTGTATTGGCCGACGACGGAATCGGAAGACATCGTGTTGGAGCGCCCGATGAAACGAGAGCGCTACGACGTCCTCGTCATCGGGTCGGGCATGTCCGGCGTGTTGACGGCGTATACGCTTCATCAAGACGGCGTCGATGTCGCCGTTGTCGACAAAGGGAAAGTCGGGGCCGGCAGCACCGCCGCCAACACCGGCCTCATCCAATACTCGAACGACATCATGTTGCACGAGCTCGCCGACCAAATCGGGGAAGCGGACGCCGTCCGCTTCTATCGCCTATGCGCCGACGCGGTCGACGCGCTCGATGACGTCGCCGCAACCGTCGGGGCGAACGATGTCTATCTGCGCCGGGACAGCCTCTGTTTCGCAAGCTGTGACGAAGATGTCACGAAATTGAAACGAGAATATGAGATGCTTACGAGACATGGCTTTGCTGCCGAGTGGCTCGACCGCGACGCGCTGAAGGCGCGTTTCCCGTTCGAGAAGCCGGCCGCGCTCGTGACGAAAGGTGACGCCGAGGTCAATCCGCTCACCCTTAGCCGTCAAGTCGTGCGTCATCTCTCAAAAGCCGGTGTGCCGTTCTTTGAGGAGACCGAGGTGACGGACGTCGTCCCGGACGGAGACGGTTGGCTCGTGATGACGCCACAGCCACACGAGACGTTTTATGCGAAGCACGTCATCTTCGCGACCGGATATGGCGCTTCCCCGCTCCTCGATCCCCACCGCATCGAGTTGAACCGGTCCTACGCCATCGCGACAAATCCGCTCCCCCACTTCGATGATTGGGACGGCCAAGCGCTGATTTGGGAGACGAAGCGTCCCTACCTATACGTCCGGACGACCGTTGACGGACGCATCATCGCCGGCGGTCTCGATGAAGAAAAGCCTGAGACGCCGCATAGCGAGGCGCTCATTCGCAAACGCGCCGAACGCATCAAGCAGGAAGTCGAGACGTTGTTTCCGATGTATGAGTTGACAGTTGAATACGCTTGGGCGGCATTGTTCGGGGAATCCATCGATCAATTGCCGTTCATCGGGGAACACCCGGACCGGCCGCACCTGTATTATTTGCTCGGTTACGGTGGGAACGGCACGGTCTACAGCATGCTCGGCTCTCGACTATTAAGTGATCTCGTACGCGGCATCGACAATGACGATACCCGCATCGTCCGACTCGATCGGACGCGACAATCCGACACCGTCCGCCCCTGACGTTCAGGGGCTTTTTTGATACATATCGCAAGGAGTGAACGACATGAGACAGAAAAAGAAAAACAGACGAAAACCAACATGGGTGTACCGTACCCGAAGAGGCTTGCTAGTCCTCCCAGCGCTCGCTTTCGCCATCTACGTCTGGCCGAACGATGCCGAGAGCGAGCCGGAGTCGACGCAGACCGAATCGGTCCAAACGACGGACCGACCGTACACGATAAAAGAAAGTCGAGCCGTCGAAGAAGACGAGACGGTACGCTATGAGTACGACGTCGTCGTGCACGGCCAACCGGACGTGGAGACGCTACAGGCAATCAGTCACGACGTCATCGACGAAGTTAAACACCGCGACACGTTCCAAGCGGCGTTAATCCAATATTACGACCATGAGGCGTACATCGGTACCGACTCACCGCTCGGACAAGCCGTCTTCGGTCCCGGTGGTGACTGGGGACTCGCCGGAACGGTCGCTCCCGGCGATTACGAAGAGATGACGTTCGGGTGGCAGTTGCGCGAGAAAGAGTGGGATTCCCAACTATCCGAGGAAGAAGTTCGCGTATGGCGGGCCTGGAACGATGTGTATGAGACGAAAGCGTCGAACCACCCCGATATCCGTTCACGTGTGACCCGGACCATTTCGACCAAATACGGGATTGATCCGGAAGACGTGCAACAGATCGTCTTAAAACAAAACGTCTGGGCCGCCCTCTAATCAACGGAACAGGCAGGACTTCCCTTCTCCTTCGGCTAATGATAAGGAGAAGGTTTTTGTCGTTTTCGTTGATGTAGAAAGGACGAGATGCATGAGAAGACACCTATGTGCTGTTGTCATCGCCCTATTGGTCGGTTCGTTGTTCCCGCCGCTCGGCGCGGAAGCGGCCGCATCGGCACCGTATCAGCTGAACGTCCGAGCCGGTGCCACGCTCTATCAATTTGTCGGCAAGACGCTCACCCCGAAATCGACATTGAGAGGCGCCAAGACGTTTCAGGCCATCACGACTTCAGGGAGCTATTATCGCGTCACCGATGGCAAGACGACGTGGTACGTCCGAAAGCAAGACGGCACGCTACAGGCGAGTCACCTCTCACGCGCGACATTCTCGTCAGACGCGTACGCCCGGCTGACGCACGAATATATGCGGACGCTCACCCGCGGGGCGTCCCCATATACATATGATGTCCTGTCGCCTACGAACGCCGTCACCCGAGCCGATGCCGCCTTGCGAGGAAACTGGTATATCCCGTCCCCTCCCTACACGCTCCGGGTCCCGAACGTTGATACATATCGATTTGACACGTCCATCCCGAAAGTCGACTCTAATTCGTTCGTCTTTCAAATCCATTATTTCACGACGCTCAACCAACTGACACAAGCCTATACGGTGAACGGACGGGACGAGTACCTCCGTTACGGGAAACGGATCGTCCAAAGCTGGACGAAACAATATCCGGTCGAGGACTATAAGCGCCATACGTGGCCTTATCATGACCACGGGACCGCCATCCGGACGTTTCATCTGCTCAATTTTTGGAACGTCTACCGGACGTCACGTGTGAATGACGACCCGGCGTTCTCGCAACTGTTCGCGAAGACGCTGTATGAGCACGCGACGCTACTAGCGACACCGAGCTTCTATAAATCGAAAAACAATCACGGCATCTTTCAAGACATGGCGCTCACCGCCATCTCCGAGACGCATCGCTCGTTCGATCGTTCCGCCGGCTGGCGCACGCTCGCCACGAACCGACTGACTGCCCAGCTGAATCACAGCCTGAGTGCCGACGGTGTCCATCTCGAGCATTCGCCGTTTTATCAAATCTATGTGTATGACACACTCAGCCGCTTCAACGACTGGGCCGCCGCCAATCGCTTCGGATTATCAAGCCGGATGCTAGACGTAAAGGATATGCCGAACGCGCTGACCTATATGCTTAAACCGAACGGAACGTTGCCGATGTTCGGCGACACCCCGTCGCTCGTCCATCATCCGGAGGCCATCCCACACGTCGACCGTTCCCCACACCTGCTTTACGCGATGAGCGGCGGGACGCGCGGAACAGCCCCGACGACACGGGTCGGGCGCCTGTCGGATCAATACGCGTTCTTCCGCCAACATTGGGGCGGCCGCGCCGGGGCGTTCGAGGATGCCGTCCACGTCATGATGACAGCCGGCTATCACAGCAACGTCCACAAACATGCCGATGACTTATCGATTGACGTCTCCGGTTACGGACGAGACTTCATCGTCGAGAGCGGTCGCTACGGTTATACGTCCCGACCCGAGCGACAAGCCGTCTTACCCGCGGCGGCCCACAACACGGTCCATGTGTCCGGCAAGAGCTTCAATTTGACCTCGAGCAATTTGGGGCGAAGCCGCATCACGTCCGTCGGGGCGTCGTCGACGCAATGGACGGCCGCCGGGACGAGCCAGTTGATCGGGAGCGGCATGGCCCATACGCGTCGACTCGCTTACGACCGGGACGGGACGATGCTCGTCTACGACCGCATCACGAGTCCCGTGACCGCTTCGTTCGTCCAACGGTTCCACCTCGGGGTCGGGTTGAACCGCACCGAGAGCGGGAGCCGTTACGCCTATTTCAAAGATGCCGCAGGACGCTCGCTCCATGTCTTACAGCTTGAAGTCGACGCCACGCCGAAGCTTGCCATCGGTTCGAGCTACGTCTCGTATCGCGATTACGATTGGCAACGACGCAACCAAGTCGCGACGACGAAGCGTGGAAAAGGCGTGACTTACTTGACGCTCCTCCACCTCGGCGAACGACCGACGAAGATTCGCTCGTATACGCTCGAGACGACGGCCCGACACTACATCGTCCGTTACACCTTGTCCGACGGGACGACGAGGACGCTGTCGATGCTACGATGAACCTTCCCCTCTTTTGAAAAAGAGGGGTTTTTTCTCGTCCGGTTAGGGAAAACTCGATAAGTAAGCCAAATCGTGGCTTACACGGGTGCGTATATTTAAAGGGGAGGCAACAAACATGGGGAACAAGAAGGAAGAGCAGTTGAAACAACATACGATTGACAACGAGCAACAGGCCGGGCTGACGACGAACCAAGGGCTGAAGATGGCCGAGGACGAGTTCTCGCTCAAGGCGGGTCGGAGGGGACCGACACTCATCGAGGATTTCCACTTCCGCGAGAAGATGACGCATTTCGACCATGAGCGTATCCCGGAACGCATCGTCCATGCCCGTGGCGTCGGGGCACACGGGGAGTTCCGGTTGTATGAGCCGCTCGCCGACTACACGAAAGCCGACTTTTTGAACGACACGTCGAAAGTGACCCCGGTGTTCGTCCGTTTCTCGACCGTACAAGGATCGCGTGGTTCGGGTGACACCGTCCGTGACGTGCGGGGATTCGCGACGAAGTTCTACACAGATGAAGGCAACTATGACCTCGTCGGGAACAACATCCCCGTCTTCTTCATCCAAGACGCCATCAAGTTCCCCGACCTCGTCCATGCCGTGAAACCGGAGCCGCATACTGAAGTCCCGCAAGGCGGGAGCGCCCACGATACGTTCTGGGATTTCGTCGGCCAAAATCATGAGACGGCCCATATGATCATGTGGGCGATGAGCGACCGGGGCATCCCGCGCAGCCTTCGCATGATGGAAGGGTTCGGCGTGCATACGTTCCGCCTCGTCAACAGTGAAGGGAAGGCCCATTTCGTCAAGTTCCATTGGAAACCGAAACTCGGCGTCCATTCGCAAGTGTGGGACGAGGCGCAGAAAGCGCTCGGCAAAAACGCGGACTTCCACCGCGTCGATTTGTACGAGGCGATCGACAAAGGGGATTATCCGGAATGGGAGCTCGGCCTCCAGCTCATCGCCGAGGAAGATGAGTTCAAGTTCGATTTCGATATTCTCGACCCGACGAAACTGTGGCCGGAAGAAGAAGTGCCGGTGAAACTCGTCGGTAGCATGGTGCTTAATCGAAACGTTGACAACTTCTTCGCCGAGACGGAACAAGTCGCGTTCCACCCGGGCCACCTCGTCCCAGGTATCGACTTCTCGAACGACCCGCTCCTGCAAGGGCGTCTGTTCTCGTATACGGACACGCAATTGTCACGACTAGGCGGACCGAACTTCCATCAAATCCCGATCAATAAACCGGTCTGCCCGTTCCATAACAACCAACGCGATGGCATGCACCAGATGGCCGTCCACAAAGGCCAGACGAGCTATCACAAGAATGCGCTCAACAACAACCAACCCGAGCCCGTCCCTGCCGACCAAGGCGGCTTCGAGCATTACCAAGAGAAAATCGATGGGCATAAGATTCGCGGACGCAGCGACAGCTTCCTCGACTTCTACTCACAGGCGAAAATGTTTTATAACAGCATGACCGACGTCGAGAAACAACACATCCAAGACGCATGCAGCTTCGAGCTCGGCAAATGTGACTCGGACATGGTGAAAACGAACGCCGTCGACTTGTTGAATCGGATCGACCGGCACCTCGCCTCTGTCGTCGCTGACAACATCGGAGTCGAGCTACCGGCTGAGAACAACGAAGTCGTCTCGGACAAGAAGTCCCCTGCCCTCAGCATGGCCAACACGATTTCGAAACCGGACACGAAGAGTGTCGCCGTCTTGTTAGCGGGCGATGTCGATGCCCGGCAAGTGAAGGCGTGGGTGCAGGCGCTCGCTGACAACAAGGTCAACTATAGCCTCGTCGGCAAGAAAGCATACACGCTCGGCGACTTGAAAGTGAAAGAGACGTATGACACGGTCGACTCGAGCCTGTTCGATGCCGCCTTCCTCGTCAGTGCCGCCAACAAAGTCGAAGACGACGTCCTCGAGTTCATCGAGAACACGTACAAGCACTTCAAACCGCTCGCCCTCCATCTTCACCACGAGGAAGCGCTCGCGAAGTGCCGTGTGGAGACGGACCAGCCTGGAGTATTCTCGTTCCCGGAACACAGTCTCGACGGGTTCGATACGTTTATCGACGGGATTGCCAAAGGCCGATTCTGGGACCGGACTTGATTGAAATCAATTCAGAAGACGTGACCCATCCAACGGGTCACGTCTTTTTCGAGGCGATGCGTCCGAACAGACAAACGCGCCCGCTGTTTGCTATACTCCTTTAGTTATGTTTACTAACTATTTATATTAGGAGGCGGGCTCCATGCATTTGGCCACTCAAAAACTTTGGACGAAAGATTTTCTGATCATCTCGCTCGTCAACTTTTTCTTAACACTCATCTTCTTCCTGCTCATGGTCACAATCGGGGTCCACGCCGTCTCGGCCTATGGGGCTTCAACGAGTGAGGCCGGTCTCATCACGGGCATCTTTATTATCGGTACGCTCGTCGGGCGGTTGTTCATCGGGCGGCTCATCGATTCGATCGGCCGGAGGAAGACACTCCTCATCGGACTGACGTTCTTCACCGCCACGATTCTCCTATATTTCGTCGACCTCGGTGTCGGTTTCCTCTTGTTCACCCGCTTCGTGCACGGGCTCGGCATGGGACTGTCGAGCACGGCGACCGGCACGATTGTCGCGCAAGTCATCCCAGCGGCCCGTAAAGGGGAAGGCATCGGCTATTACAGCATGAGTTCGACACTCGCGACCGCAATCGGTCCATTCGTCGGCCTACTCATGAGTCAATATACGAACTTTTCTACGATTTTCTTGCTCTGTCTCGTCATCGGGCTCATCAGCCTCGTCAGCGCCCTGACCGTCAACGTGCCGGAAGCGGACAACCCAAGCATCGTCCGCGGCTTTTCACCGAGCTCGTTCGTCGAACCAAAAGCGTTACCGATCGCCCTCATCATCGCCGTCGCCGCGCTCAGCTTCTCGAGCGTGCTGTCTTACATCAACTTTTACGCGAGCGAGCTCGACCTCGTCGAGGCAGCCAGTATTTTCTTCCTCGTCTATTCGATTGCCGTGCTCTTATCCCGCCCGATTACCGGTCGGCTCATGGACGCGCGCGGGGCGAACGTGGTCATGTATCCGGCCATCGCCGTGTTCGCCGTCGGTTTGTTCGTGTTGAGCCAGGCCACGTCGGCGCTCGGTTTGCTCGTCGCCGGCGCCTTGATCGGCCTTGGTTTCGGGAATATCCAATCCGGGACGCAAGCGATTGCGGTCAAAGCGGCGACGCCCGCACGAATGGGGATGGCCACGTCCACGTTTTTCATCGCCCTCGACGCCGGTCTCGGATTCGGACCATACTTGATTGGCCTCATGATTCCAATCACCGGCTTTTCGACGCTTTATCTCGGTCTCGCCGCCGTCGTCGCCTCCTTGCTCCTCCTGTATGATGTCATGAATGGACGGCGTGAGCGTGCCAAATTGAAGCGTGTAGCCTGACAGGACCTTCCAACGTCCTGTCTTTTTTTGAATGTTCACACATTTTTGTTCAGCATACGGTAATATGAGAATGACGTGTTGAAAAGTTTTCATCGAAACGAGGGACATTATGTACGCTGACCAAACGATTCATCATCATTCCGCCGCCCTACTTCGAACGTTTGATAAAATCTCTGACTACGTATTTTTCATGGCAGTCGACGGTGCGACCTATCGATACGTGTTCGTCAACGAGCCCGGCAAACGAGCCATCGGGTGGACAGATGCCGATATCGGGACGAGCATTGAAGAGAAGGTCCCGTCCGAGACGGCCGCGCTCATCTCTCGCTATTACGATCAAGCCATTCGCGAGCGAAAGAGTGTCGTTTTCGAGGACTACCAACTCGCCGACTCCTTTTATACGGACACACTCGAATCGGAAGACGTCTTGTCGCTCCCGCTCCATTACTTCGAGTCAGAAGTGACACCGGTCTTTGACGGGGAGACGTGCACGCACGTCATCTCGGTCGTCCGTGAAGTGACCGAACGCAAGCGGCGTGAACTCGAGCTGACGATTTTACGGGACCAGCATGAGTCGCTTCGCCGCTACTCGCCCCACGGCATTTTCGTGCTCGATCACGATTACCGCATCAAGTCGCTTAACCCGGCCGTGACGGCGATCACCGGCTATACGGAGTCCGACTTGCTAGAACAATCGTTCATCGATTGGATTGAGACGCCTGAACGGGCGACCGTCGAAACGGGAATCCGCCACGCCATGTCAGGCAATCCCCATAAGTACACGATTCAGGGCCGGCGTCGGACCGGAGAGCCGCTCGACTTGGCAATCTTGAACATCCCGATCGAAGTCGGGGGACATATCAACGGCCTGTTCGCCATCATCATCGACCACACCCCGGAGAAAGATGCGGAACGGGCGATGCGAGAGAGCGAACGGCGTTACCGCCAATTGATCGAGATGATTCCAGAAGGGATTATCGTGCATCGGGATGGACGCGTGTTATACGCGAACGCCATCGCGCGCTCGACGATTGGCGAGACCGACATGCATCACGAATCAATCTTTCAGTTCATCGCCCCGGAACATCACGAGCGCATCCTAAAACGACTCGAGGCGCTCCGTCTCGGCGACCCTGTCGATGACACGGAGTTGACGCTCGTCACCCATGGCGGCCAGCGATTACATATGGACATCACGAGCCTCGTCATCGATTACGAAGGGACGACTGCCGTCCTGACCGTGCTCCGTGACGTGACGGAAAAGCGCGAGATGGAAGAAGCGCTTCGTCAAAGCGAGACGCAATACCGTCTCATCACCGAAAATATGAGCGACCTCGTCTGCATGCTCGAGCCGGACGGGACGGTACGCTACGCAAGCCCGTCCCATCTTCATGTGCTCGGTTATACGCCGTCGTTTTACGAGGGTAAAAATACGCTCGACTTCATCCATCCTCGCGATGTCGCCTCGACACGTCAAACGCTTCAAACCATCACCGCCGCTTCACCGCTTACGCTCGAGTTCCGACATGCGCACGATGACGGACGATGGATTTGGCTCGAGACGAAGATTCAGGCCATCTATAGCGACGCGGGCACGTTGCTCCACTACCTGACGGTCACCCGAGAGATCATGCAACGGAAAGTTGTCGAGAAACAGTTGCGGCATCTCGCGTATCACGATACGTTGACGGACTTGCCGAATCGCCGCTATTTCCTGGCCTACCTCGACGAGTCGCTTTCTCGGATTGAAGAAGAGGCGGAGGCACTCGCGATTTTATCGCTCGACCTCGACCGATTCAAGCTAATCAACGACACGCTCGGCCATGACATCGGAGACGAGTTGCTCCGTCAGTTGGCCAATCGCCTCACCCACGTCCTCCGTAAGCAAGACGTCATCGCCCGATTCGGTGGAGATGAATTTATCGTCTTGATTCGATACAACGACCCGATCGCCCCGCACCGTGTCGCTGAAAAAGTACTCGCTGCCCTTGAACAACCGTGGCAGATCGAGACGCACGAGTTCGTGACGACATCGAGCATCGGCATCGCCTGTTGTGACGGTGCGACGACGTCGAAGCAACTCTTGAAGCGAGCCGACCTCGCCTTATACGAAGCAAAATCGAATGGACGAAACGGTTACGCCGTGTATGAAGACCGCTGAAAAGCGGTCTTTTTCACGTGAAACATACCATTTTTAGATTAAAAACCGAACATTAAAACGTTGGAATCCTGAAACATTATCTTTTTTATATTTTTAAAGCCATTTTGCTTTGACTTTCATCCAAATATAGGTTACATTACCGAATGGACGAAGTATTTTCACTTAAATCAATTAAAATGTTCGTAAATAGGGGTGGACTACATGGATAAAGTGTTCGATTATGAAGATATTCAATTGATTCCGGCTAAATGTATCGTCGATAGCCGGTCCGAGTGTGACGCTAGCGTGACGCTCGGCGGTTTCACGTTCCGGCTCCCGGTCGTGCCTGCGAATATGCAGACGATCATCGATGAGAACGTCGCCCTCTCCCTCGCGGAGAACGGCTATTTCTACATCATGCACCGTTTCAATCCCGAGACGCGCCTCGCCTTCATCGAAGACATGCACGGACGCGGCTTATACGCGTCAATCAGCGTCGGGGTGAAGGAAGACGAATATCGTTTCGTCGAGATGCTCGCTGAAACGGGGCACACGCCTGAATTCATCACGATTGACATCGCGCACGGGCATTCGAACGCGGTCATCCGCATGATTCAACACATCAAGCATCATTTACCGGGGACATTCGTCATCGCCGGGAACGTCGGGACGCCCGAAGCGGTCCGCGAACTTGAGCATGCGGGGGCAGATGCGACGAAAGTCGGCATCGGCCCGGGGAAAGTGTGCATCACGAAAATCAAGACTGGTTTCGGGACAGGTGGATGGCAACTCGCTGCTCTCCGTTGGTGCGCCAAAGCGGCGACCAAACCGATCATTGCGGACGGGGGCATCCGCACGCACGGGGACATCGCGAAATCGATTCGTTTCGGGGCTTCGATGGTGATGATCGGATCGTTGTTCGCCGGACATGAGGAGTCACCAGGTGCGACGGTCGAGCAGGACGGGAAACTGCTCAAAGAATACTTCGGCTCGGCGTCTGAATTCCAAAAAGGAGAACGGAAAAACGTCGAAGGCAAGAAGATGTTCGTCGAGTACAAAGGGGCACTGCAGGACACGTTGACCGAGATGGAGCAAGACCTCCAATCGGCCATCTCTTACTCGGGTGGGGACAATCTGGACGCATTGCGCACCGTCGATTACGTCATGGTGAAAAATTCGATTTTTAACGGGGATAAAGTATACTGAAACAGGCGACTCGCGGGAGTCGCCTGTTTTTTATACGTCGCTGAGACGCTTCGTCATCATATAATAGTCGGCACCCGGTGGATAGTCACGCAACACCCCGGCGACCTCGTAGCCGTAAAGCTCATAGAACGCTTTCGCCTGAAATGAGAACGTCGTCAGTTTCACCTGAGTGGCCCCGAGCGCCTGTGCTTTCGCCTCTCCCGCCGCGAGCAACCGTGAGCCAAGTCCTTGCTTGCCATACGCTTCAGCGACCCATAGTCGGTCCAAGTCGAACCAGCCCCAATAGACGCTACCATACAATCCGGCGATGATCTCCCCGTCTCGCTCCACTTTCAATTGGACGACCGGCACGTCCACACCTCGAATGTTTCGATGATGGGGTGAATGCTTGTCGTTAAACGCCCGAAGTCGCTCCGTCAAGTGTTGTTGAAACGCTGCATCGTCCTGTACAATCTCTTGAATCTCCATCATGTCTCACTCGACCCGTTCACGAAGAACGTAATCAACTCCCGCTCTTCCTCATTGACCGTCCGACCGACCTTCTGTTCGTACTGAGCCGTCATCACCGCTTCATTTCCCGGGAAATCTAACGCCAAATGCGCCAATTCGCGCAACATGTCACGGTCTTTTTCAAACGCTTCACGGGATACGACTTCCCCATGCGACCACACGTACACGTCCGCATCGAACCGGTCGAGCAGGTCGAGCAACCGGAGCGTCGCTTCTGCCGTCATGCGCCAGGACGGGGCGTACAGGTTCGCATAGAGTGCGTCGCCTAGAAACAAAACTTTCTCCTCCGGGATATAGGCGACGACCGAGTCGGCCGCATGGTCCCCACCGACGTGTTTCAAGACGACGTGGACGCCACCGAGATCGAGCGTGAGCGTGTCATCGAACGTGACCGTCGGCAAGACGACGCGCATCGTCCGTTCCGTACCGAACTCGAGACGGATGGCATCGGCACAGAACGGGATCTCGATTCCGCTTTTGACGCGTTCGTCGAGCGAGGCATCGTCCCATTCATAGGGCAAGAGACGCGCCATCCGGTTTTTCGTGTCCGTGCTCGCGATCGAGACGAGACCCGTCAAGGCCGAGAGCCCGAAAATATGGTCCCAATGCCAGTGCGTCAGCGCGACGAGCGTCGGTCGCTTTAGACCTTCGGCATCCATTGCGGCGAATAAGTCGTTCGCATGGGACTCCGAGTTCCCGGCGTCGATTAAGAGTGTATGTGTTTCCCCCACAACGACGCCTAGGATGGGGCGATCGGTCTCGGCCACGGGCGTCATGTACCAAAATCGAGGTGAGTGAGGAATGAATGTCTGCATGTGTGATCCTCTCCTTATTGGTCGTCTTTAAATGAATCATAAATATAAAACCCGTCGCCCCCACCATTTTTGGCGACATACATCGCCGCGTCCGAGTGATGGATGAGCTCATCGAGCGAGGTGAGCCCGCTCGACGAATAGGCGATGCCGATGCTCGCGGACAGACGGAGCACCAACTCGTTCCCGACCATCATTTCCTGGGAAATGAGCGTTGCTAGTTGCTCGAAGTCCGCTTGTGCGAGTTGTTCCGTTTCCAAGACAATCAAAAACTCGTCCCCGGCGAACCGATACGCCTTGCCGTCATGAAACTGACTGAACGAACGGATCCGTTTCGCCGTCTCGACGAGCACTTCATCCCCGACGAGGTGACCGTGTGTGTCGTTGATCCGTTTGAAATCGTCTAAGTCGATGAACAGGAGCGCGACGGCTTGTTTCCGATTCATCTTTTGACGCAAGTCTGCCATGAGCGAATGGCGATTGCCGAGCTTTGTCAGGCCGTCTTTCGTAATCAGCTCGATGACTTCCTGATGTTTGCGCTCGCGGCGAATCTCGTTCTCCATCCAACGGGTCACGAGTAAAATCGTGTCCGTCATCTCTTGAATGGCGACCTGGTCGATCACATCCTCAAAGCTGCCCTGTTCCGTGAGGAAGACGAGCCAGCCGAACGTCTTGCCCTCATTGACGAGCGGCAAGCTGATCATTCCCGAGAATTCGATTGTATCGATGACGAGCTCGGCCCGCTCCAGCTTTTGGTGACCGTGCTTCGCTAACGCTTCGATTCGCTCATACGTGCCCTCCGTCCAATCGAGCATGGTGTCCCCGTCACTCGACCACGTCTTATAACCACTTTCAGTGGAGAAGGCGATCGCATGCGAATACCCCATCCATTCCCGCAACACGGTCTGAATCCGTTTTAGCTTCTCCGGGAAGGAGGCGTGGAGCGCGGTCACTTCATATAGCGACTCGAGCGTCTGTTGCCGTCTCGTGCCGGCACGCACCTGCTCGCTCAGTTCAATCTCGGCCATCACCCAGCGGGCAAAATCTTCGAGCGTCCGAACCCCTTCCTCGTCGAACGGCCGCGGTGTCTCGTCCGTGACGCAGAGCGTCCCGATGGCGTGTCCGCTGCGTGTGACGAGCGGGACACCGGCATAAAACCCTAGCCCTTCAAGAACCGGATTCCCGCTCGTCGGTTCCGTCGCTTGGACGTCTTCTAACACGAGATTCGTTCGACTCGTGACGACGCGGTCACAGAGCGTCCATTTTCGTTCGACGTACGGTGCGATTTTTTCCCCGTGACACGATTTGATCCACTGCTGGTCCGTCGTCAAAATCGAGATGAGCGCGGTCGGCATATCGAGTGTCTGGGCGACGAGACGGCTGATTCGGTCATATCGTTCTTCCCGTGGCGAATGTAAAATTTCAAGGCGTAAAATCGCCTTCAACCGCTCCGTCTCGTTCTCGTCGAGTGAAGTGATTGCCTGTTGTCGCCCCGATAACCCATGGCGCAGCGCCGCATGATGATGCTCGAGCGCATTCAGCGCCGCGTGCAAGTCGGCCGGCGGCAGCGGGCGGCTAAAGAAGTAACCTTGGACTTCGTCACAGCCGAGGCGCTCGATCGCACGATACTGCGCTTCGGTCTCCACCCCTTCAGCTGTCACTTCTAGGTTGAGTTTCTTGGCGAGCGAGACGATCAATTTGACGATCTCGTATTCCTTTAAGCCGTTGTCTTGATCGAGCTGACTGATGAACGACCGGTCAATCTTGATGCCGTTGATATCGAACAGTTTTAAATAATTGAGGGACGAATAACTGACACCAAAGTCGTCAATCAAGATACGAAACCCTTTTTCTTTTAAGTAATCAACCGTCTGGATCCCGACGAGCGGCTCCTGCATGAGTGTGTGCTCGGTGATTTCAAACTCGAACTGTTCCGGCGAAAGCCCGTGCGATGCCAAGACGGTGAGCACGTTCCGCATATACGGTTGACGGAAGACGACCGGTGACACGTTGATGGCGACACGGCGCCCCTCGAACAAGGCCGGGGCCTCGGTCATATCCCGACAGACGCGGTCGACGACGAAGGCGGTGACGTCCTCAATCAAGAGCGATTTTTCGGCAATCGTGACGAACGATTCGGGCGAGACGTTCCCGAGCAACGCGCTATGCCATCGCACGAGCGCCTCGAAATGAATCGTCCCATCATGGCAGCTGACTCGCGGTTGATAGACGACACGCAACTCGTTCGCTTTCAATCCTTTGACGAGCTCGGTCTCCATCGTCATCTCGTCAATGTAATGTTGGACGTAATCGTCCTTCTCATAGATGCGAATCATTTGCTTTCCGGCCTGCCTCGCTTCGAGCAGTGCCGTCGATGCGTTCATGATGACGCGGTCGGCATCCTCGTACCCGGTGCTCAGCCCGATACAGCCGGACAACGTGAACTCAGTGCCTCCCACCTCATACGTGTAGTCAGCGATGGCTTCGAGCAATCGTTCCGCATGCTCGAACGCCGTCTCGATGTGCGTGTCCGGCAAGACGGCGATGAAGTCTTCCCCGTCGACTCGTCCAATCATCGAACCGGTCGGCAATAGCTCCGCTAGGCGGCGCGTCATCTCTTTAATCAAATGGTGTGACGACTCGACCCCTTGCAGCGACAAGACGATTTTGAACCGGTTGATATGGAGGCGCATGACGCTCGCCATGTCACGTTCCGTCGTATGTTCAAACAGCTTCTCGAGCTCGAGCTTCACTTTCATCAAGTTCGGCATCCCGGTCAAATAATCGATGTGCTCAATGCTCGACAACAGCTTCAGCTCGGCCTCTTCGGACAGGTCGGTCGTCAAGCCGAGGACGTAACAGACGTCACCGGCCACGTTCTCAATCGGCATGAGGACCGATGAGGCGAAACGTGCCGTGTTGGATTCGATGTTCATCTTCGACATGAAATAGACCGGCTCACTCGTCTCGATGACGGTATCGTAATGATGAATCAACTCCTCGGCCACATCAGCTGCGTACATGTCGTGCAAATAGCGTCCGGCCACGTCGTCTGGGAGCATCGAGGCACGCTTCCCTTGCTCACTGACGCGGACGTATCGATAGCCTTCCGGGGTCACTTCCATTAAAAACACCATGCGATATAAACGAACGAATACATCAAACAAGTAATGCGGGTCGGCCTTCATCTGCTTCATACGTTACCTCCATGCGATTTCTGTTGACTCTAGTGTAGAACTTTTCTACCCGTTTGTTCACAAATCCGTTCAAAAAAAGGGAAAGTGTTTTTTACTCAGAGCATACAAAAACGGGTAAAGATAACTGAATCAAGTCTTGAAACGAGGTGAGCCATCATGATCAGTCGAAACGTCTATCCGCAGACACGGCCCGGCAAATGGTCGATCGGGTTGTTGCTCGCCGTCTTCCTCTTGTTGATTGTCGCCACCGTCAGCACGCAGTCCGCTCAACCGTTCAACACCGGCACGCTGTTCGACAATACGTGGGCAGCCGCCGCCTCGATGACGGCGTTCGCCGCAGCGATCGGTGCGTTCTTTGTCGGGCTGTACACGACTCTTCGCAATCAAGAGCGGGCAGCTTCCGTGTTCTTCACCGTGCTACTCGGCGGTCTCGTCGTCTTGTTCGTGCTCTTCCAACTGTTCGCCTAAACGAAGACGCCCCTTCCTGATAAGAGAAGGAGCGTCTTGTTATAGTAATTCGTTCGCGAGCAAACGATAGACGTTCAAGCGGTCGGACTGCTGGTGTTGGATGCTGCAAATCATCGCCTCGTCAAACCCGTAACGGACCGACTCCTCTTGAAGTTGGGTCGCAATCTGTTTCGGCGTCCCGACGAGGTGGATGGCCCGGTTGTTCGCGATGTGAATCTTGTCGACCTCGGTGAGCGGGTACTCGTGCGCCGCTTCCGGACTCATCAGCTGGCGCAATTGGCCACGCATCAAGAAGAGACGAGACAAGTCGGACGGACGGGCCAAATATTCCGCCTCCTCTTCTGTCTCGGCCGTCGTGACGAGATACGTCACGTTGATGTCCGGCTTCTCCATGAAAGCAGACGGACGAAAGTTATGGCGATAGGCGTCGAGTGCGTCCGTGCTCAATTCCCCGTTGAAAAATTGCGCGAACGAATAACCGACGCCCATCCGCCCGGCTTGGACAGCACTGTTCCCACTCGACCCGAGGAGCCAAGCCTCAGGGCGCGTCACACCGGTCGGCGCGGCCGGCGTGTGTTTATACCAACGCTCTTCCGGCGTCTCGTCATTGATGAGTTGGAGCGTCGTCGCTAATTTTTCATACAATCCGTCCATCATCGGCTTTTGACCTTGTGACATCGCATAAATCGCATTCGCATCCCCGCCCGGCGCCCGTCCGACGCCAAAGTCGATGCGGCCTGGCGCGAGTGCGCTCAGCGTCTTAAACACCTCGGCCATCTTAAGTGGGGAATAGTGCATCATCATGATGCCGCCCGAGCCGAGCCGAATCCGCTCCGTTTTGGCCGCGATATACGCACTGATAACCTCTGGTGCCGAGCTCGCAAACGACATACCGCCGTGGTGTTCAGCCATCCACATGCGGTGATAGCCGAGCTCTTCACCTAGTTGCGCGAGTTCGACGGCGCTCGTCAACGCATGTTTTGACGTATGGCCAGACGTGACCGGTGCTTGATCGAGTATGCTTAATCTCATGTTCATCTCTCCGCTTCTATTATATATGCTGAATATCTCGAATTTGTAACACTCGCCGTCATCATACTAAAGTGAGGCCGAGAATACGAATCGTACGCTCATGAGACCGTTCATTTTTTTCTGAAAATTGCAACGGATTGTTGTCCGTCATGCTTTCCCTTCTCTATAATGAATGAGAAGAACACATTCCTTCATCGTCATACCGTCTCGCGTGATGGGGACACGCGAAGACATACTACACTCTCGGGGAAAAGGGGTATTCACTATGAATCAACCACCAAACAGGACGAACGAAGACAATCCATCGTTTACGTCCAACGATTTTTTGAAATTTATCATCCCGTCTCTAATCGGTCTCATGTTTTTCATCGTCCCGATTCCGACGGACGACGGCTTTACCATCCCGGTCGCCTTCTTATCGAACCAACTCATCGACTTGATTGGCGACGTCGTACCGACACTTGCTGTCATCATGATGGGCCTCTCGGTGCTCGGGTCGCTATGGACGTATTTGGCCAAACCGGCGTTCGTCTTGGAGCGTCCGCACTTCAATTCGTTGTTGAACGTCACACCGTTTTGGTTCGCCATGCGCGTCGTCGGGTTCATCGCCGGTGTCATGACACTTCTCGTCCTCGGCCCTGAGATGATCACGTCCGAGTTCACGGGTGGGCTACTCCTTTACGATTTGATTCCAATCTTGTTCGCGACGTTCCTCTTTGCCGGCATGTTGCTCCCGCTCCTCTTGAACTTCGGGTTGCTCGAGTTCGTCGGGACGATGCTCATCAAAGTCATGCGTCCGCTCTTCAAGCTCCCGGGCCGGGCCTCGCTCGACTCGCTCGCATCATGGGTCGGGGATGCGACGATTGGGATTCTGTTGACGACGAAACAGTACGAGAACGGCTACTATACGAAGCGAGAAGCCGCCGTCATCGCGACGACGTTCTCGGTCGTCTCAATCACGTTCACGATCGTCATCTTGTCGTACATGGAACTCGATGCCTACTTCCTACAGTATTACGGAGCGATCGTCATCTCAGGTATCGTCGCGGCCCTCATCATGCCGCGGATCTATCCGCTCTCGAAAAAAGCGGACACGCCGTATGAAGGGACGGAACTGAAGCCGGAAGAGCCGGTTCCAGCAAACGTGTCGATGCCGAAGTGGGCGCTTCGCCAAGCGCTCCTCAAGTCGCAATCGAGTAAGAGCTTTGGTGCCACGCTGAAGGACGGCTTCCAAAACGTGCTCGACATGTGGCTCGGCATCTTGCCGATCGTCATGGCCGTCGGGACGATCGCGCTCGTCATCGCGGAGTATACGCCGCTCTTCACGATTCTCGGCAAGCCGTTCGAACCGATTTTGATGTTGCTCCAAGTACCGGAAGCCGAAGCCGCCGCCCAGACGATGGTCGTCGGGTTCGCCGACATGTTCTTGCCGGCCGTACTCGGCAGCGGCATCGAGAGTGAGATGACGCGCTTCATCATCGCGACCGTATCGGTCACCCAGCTCATCTTCATGTCCGAAGTCGGGGGGGCTGCTCCTCGGCTCGAAACTGCCAATCTCATTCGTCGACCTCGTCCTCATCTTCTTGCTCCGGACGTTTATCACGCTCCCGATTATCGTCGGGATCGCCCATTTGGTCTTTTGACGACAAACGCCTCTTCTCGTATTTCCTGGGAAGAGGCGTTGTTTGTATAATGAATGAAAAGGAGGGATCGGTGTGGAAGAGCATTTTGCCGGACAACTCGAGACAGCGAAGAAGGGCTATGCGGGCATCGTCAATCCGCAAGCTTATGTAGACGACCGGTATCACGGCCATTGGAACGTGAAGGAAGAGAAACGCATCGACGGGGTGACCCCACTTCTTCAACGCGCGTTTAACGGCGGGAAGAACAACTGCACGCTCACATCCATCACAGCCATTTTTCGCTACTACCGTGATCACGGCTACACGAACATCCCCGACGACCCGTTCGTCATTCAACAAGACGCTCGAGCGATTGCGATTGAATATCAGTTCAAAGACGAGAAAGGCACGCCTCCGACACGAATTGCGACGATCGTGACGAAACTTTGGGAGCGGTACGGCTATAAGGGACGCGGCAGTTCGCGCTACTTATGGAAATGGTCGACGTTCGAGCGCGAGCTCCTCGCTAACCGTCCGTTCATCTTGAATATGGCGAACGGGTTCTATAAAAATCATTCGGTCACGGGCATCGGCTATGTCATTTATAAAAAGCCCGGCTACGCTGACGTCGTCTTGCTCGAAGTGCTCGACAACCGCTCCGAGGACGTCCGTTACATCGACTTCAACGAGTTCAATTTTTGGGGCAGCATCACGCGCGTCTATCCGCCTGCGAAGTAATCTTTCAGGAGAAGAAAATGTCTGCCTCCTGATGAATGTGCGCGCCGATTTTCAATAAGTGCTCCCGCTTCGCATATGCGCCGTGGTGCAGACCGTTCAAGTCGACGCCGTTGCCGAGGCCGACGAGCACTTCGGACGGTTTGAAGTGAAGACCGACCATCGGGATGCCCGCCGGATGAAGGCCGAGCTCGTAGACGGCGCTCGGATAGCCCGTGACCGTCCGTTTTTCGGTAAAGCCCGTCATGGCCACGCAGTTGTCGCGACCGAGCACGATGAGGTGGTCTGGACGGATGAGACGAATCGTCCGTTCTAAAAGCGCCAGCGAGTCGGGATGTTCCATCCAACGACGCCCGTCTCGAATCTGCCCCATTTGCCGATAAGTCGCATATTTGAAGAAGTCGACATGGATGGCGGACCCATCGTAAAACGATCGATCCATGCCTTCGAGTAACGCTTCAAGTTTCGCCCCGTCTGGCTTGCCGAACCAGCTCGTCGTCGCCCGCCCGGCCTCAAAATAGGCCGTTGCGTATTCAATTGTCGCGTCGAGGGCTGTCTCGTCCTCTAGATACGCTTCAAATGACTGGTCACGCCAATAGAATTTCTGCGCGTCGTCACTTCTGACTTTGCCGTCTCGTTCAAAGAATTCGCCGCGCGACGGGTTCGTGCCGATGGTCAGCCACTGGCCGTCTGTCGGCCGCCCGTACCAAAGGACGGGAGATGCCCCCTCAATCAGCTCCTTTTGAAACGGTGACGCCAAGAGCCGTTCTTGAAATCGAAGCGCGTCTTTTAATAAATTTCGTGCGTGCTCCATCGTGTCACATCCCTTCTCTCCGTTCGTTTCCCGCTTTCGGCGGTATGTAAAATGCGTTATAGTGAGAAGACGAAGCCAAACAAAGGACGTGAATCGATGCGTATCAATAAATTCATCAGTGAATCAGGCAAGGCGTCCCGCCGCCAAGCCGACCGTCTCGTCGAAGAGGGACGCGTCACCATCAACGGGAAGAAAGCGAAAATCGGCGACCAAGTGAAGCCTGGGGACGAAGTGCTCGTCAACGGCTCGGTCGCCCGTGTCGCCCGCAACAACGTCTACATCGCCGTCCATAAACCGGTCGGCATCACGAGTACGACGGAGAAGAAAGTGAAAGGCAACTTGGTCGACCTCGTCAACCATCCGCTCCGTATCTTCAACATCGGGCGCCTCGACAAAGACTCTGAGGGGCTCATCTTGATGACGAACGACGGCGATATCGTCAACGAGATCCTTCGCGCCGAGAACGAGCACGAGAAAGAGTATATCGTCTCGGTCGATAAGCCAATCACTCCAGAATTCGTCGAGCAGATGGAGGCCGGCGTCAAGATTCTCGGGCAGAAGACGTTGCCGTGTAAAGTACACCAACTGTCGAAGTTCGACTTCAACATCACGCTCACGCAAGGACTCAACCGTCAAATCCGTCGCATGTGCGAAGAGCTCGGGTACGAGGTGTACCGCTTGCAGCGCGTCCGCATCATGAACATCACGCTCGGCAAGCTCCCGCCAGGCCAATGGCGCGACCTTTCGAAGAAAGAGCGCGAGCAGTTGTTCCGTGAATTGAATTACGAACCGAAAGAATGGTATTAAAACAAGCCCAGACGCTTATTTGTCTGGGCTTGTCATCGTTCATGGAGCGAGGCGACATGGTCGATCTCACGAAGAATGAACCGTTTGAGTTGGGCGCTGAGGTCATCGAGTTGTCCCATCGTCGTCTTGAATCTGAAGGCCGCACGGAAGTGGTCGAACGGGTCGTGTTGCCACTCATCATGGATATGGACGTCGACTTGGATCGTCCCGGTCCGATCAATCAGCGTGAAAGTGAGGCTGATTTTTTGCTCATCCGCATCCGAATCGAACAACTCCCAAATCACAGGTTTCTTCCCCCAAGTGTTATTGAATCCAGCAATCGAGTCAATCAGTTCTTGCAGCGTCTCGTCCTGCATATACACCTCTTGACTGCTAGAACAGACGGAGGCATGGAGCTGGAGTCTGACTTGGTAAAACAGCTCGGTCTCATCCATCCAAATGCGTTCCATCTCAAATTGAGTTTTCAGCTTTTGCACCCACTTTCTCGTTTTGGTCTGGCTGTTCAATCCCAATTGATGCATCAACCCACCACCTTTTTTTTCTGACTATACGATGACAATTCAGTGGATCGACTCATTGTTTCGGGCAAAAACGGGAATAGTTAAGATACAGATGATCTTGTACGGAAAAGAGGTGACTCGTCATGAATGGCGCCTTGTTCCCCCGCACCTCGGTCGGAAAGTGGTCCATCCTTCTCATCGGCTTATTTCTCGCCATGTATGTACCGTTTCTCCTGCTCGATAACTTCGATACGACATTCCAATCGACGCTTTGGAGTGAAACGACGGCACACATGCTTCGACTCAGCTACATGACCACGTTCTCGGCGCTAGGACTTGGGGCGTTCGTGACCGGTTGGTGGGCCATCCTGAAACAAAAGGAGTACGCCGTGCTCGTCTTCTTCGCCGCCGTACTCGGTTCGGGACTGTTCGTCCTGCTCGTCATGGAACTCGTCGGGATTTTAGAGTAGACAAAGAGGAGCCTAGCGCTCCTTTTTGTTAGCCGTTCAAATACCCGTCCCAATCGTAGTCTTCGACTTCTTGAAACAACCCTTCCTCGTCTCGTTCATATGCACAAAGCGGGGGGTGTTGGAGAATTGATAGGATGGAGTCATCCATATTCAACACGACTCCAATCGACACGATGAGAAAATTCTCGGTATCACTTAAATATGCGTCGTCCTCATACCCGCTCAAGAAAGACCATTCTGGATCCCCTTCCTCGTCAGGCTCGTCCCGCAACATGAAATGAAACTCTTCTCGTTCTAACACGTCCGCACTGATAATCACGAACGTATCCGTATAATAATCCCATTTATCCCCGTCTGGCTCCTCATACTCGGTCTGACAAATGTGTTCCATCCCGAATGAAAGTTCTGTGCCGACTTCGATCGGTAAATAATATGGCTCATTGTCGAGCACACCCTCAAATTGATTACCTTGAACGGCTGTGATTTTCACCCACATGCGTTCACCACTATAGCCATCAGACGAAGCCTCCTCGTTCGTAAAAATCAATTTTACGAAATCACCGACTTTCAATTGACGGAGTACTTCTTCACTCGGGATATAAAACGTATACGGTGCAGCCTCATGCATCTCGCGCACGTCGTCTAAATACCACTTCATCCAACCCCTCCTTGATCGTGAAACGTATCCTCTAGTCAGTATAAGAGTTCTCACACATGAAAGGCAAAAAAGGATTTAGTCCTTGTAAGAACTAAATCCCCAATCCTATTATTTCGCCGTGACGCCCCCGTCGACCGGAAGTTCGATGCCGGTGATATGGCTCGCCTCGTCTGACGCGAGGAAGAGAACGGCTGCCGCCACTTCATCGGCCTGACCGAGATGCGGCAAAACGATTTGATTCAAGAAATGTTGTTTATAATCCGGATGCTCCATGTGCGGTGCGCTCATCGGCGTCACGATATAGCCCGGATGGACCGAGTTGACGCGAATGTTATGTTTTCCGTAATCGACGGCCGCCGCTTTCGTGAGCGACCGAACCGCGCCTTTCGAGGCTGTATAGGCACCGGCACCGGCCATGCCTGTGAGCGCCGAAATCGATGAGATATTGACAATCGAACCGCCACCGTTCGCTTCCATGAGCGGGATGGCATATTGCGTCCCGAGCATGACACCATCGATGTTGATCCGGTACGTCCGGGCCCAGTCCTCTTCCGTCTGTTCCAAGAACGGTTTCGCGAGGGCGATGCCGGCGTTGTTGACGAGGATATCGAGCTTTCCGCATGTCGCCTGTACTTCGTCATAGACGTTCTCCCAATCCGTACGTGACGTCACGTCGTGCCGGAGCGCCAACGCCTCCCCGCCAGCCACCCGAATCGCCTCGACGACAGCTTGCACTGTTTCTAGATTAAGATCGGTCGCGACGACCGTCGCCCCTTCTTTCGCGAACAGTCTGGCCGTCGCTTCACCCATACCGCTGCCTGCCCCTGTGATGACCGCTACTTTCCCTTTTAAACGCATAATACGAATCCCCAATCTACATAATGATAGTTTAACTATCATTATAGTAGTCGATGCACATTCGAATCTCAACGAAACTGCCTCGACACGTTATAATAGCTACACAACAAAGAGGTGATTTCATGAGTAAACGACAACAAAATAAAGAAGAACGCCTGAATCGCATCATCGAACAAGCCGAGATTTTGTTTTTACAAGACGGGTTTGAACGGGTGCAGATGCAGGATATCGCTGATGCGGCTGAACTCGGTGTCGCGACACTATTCCGTTATTTCCCGAAAAAAGACCAACTGATCGTTGCGGCCGCGGTGCGCAACCTGACCCCGACACTTGATACGTTCAAACAGCTAACGACAGCGCCCGGCGACTCCTACACGCGGCTCGAGGCGATTCTTGATTATTTGCTCGAGCAACAACTGAAGCAGACAAGCCATTCCCGCTTCCGTGAGGCGTTCGAAAGCTATGCCTCGTTCGTCACGAGTCCGCTACCGGACATCGACGACTATATCGATTTACAGTGTGAGATTATGAAGACGCTCGAACCGCTCATCGAAGACGGGAAGACGGACGGGTCGCTCCGGAGCGACATCGACGTGAAAGCGACCGTCGTCACGATCATCAATGCGTTCGGGACGTTCGGCAACAACATCATCTTGAAGTCACATATCAGCTATTTAGAGGACGACATCGAACCGGCCATCCAGCAACGGGTACTGCGCGAGATGCTCTTGTCGTATGTGCGCCCATAACGAAAGCCCCTTCGCGTGAAGGGGCTTCATTCGTGCAGTTCGAGCGGCAGACCGTCTGGGTCGAAGAAGAACGTCATCTTCTCGCCTGTGAACGTGTCAACCCGAATCGGTTCCGTCGTGACGCCGTGCGCATTCAGTTCGGCGACGACCGCCTCGATGTCATCGACTTTGAAAGCGAGATGGCGGAGTCCGCATGCCTCCGGGAAGCTCGGACGCTTCGGGCTGTCCGGTTTGATGAACAGCTCGAGCTCGTACGCGCCGAGCCGCAGGTCGATCTTGTGGTCGCCTTTGTCCGGACGATGATGCTCGCGGATGACGTCGAACCCGAGGATATCGATATAGAACCGCTTCGCCTCGTCATAGTCCGAGGCGATAATCGCCACGTGATGGATGGTATGTAGTTGCATCATAATCCCCCATATACAAAAAATGAGCACCTCTCACTAGAGGTGCTCTCGAAAAGTCTACCGCGTCGAACCACGCTCCACAACGTGCTCCTAAAAGGAATGTCCGCCGTCTTACATAGACCAGCTCATCGCATGTACTCAACTATAGGCGAATCCGAGCCCCGCGTCAATCTTTTGTTTGATGCGTCTTGACATCTTTCTAAAAATTAGGATAATCAATAGTGTTAGCACTCTTATATACAGAGTGCCAAAATCGAACATACAAAAGGAGAACGATCATGACAAAGAAACAGTTTCAAGCCGAATCGAAACGAATTTTAGAGTTGATGGTCCACTCAATTTATACGCATAAGGATATCTTCCTTCGTGAGCTCATCTCGAACGCGAGTGACGCCATCGACAAGATGTATTACCGGGCCCTCTCGGACGAGGCACTCGACTTCAACAAGGACGACTACTTCGTCAAAGTCGTACTCGACAAAGACGCTCGGACCATCACTATCCGCGACACCGGGATCGGGATGACGGCCGACGAGCTCGAGTCGAACCTCGGGATCATCGCCAAGAGCGGCTCGCTCGCGATGAAACAGGCGACGAAGATGGAAGAAGACCATAGCCTCATCGGCCAGTTCGGCGTCGGCTTCTACTCGGCGTTCATGGTCGCGGACCGTGTGACGGTGCGCACCCGCTCGGTCGACAGCGAGCAAGGTTACTTGTGGGAATCGGAAGGCACGGACGGCTACACGATTGAACCGACGGATAAGGCCGACATCGGGACCGAGATTACGTTACATGTGAAAGCTGACACGGACGACGAGACGTACTCGACGTTTCTCGAAGAGTACGAGATTCGCTCGCTCATCAAGAAGCACTCGGACTTCATCCGCTATCCGATTAAGCTCGATGTGACGAAGCATCGTCAAAAAGACGACTCGGAAGAATACGAGGACTATGTCGAAGAAGAGACAATCAACAGCATGGTGCCGATTTGGCGCAAACGGAAGAGCGAACTCTCGGACGAGGACTACAAGGCGTTCTATCATGAGAAGCGCTACGGCTTCGACGAGCCGCTCAAGCACCTGCACTTGAACGTCGACGGCACAATCCGGTACCAGTCGATCCTCTACATCCCATCGACGGTCCCGTTCGACTATTACACGAAAGAGTTCGAAAAAGGGCTCGAGCTGTACTCGAACGGCGTGTTGATTATGGAGAAGTCGCCTGACCTGCTTCCGGACTATTTCGGTTTCGTCAAAGGGATGGTCGACTCAGAAGACTTGTCGCTCAACATTTCCCGGGAGATGCTGCAGCAGGACCGACAACTCCGCGTCATCGCCAAGAACGTGAAGTCGAAAATCAAAGGCATGCTCGAGAAGATGCTCCGCGACGAGCGTGAGGATTATGAGACGTTCTTCGAGTCGTTCGGCCGTCAAATCAAGTTCGGCGTCTACGACCAGTTCGGTGCGGCCAAGGACGACTTGAAAGACTTGCTCTTGTTCCACTCGTCGAACGAGAAGAAGCTCGTCACGCTCAACGAGTACGTCGCGCGCATGAAAGACGATCAAAAGTACATCTATTATGCAACGGGCGAATCGATTCACCGCATCGACCTCTTGCCGCAGGCGGAACGCTTGAAAGAAGAAGGCTTCGAAATCCTCTACTTCACTGAAGAGATCGATGAGTTCGCCATCAAGATGCTCCAGTCGTATGACGACAAGGAGTTCAAGTCAATCGCGAGCGGTGACCTCGGTCTCGATGACGCCGAGGCCAATTCACTGAACGACGACAACAAAGACTTGTTCGCCTTCATGAAGCAGGAACTCGGCGACCGCGTCAAAGAAGTGCGCGCCTCAACACGACTCAAGTCACATCCGGTCTGCTTGACGGTCGCAGGTGACGTTTCGATTGAGATGGAGAAGATTTTGAACGCGATGCCGAACGGTGGCGGCATGAAAGCGGAGAAAGTGCTCGAAGTGAACGCCGACCACGCCATCTTCCAGACGTTACAGCGCGTCTATAAGGAAGACGAAGCGAAAGCGAAACAGTATACGGATCTCCTCTATCAGCAAGCGCTCCTTATCGAAGGACTACCGATTGAAGATCCGGTCGCCTATTCGAACGCGGTGTGCGCGTTAATGGCAGAATAAGTGAAAGGCAGAGGGCGACCTCTGTCTTTTTCGTTTATTTCGTTAAAGACGTGATACACTTTATACAAATGGAACTCTTAGGAACGAGGTGCCGCATGCTGTTCGAAAAGAATAAGTTGTATAAACGCTCGGAACTTCACGATCGTTATGGTGGAAGTCGACAACGAGGGATTAGTACCCCTAACAAACATAAACTCATCTTTATATTTGATAGTGGAATGGACGAAGAGTTTGGATATAACAACGGTTGGAACGAAGACGATGGACTTTATTATTACAGTGGTGAAGGGCAGGAAGGCGATCAACAATTTTCACATGGAAACAAAGCGCTCCTTAATCATGTAGAAAATGGCGAAGATGTTTATTTGTTCGAATCGCTTAGACGAGGTACTTATCGTTTTGTCGACCAACTCATTTTAATTGGCTTTGATATTCAATTTGGAATTGATAAATATCATAACCAACGAGAAGTAATCGTGTTTGCGTTTGAACCGTTACACGTGATTCAAGAAGATGCTCACCAATTTTCCTCGACGATGCGCTATAACACAGTTGAAGAATTAGAAGAAATTGCATCGCGCGATCCAAAACGAGCAACTGGTTTAAGCATGTCTGCGCGAAAATTACAAGTTCGCGAACAAATAGCGGCGCTTCATTATTATGTGCTAGCTCGTGCCAATAACTGTTGCGAAGCTTGTGGGCAACCAGCTCCGTTTGAAACGGAAAACGGACCTTATCTCGAGCTCCACTCTCTATTTAAAGAATCCGACGATGGGCTCTCGCAACCTGATCAAGTTGTCGCGGTTTGTCCGAACTGTCATGCTCGTCTCCATAAAAGTGTAGATCGAGTGGCGTTTAATCAACAACTAATAGATACGATGCAACAACCTTGATCGATTTTCGATCAAGGTTGTTTTTAGTTTTAATTGATAATGTCATGATTTTTTACGAGAATCTTTTGATGATTTCTCGATAACGTGAGTGAATTTTAATCCCATTTTGTTTTTCTCACATAGAGGATTGAAAACAAAAGCACATTTATTTTGTAATCGTTTTCTTTCCTTAAATCAAGCGTTTCGTACATAAAACATTGATGTATCAACATTTTCCCAGACATGCAAACGCCTTGACATTTTTGGTCGGTTATATGAAGTTAGTATTACATTATAATTATTCTAGTAGAGACAAAAGTCCACTAGAGTAAAAAACCAAGGAGGACATATCCCATGTCATTAATCGGCAAAGAAATCTTACCGTTCAAAGCACAAGCATTCCAAACAGGTGAATTCCTCGAAGTATCGGACAACGACTTCAAAGGTCAATGGAGCGTCGTTTGCTTCTACCCAGCTGACTTCACATTCGTCTGCCCGACTGAACTCGAAGACCTTCAAAACGAATACGCAACACTTAAAAACCTCGGCGTCGAAGTGTACTCAGTATCGACTGACACACACTTCACGCACAAAGCATGGCACGAAACGTCTGAGAAAATCGGCAAAATCGAGTACATCATGATTGGTGACCCATCACACACGATCTCACGTAACTTCGACGTCTTGAACGAAGAAGATGGCCTTGCTGACCGCGGTACGTTCATCATCGACCCAGACGGCGTCATCCAAACAGTCGAAATCAACGCAGGCGGCATCGGCCGTGACGCGAGCACGCTCGTCAACAAAGTCAAAGCGGCACAATACGTGCGCAACAACCCAGGCGAAGTCTGCCCGGCGAAATGGGAAGAAGGTTCTGCAACACTTCGCCCGAGCCTCGACCTCGTCGGCAAGTTGTAAGGAGCCGATTTCATGTTAGAAGCAGATATTAAACAACAGTTGGACCAATATCTCCAGCTCATGGAGGGCGACGTCGTCCTCCGTGTCAGCGCTGGAGACGACGCGGTCTCTAAAGAGATGCTCGATCTCGTGAACGAACTCGCGAGCATGTCGTCACGCATCTCGGTCGAGAACGTCACGCTCGAACGCACACCGAGCTTCAGCGTGAGCCGTCCGTCTGAAGAGACAGGGATCGTCTTCGCAGGCATCCCGCTCGGTCACGAGTTCACGTCACTCGTCCTCGCGTTGCTCCAAGTGAGCGGTCGGGCGCCGAAAGTCGACGCGGACGCGATCAAACAGATTCAAAACATCCAAGGCACGTACCACTTCGAGTCATACATCAGCCTCAGCTGCCACAACTGCCCGGACGTCGTCCAGGCACTGAACGTCATGAGCGTCCTCAACCCGAACATCTCACACACGATGATCGACGGTGGCGCGTTCAAGGCAGAAGTTGAAGCGAAAGAGATTATGGCTGTCCCGACCGTCTTCTTGAACGGTGAGGCGTTCGGCAACGGGCGCATGTCACTTGAAGAGATTTTGGCGAAACTTGGTACTGGCCCAGACGCTTCGGCGTTTGACAACAAAGAACCGTATGACGTCCTCGTCATCGGTGGCGGCCCGGCCGGTTCGAGCGCAGCGGTTTACGCGGCTCGTAAAGGCATCCGGACCGGCATCGTCGCAGAACGCTTCGGTGGTCAAGTGATGGACACGATGGGGATTGAGAACTTCATCGGCACATCTTACACAGAAGGCCCGAAACTCGTCGCGAGCTTGGAAGAGCACGTGAAAGAGTACGGCATCGACGTCATGAACCTCCAGCGCGCGAAGCGCATCGAGAAGAAAGACCTCGTCGAAGTCGAACTTGAGAACGGCGCCGTCTTGAAGAGTAAGAGTGTCATCCTGTCGACTGGTGCTCGCTGGCGCAACGTCAACGTCCCAGGTGAAGCCGAGTTCAAAAACAAAGGTGTCGCCTACTGTCCGCACTGTGATGGCCCGCTCTTCGAAGGCAAGCGCGTCGCGGTCATCGGTGGCGGTAACTCTGGAATTGAAGCAGCCATCGACCTCGCTGGAATCGTCAAACACGTTACGGTGCTCGAGTTCGCTACCGAACTCAAAGCCGACCAAGTGCTTCAAGACCGTCTCCACAGCCTCCCGAACGTGACCGTCGTCACGAACGCTCAGACGACAGAAATCACGGGTACGGACAAAGTGAACGGCATCTCGTACTTGTCTCGCGAGACGAACGAGACGCATCACGTCGAACTCGAAGGCGTCTTCGTCCAAATCGGCCTCGTCCCGAACACGGACTGGCTCGACTCGATCGAACGCAACAACTTCGGTGAGATTGTCGTCGACCGTCACGGCGCGACGAATGTCCCAGGTGTGTTCGCAGCAGGTGACTGCACGAACAGCGCCTACAAACAGATCATCATCTCGATGGGATCTGGTGCGACTGCTGCACTCGGTGCTTTCGATTATATGATTCGCAACTAAGCGAAAACGCGTCCTCACATTGGAGGACGCGTTTTTATAATGTCTCCCGAATCGGGTAAAAACAAGACTCGGTCCCCTGAATCGATTTCAAATAAATAGACACGGTTTGGTTGAAACGGATTCCAGCCCTCATTCACCACTCCGACATCGTTTACATACTTCACGTTCTCATACTCTTGTTGCAGGCGCTGTTCCGCTTCGGCGACCGAATAGTGCGGTAACCCGAAATAGATGGCGCCCGCAATCAATACTGAGATGAAGCCACCTCGTCGAATCCGATGACGTTGATCCAACTCCTTCATTCCAATCAACGTCACCACAATCATGCTAATTGCCATGCCAAACGCCGCCGAATTCCCGTACCAAGCCTCATTGACGAACATCATTCCCCCAATCGTCAATATGCCGAGCATCCACCACCACTTCATCCCCATCACCTCACGTCAATTATCCCAAAAACAGGAAAATAGGCAACGACATTCTGATTCACAGCAACCGATTCAAACGTTTGATTCCCCGGGAAAGTGGAATATCGGACAAGAGAACGGATTTTGAATGAGGAGGCATTTTATGAACATCCCAACCATCAAACTACATGACGGCTACGAGATTCCGGCCATCGGACTCGGCACTGTCTATTTACGAGGCGAACCGGGTGTTGACGCCATCACATGCGCCATCCGCAACGGCTATCGTCTCATCGATTCGGCGATTCGCTATGACAATGAAGGGGCAGTCGGCGAAGCCGTCCGCCAATCCGGCATCCCGCGCGAGCAGCTGTTTTTGACGTCGAAGCTGCGGGCTCAATATTTTAATTATGATGATGCATTCGAGATGATTCGTGAGTCACTTTACCGGGCAAATCTCGACTATTGGGACTTGTTCCTATTGCATTGGCCGAACCCGAAACAAGACAAATATGTCGAGGCGTGGCGCGCGCTCATCCAAGCGAAAGAAAACGGATGGATTCGCTCCATCGGCGTCTCGAACTTTATGCCCGAGCATCTCGACCGGTTGATTGAGGAGACAGGTGAGACACCGGTCATCAACCAAATCGAGATGCACCCGTACTTCTCACAAGTCGAGCAACGTCAGGCTGACAAAGAGCGCGGTATCGTCACCGAGGCATGGAGCCCGTTGAGCCGAGCCCGTACCGTCACTCATGACGAGACGATCGCCGAGCTGGCACGACAAAAAGGCAAAACCGTGTCTCAAGTTATTCTGCGTTGGCACGTCCAACTCGGTGTCATCCCGCTCCCACGTTCATCGAGCGAGTTGCATCAAAAAGAGAATCTTGATGTCTTCAACTTCGAATTGACGGAGGACGAGATGGAGACACTCAACGCGCTGACAAAGCCAGATGGTCGCATCGATAATCAAGATCCTAGAGAATACGAGGAATATTGATCAAATCGGGTTGAGCATGCGCTCAATCCGATTTTTGCATATATTCGAACTAAACGACGTTAAGGAGAATCTTATGCTATCTCAACAACGAAAAGATATGATTACCATCTTGAAACGAGAAGTCGTGCCTTATTTGCGGTCGCAGCAATTCCAAGGATCATTTCCTCACTTTCGACGCCTTCAATCCGACCAGATTGATTTAATCACGTTTCAATTCAATCGTCATGGTGGCTCGTTCATCATCGAATTGGCTCAAGCTTCGGCCGCTGGTTTTCAAACATATTGGGGAGAACAAATCACTCCACAAAAAATGACCGCCCACGATGTCGACGTCGACGCGCGACGAAGACTGGGCAGTCATTCTTCATATGAAGACGGTATTTGGTTCTCTTACGAATCAGCTCAATCTGAACAAGACTATATACGTGTGGCGCAACAAGTCATTGCTTCATTTGAACAAGATGTTTCGCATGAAGCGAGAAATTGATTAAAACGCCGGAATCGCTGTCTCGTCGTAATTCTCTTCCAAGAACGCACGGACTTCGTCACTTGTTAGTGCTTCGCCGAGTTTCTGGATCGCTTCTTCATCTTTGTTGTCTTCACGGGCCACGAGCGTGATGGCGAAGTCGTTCTCGACACCTTCCGTCAAGAGGGCATCGCTCTTCGGCGTCAAGCCGAGTGGCGCCGCATAGGCCGGCGTCATGAGGACCGCATCGACGTCGTCATACGCACGCGCGAGCATGAGCAAATCGACTTCCTCGAACTTGAGATTCTTCGGGTTTTCGGTGATATCGGCTTGCGTGTAATACGAACCATTTTTCTCACCGAGCTCAATCACATCATGCTGTGCGAGCAATGAGAGCGAGCGATCGATGTTCGACACGTCGTTCGCGATGGCAATCGTCGCGCCTTCCGGGATATCGTCCATGTTGTCATGCTCTTTCGAGTAGACACCGTAGTTGGCGAAGTAAATCGGTTCGATTGGGACGAGGTTGGCATCATTGCTGCGGTTGAACTCTTCCATGTACGGAACGTGCTGGAAGAAGTTCGCGTCGACTTCTTTCGCCGCGAGCGCCGTGTTCGGTTGGACGTTGTCACCGAGGACGACGATTTCGAGCTCGATGTTGTCTTCTGCGAGCTGTTCTTTCGCGATTTCAAGCATATCCGTCATCGGTGGGATGAGCGATGCGACTTTGAGCGTCTGCGGCTCGTTTGACGGGGCTTCCGTCGTGTTCGTTTCGGTATCGTTCCCACACGCCGCGAGGACGAGTGTGAGTGAGGCGAAAAGTGCCATCAGTTTTTTCATGTGGTTTCCTTCTTTCTGTAGATGATTAGCGTTTGTCGATGAGCCGGGCCACCGTCGTGCCGGTGAACTGAATCATCTGGACGAAGACGAGCATGATGAGAATCATGTACATCATCAGCTCCGTCTTGAACTGTTGATAACCATAGCGGATGGCGAAGTCACCGATGCCGCCGCCCCCGACCACCCCCATGATGGTCGAGTACGAAATGAAGCTGATGATGGACGTCGTCAGCCCGAGGACGAGACCGGAACGGGCCTCGACGAATAAGAACTTGAAGATGACGTCTTTGATGGATGCGCCCATCGATACCGCCGCCTCGACGACGCCGCGCGGGACGTCTAAGAGCGATTGCTCGACGAGGCGCGAGTAATGGGCGATCGCGATGATGGCGAGCGGCACGGTCGCCGCTGCCGTCCCGATGGCCGTTCCGATGATGAGCCGTGTGAATGGAATCAAAAACACGACGAGTAGTAGGAACGGGAACGACCGGACGATGTTGACGACCAAGTTGAGGACGGAGAAGACGGCCCGATTCTCTAAGAGCTGCCCTTTTCGAGACAAGTAGAGCCATGTGCCGAGCGGTAGACCGACGAGGACGGCGGCGAGGATCGAGACGCCGACCATGATGAACGTCTCGCCGATTGAACGCCAAATCTCGGTCTGGTATTGGACGAGCACTTCAGGCATCGGTCTCACCCGCCTTCTTCAGCTGGTCGACGAACCAGCTCGGATTGTTGTCGATGACTGGCACACCGCTTGGGACGAGGTCCATCGTCTCATAAACAGACCCGTCCGCCATGACGGTCACGCGGTCACACACTTGTTTGATGACGTCCATCTCGTGCGTGACGATGACGATGGTGACGCCGAGTCGCTCGTTAATCGACTTCAACACGTCGAGCACCTCGGCCGTCGTGTTCGGGTCGAGCGAGGACGTCGGTTCATCGCACAATAAGACGTGCGGCTCGTTTGCGAGCGCCCGCGCGATGGCGACGCGTTGCTTCTGTCCCCCGCTCAGTTGGGCCGGATACTTGTCCTTGAACGATTCGAGCCCGACGAAACGGAGACATTCGAGCACCCGTTCCTTGTGCGTCGCTCTCGGTCGACCGGCTAGCTTGAGTGGTGCGACGACGTTGTCATAGACGGTCTTATTGGCGACGAGGTTGAACTGCTGAAAGATCATCCCGATGACGTGTCGCTTTTCGCGAAGCTGCCGTGTCGAGAGCGAGGTCAGCACGGACCCGTCAATCTCGACCGTGCCGCTGTCCGGCGTCTCGAGCAAGTTCATGAGCCGGAGCACCGTCGACTTACCGGCACCGCTCGCCCCGATAATGCCGTAGATTTCCCCACGGTCGACGTGGAGCGAGACGTCCTTTACAGCTATATCGCGTATATCGCGTCCAAACTGTTTGCGTACATTTGTTAACGTAATCATCGACTGTCCCTTTCCTCATGAAATCTGTGTGATACCCGTACCCCATTTTAGCGAAGTAAAGGACAAATGTCAGTTCTTCCGCTCCATCCAATCGGCTTCAGAACATTTCACTTCCCAATCGCCCACCTCGGCCTCTATAATGAAAACAGATAATACCATAGGGGGTATATAAAAATGACAATTGAAATCGGATTGACCTTCGCCGTCCTGGCGCTGGCGATTTTCCTGTTTGTGACCGACAAGCTCCGGACCGACCTCGTCGCCGTCTTAATCATGGTCATCTTGCCGTGGACCGGCGTCATCACGGCGAACGAGGCGTTTTCTGGATTCGCCTCGAACGCGGTCATCTCGGTGATTGGGGTCATGTTAATCGGATATGGCGTTGAACGCTCCGGTATCATGTCCGTCGTCGCGGGCTTCATCACGAAACGTGTCGGCGTCAAAGAAAAGAACGTGATGGCAACGACGTCGACGACCGTCGGCCTCATCTCGGCGTTCATGCAAAACATCGGTGCGGCTGCTCTATTCTTGCCGGCGCTGAAACGCATCAGCAAGAATGCGAACATCCCGGCCTCGAAACTGATCATGCCGATGGGCTTCGCCGCCATCCTCGGTGGGACGCTGACAATGGTCGCCTCGGGTCCGCTTATCATCTTGAACGACTTGTTGACCGAGTCGGGATTTGACGCCTTGAACTTGTTCGCCGTCACGCCAATCGGGCTCGCCTTGCTTGCGACGGGAATTCTATATTTTTATTTCGCGGGAAATCTCGTCTTACCGAAAGCTTCAGGTGAGAAGCTAGCGACGAGCGCCTCGTTCATGCAAGAGACGCACAACTTGACGACCGACATCCATGAGTTCGACGTCAACGCCCGGCTTACCGGCTCGACGATTGAACAACTCGATATTTGGTCGACGTACGGTCTCAACATCCTCGCCCTTCGTGAAGATGCGAGTCACGTCTATGGCCCATGGCGGAAAACGCATCTCGCCGAAGGGCAGACGCTCGCTGTTCTTGGGACGAAGGACGCGGTGGAGCGGTTCGCAGACGATTATGGTGTGAACATTAAGCCCGAGCTCGAACACTTCGCCTCGCTTGAGAACGAAGATGAGAGCGGCTTCGCCGAAATTATCATCCCACCGACATCGCCGTTCATCGGCAAGACGCTTCGCGACATCGGCTTCCGGAAAAACTTCCGGCTCGAACCGCTCGCCGTCGTCGGCAACGACGGAACGAAGACGGCACTTGAGGACGTCCCGTTTGAAGCCGGGATGCAGCTCGTCGTCTACGGTCGTTGGCAAGATTTAATCAACCTTCGTAACGGTCGCGAAGTCGCGGTGCTCAGTGACGTGAAAGCACCCGAACTCGCACCACAACAAAACAAGAAAAAGCCGGCACTGTTCGCAATCGTCGTCTCACTCGGACTCGTCTTCATGGGCTTTCCACTGTCGCTCAGCTTTTTCACCGGCGCCTTGCTCATGATCTTGCTCGGCGTCATCCCGAAAGAAGAGATTTATCCGGCAATCGATTGGAAGACCGTCTTCTTGCTCGCCGGGCTCATCCCGCTCGGTACGGCATTCGAGAAGAGCGGAGCGGCCGCCTATACGGCGAACGCCATCGTCAACCTCGTCGGAGGATGGAGCACTCTCGCCATCTTGTTCATCATCGGGCTCATCACGATGTTCTTTTCGCTCTTTATGTCGAACGTCGCCGCAACGGTCTTGCTCGTCCCACTCGTCCTCATGATGGCCGACACGTTCAGTATGGACCCAATCGGACTCGCCCTTCTCGTCGCCGTCTCGGCCTCGAACTCGTTCATCTTGCCGACGCACCAAGTGAACGCCTTCATCATGGGACCCGGTGGTTATCGGAACGCCGACTATATGAAAGCCGGCGGCATCATGAGCCTACTTTTCCTCGTCGTCTCGGTACTGATGGTGTACGTATTGTTCATGTAACACAAAAAAGGAGGAATCCGCAGATTCTTCCTTTTTTGATGCGCTTAAATCGGATGACGTTTGAAGTGTTCGGCGATGTGGGCGCGCATCGCCTCCCGATTCTCAGCAAAGATGCGATGCCGGTGTCCGTTCCCCCCGGAAGGGTGCGGAAACCCGCTCACGACACGTGCTGGATCGATCACATCGCGGTCGACGAGCGTCTCGACGGCGCGGCGCACGTTGATACCCATCGGCAAGATCAGCGCGTCTTTCAGTAAAGCCATCTCGTCCGCGAACATCCCGTCGATATAGGAGCGGAACAGATCCGTCTTCAACAGGTCCGGGCTCGCCCCATTATAGTTTTTCCCTTTATAGAACACCGGGTACGGCAAGACGGCCGTGTTTTGGACGAGGTGGTTCGCAGGCCCGAACAAGTCGAGCGTCGTCTCGATGCCGAGGTGACGATGTAAGTCCAAGTCGTCGAGCATCGTCACCAAGTTTTTTCGAATCGGCCCTGAGAAACTCCCTCGTTGTTTGACGGACCGGAGCGCCTCCTCCTCCGGGGCATTTGCCAAATCACGAATCGCCTCGAACGACTGACGCATCTGGTACAGGCCCGGCGTGATGCCGGCGATGACGACTTTCGCATCCGGATTGACGTATTCGAACGGCGCGTAATAAATCTCGAGCGGTTTGACCGGGTCTGCTTCGAACAAGAACGTCTCACTCTTCAACGTCGCTTCTTCTAAGTCCGCCAAATCGAGAATCTTTTGTTTATAGGCTTGAAAGTGGTCGGTTCTCATCGGCATGGTCATCCCTCCTTTATTGTCTGTTCTCAATAGTGACTGTATTGAAACGCCGACCGTCGCCTCAGTTTGACGCTTACGCCTTGCTTTTGTATAGTTAGGAACGACAAAAACGAATGGAGGAGTGCCATTTTGACTCCAAACGAAACGAGCTCGACCCGGCTGCTTGATTTGCTCGCCGCACGCCACGATCAAATCCGACGCATCAGCGAGCAGGCTTGGAACGACAAGCACGACATCTATATCTCGAACTCGGAATGGTACGTGCTCGCCCGGATTTATCAAAAGAAACCGACCATCGCCGAGGTGACACGAGGCGTCCACGTCTCCCGCCAGGCCATCCATAAACTCATTAAAAACTTGGACACGAAAGGGCTCGTCCTCGTGACCGACCATCCGACGAGCCGAAAAGATAAATGCATCGAACTGACCGCGCTCGGCGTGACGTGTTACGAACAGAACGAGGCGCTCAAGGCGAGCCTCGAGCGAGACATCGCCAACGCCCTTGGTGACGAGGCGTTCCAACAACTGCAGACGTTGCTTCAAGCCGATTGGAAACTGTAGACCCTTCAACGGAAAGGGTCTTTTTTTCACGGACCACATCTTCCTCTGAATGTCAACCGAGTTGACATTTTACATCATGAACTACTATACTTGATGAAAGGGAGAGGTGATCGATTTGTTCAAAAAAGGTGATTTAATGATTTATTCGACCCACGGCGTCTGTCAAATCGACGACATTTCCGATAAGACAATCGCAGGTGAGACCAAGTCGTACTACACGCTTCATCCAATCAACAACACGCAGAAGCTTCAAATCAGCATCCCGGTCGACAGCGACAAAGTGATGATGTTGACGCTTCTTGAAGCGACGGAGGCAAAATCGATTCTCGAGTCGTTTCGTTCCCCTGGCGTCGAGTGGAATCCCCACCCGAACAACCGGAACCGTGAATTTTTGAACGTCGTCCATTCAGGCAATCGCCAAGAGATTGCACAAGTAATCAACACACTGGCACGTCGGAAGGCAGAGGCCGATTTGTTGAACAAGAAACTGTACGAGCAAGACCGTAAAATCTTAGAGAACGCTAAAACGATTCTCGTCAAAGAGTTGTCGCTCGCGCTCAAGCAGTCAGAAACTGAAATCGAACAACAGATTGCCTCGTATTTAAGCGAAGAAGCCATCGCTTCCGTTTGATTGGACCCTTCCGTGCGAAGCGGTCTTTTTTTATTTGAAAATGTAAAAGAAAAAGCGAGAATCTTTTCGTATTCTCGCTTTTGCTCATTTAATTGTGGACGACGCCTTTCTCTTTCAAACCGAGCACCATCGCCGTCGATTCGTGAATCGTCTTGAACAGCTCCGGATGCTCCGAGAGCGAGACACCGTAAGACGGCACCATCTCTTTGATTTTCGGCTCCCATTCCGGCATACGTGTCGGGAAGCACTGTTCGAGCACTTTCAACATGACGTGAACGGCCGTCGACGCACCCGGTGACGCGCCGAGGAGTGCCGCGACCGATCCGTCTTCGGCGCTGACGACTTCCGTGCCGAACTGTAGCGTCCCTTTGCCTTGTGGTGTGTCTTTAATGACTTGGACACGCTGTCCGGCGACGACGATCTCCCAGTCCTCGTTCTTCGCGGTCGGGATGAACTCGCGGAGCTCGTCCATTCGTTTGTTGTGCGACAAGAGCACCTGCTCGATCAAATATTTCGTGAGCGGCATCTCTTTCGCCCCAGCCGCGAGCATCGTCATGAGATTATACGGCTTGACCGATTGAATCAGGTCGAGGTTCGATCCCTTTTTCAAAAACTTCGGCGTGAAACCGGCGAACGGTCCAAACAACAGCTCTTTTTGATTGTTGATGTAGCGTGTATCGAGGTGTGGCACCGACATCGGAGGTGCCCCGACCTTCGCTTTGCCGTACACTTTCGCGTGATGTTGTTCGATGACGTCACGGTTCTTACAGACGAGGAATAAGCCGCTCACCGGGAACCCGCCGATATGCTTCGATTCCGGAATACCCGTCTTTTGAAGGAGGTGCAAGCTACCGCCACCACCGCCGATGAAGAGGAACGGTGCCGTATGTGTCTCGATCGTGTTCCCTTTCACGTCTTTGACTTTCACTTCCCAGAGCCCGTTCGCGAGCCGTTTGACGTCCTCAACGCTATGGCTGTAGTTGACCTCGACGCCTTGGTCCGTCAAATGATCGAACAGCATGCGCGTGAGCGCGCCGAAGTTGACGTCTGTCCCCGTATCGATTTTCGTCGCTGCGATCGGCTCGTCGACGGGACGTCCTTCCATGACGATCGGCATCCAGTCACGAAGCTGTTCCGGATCGTCCGATAAGACCATCCCTTCGAACAACGGATTCTTTGTGAGCGCTTCCAAACGTTTTTTCAAGAAGCGGATATCTTTCTCGCCTTGCACCATGCTCATATGTGGAATCGAGCGGATGAAGTCTTCCGGTTGTTGAATCAGTCCTTTGTTGACGAGATGCGCCCAAAACTGACGCGAGATTTGGAACTGTTCATTGACGCTGATCGCTTTTGCGATGTCGAGCGTGCCGTCCGGCTTCTCGGTCGTATAGTTCAACTCGCAAAGGGCAGCGTGGCCCGTCCCGGCGTTGTTCCATTCATTCGAACTCTCTTCCCCTGCACTTTCGAGCTTCTCGAACACTTTGATTTCCCACTCCGGTATAAGCTCTTTAAAGAGCGACCCGAGCGTCGCGCTCATCACTCCTGCACCAATCAAAATGACGTCTGTTTTCTTTTGGACACTGCTCATGAAAACCCCATCCTTCTCCCCTGAATTTGTGCGGGAGACCGCCGTTTAAATCCCCATTCATCGGCAGTCCCGTTTATAATCGTTATACTGATTATAACGCTTTTGTGATGAATGATAAGAGTTAAGTACGGAATTCTTTAATTTGATTCCTGCTTAATTCTACATGACGAATAGGAATGATATGATTGACGTAATTGAAGAATAAATAGAGTGGGGCGATTTGATGAAAAAGACGGTAAAAGTTGTGGCAGCGGTGATTGAAAATCAAAATAAAGAAATCCTTTGCGCCCTTCGCTCAACAAATATGTTGATCCCGAACATGTGGGAGTTTCCTGGTGGAAAAGTTGAAGACGGCGAAAATTTGCAAGAAGCACTTGAACGCGAGATTTTCGAAGAATTAGCATGTGAAATCAAGGCGCACGAAGTGATTAATGAACATGTACATGAATATGACACGTTCATCATTCAATTGATTTCATTGCGTGCCGAGTTGCAATCAGGAACGCCTGTTGCGACAGAACACGATGCGTTAATTTGGCTGAAACGTGAAAACTTGCATTCACTTGTTTGGGCTCCTGCAGACATCCCAGCGGTCAATGATGTCATCAACCAAAAAACGAAAGCCGAGACGTGAGTTTACACGTACTCGGCTTTCATTAATGTGTCTGTTCGTGTAAGTAGTCGTAGATTTGTTGATCAACACGTTCTTGGAGAAGTAGATTCATCGTAACAACAGACAATTCTTGTCTGTCTTGACTCATCATAGTCGTATCTCGTACGGATTCAAGATCCGGTGTAACTTCTCCTAAATAGTAGAAGTCTCCACCTTCATCGTCATCTTTTTTCACAAAAAGATGAATATCGATGTTTCTTTCCTTCGATTTTATAATCTTTTGTACTTCCTCCGATTTAGTTGTTCTTCTGCTTCGTGTGTACCAATGAAATACTTCAGGATTAATAAACGCATCGCCATAATTCACACTGGCCTCCACATCTTCGCCTTTATGGTAAGTTACAAAGATTGGACATGTTTGATGCTTAATCTTATAGCCATACATCGTTGACTGTTCTTCTTTGTCCCAATTTAGTAAGCGACAAGCGTCTTTCCTCGTGTATTTTTCAAGTCTCGTTAATGGTTTTGTCTGATCATATCGTTGACCTCTAGCTAAGGAAGCTGTTAACACATCATTAAACAGTTGAGTGAACCATTCATCTTTTAATAAAAACTGCATATGAGATGAAAATCTATACTCTTCATTTTCCCAAGAAATTAGGGAATGCCCTCCATATTTTAATTGATCCGCGTCTTTAAAAAAGTTTAGTGATAGTACGTTTTCTAAAGATTGAATGGTAGCTTTATCACTTCTTATTCCCTGCTCACGCAAGCGATAAATAAAGTCCTCTTTGCTTAAACTTTCTTGCTCCAACAGAAGTTCCATTAACAACACTTCATGTACTCGTTTTCCTGACAATAACTCTTGAGTCACCATCAACAGAACTTTTGAGTGCGCGGAAGAAAGGTCAGGAAGATCGTGCTCCACTATATTTAAAAAGGCACCGTAATGACCCTTCTTTGTTCCAATAACAATGGGATCCATTGAATAATGTGCCACAAAATCGCTTAACATCGGAGGTCGTCCTAAACGGTTTTTTAAATTGTGATAGGCTTCTTTTAAAACCTTTAAGTCAGTTAGTTTTGCTTGATTAATCGATTCGTAAATTCGTTCTTTTGCGATGGCTTCAAAGTTAATGGTCGACGTGCCAGAAATATAGCTACGATCAATTACTTTTCTCCGAATCGAATCTTTGTTTTGAGAGCGGTCTCCGGATAAAGCGATTGGAATCAAATAGTTATTTTTGTAGTTAGCGATGAAATCGATAACGGTCACGTATTGTTTTGAGCTGTGTTTTCTTAATCCTCGTCCTAGTTGTTGAATAAAAATAATGCTTGATTCTGTCTGTCGCAACATGACGACTTGATTAATGCTTGGAATATCAATTCCTTCGTTGAATATATCAACTGTTAAAATGTAATCTAGACGACCCTCTTCCAAATTAGTCACTTCAACTCGTCTCTTTTCTTGCGAATCATCCCCCGTTAAAGCACATGTCCGAAAACCTCGATGATTCAATTCCTCAGAAAGTCGTTTCGCTTCTCGTTTTGAACTACAGAACATCAAACCACATAAACGCTCTCCAGAAAAACCATAGTAATCAATCTTCTCGATAATTCGTTCTACACGTTCCTCTGACACGAGCTGAGTGAATACATCAAATTCAACTTGATTTCCACTCACTTCAAGATCTGTCACTCCAAAATAGTGAAACGGGCATAACATATCTTCTTCAAGCGCTTCTTGTAACCGAATCTCATATGCAATGTTGTAATTAAACAACTTAAATAAATCATATCCGTCTGAACGTTCAGGAGTTGCTGTCATTCCTAATAAAAATTGTGGTTTAAAATGTTCTATAATTCGTTGATATGTAACCGCTCCTGCTCGATGACTCTCATCAATCAATACGTAGTCAAATGCGCCTCGGTCAAACTGATCTAATGTTTCTTGTTTAGAAATTGTTTGGATCGTTGCAAAGACATATCTAGCCCCCATTGCTCGACTCGAACCTGAAAGGATACCAAAATCAGCTTCATCCCCACCAATGACTCGATGAAAATCATTCTTTGCTTTTTGCAAAATCTGTTCGCGATGCACTACGAATAGCATTCGCTTCGGTCGATAACGACGAACGTCAAACGCGGCTAAATATGTTTTTCCGGTGCCCGTCGCTGATACGACAAGCGCTCTTGTATTTCCGTGCGCACGAACGGCCTCAATTCCACTTAAAGCTGCTAGTTGCATCGAATTAGGTTCTACTTGTAACGCTTCTTTTAATCGATTTACTCCATACGAGTCTGGAAACTCAGCTACACGTTCTCCAAAGACTGGACGATACGAACGTTCGTAAGCTGAAATCCATTCAAGTGTCAATGGAACTGAAACACTCCACATTTCTTCAAACTGATCGAGGAAGTGTCCGACAATTTCTCCATTCTCGTGAGAGGTCAACTTCAGATTCCACTCGTAATTTGTCTTTAACGCTCCAGACGTCAAATTAGAGCTTCCAACAATTAATGAGTAGTACTCTTCGTGTTGAAAAATGTATCCCTTAGAGTGGAATGCCTCAACTTCTGAAATGCGAATATCTACATTCTTCAGTTTTAATAGTTCTTTAAAGACTTTAGGTTGATTAAAGTATTGGTACGTTGAGGTCATGATTTTTCCACGGATACCTTTGTCATGTAAGTCGGAAAGCGTAGATTTTAACGTAGCTAAGCCAGCTTCCGTAATAAACGCAACAGAAAATAAGAAAGATTGGCATCCCTTTAGTTCGTCTAGAAGCGAAGTGAGTACATCTTGTCGTTTATGTTTTTCATTCATTAATAACTCAGGTTTAAATGGACTCACGTGATGATGATGCTTATCAATAAATCCCTTTTCTAACGAATTTTTGAGTTGTTCTGTAAAATGAGTCATATGTACCTCCAACATGATTTATACTAAATTCAAATAATTTCAATACCAGTATTTTATTTTACATATATTTCATTATTATCTTCTGCATAAAAATGATCAAGGAGGAACTCCATGTCTACGTTCTATCTCATCCGCCATTGCTCGGCCACCGGTCAAGAACCGGACGCCCGACTCACCGAGGCCGGCGCACAACAAGCCCTCGCTCTCGCTGACTTCTTTCAAGACATCCCTGTCGACCGCATCATCTCGAGCGATTATACGCGAGCTACTGCCTCGATCGCACCACTCGCCACATCCAAGCAACTGACCATCGAGACGGAGCCGAAGTTGCGCGAACGCATCCTCTCGCTCGAACCGCGCGACGATTGGTTTGACTTGCTCCGTCACTCGTTCGAGGATGCCTCATTCGCCTTACCCGGTGCCGAGTCAGGTCAAGATGCGACGGAGCGGATTTTGAGTGTCATCGATTCACTCGACGACGTAAACGGCACGACCGTCCTCGTGACGCATGGCAATCTGCTCGCGCTCCTCCTCCAACATGTGGATAACCGCTTCGACTTCGACACGTGGCACACGCTCAGCAATCCTGACGTCTATTTTCTAAAAATTGTGGATAACTCTTGGGCGGTCGAACGCGTCTGGTCCGTCCGTAGCTGTGGATAACGTTATCCACAGAAAAAGCCGCCTCGACTGAGACGGCTTGCGTATCTTACTTTTCCACGAAGAACATCGAGATGGCGCCGAGCCCGACGTGCGTCCCGACCGAGACACCCATCTGCATGAGGTAAATCTCCCCATCAAAGTCTGTCTCCGCCTCGATTTTCGCTTTTAAATTCTCGGCAATCTTCTGATCTGACGTATAGCCGATGATGATGAAATTCGTGATGTCGCGATCACAACGTTTCACGAACTGTTCGGTGTAATGCTTGAGCACTTTGCGCGTGCCGCGTTCTTTGGCGACGACGGCACCTTTGCCGTCCTTCATGCTCATAATCGGCTTGACCATGAGTAGCTTGCCGATGATGGCGCCCGCGTTCGAGATGCGACCGCTCTTAATCAAGTGATCTAAGTCGTCGACCGACAAGAAGTGCTTCACTTTCATCTTATATGCTTCATTGAACGCCACGAGCTCTTCGAACGTGGCCCCTGCTTCGCGCATTTGGGCACTCTTCATCAAGAGCCAACCGCTCCCGTGGCTCATCGAACGGGAGTCGACGATATGAATCTTCACCGGTGAGTCCGGATGCGCCTCCTCGAAATACTCTTTCCCGAGCACGGCCGATTGATACGATCCGCTCGTTCCGCTCGACATACAGATGCACAAAATCTCATCGTGTCCCGCCTCGACGGCGTCTTCCATCAATTTCATGAACGTGGCCGGACTCGGCATCGCCGTCGTCGGGAACTCCGGTAGCGCTTCCAACATTCCGTAAAACTCATCGGGCTGGATGTCGACGCGGTCCTCGTACGATTTGTTCTCAATCGTCACGATGAGCGGGGCGACCCCAATCTCGTATTTCGCTAAAATCTCATCTGATAAATCGCATGTTGAGTCTGCTAGTAGTTTAATCATAGTACCTCCAAAAATCTTTCCTCAGTGACGGGAATCATCCTAGACCACTTCGTCGATTCAGACGTCACGATAGGATTCCTCTATTGTATCAGAAATAGGAGGCGAGATGTTTTTTTGCTAGGCTCGAACGTGCGATTCCTGCTCGTGACGCAGCAGCCATTCTTTGCGCCATAATCCCCCTGCATAGCCGGTCAACGTCCCGTTCGAACCAATGACGCGGTGACACGGAACGACAATCGTTAAGCGGTTGCGACCGTTCGCACTGCCGACGGCACGCATGGCTCGCTCCCGTCCGATGTGTCGGGCTAATTCTCGATACGACATCGTCTCGGCATAAGGGATGATCGTCAGCGCCTGCCAGACGTCACGTTGAAACGTTGTACCTGCCATCGTGACGGGGAATGTGAACGTCCGTCTGTCCTTTTTGAAATAGTCATCGATTTCGCGATAACACCACTTCAACACGTCCGGTGTGTGAGCATTCACTTCGAACAACACCTCGTCCCGCTCGACGAAGAGGATGGACTCGACCGCGGCTTGTGTCGCCACCAGCTCCATCATCCCGATTGGACTCATGTAGTCCAGTTTATACATTTCCATACAACGACCTCCATAGATAGAACGTCGCGTACGCTTCCCAACCTGAAAATCGTACACGCATCTCCTGCATCTGTTCTGCCGTCAGCTTGTCGGTACGTTCGAGATGGAACTTGAGCGCTTGATGCAATCCAGCGTCCGTAGCAGGGAAGGCCTGCCTGTCTTGAAGACATTTCATCCGGACGTACTCGGCCGTCCACTCCCCGACCCCACGAATCGACAGCAGGCGAGCATGAACGACCTCCCGGGATTGTTGCCGCAACGCTTGTTTGGACAGCGTTCCGTTCGCTATTTCCCGGGCAATCCCGATTATATACTCGGCTTTCCGCGTACTGAACTGCATGGCCCGTAAATCGGCCGGCACGAGTAAAGCGATGTCTTCAGGGCGCGGGAACGCCCAGTACGTCACGCCGCCCGCTTCTCGAGCATACCCGTATCGTTCGACGAAGCGCCGCTTCAACGTATAGGCGAACGATAACGTGATCTGTTGACCGATGACCGCCCAAGCGAGCGCCTCGAACAAGTCCGGGAACCCGATTAGCCGGAGCCCCGTGTAACGCTGGACGATCGGACGCAACAAGTCATCGTTTAAGGCGAAGCGTTCGAACGCGGCGACATCTTGATCGAGATCGAACCATTCGCGCACGTACCGTTCCACGACTAATTGTTCTCCGGTTGTCACTTCTTCGTCGTGAAGCGTGACGATGAGGCCTTGTCCATGTGCTTTGATTTCACCCAACCATAGCCGGCCATCGATGTCGAACAGTTTCCATAAAGCGTCTTCTGTCGCGACGTGCATCACTTCGTCGTCCGAGCGCCGCAAAAACGTTAAACACTGCTCGAAATCGAACGGGCGGGCGACTGGAAGGATGAGACTATTCGGTGGCATCGTCTCGCTCCTTTCGATAGGCGTTCGGGGAGGCGCCTTTCCAGCGTTTGAAGACGCGATAAAAATTGGACGGCGTGCTCAATCCGACAGCAGCCCCGACTTTTTCATTTTTCCAATCGGTCGTTTTCAATAGATAGGCCGCTTGATCGATTCGGATTCGTTCTAACCGTTGCCGCGGCGTCTCGCCGGTCGTTTCCGTGAAGGTACGTTCGACATAGAATGGGCTCATGTTGACGTGGGCCGCGATGTCGTCTAATTTCAACGGTCGCATATACGCCTCGAGCAAGAACGTCGTCACGTCATGCACGAGCGCACTTGACGGGCTGCGTGCGATGTCAGGCTGGCATCGTTTGCACGCTCGGTATCCGGACGTCTCTGCTTCTTGTCTCGTCTTATAAAATTCGACGTTTTCCCGTTTCGGCTTTCGTGACCGACACGACGGCCGACAATAGATTTTTGTCGTCTTCACGGCCGTGTAAAACTGACCGTCATATGCCGCGTCACAGGCGAGTACTCTTTCCCACATCATCTCAAACGTCAGCATCGCTTCGCCTCCTCTCTTCTACTGTACCAAATTCAGTTCTCCTCTTTCTTGCGCTTACGGTCTAACAACTTTTGAAACGGTTCCGATATATATCTCGTAATAGGATTACCACGTTTCATCCGGTACAATGCGAGCATGACGAATAAGGAGAACATCAGATGCACAAGCGAATGTCGTGGAAACAACTGAAATGGTTGATTCCTTTTCTATTGATTGGACTCATTCTTTATCAAAGCGGTCAAGAGTTGAGGCAATTCTCTTTAGCGGCCGCCTTTCGGACACTCGAATCGCTGACCGGGCTTGAACAGTTCAGCCCGACGTGGGACGCCCGTTATTTGGCCATCCGTAAACGAAGGAAACTACTCCCGTCCTTGCTTCGGACGGCCCGATTGATTAGCCGGAAAAAATGACCACAGCAAAAAGGGCGACGCTCATCATCAGCGTCGCCCTCGTTTTATTTCACTGCGAGTTCTACGTTATCAATCGTCACATCATGCGCACCGAGCGGTGAACCGTCCGTGCGACCGAGGAGGAACTTGAGCGCCGTCATGTCTTTTTGTGGCATGACGAGCTCGAACTCGAACGTCTTCGCATCCGGTCCGAGCGCGACGACCTCGCTCAAGTAACGCGTGTACGACGCGTTCTCGACCGTCACTTCCATGTTGCGCGCGGTCGTTGACGAAGCGTCGAAACGGACGACATACGTCTGGCCTGGATGCAACTCGAGGCCGCCCTGCTCCATGAGCACGCTCCACGGCTCTTGGCCTTCGTTCGCAATCGCAAGGCGGGCCGCTTCATTCACAGCCTCGACCGAAGCTTGCGCGTCATAGTGGACGTATGACCCCCAATGCGTCAACCCTTCTGTAAACGTGCCGTTCTTGAGCGGCGCCGGGTCGAACTCGATTGGCGTCACGTCGAGCAACTTGACGTCATCAATCGAAATCTCGCCTTTCGCCGAACCGAGAACGAAGCGCAATTGGCTCAACAAATCTGTTTCCGCGTTCATCGTGAACGGGATTTCAAACGTCTCAAACTCGCGTGTCAACGCAACGTCTTGGAGCGGTACATAGGCTGCGCCGTCTAGACCTGTGAATCCGACTTGGAGTGTGTTGATGCGTTCTGCTTTCGCTTTGAAGCTGAGTACATACTCGTGTCCTTCTTGCAATTGAATCCCGTTTTGAACGAGCGTTGCCGGCTCACCTTTTTTCGGGTTCGCCTTGAACAAGAAATGGCGGAGTTCCGCATCGACCGTTCCGGTCCCTTTCGTCGCACCGGCGTCGAACTGCCAGAACGTCATCCGGTCCATCGCACCTTGGTCGAACGTGCCGTTGTAGACGTGGTTGCCGTCACCGAGCGCCGGCTTCGTCGCGTTCGGGTCAAGCGCCTGACGTTCGGCTTGCTCGACACGGACGTTCCCGATTTGGACACCTGCCGTGCTGAGGCCGACGTTGAACTCGAGGCGTGCCGCGAGGTCCGTGTCTTCCGTCATATCGAACGTCATCGAATACGTCTGGACGCCCGTCGTCAAATCGAACGAGCCTTCATCCGAATATTTCGCGTAGCCACGGTCTGGCCCGCCGCCGACTTTCACCGCAATCGAGCGGGCCGAATCGGCGCTCGCGTCGAACGTCACCTTATAATGACCGCCTTTGCCGAGCGAGACGTTTTGAATCAATTGATGTGAGTAAGGCTGGCTGCCGGCTTGACTGATCGAGATGTCCGCGAAGCGCGCGCCTGCCTTCTCGATGACGTCAACCGTTCCGACACCGCCAAAGTCGGGAAGCGCCACGTAGTTCCAGTACGTCGGATCCAGTGCTTGCGCCCCGTTCGTCACCGTCGTAATCGGTTTTTCGTAAGCTTGGTCGTAGACGAGGTTGCCGTCTTCAGACGGTTGTTTCGCTCCGTCCGGAAGTACGATTTCTTCATCTGTGTAGACCGGTTCGACCGCTTGACGATAGTCGCGGTTTTTCAAATCGTAGACGCGAACGTAGTCGACTTCCATATCGGCCGGGAACGGTGTCGTCTCGTCCGGGTCACCATCGAACCAACCACCGACGGCCAAGTTCATGATCAAGTAGAAGTTCTGGTCGAACGGCGCCGGATAGCTGAACTTCGTTGCCTGATTCAACCCTTTTGTATACCAATCGTTCTGTGTTTGATAGAGCTTCCCGTCAACATACCAACGCAACTCGCCTGGCTCCCATTCGACCGCATATGTATGCCACTTGTCGATGCCGTCGCCTTCAGCGAAGTGATAGTCTTTGCCTGTATATTTGTTGTTCGGCCACGTCTCACCGTAGTGGATCGTCCCGGCCACTTGATCCGGACGACTGCCCCAGGCTTCCATGATGTCAATCTCACCAGAAGCGGCCCAGCCGCCGTAACGATCCTGTTCTGGCATCATCCAAAACGCCGGCCATAATCCTTTGCCGAGCGGAAGTTTCGCGCGCATCTCGTAGCGGCCGTATGTTTTGCTGAACGTCCCTTTCGTCGTCAACTTCGCCGACGTGTAGTCATACGAGCCGAGCGCATCGGTCGTCTGCTCCTTTTTCGCCCGGATGATAAGCTTGCCATCTTTTACGAAAGCGTTTTCGTTTTTGTCCGTATAAAACTGCTTCTCATTGTTTCCCCATCCCGGCGCGACCGGATTTCCGTCCTTATCCTTCAGCCAGTTGCCTGTATCGAAGGTCCATTTCGTCCGATCGATCTCAGGCTTGTCAAACTCATCGGACCAGACGAGTTTCCATTTCGTATTATCTTTGTTCGCTGGCTTTTCGGCGTGCGTGCCTTGAGCGAACGAGAGAGCTAGACCGGTACCAAGTGCGAGGGCGACCCATTTCTTCATTCCATTTCCTCCTTTGAGATGTCTGAAGGCAAGGTCGATTCGCTCGTCCGTGCCTTAGCTTCCGTAATGCTCATAAATTGAAACCGCTTACCGAAAGCGCTTTCGTTATCCTTATTATATTTTTTTCTGCCGTTTGAATTCAACTATTTTCTTGAAGTGACATGTAAATGACATATAAAAAAGCATCACCCATTTTAGGTGATGCTTGGTTGCCAGTCTGTAAACGTGACCGTGAATCCCGGCGCATCGGTGTCTGGGCTACAGGCGTACGGCCCGACTCGAAGCGTCGACACGTCATGCAAGTGCGCGATACGCAATTGCTCGCGCCTCCCGTTCCCAAACTCGAAAAAGACTTCCACGTCGCCGTCCGTATAGACGAGCTCGAACGTGAGCGACCCTTCGATGTCTTCGTTCGAAAAATCGCGCGTCGACCAATCCGAGTAGCCGTATGACGTGACGACGGCGCCGAGATGCGACGGTCCGTCCGGGATGTACTCGACGGACGTCTTCAGCCAATGATCGTCGTTGACGTATAAGAAGATACCGGCCTGATCGTACATCGCGTTCGGTTTCATTTCAAGCGTCGCCCGGCATGTGAACCGCTTCGACGTGACGTCCGTCAATAGGGCGTGGGCTGTCATCCGGTTGAACCCGTAGTGCGTGTTACGCCAAAAGTCAGTATCGGGCAACGTGTGAAACGTCAGGCGTTCATCCATTTCCACGTCACTCGGTTGATTCATCCATTCATAGTGTTTCCACATGGTTAATTCCTCCCCATTGTCCTCGCATCGCAAACAGCAGTGGAATCATCGGTTCATAATACGGGATGAACGTCCCATCTTGAATGCGCTCGAGAATGGTCGCCTCATCCGCCCATTGTACAGCTTGCACCTCTGATTCCTGTAATGTCAACTCGTCAAGGTCGATGTCCGCCTCGACGAGATAGATGTCATCGAACCCTTCGTCAAAGTTGACCGTCAAATGCGGTCGTGTGTTGGATAAATCGAGTTTCAGCCCAATCTCTTCTTCGAGTTCACGCATCGCTGCCTGTTGACTCGTATCCCCGACCGTGGCGCTGCCGCCGACGGTGATGTCCCACATGTTCGACCAACCGTCTTTAAACGGCTGGCGCTGTTGAATCAACATCTGTCCGTCTTTGTTGAAGATACAGACGTGGATGACGAGGTGATAGTCACCGTTCACGAGACGGTTGCCCCGTTGCCATGTCCGCCCTGTTTTCTCGCGATCGACCGTGTACACGTCCCATAATTCCATCTTGTGTCCCCCTTTACGTCGCAGCGCTCGAAGATGCCGCTTGGTCGGCTTTGACGCAGTCGATGGCGACGACGATTGAGATGAGCAAATGTTCCATCGCGTCATCCATCACTCGAATCTCGTACGTATCGCCCCACGTCAGCCATTTCTTTTGGACGCTGCCGATGACATGCCCGTCCTGCTTCACTTCGAAGTCCATGTCCCACCAGTTGCCGTCGACTTCAATCCCGGCCGCGTCAATCGTATAGCGAGGTTTGAAGAACGTGAACTCTTTTGAAATCGTCAACGTCTCTTCTCCCTCGACGTCGACGTAAAACGTCGGCAAGAAACTGAACGTCTTCTTTGTGATCGTCGTGATTTCGCGTCCGCTCGTATCCGAGATGGTGAACGATTTCGGTAGCTTCATGAAGCTCCCTTCGACAACATACATGTCATGCTCGTCGGCATCCTTGATGGTGAAGCGTCCGCGCAGACTAAACACTTTCTGTTTCATGTAGAGCGTGTTCATGTTCATCCCTCCGGTTCGTTGATTATTCTTTTCTCTATACGACTGTTTACCCGAATATGGTTCAACCTTTCATGCTGCAAAACAACTGTTTATACGAAACGTGAAGAGCGTATAATGAGATAAGGGGGTGGGAACATGGTTTCTGACGTGATTAACCAAGAAGTCATCGAAACGATTCGACAGAAGACAGACGCGGATTTCATTTTGTTGTTCGGTTCGTTCGCAAAAGGGACAGCTCGAGATGACAGTGACGTAGACCTCGCATATTTCAGTCAGAAACGCCTCTCACCTTATGAACGATTCACGTTGGGGAACGAAGTGGCCCTCTTATGCGGTCGAGACGTCGATCTGGTCGACATCCGTGAAGTGGACACCGTCTTCGCCATGCAGATTTTCTCAGAAGGCATCCCTCTGCTCGTGCAGGACGAAAATGAATGGGTCCGGCAACGGATCAAAGCATATCGAATGTATGCCGAGTTGAACGAACAGCGCCAAATGATAGTAAACAATATTCAATCTAGGGGAAGTGTGTTTGATGAATGATGTGATTCTAAACAAAGTGACGACAATTGAGCGTTGTATCAAACGGGTTCATGAGGTCTATGAGGGAAATCCAGAGCACCTTCACGATTTCACGAAACAAGACAGCATCATCCTCAACATTCAACGCGCGTGCGAAGCGAGTATCGACATCGCGATGTACCTCGTCAGCCAAAAGAAGCTAGGGGTGCCAAAAGCGAGCCAAGACGGGTTCATCATGCTCGCGGACGCAGGAATCATTGATCACGACCTAGCCAAGACGCTCATCAACATGGTCGGCTTCCGCAATGTCGCGGTCCATGACTATCAAGCGCTCCAACTAAATATTTTAGAGGCGATTCTTGAGAAACACATTGATGATTTCAAAGCGTTCACAAAAGTTATTCTCCAGTTGGATGTGTGACAATCATGGGGGAGCAAATTTCAATTGAACTAACGATTGATTCATTAACTTATGACACCCAAATCGTTGGCAACATCGCCTTCGTCATCAATTCGCAAAATCCATTGAACGCATATAAAAAAGCGCCGCCTCTTTTCGAGACGGCGCTTCGTTCGTTATCCGTTTTTCATGCTGAACGAGTCGGCGAGCGTGAACGTGATGTCTTTCACGTCGAGTCCACCGAGCGCGAAATAGAGCTGCAAGTAGTTGTGTTGATTCAAGAAGAACACTTGCTTTGTCTGTGTCACCCATTCCCCGTCCGTCCCATTGAACGTGAACGTCGGTCCTGGGATGTTATTCGCGAACAGCGTCACCGGCATCTGGGCGAGTTCGCCCGCGTCCGACTTGGCCGTAATCGTCACGTCATACGTCCCCGTCTCATCGACCGAGACGGCGAAGACGTGCATGCTCCCTGTCGATGTGTCGGCATCACTCAGGCTGACGGGCTCGCCGCTTTCAAGATGACGATACGTCACATCGAAGTCGATGGCCTGGTCGGCTTCCTCGTCGAGTCCGATCACTTCGACCGAGCCGTCGTGGATGCCGAGCGCACGCTCCATCGCCGGCGACGTCAACACGAACCGACAGATGTTCGCCGCGCTCCGGAGCAGTTCTCCGCGTGTGAGCGAGCCGTCGGCGAGTGCCGCCGCCGTGTTATCGTCGAACGAGTTCGTGTCCGGACGGTCGACGACCATATACAAGTCGTTTTGTGAGCGCACCATCGCCGCCGTGTTCTGGCGGTTCGCCGGCTCGTCTTCATGATGGTTCACTTTCGCCCACCAGTCGGTCATGACGATGCCGTCAAAGCCCCACTCGTCGCGAAGGACGCGCGTGTTCTGGTCATACAGACCGGCCGTCCAGATGCCGTTGACGGCGCCATACGTCGTCATGATTGAGGTCGCCTTGCCTTCCTTCACCGCCATCTCGAACCCTTTCAAATAAATCTCACGAAGCGCCCGCTCCGAGACGACCGAGTCGATGTCGTGGCGATGGGCTTCTTGGTTGTTGGCGCTGAAGTGTTTGAGCGTCCCCGTCACCCCGACACGGTGCATCCCGTTCAACTGGGCGACCGCCATCTTGCCGGTCACGTGCGGGTCTTCCGAGAAGTACTCGAAGTTCCGGCCGTTGAGCGGGTTGCGGTGAATGTTCATCCCTGGTCCGAGGAGCGTATCGACCCGGTTCTTCCGCATCTCAAGCCCTGTCATCTCGAACAAGTCTTCCACTAATCGCGTGTTGAACGTCGAGGCGAGCAGCGTCCCGTTCGGAAGCGCGAACGCTTTCGTCCCGATGTCCATGCGGATGCCGGACGGGCCGTCCGCACAACAGGCGGCCGGGATGCCGAACGTTTCGAGACGGTCCGACACCCCGCCGAACGCGGCGGCCGTCCCCGGCGTCACGCGTGGTGAGTTCATGCCTTGACCGCGGACGATGCAGGCGAGGTCCTCATCCGTCAGTTGGTCGAGGAATGTCTCGAGGTCTGCTTTCCCGTGATAGACGTCTGCGAGCTTCACGCCTGTGTCACCCGTTTCTTCACGCACGACCGGACGTTCTGCTAGATAACGTGCCTCGACGTCGACGCTGCGGAGCGGTGTCGCCTCGTAGCCGACCGTCAAGCCAGACTCGGTCGCACGCGGTTTGATGCGCTCGAACGATGTGACCGGAGCCATATTCTCGCTGAGCGTCTCGACGACCTCGAGCGCCTCGACCGCATAGTCGTAGAACGCCTCGGCCGAACGGACGTCGGTGCCGGCGTAGAGGCGATACATGCCGGCCTCTAACACGAAGCTTGATTCGTGACCGGTCGCACCATTGTCGTCATAGCTCGCGAACTCTGTGACGGGAACGCTCAGCGTGAGCGTCTCCCGCTCACCCGGCGCCAAGAGATTTGTTTTGTCGAAGGCGACGAGCGCACGGGCCGGGTTGCCGAGCACGCCTTGCGGCTTCTCGACGTACAGCTGCACGACTTCTTTCCCGGCGACGTCTCCCGTGTTCACGACGTCAATCGTCACCGTGATGACCCCGTTCGTCTCATCTGAAGACACGACGTCCGTGGCGAACGTCGTATACGACAACCCGAATCCGAACGGATAGAGCACATCGTCTTTCGCGAACGTCTCAAAGTAGCGATAGCCGACGTAGATGTCTTCTTGATAAATGCCTTTGTCGGCATGTCCGAAGTTTTTCGTCGACGGATAGTCGTCAATCGATTTCGCGATCGTGTCGGTCAACTTACCGGACGGGCTGACCGTTCCCGTCAGTACATCGACGAGCCCGGTGCCACCTTCAAGACCCCCTTGCCAGGCGTAGAGGATCGCGCTCGGTTCGTTCGCCCAACGCATATCGATGATGTTGCCGACGTTCAAGACGACGGCCGTCTTCGAGAACGTCCGCGAGACCTTTTCAATCAACTCCAGCTCGATGTCGGTCAACAAGTAGCTGCCCGGGTCGGCCGTGTTGTCACGGTCTTCCCCAGCCGTGCGCCCGATGAAGACGAGCGCGACGTCTGATGCGGCAGCCGCTCGCTCAACGAGTTCATCTGTCACCGCCATCTCCGGCTGTGACCACGGTTCGCCGGCCCAGCCGACACCTTGGTCGAACGGGTTCTCCTCGACCCACGCCTCGTACGTTTCGAGGAGCGACTCGTTGACGTCGATCCCTTCTGTCGCTTGAAGCGCCTCGAGCGGGCTCGTCACGTGGGAGACGTTGACCATCCCGCCAGAGCCGGTGCCGCTCTTGTAGTAGTTGAATTGACTGCGGCCAAAGACGGAAACGGTCGTCCCCGCTTTTAGTGGGAGCGTCGCCTGCTCGTTCTTTAAGAGGACCGCCCCTTCTGAAACAGCTGTCCGTGCCAGTTGCTTATATGTATCCCAGTTCAATGTATATGTCTTCATCTTGTCATCTCCTTTAATCCATTTGCGATTTCAGCCAGGCAATCTTCTGCTTGGGGATAGTCACCGAGTTTGTCCATGAACGCGTGGTCCACCCCCCGGTATTGAATCAACCTCGTCTTCACCCCATCACGCGCCAACTTCCGCGCGTACGCCTCACCTTCGAGCCGAAGGTAATCGTATTCGGCCGTGATGATCAAAGCCGGCGGCAAGCCTGTGACGTCTTCTGCGAAGAGCGGGGAGACGAGCGGGTCGGTTAGCTCGGCCTTGCCTTGTAGATAGATTTGGTTCAACAGATTTTCTGAATCTCCGAGTGCCATCACGACGCCACGGATCAAGTCGTGATGATGCTTGATTTCATAGCGGTCGAGCGTCCATTCGTAATCTTCTGTCGGAATCGACCCTAAATTGACGACCGGATAAACGAGCGCTTGGAAGGTGATCCAGTTCGTCCCTTGCGCCCGGTCCATGAGACAACACGCCGTCGCCAAGTTCCCACCGGCACTGTCACCGGCGACCGCGATTTGATGGCGATCGACGTTTAACTTTTCTGCCTGCAGATACACCCATTCGACGGCGGCGAAGCAGTCGTCTAGCCCCGCTGGGAACGGATGCTCCGGCGCGAGCCGGTAATCGACCGAGACGACGAGAGCGTTCGCCTTCTCGGCGAGCCTTTTACACGGGTTCTCGACCGTATCGAGCGTGCCGCCGAAGAAGCCGCCACCGTGGAAAAAGAGGATCGCCGGTAACGTCTCGGTCGTGTCCGGGCGATACATCCGGGCCGGAATATCCCCGTCTCCACTTGGAATGGTGACTGTCTCCGTCGTGATGACGGTCTTGGTGACGTCCCGGTTCGGCCAGCCCATGCTCGCCCGGGCACTCGCCAAATCGAAAATCTCGGGTCCGTCAGACGGCACAAAGACGCGCATCGTGGCGAGCACCCTCGGGTCGAGATCACCCGGGACGTCCGAATCCGGGATCGGTTTTGTGATCGTCTCGACACCGTCAATCGTCTGAGACGGACGTGCGGTTTTGAGTCGATCGACTAACCGTTCATACACTTCAACATCGTTCGACATATGGATTAGCCCCTTTCAGTTCAACGGTAGTCACATGGATACAACCGTTTCCGTACCTTTTATCACGCTTCTGCTTGGCCCGTTTTCAGGCATGAACGACGAACTGCCTCGTTTCGTGTATAATGAGGCGTAATCCAAATCGCTAATGAAAATTTCGAATACAGAAGTTTCTTACATGAAAACGAGGTAAACACATGAATCAACCACAATTTGCAGACTACCGCTTAAGCGAAGAAATTCAACGCGCACTCGGTATTATGAAGTATGTCGCCCCGACCGAGGTCCAACAAAAAGTCATCCCGCTTGCACTCGAGCGTCAAGATCTCGTCGTCAAAGCGCAGACCGGGAGCGGGAAGACAGCCGCCTTCGGGATCCCAGTCACGGAACTGATCGATTGGGCCGAGAACAAGCCGCAAGTCTTGATTCTCACGCCGACGCGCGAACTCGCCGTCCAAGTCCGGGAAGACATGACGAACATCGGCCGTTTCAAGCGCATCAAAGCGGCAGCGGTCTACGGGAAAGAACCGTTCTCGAAGCAACGTGAAGAATTGAAGCAAAAGACACACATCGTCGTCGGGACACCGGGACGCGTCATGGACCACATCGATCGTGAGACGCTCGCTTTAGACAAAATCGAATACTTGATTATCGATGAGGCGGACGAGATGTTGAACCGCGGCTTCCTCGCCGACGTCGAAGCGATTCTCGAACAGTTGCCGACAGCGCGCGTGACGATGGTCTTCTCGGCCACGTTCCCGAACGATATCGAGCGTCTCTGCCAAAAGCATATGAATGAGCCAGTCCGTGTCGCGATCGAATCTGCTGGCGTCACCGCCTCAACGATTGAGCATCGTTTGATCGAAGTCCGCCGCGAAGAGAAACTATCAGTCTTAAAAGACGTCACCGTCGTCGAGAACCCGGACAGCTGTCTCATCTTCTGTCGGACGAAAGAACATGTCGACACGGTGTACAGCGAACTCGACCAAGCTGGCTACTCGTGTGAGCGACTTCACGGCGGGCTCGAGCAAGAAGACCGCTTCGCCGTCATGAACGGCTTCAAGATGGGCAACTTCCGCTATCTCGTCGCGACCGATGTCGCCGCTCGCGGCATCGACGTCGACAACGTCGCGCTCGTCATCAACTATGACGTGCCGATGGAAAAAGAGAGCTACGTACACCGGACGGGCCGAACAGGGCGCGCCGGGAAGCAAGGAAAAGCGATCACGCTCGCCACACCGTATGAAGGCAAGTTCGTCCACGCCATCGAGTCGTACATCAAGTTCGAAATCGAAGAGATGGACGCGCCGACCGAGAGTGAAGTCGCGAAAAACCAAGCCGCGTTCGAAGAGAAGTTGAGCGGGCGCCGCGTCGTACGCAACAACAAGACGGCGCGCATCAACCAAGACATCATGAAGCTTCACTTCAGCGGCGGGAAAAAGAAAAAGCTCCGCGCCGTCGACTTCGTCGGGACGATCGCGAAAATCCCAGGCGTCACGGCCGACGACATCGGCATCATCACGATCACCGATCAGATGACATACGTCGACATCTTGAACGGCAAAGGGTCGCTCGTTCTAGAAGCGATGGAGACGACACCGATTAAAGGGAAGAAGTTGAAAGTAAGCAAAGCCCGGAAATAAACGATGCCTTGGAGGACGTGTTCCTCTAAGGCTTTTTTATTGTCATCCACATAACCGAAAGCGCTTTCGATAAGGTGTAAAAAAATAAGATTGATCGAGAGAACGCTTTCAAGAGCATCATACCGATATTGATGTCTAAATTCAACTGCCCTTACGCGATTGTCATAAAAAAGCCCAGGAGGAAATCGCCTGGGCTCGCTTCATAGAAACAATCTCTGCCTCTCTGTGAATCTCAAATCAGTCAAGCAACTCTTCCGAGATCAACTTGAATCCTTCAATCTCCGTGTCGTCCTCCACTTCAATCAACAGGCACGGTCTTCCTTTATAGTTCACTTGCTTCACGTATTTCAAGTCTTGTGGGCTGATAGCGATATTGGCGACTTTCGTGTTGATTTTAATCGATTTCGACGTGTATTTCGGGATGACGCTGCTCGCTTTCATCTCGTATTGGCGGTCGTCGACGACTTGTTGGAACGCCGCTTCGACCTTTTCCGTCGTCACGTCCTCGACCCCGCTCGCCTTCAATACGATCTCGACCGTGCGGGCATCCATGACCGGTACCGTCTGGTCCTCTTCCTCGCGCTCGGCCTCGGCGACGATGATTTGGTTAATCTCGTCATACACGGTCGCGAGCGTCGCTAAGTTAACCTCTTCGCCGATGACGGTTTTGACGACTTCTTCGAACATCGCCTTCTCCTCGACCGCCGTCACGATATCGGTGCCGTTCAACACGTTCTCGATGAAGCGATAGTCCGGTTGATGCGGTTTTTGCGCCGCATACAAGATATGGTTGACGTCGGCCGCGTTGTCCGTGAAGCTCGGGAACATGAACCCGCCGACCGGCGCGTCGAGCTTGATCACCGGATTGATGAAGATGTTCGACTTGAACTCGCGTTCGATGAAGTCGAAGACGAGCGATTGTTTCGGCAACTCCGTCTGGTTGATGCTGCAGAGGATGAACCGGGACGTCCACACCTCGTCACGCATGTCGATCTCCGTCTCCTCCGAGTGGCGGCGTGTCGGTTTATTGTATTTGAAGCGGATGAACGTGATGACCATGTCCTTCTCGAACGTGGCGTCCTGTACCGTCTTCAAGGCGACCTTTTGCATCGAAGACGCCCATCCTTCGATCTCGTCCGTCTTCAACCCCTCGTAAAGAAGCGTCTGCGTATGGTCACTCTGCCCAGGTTCCGGATGTTGGAACTTCACCTCGAACAGCTTCTCGTCCATCTTCCCGCCGAGCACTTTCTTGAAGTTTGCGAGGAACAGCTCTTGGTGCTCCTGCTCGAGAAACGGGAACGAGCGCAACTCCTCATGGAAGATCTCATTGCTGTCCTGTCGGATATAAATATTATAAATGTCGGCGATTTTGACCGCCTCGGCATTCAATTTGAAATGTTTGCGGATTGCCGCGACTTCTTTTTGATTCATTCATCCCCACTCCTTCGTTCTTTCCTACGAACCGACTCCATTATACCAATAGTTGCGACTCTCGCGAGTATGACTAGGGCTAAAGCCGGGACGTCTGATGTCATATATTATGTCTCTCATCTTAACTTTTCTAATCTTTCTATTCATTTTTGTAAATTTCACACTTTCTTCATCCCAGCCCATGTATAGTCGATGTGCGTCCACCGATTGGGCGCTTGATTTCGTCGTCATACATATGAGGAGGCTCACCCATGTTGAAGAAAATGCTCAGTTCTTTATTCGCCATCGTTCTCGTTTTGACCACGCTCCACTTCAGTACACCGACCGCTTCGGCCTTGCCGCCGAACATTCCGTCGAAAGCCGACGCACTCACGAAACTGAACGCGTTGACCGTCCAAGCGGAAGGGCCGATGACCGGCTACAGCCGTGACTTGTTCCCCCATTGGAGCAGTCAAGGGAACGGCTGTAACACCCGTCACGTCGTCTTGAAGCGTGATGCCGATTCAGTCGTCGACACTTGCCCGGTCACGACCGGAAGATGGTACAGTTACTATGACGGTCTCGTCTTCACGTCCGCTTCTGATATAGACATCGACCACGTCGTCCCGCTCGCGGAAGCGTGGCGTTCAGGTGCGAGCAGCTGGACATCGACGAAGCGTCAAAGCTTCGCCAACGATTTGAACGGGCCGCAGTTGATTGCCGTATCCGCGACATCAAACCGTTCCAAAGGGGACCAAGACCCGTCGACATGGCAGCCGCCGCGTGCCGGTGCGCGTTGTGCCTATGCGAAGATGTGGGTTGAGACGAAGAGCCGTTGGGGACTCACGCTCCAATCGTCAGAGAAAGCAGCGCTTCAAACAGCCATCAACGCCTGCAGCTATTGATTCAAAAAGGAGGCCATTATGGATCAACAATCGTCTATCTTTAAAGCTTCTCACGGTGTCATGACCGAAGAAGTCGGCGTCATCAGCGGAGAACTCGAACTGAAGACGTCGTGCCATGATGATGGCACACTCGAGCTCGCCGTCACGTACGTCGGGGCAGCCGAATGGTACACATTACCCGGGAAAGACTACAAGCTTCACGACGTGCGCGACCACGCCGTCGTCCATCAACTGCTCGTGAACGTGCTCGAGCGGGCATAACAAATGAGCCGACACGATGCCGTGTCGGCTCATTGCTTGTACTTGTCTAATAACATCTTAGGAATGTGGCAGTAATCGTCCGGACATCGTGCGAGCCGGTCTTGATGCTCGTCCGCGCTTCGGACGTAGTTCGTGAGCGGCAATACTTCGACCGCGATTCGGTCCGCATCGCTCCGACTATTGATAAACGTGCGCGCGACTTCCAAATGGCGTGGGTCTGCACTATAGACACCGGTCCGATACTTTTCGCCGACATCTTCGCCTTGGCGATTGACGCTGTATGGGTCGATGATTTCAAATAAGTAATTCATCAACTCCTTCATCGTGACAACGCTCGGATTGAACGTCGTTTTGATGCATTCGGCGTAGCCGTCATACTCTCCGTCAAGCGTGTCCGTCGTTCCGTTCGCCCGTCCGGCCTCTGTTTCGATGACACCGGGTAACGTCTTGATGAACGCTTGGACGCCCCAGAGGCAACCACCTGCTAAATAAACGGTTTCGATCAGTCTCACTCCTTGTCTGTCAGGTTTAGGCAATTCTAGTTATACTATCGTTATACTATCGTTATACATGATTATATCCAAAAAGGAGCACCATTTTGAAAACAATCAGACTCGCTCTTCTTCTATCCACAGCACTCCATCTGATTTATGTTGTCGCCACCTTCGGAATCGGCTTCATCCGCACGCTCAATTATGAACCCGACATCATCGCCGAGGCGGATAACGTCACTATGCTTCAAAACGAGGCGGCCATCGGGACGACCGGTTCACCCTTCTATTTGGGATTCACGTTCATTGTCCTAACCGTCATTTTGGCGCTCGGACTATTCATGGTTCAACGGATTCGCCAAACTCGTTAAACAGGAAGGGAATCCAGGATAAATTCACTACACTCGTGATAGAACCCAATTTAGGAGGGATGTCGTTTGAATCTCATTCAACAAATCAGACAAATCTATGTGCCGGTGCACGACTTGGATCGCGCGGTACGTTTCTATCGGGACACGCTTCAACTTCCGCTCTTATTCCAAACAGGCAACCTCGCCTTTTTAGAATGTAGCGGTGTGCGGCTCATTCTGTCGCGTCCCGAAAATGAAGACTTTGCGAAAGCGAGCTCTGTGCTATATCTCCAAGTGAACCATCTCACCGAGGCGTATGAACAGCTTTTGGCGAAAGATGTTCAGTTTATCGACGAGCCGCACCTCGTCGCGAAAATGGAGAACCTCGAGACGTGGATGGCTTTTTTCAAGGATTCTGAGGGTAACACGCATGCGTTGATAAGTGAGATTCATACAAAATGATAGGTTACGGCTGTTCGGTGACCTTTCTTATATTTTTTTAACTAGTTTCTAGTGGCTTACTCAATCGTTCCTTTACCATTTTTTAATCTGTTTGAATTACTTCAGCCAACCTCACGACTTGAAGCTCAGTTTTCACTTCATTGATGGAAGAGATTGTTCGCTTCGATCGTTCGGCCATTTCTTCAGGAAGATCTTTTAGACGTTCTCTTGAATCTGCTAACTCTTTTTCAATTCGATCGTACTTGTCCTGATCAATTTTATTTTCATTCTTTTCTTCTTTCCAAAATTGCAGTGTCTCGATGGCTTTTCCACCCGTCCTTTTCACCTTTTGATAGGAAGAACTTGTATAGTTCGCCGTTACAATGACATTTGTAGATAATTCTAGAGCTTCCCTAGCTTCGATTGTCGAGGTTCGAACGTCCTCAATTTGATAAACGAGTTCCGTATCCAATTCGTGCTCCATTTCTAATAGCAATGCTGGATCATTCTCAGTTTGGTAGGTCTCATATAATTGACTCACCCGTTTACGCGTCTCAGCCATCTCTTGTTTGATACTCGATAAGTGTTCTAGTCGAAATAAAACGTCATCCACTTCATTTAACGTGCTGTTGGCAGAACTTAAATAAGAACTCATTTTACCTAACACCGGACTACTAACCACACTGTTAACTCCTGAAATGACAAGCGTCGCTGAATTGATATGTTCTAAAATGCTACGGACAGGGACCATATTTTCTTTTAACCAATCGACTTGTTGGACGAGTTGGGTTAAATCTTGATCGTATTCTTCTAAATCATTAATGATTTGCGGTACTTCTTTTTCAATGGTTGTGACAGATTCTGCTTGCATATCGTCGACGCGCGATTGCATCTCCGCTTGAGAAATAGACTCGTTCGTATCCCGATTCATATTAAATTGACTAACGAAGTATCCGACTGTACCAGATACGACTACAGACGAAGCGATTGTGATTGGGATCAAATATCTTTGAAAAAATGATGTTCTTCTTGTCGTTCGTTCTCGTTTCGATTCCATTTTTGGAAAGCTCCTCTGCGCTTAAAAATATGATTTTTTATAAAAAATACCATTTTATGATGATTTTTATCTATATTGTAAATTCGAAACTGATTATCGACAATCCTTTTTAAATTGGATATAAAAAAGATTGGATTATGGTCTTAGTCTCTATTTAAAAATGTCTTCAGGACAAAATAAAAGGTTGATGAGCGCTGGCTCATCAACCTTTTTATTTGATTTCACTTTATTTATGGTACGGTTCATTCCGATTGATTCGGTACGCGCGATAAATCTGCTCGCACAAGACGAGTTTCATCACTTGATGCGGGAACGTCATCTTCGAGAATGAGATCGTATCGTTCGCGCGTTTCATGACGTCCTCGGATAAGCCGAGCGAGCCGCCGATCACGAAGGCGATTTTACTTTTCCCATACGTGGCGAGTTGATCGAGCTCACGGGCGAACTCTTCACTCGTCCGTTGTTTGGCGTTGATGGCGAGTGCGATGACGTGCGTATCCGGACTGATTTTGGCCAAAATTCGCTCGCCTTCTTTTTGTTTTACTAGTATCATATCCGCGTCACTTAAATGCTCAGGCGCTTTCTCGTCTGCGACCTCGATTTCCTGCACTTTTGCATAGGCAGACAGCCGTTTCGTATACTCGGCAATTCCTAGTTTCAAATACTTCTCTTTTAGTTTGCCGACCGTGATAATTGAAATATTCATCCAATTCTTCCTTTTTCCACAGTTTTTTCGGAGTTATCCATAGGGTTATCCACAGAGTTATCCACAAATCCACATGTTGATAATCATTTTTTGCTTGACACAACATATGTTGCATCGGCGTCACAGAACGCACACGTCACTTGTCCACTTGTGGATAGCTCTTCGAGCACCGGGTATTCCCCCGTCTCATCGACGATGATGTCTAAAGCGATTTCAACATGTTCCTTGCATACTTTTTTTTCCACAGGTTTTCCTCCTTAAAAAAGAAGCGTCGCCGCTTCTTTATCTCGCTTCTGTTAGCGTTGCCTCGGTCTCGTTCCGCTCACCGCGCCGCGTATATTCGATCGTGACCGTATCCCCGACCGTCGCGTCGCGGTAGAGCGCGTCCCGTAAGTCGACGTACCGTTTAATCTCCCGGTCGCCAATCTTCACGATGACGTCCCCGACTTGAAGCCCCGCCTGTTCGGCCGGACTGCCGGGTGTGATCTCTTCGACGAAGACCCCGTCCTCATTGTCAAAACTGATGCCATACTCTTCCCGGACGTTGCCCGGGACCGCGATGACCTCTTGAATCGTGACGCCGAGCTGGGCCCGCGTCACGCGCCCGTCCCGTTCTAGCATATCGATGACGGGGAGCGCCACGTTGACGGGAATCGAGAACCCGACCCCTTCGACGCTCGCTTCCGCGATCTTCATCGAGTTGATGCCGACGAGTTCGCCTCGGATGTTGATGAGCGCCCCGCCGGAGTTGCCCGGGTTGATTGCCGCATCGGTCTGGATGACCTCGGCGTTGTAATCCATGAGCCCGTCACTATTCGTGTCGACCGGCACGGTGCGTTCGACACCACTGACAATACCACGGGTGACCGAGTTTGAAAAGACACCGAGCGGATTGCCGATCGCCATGACCGTCTCGCCGGCTTGAAGCGTCGTCGAATCGCCGAGGACGATCGGTGTCGCCTCGATGTTGTCCGGTAACTCCACGGCCGCGACGGCCAAGTCGTTCAGCGGATCTTCGCCGAGGACGGTCGCCGTGGCGACTTGTCCGTCCGAGAAGGCGATGCTAATCTCATCGGCCTGTTCGATGACGTGGAAGTTCGTGACGATATAGGCCGTGTCGTCCTCGACTTTATAGATGACGCCGGAGCCTGCGCCCGCCTCCCACTGCGAGTTCGATGTAAAGGCACGCTGGATGTTCGTGATGCTGACGACGGACGTCTTCGCCCCGGTCACGGCCGTCGTGATATCCGACTCGGTGAACGTGACGGCCTGTTCGGTCCGAATCAACTCGTTCGTCACAAAACGAGAGGTCGGCGAATCCCAGAGCATCATCGCCAAAAAGAACAAAGCCGCTCCTAAGAATCCGCCAACCCCTCCGAGTAACAACGGTTTTATATTCGTTCGCGGCTTGTGGCGCACGCGTTCCTCACTTTTCGGACGCCAGTCGCTGCGAGATGGGTAAGTCGATTGATTGTTCATCGTGTCTGCTTCGTGCGGTAAAGGTTCGACGTCTTGAGGTTCATACTCATGGTGTCTCTCTTCATTCACGACGCGTCCCCCCTTTAAGACAGTGTGTTATCTGTCTTTTCCCAACTTCGCTTATAAAGAAACGAGGGAAGTCGGAACGGTTGGGTCGGTATCGCACAATTTGATGCGACCGAGGTCGACATCGCGCATGCCGAGCGTCTGAGAGACGCTCATCTGGGCGAGTTCTTTCATGTTGTTGTCTTTGCTCAAATGGGCCAAATAAATCCGTTTCGTCCGCTCTCCGATGACCTCGCTCATGGCGATGGCCGCATCCTCGTTCGAGACGTGGCCGTAATCACCGAGGATCCGCCGTTTGACGCTCCATGGATAACGGCCCATCTGCAGCATCGACACGTCATGGTTCGACTCGAAGATGAAGTCGTCCGCGCCGCGAATGACCCCCTTCATCCGATCCGACACATAACCGGTGTCGGTGATGTGGGCGAGCCTTCTGCCATCATGGGCGAACTGGTAGAACATCGGGTCGGCGGCGTCATGGCTGACGTTGAACGACTCGATTTCGATATCCCCGAACTGTTTAATGTCCCCGACCTCAAAGTGGAACTTTAAGGACGGGTCGATCTTCCCGATATTCGCCTCCATCGCGTCCCACGTCTTCGCGTTCGCGTAAATCGGCAAGTTGAACTTACGGGCCAAAATTCCGACCCCTTTTATATGGTCGGAGTGCTCATGGGTGACGAGCAGTGCGTCGATGCCTTCGAACGACCGGCCAATCTGATGGATGCGCTCTTGCATCGCCTTCCCGGTCAATCCGGCATCGACGAGCAGCTTCGCCCGTTCCGTCTCAATGTAGAGCGCGTTACCGGTCGAACCGCTCGCAAGTACACTATAGCGTAAAGTCACGCCATCACTCCTTTCTTTCATTCTTCCGTTAAAAACTCGACTCGCTCGACCGTCCCGTCAATCGCGTTGACGAAGTAGACGTTCTCGTCAATCGCAATCGACCAGAGCGGTGGCATGATAATCAAACTGCCCGAGCTGTCGAGCGGGAGGCTGTAAAAGCCTGTATTGATGGCCCGCATCTCTTGGTTCGGCTGGAAATACTTCCTGGCCGCGAGTTGCGAGATGGCCTCGCTCGCCGTCAAGACGAGATCGTCTTGCGACTTCGACGACAAGTTCGTCAAATGACGTTGTTTGTAGTCGGTCACTTCGTATGCTTCGTTCAATTGGAGCAATAACAGCGACGGACCGATATATTTCTCTGTATCGGCCTCGATTTCAGGGTTTGAGAAAATCTTGTTGTTCTCATACGTCTGCACGAACGCGATTTGACGCGTCGCTTCATCGAAACGCCAATACGCATACTCGGAACCGAACGGCACGTACTCGGCGACGAACGTCGCCGCTGTCGTCCGTAAGTCCGCCTCATCGAGCGGGACGGGCTCCTTCAACTCGACTTCGAGCTGCATGTTGTCGAGCGTCGTCGCGAGCTGGGCTTCCCGGTTTTTCGTAATCATCGATGCCGACATCTGCTCGGACGAACCGGTCAAATAACCGATATCTCGGCCCATCCTCGGCAGTTTGGACGCATCGACGTCACGTTGATTTAAGATTTGCGCAATCGACGTATTGTCGTTTGAGACGACCTCGGTCGCCCACGTCTCGGTCAAGAGCTGGAACAACAGGTAGATGTTCAGCGCGAGGAAGGCGAATAAGAGAATCGTTTTCGCTTTACTCCAATCCACGGTACATCATCCTTTCTGTCCAGTCTCCCGGTTTATCATAAGGAATCCAACGACCCGCCTCACGGACGAACCAGTTCGGCGAGAACGTGACGTAACGGCTCGTATCCTCATTGTATTCAATCTCATACCCGAGGCGAATCTCCGTGACGTTCTCGAACCGTCCCGTGTTGACGAGCATGTCAATCACGTCTTGGCCGTCCGCGAGTTTCGTCGTTCCGACCGAGATCATCCGATCGATTTCAAGGTGGTGCCGTGTGACAGATCGGACTTGCGCCCCGTCGTTCTCGACGCGAAGCGTCGACAAGTCGACCGCGTCGTTATTGATGAACGCTTCCCGTTGACTAAACACCGGATAGCCGTTCACGTGAAACCGGAAGACGGTCGTCTCGAACCCTTTATTCGCGGGTGTGATCGCATCGAACCGGAGCGATAACCCTTGGCCCTCAGACGTCTCGTCGACCCAACCGCCGTGGAAGTTGACGAACTCGACGATCGTATCGAGTCCGATAGCGGATTCACGCTCGGTGCTGTTACGCGACAAATTCCGGTAGCGGCTCGCGTTCAGTTTCGCGTCGTATTCAGCGACGCTAATCCCGTTCGTGAGGGCCCCGACCGAGCTCGCTGGGTCGACTTCTTGGACGTTCGGGTCTCCCGGGAAGAACGTATCCCGCATCCAATCGAGGCGGGCCGCGATTTGAATTTGTGAGACGTCATACGCGAACAGTTCGTTCATCTCTGGTCCGACGACCGGGATATAGTTCACCCGGTCCTCCGTATACGTGACGCGCTGCATTGAACGGCTCGAGTCTTTCAAGAACAGGCTGTTGACGTCGCCGTTGCCGACTTTGGCCAATCGTCCTTCCCAAATCGACTGGTCGCTCATGATCGCCCGAATCTTCCACACGTCACTGTCTACGAACAAAAGGGCGCGCTGCGGCACTTTTCCGGACAGGCTGTACGAGCCCGGCACGATATAGCTGAGCGTATCCGCGTAATACGGTTCCGGCAACACGAGTTCGAGCGCCTCGTTAATATCCGTGTACAAACTCGGCACGTTTTTCGCGGCGAGCGGCTTGAACTCGTTCGCTTCGAACGTGTCGCGGATGACCCGGGCGATCTGTTTCGGCGTATTCTTCGTCGCAAAGACGGCGTTATTCTCATGGACGACCGTTTGCGCTGGGATAATCACTTGACTCGCCCGACGTTGGAGCGACGTGTCGACCGTCGCGACTTGCGTCTCCGACTGGACCGACTGGTATTTCGGATGATAATCCCACAGGATGATCGTTTGGACGATGGACGTGACGATCAAGGTGAGCAAGACGAGCGATTTCACTAGTTCTGGCTTTCCCCAAAAACGTTTGCGTTCCATCAGTCATTCACCTCCACAATCGTGTCGAACGGGATGGTGAAGTAAATCGTCGTCCCGCGGCCGAACTCACTTTCCGCCCAAATGTCCCCACCGTGCGCCGAGACAACTTCTTTGGCGATCGACAGACCGAGCCCGGTCCCCCCGATGTTACGGGCCCGTGCCTTATCGACACGGTAGAACCGCTCAAAGATTTTCTTCAAGTTCGATTTTGGGATGCCGACGCCTTCGTCTTTAATCCCGACGACGAGCCGTTTCGCCCGAAGCATCGTACGGAACGTGATCGTCCCGCCTTCTGGAGAGAACTTGATCGCGTTCGTGATGATGTTGTCAATCACTTGCGTCATCTTGTCTTGATCGGCGTGCACGTACACACGGCGCTTCATGAGCTTCCGACGAAACTCAATCGTCTCCCCTTTCGTCATCTCGTGACGGTCGATGATGTCGTTGAAGAACTGGATGAAGTCGAACTTCACTTTTTGCATCTTATACTCTTTACTGTCCATTTTCGAGAGCTGCAACAAGTCGTTGACGAGGCGAATCATTCGCTCCGTCTCGTTTTGCGTCGTCTCGAGGAACCGTGGTGCGAGCTCATCGTCTTTATACGCGCCTTCGGCGAGTACTTCGAGATAGCTGCGCATCGTCGTCAATGGCGTCCGAAGCTCATGGCTCACGTTCGCGACGAACTCACGACGGTCCTGCTCGACTTGCTCCTGTTCGGTCACGTCGTGCAAGACGACGATGAGACCGGTGATGGGACCGCTATGCTTTTGAATCGGCGAGAAGTAGGCGCGCACAAGGAACAGCTCATCGTCCGTACTGAGGTCGATCAGTTTCGGCGGCATCGTCCCATCTTCCGGGATGACGATCTCGTCGTCAAACTCGAGCAAGCTCTGAAGGTTCGCCCCCATCGCTTCTTCCTCGTCGACACCGATCATGTCGCGGGCCTGGTCGTTCATGAGAATGACACGGAGCGAACGATCGGTCGCGACGACCCCGTCCGACATGTTCTCGAGTACGCTCGTCAAACGACGGCGTTCGGCCTCGGTCGTGGCGTTCGCTTCCATCAATTCATCGGTCAATTCGTTGAACGCGTAAGCGAGCTGTCCGACCTCGTCGTCAGAGTACACTTTAACCTTTCGGGAGAAGTTCCCTTTTCGCATCTCGACGGCTTGACGACGCATATCCGCAATCGGCCGCGTGATCGTCCGTGACAGCAAGATGCCGAGAATCGAGGTGATGATGAGGGCGATGAGCGTCCCGGTCGCAAGGATTCGGGTCACCTGCTCCATCTGGTTATAGATGGACTGCATCGATGCCTCGATGTAAATCATGCCGGTCGTCGTGCCGTCGACTTCCGATTTGACCGGAACGGCGACGACGCGCATCCGTTCGTTCGAGTCCTCGTAAACGACCGTCTCTTGGGCGCCGCTCGTCGCGAACGATTTTTGGATAAACGTGCTCGCCGTCCGTTGCCCGACGAGACTTTGATTGTTCGGGTTCGACGTCGCCCGGACGACACTGTTCGTGTCGATGATTTGGACTTCGCGAATGTCGTCAGCTAGCGTCGTGCTCTCCGTAAATTCAGACAGCAGTTGATCCAGTACCTGGTTCAACTGCTGATCGGAGGTCGAGTCGCCGCCGTTCGATGCCACCCCTTGGCTGACGTTATAGCTCAGAAGGTTGGCCCGATCGACGAGCGACTGCGAGAAGTTGTTGATGTATTGCCGTTCAAGGGAACGTACAAAGTACACCCCGATGACTTGCATCGCAACAAGGATGAGCAGCGCATAGATGACGACGAGCTTCCACTGGATAGATTTAAAGAAGTTCGTCCGTTTCATCGTTTAGTCTTCTTCTCCTGCTTTTAAATAGTAGCCGACCCCACGACGCGTGATGATGTACGTCGGCGTCGACGGGTTGTCTTCGACTTTCTCACGAAGACGTCGCACCGTCACGTCGACCGTCCGGACGTCACCGAAGTAATCGTAACCCCATACGGTCTGGAGCAAATGCTCACGCGTCATCACTTGCCCGATGTTTTGGGCGAGGTAATGGATGAGCTCGAACTCACGATGTGTCAGTTCAATCTTCTCTTCCCGCTTCGTCACCATGTACGAATCGGGGTGAATCGTCAAATCTCCGATGACGATATCATTTTCATTGGCACCTTTCGTCTCCGGCGCCGGTGCCGTCGCATGACGGCGCATGTTCGCCTTGACGCGTGCCAACAGCTCGCGTGAGCTGAACGGTTTCGTCACGTAGTCGTCGGCGCCAAGTTCGAGACCGAGTACTTTGTCGATCTCTGAATCTTTCGCCGTCAACATGATGATTGGCATGTCGTATTTCTTCCGGACTTCCCGGCAGACTTCCATCCCGTCTTTGAGCGGAAGCATGATGTCGAGTAAGATCAAGTCTGGCTTGACCTCCTCGACTTTCACGAGCGCCTCTTCCCCGTCGTATGCGACGTGGACTTGGTACCCTTCTTTTTCAAGTTTGAATTTCAATATATCAGCGATCGGTTGTTCGTCATCTACCACTAAAATCGTACGATCCATTCAGTGAGTCCTCCTCTATCATTAAACGTACATGTCTATATTGTAACTCTTTTTCTATAGGTTAGAAAGCATGGGTCATTTCCGTGGAAATGAAAAAGAGAGCCGCGCGGGCTCTCTTTCTTATGCTTCGTAAATGTCACGCAAGATGACCGTCTGCTCACGTGCCGGTCCGACCGAGAACGTCAACAACTCGATGCCCGTCAACGCTTCGATGCGCTTGACGTAGTTCTGTGCGTTCACCGGTAAGTCCTCGAACGCGCGGACGCCTGTGATGTCTTCTGTCCAGCCCGGGAGCTCTTCATAGACCGGGACACACTTCTCGAGGACACGGAAGTTTGGCGGGTACTCATCGAGGAGCTTGCCTTCATACTCGTACGCCGTACAAATCTTCAACGTCTCAAGTCCCGTCAACACGTCAATCGAGTTGAGACAAAGGTCTGTGATTCCGCTGACGCGACGTGAGTGGCGAACGACGACCGAGTCGAACCAACCGACACGACGCGGACGTCCCGTCGTCGTGCCGTACTCTTTTCCGACTTCCCGGATCATGTGGCCGATCTCATCGTCGAGCTCGGTCGGGAACGGGCCGTCACCGACGCGCGACGTGTACGCTTTACACACCCCGACGACGTGATGAATCTTCGACGGGCCGATTCCGGCACCGCTCGACACGCCGCCAGACGCCGCGTTCGATGAGGTGACGAACGGGTACGTCCCGTGATCGATGTCGAGGAGGACGCCTTGCGCGCCTTCGAAGAGCACTTTCTCGTCTTCGTCGAGCGCGTCGTTCAAGACGACCGACGTATCACAGACGTACTTGGCGAACTGTTGGCCATACGCATAATACTCTTCGAACACGTCATCGAACGCAACCGCGTCGACTTCGTACATCTTCACGAACATGCGGTTCTTGATCTCAAGAACGGTCTTGAGCTTCTCGGCGAACACTTCTTTATCGAGCAGGTCGGCGATGCGAATCCCGATGCGCGCCGCTTTGTCCATGTAACAAGGACCGATGCCTTTTAACGTCGTCCCGACTTTCGCGTCGCCTTTCGCATCTTCTTCAAGCTTGTCTTGAAGCTGGTGATACGGCAAGATGACGTGCGCCCGGTTCGAGATACGGAGGTTGTCCGTGCTCACACCGCGCTCATGCAAGTAGGCGAGCTCTTTGACGAGCGATTTCGGGTTGACGACCATCCCGTTCCCGATGACACACGTCTTATCCGAGTAAAAGATCCCCGATGGAATCAAATGAAGTTTGTATTTCGTATCATTGAAGACGATTGTATGACCAGCGTTGTCTCCCCCTTGATAACGCGCGACGACGTCGGCTTGTTTCGACAAGAAATCGGTAATCTTCCCTTTTCCTTCATCGCCCCACTGCGTTCCCACTACGACTACTGATGACATAATGAATCCTCCTTGTAAATAAACGTTCTGTTCAAACCATCCGTAAGTGTACACCTGACACTTCAGAAAGTCAACCTAATACCGAACGATATTTTTATACTGTAATCTTTCGTTCGTTATTGACTTAACTTTCTTCGCTCACTTCTCGAATTCTTGATTTTCCGAAGACGTTTGGGTATAAAGTCGGACAAAAAAAGCGACGCCTCGTCGACGTCGCTTGATTCGTCGCTACATCGGCGGCGCAAAGGCTTGCGTCTCCATGTTGACGAACTTGTTGAATTCTTTTCGGAACGAGAGTTTGACCGTACCGGTCGGACCGTTACGCTGTTTGGCGATGATAATCTCGATCGTGTTCGCATCTTCACTCTCTTTGTCGTAGTAATCGTCACGATACAAGAAGGCGACGATATCGGCATCTTGCTCGATGGCTCCGGATTCCCGGATATCCGACATCATCGGCCGCTTGTCTTGCCGGCTCTCTACACCACGCGAGAGCTGGGACAAGGCGATGACCGGAACTTGAAGCTCACGCGCGATCGCTTTGAGCGTACGTGAGATCTCCGAGACTTCTTGTTGCCGGTTCTCGCCCGGTTTCCCGTTCCCGACGATGAGCTGCAAGTAGTCAATCATGATCATGCCAAGGCCATGTTCTTGCTTCAAGCGGCGGCATTTCGCACGAATCTCGTTGACCCGGAGTCCCGGCGTATCATCGATATAAATCCCTGCTTGAGACAACGAGGACATCGCGAGCGAGAGCCGTCCCCAGTCCTCGGCCTCGAGCCGTCCGGTCCGGAGACGCTGGGCATCGATATTGCCTTCCGCACAGAGCATCCGCATGACGAGTTGCTCGGCGCCCATCTCCAAACTGAAGATGGCGACGTTCTCGCCGGTACGGACCGCGACGTTTTGCGAGATGTTGAGCGCGAACGCCGTCTTCCCGACCGAAGGACGAGCCGCAACGATAATCAAATCGTTTCGTTGGAAACCGGCCGTCATCTTATCCAAATCGGTGAACCCGGTCGCAATCCCTGTGATCTCGCCGCTCGACTGGTGTAACTTTTCAATCGTCGAGTAGGCGTCCGATAAGACCGACCCGATCGGGTGGAAACTCGACTGTCCTTTTCGTTGCGACACTTTTAAGATGTTCCGCTCCGCGTCGGATAAGACCGCATCGACTTCGTCTTGGCGCTCATACCCGTCCGAGACGATGTTCGTCGCCGTACGAATGAGCCGGCGGAGCGCCGCCTTTTGGTCGACGACGTTCAAGTAGTAGCCGATGTTGCCGATGGCCGGAACCGCTTCGGCGATTTCGGCCAAATAGTTCAAGCCCCCGATCTCATCGAGAATACCTTGCGCTTGAAGCTCGGAACTGAGTGTGACCAAATCGACGAGTTCACCGCGGTCATTGATTTTCAGCATCGCCTCAAAGATGCGTTGATGGCTGACCCGATAAAAATCGTCCGGGTCGACCCGTTCCGAGGCAGTGATCAGACGGTCCGAGTCAAGGATGACGGCTCCGAGGACGGCTTGCTCCGCCTCTACGCTATGCGGCGGGGTATTCACTTGAATCGCATCACTCATCCGTCATTCCCTCACCTTCACGCTTCTTGGACATGGACGTTCAACGTGGCCGTGACGTCCTGATGCAACTTCACTGGCACTTTTGTGAAACCGAGCGCTTTAATCGGGTGCTCGAGCTCGATTTTACGCTTGTCGAGCTTGTAGCCCATCCCTTTCAACGCCTCGGCGATTTGTTTGCTCGTGACCGAACCGAAGACGCGGCCACCTTCACCTGACTTCGTCTTGACGACGATCGTCTCTTTCTCGATTTTGGCTTTGAGTGTTTGGGCTGCTTTCAACTCTTCTTCAGCCGCTTGCTCGGCCCGGCGCTCTTTCGCCGCGAACGCCTTCAAGTTGCCCGGCGTCGCTTCGACGGCCAAGTTCTTTTTGAAGAGGACATTCTTCGCGTATGCGTCGGCGACGTCTTTCACGTCGCCCGCTTTCCCTTGCCCTTTAACATCTACTTTTAAAATGACTTTCATTCCGTTTCCTCTCCTTCGGTTTCATCTGTCAAATAATGATCAATCGCTTCTTTCAACAGTTTCTTCGCTTGGTCGCGATTGACGTCAAGCTGCGTCGCCGCATTCGTCAAATGACCGCCGCCTTCAAGCATCTCCATGACGACTTGGACGTTGACGTCTCCGAGCGAACGGGCACTGATGCCGGTCCGTCCGTCCGGCAAGACAGCGATGACGAACGACGCTTTGACGCCTTCCATATTGAGCAGTTGGTCGGCCGATTGGGCGATGAGCACTTGATGGTGCGGTTCATCGTCCGGCGCGACGGCAATCGCCATCCCATCTGAGTAAATCTCCGTGCTCTCGAGGATGTGCGACTGTTCGATATACGAATCGAGATCTTGCCGCATGAAATGTTGAACGAGCACCGTATCCGCCCCTTGAATCCGCAGGAACGACGCGGCGTCAAACGTCCGCGATCCCGTCCGGAGCGTGAACCCTTTCGTATCTACCATGATGCCCGCGAGGAGGGACGTCGCCTCTAAAATCGACAGTTTGCGCGTGCCGGCCTGATACTCGATCAGTTCCGTCACGAGCTCGCACGTCGACGATGCGTACGGCTCCATATAGACGAGCACCGGGTCTTCGATGAACTCTTCGCCCCGGCGATGGTGATCGATGACGACAACGCGCTCGGCCCGGTCAAGAATCTCGCGTGAAATGACGAGCGAAGGCCGGTGCGTATCGACGATGACGAGTAAGGTCTGCTCATCGATGAGCGGTTGGGCCTCGAACTCGGTCAGGAAGCGGCTGTAGAGCTCTTCATCGTTCTCGACCTCATGGACGAGACGCTGGATCCCGACACTCGTCTCACCGGCCGGGATGACGACATACGCCTCACGGCCGACGAACTCGGCGAGCTTCATGATTCCGATCGAGGCGCCCAGCGAGTCCATATCCGGGTTTTTATGGCCCATGATGAGCACGCGGCTCGATTCTTTAATCAAGTCTCGCATTGAGTTCGAGATGACACGGGCCCGGACGCGCGTCCGTTTCTCGGTCGGGTTCGTCTTGCCGCCGAAGAAGCGCACTTTCCCGTTATGCCGTTTGACGACGACTTGGTCGCCGCCGCGGCCGAGCGCTAAATCGAGGCTCGACTGGGACAAGTTGCCGAGTTCCGTCAATGACGTCTCGCCGCAGCCAATCCCGATTGAGAGCGTGAGCGGAATTTTATGTTCTTTCGTCGCTTCCCGGACCTCATCTAAAATCGCGAACCGATTGTTCTCGAGTTCAGAGAGCGTCCGCTCGTTCATGACGAGGAAAAAGCGGTCGGCCGCCGTCCGGCGCATATAGATGTGATATTTTTGCGCCCATTGATTGAGCAACACGGTCACACGGCGATTGATTTCGCTGCGAATCTGCTCATCGACGCCGGTCGACATCTCGTCATAGTTATCCAAATACAAGACGCCAATGACGGTCTGTGTCTCCGAGTATTTCTGTTCAATCTCGGCCTCATCCGTCATATCGAACAAGTACAACGTCTGATACTCTTGATTGTATAGCACGCGATAGACCCGGTCCCCGACTTCAATCGTCGCTTCGTCTTCTTCTTCTTCAATCAACTCGGTGAACGCCGAATGAATCGCATCGAGCGGGATGCCGAGTTCCATCTCAAGCTCGAAGATGAGACGGGACTGCTCGTTGAACCAGCTGATGCGACGCGCCTCATCAAAGACGAGAATCCCGATCGGCATCCCGGTCAACGCTTCTTTCCCGACGTCTTCAATCCGGTGGGACAACGAGTGAACGTATTGTTCCCATGCTCGGCGTTCCCGACGAATCGTCACTTGCTGATAGATGAAGAAAATCAGCGTGAAAACGAACAGGGTGACTGCTGCCACGATGCTGTAGAACGCCAATCCAAGCGCAGCGAGGACGCCGAACGCGTATGGGAACGCGTGCTTTGAATGGTTCTTCACGGATGTTATTGCTTCACCACTGTGCATGTATGCCTCCTAAAATGAGTGTCAAACACCCATGATGTCGAAATGGTTTCTGCTTTATCATACCATATCCGTCTATTCGACTTACACTCCGACGATAAACAAAAAACGACCTATCCCGAAGGATAAGTCGTGCGCCAAGATTACTCTGCAACGTATGGAAGCAAAGCCATTTGACGTGAGCGCTTGATAGCGACAGTAAGTGGACGTTGGTATTTCGCTGAAGTACCAGTCACACGACGTGGAAGAATTTTACCACGCTCCGAAACGAAGCGTTTGAGCAATTCTACGTCTTTATAATCGATATGAGTGATGTTGTTCGACGTAAAGAAACATACTTTACGACGACGACGACCTCCTGGACGACGTGCCATGTGAAGACCTCCTTTATTAGTTTAGTTTCGAATCGGCTCGATCAAAATGGTAGATCGTCATCCGATAAGTCGATTTTGCCTCCGCCCGAGAACGGGTCGGCGTCAAAACCTTTGTTTGAGTTCGAGGACTGAGATGAAGTCGAAGAAGCGGCTGCGCCCCATCCTGACCCACTTGACTCACCACCACCGAAGACATCTCCAGCCGGTGCTGTATCACGTTGCCCTGAGGCCCCGCGTGGTTCAAGGAAGCGTACGCTATCGGCTACGACTTCTGCCCGGTAACGACGTTGGCCATCTTGACCTTCGTAACTACTGATTTGAAGGCGACCGTCTACGCCGGCCATGCTGCCTTTTTTCAAATATTGTGCCACGTTCTCTGCTTGTTTGCGCCATACGACACAATCAATAAAGTCCGCCTCACGCTTCCCATCTTGTCCAGTGAATGGACGATCGCAAGCGAGAGTGAAGCGAGTTACGGCGATGCCGCTCTGCGTATAACGCATTTCTGGATCGCGTGTCAATCGACCAACTAACACAACTCGGTTAATCATCTCAAAGCTCCCCTTTCGCAATATGAAGCGTCAAGAATCAACGCTCGTCTTTAGTTGTCATTTGACGGACAACGTCATCAGAGATCTTCATGAGACGCTCTGTTTCTTGAATCGCTTTCGGCTCAGCAGTGATGTTAAGAAGAACGTAGTGTCCTTCGCGCATCTTGTTGATTTCGTAAGCGAGACGACGTTTACCCATGTCTGTTGTTTTATCAACAGTACCACCGTTGTCAGTGATGACGTTGTTGAAGCGCTCGATCAAAGCTTTCTTCGCTTCCTCATCAACTGATGGACGGATAATGTAAAGAAGTTCGTATTTACGCATTATCTTTCACCTCCTCTTGGACTAACGGCTCCTACCGGTTGTAGGAGCAAGGAGCAAACAATTGTTTTACTCACGTCATAATATACTATCAAACTTCTCTTCGTTTTACAACACGTATTCGTAAATTGTCTTAGACGTTGAAACGGAACGTGACGACGTCGCCATCGGCGAAGACGTACTCTTTTCCTTCTGAGCGAAGTTTCCCTTGCTCTTTCACCGTCGCCATGTTGCCCGCGGCTGAAAGATCTTCAAACGAGACGACTTCCGCACGGATGAATCCGCGTTCGAAGTCCGAGTGGATGACGCCTGCACATTGCGGTGCCTTCATGCCTTGTTTGAACGTCCACGCGCGCACTTCTTTCTCACCGGCCGTGAAATAAGTCGCAAGGCCGAGCGTCGAGTAGGCGGCACGAATCAATTGATCGAGACCCGACTCTTCGATACCGAGGTCTTGTAAGAATTCAAGACGCTCTTCTGGTTCGAGCTCTGAAATCTCTTCTTCGATGCGGGCACAGATGACAATGACTTTTGCACCTTCTGTCGCTGCGTGCTCGCGAACCGCTTGTACGTATGGGTTGTTGTCCGAGTCTGCCACTTCGTCTTCGCTCACGTTCGCGACGTAAAGCATCGGCTTCATCGTGAGCAGTTGGAAGTGCTTGACGATGGCGAGTTGCTCATCCGTCAATTCCGCGACACGAGCTGGGCGCTCTGACTCGAGCACCGCTTGCACGATTTCAAGTGCCTCGAGTTCTTGTGCGGCGCCTTTATCTTTTGACTTCACCATCTTTTGAACGCGCGTGATGCGTTTCTCGACGAGTTCAAGGTCCGCCAAAATCAATTCGAGGTTGATGGTCGTGATGTCATCGATTGGCGACACTTTTCCGGCGACGTGCGTGATGTTGTCGTCTTCAAAACAACGGACGACTTGGCAAATCGCATCGACTTCACGAATGTTGGCGAGGAACTTGTTGCCAAGCCCTTCCCCTTTTGACGCTCCTTTGACAATTCCGGCGATGTCCGTGAATTCGAACGCGGTCGGTACCGTCTTTTTCGGTTGAACGAGTTCCGTCAACCGATCAAGGCGTGAATCCGGTACTTCGACGACACCGACGTTCGGGTCGATCGTAGCGAACGGATAGTTGGCCGCCTCTACACCTGCTTGCGTAATCGCGTTAAATAATGTCGATTTCCCGACGTTCGGCAATCCGACGATTCCTGCTGTTAATCCCACTTGTATGTCCTCCTCATCCGGGTTTCCCGGGAAATGTTGATCCGTCTGTGGAGTGGGTACATTGAGTACACCACACCGTCACATCCTTCACAATTATAGTTAGTCCACGATTAAACCGCAACTCAACACGTGAACGTAAAGAAAAACGCCTCTTATTCAGCGGCGTTTTCTTCTTTAAGCACTTTCTTTAATCGCTTATCAAAATCGCGACGTGGCATGAGCACGCTCGCACCGCAGCCTTGGCATTTGATGCGGATGTCCATCCCGACCCGTGTCACTTGCCAACGGTTCGTCTTGCAGGCGTGCGGCTTCTTCATTTCCACATAATCGTTTAACTCATACGATTTAGCTTGCATCTCCAGGCGCTCCTTTAGTCGAGGTAGTCGGCGACATCATGACCGTGCGTGGGTACGGAATCTCGATGCCACGCTCGTCTAGTCCCGCCTTCAATTCTTTATGCAAAATGCGGCCGGCCGCGAAGTGTTGTGTCGGCGGCACCTCGGCCATGAGCCGATAGACGACTTCAGACGGCCCGAGCGATTGGACGCCGGCGAGCGTGATCGGTTGAATGAACAAGTCGTGATATTTCGCTTCGACCGTCTTCGCGATCTCTTTTAGCGCCGTCTCGACTTTACCCATATCTTCTTCATAGGCGACACCGATATCGACGACGGCGACACTGTTCTCAAGCGAATAGTTCGTCACTTGCATGATTTGACCGTTCGGGATAATCGTCACTTGGCCGTTCAAACCTTTCAGCTTCGTCGTCCGAATCCCGACTTCGATGACCGTTCCATCGACTTGCTGGTTCAAGTTGACGTAGTCCCCGTTCTTATATTGGTTTTCAAAGATGATGAACGCGCCCGTGATGACGTCCTTGACCAAGTTCTGCGCGCCGAACGAGATCGCAAGACCGGCAACCCCGGCCGACGCAATCAAACCGGCGATGTTGACGCCGAACTGGCCGAGCACCGTCAAAATCATGACGAGGCCGAGCACGTAACGAATCGTATTTTGCGCCAGTTTCAATAACGTCTCGTTTTGGCGCTGGGCGACGATGTTGTCTTCATGGATTTTGCGTAACGTGAAGACGCGTTGTACCATCGACGTCAAAATGCGTGATGCGATATAGAGTGCCAAGATGATGAGCGCGACGCCGGCGAGCTTGAAACCGAAGCCGATCCACATCTCGGTATCTTGAAAGTAAGCGACGAACCGGTTGACGTTCTCAATCGTCTGATCCGCCACTGATGACAAATCAGTTGGGTCTGTATTTTGTGAAGCCATGTTTTCACCTCGTAAAATCGTATATTCTAACCCATCAAAACATACTTTACGACTTTTCTCAAACGCTACATCCAGACGTTATAAGTTTCAACGTTTTGGGAATGGGATAGTACGGTATCTTTCCGACAAGGCAACTAGACGTTCTGCAGCTCAGAAGAGAGGATGAGATTCATGCCGTTTCGCTTAAAACCACACAAACCCTACTCGTTCTTCATCGAACATACCGAACGGAGCGGTTCACAGCTATTCGCTGACCAGCTGCACGAGCAGTTGGCGAGCGAGGCGCATCGTCCCATCGTCCTCGTCTGCATCGGCTCCGATCGTTCGACCGGCGACTCGCTCGGTCCTCTGGTCGGTACGTTTCTCGAAGAAAAGTCGGTTCGTAATTTATACGTCTATGGGACGCTTACGAAGCCTGTCCATGCGTTAAACCTCGTCGAGACGCTTCACGAGATTCAGACCCGCTTTCATCGGCCGCTCATCATCGCCATCGACGCCTGTCTCGGTCGATTGTCGAGCGTCGGGTACGTCTTCTTCTCAGAAGGACCGCTCGCCCCGGGCGCCGGTGTCCAAAAGGAGTTACCTGCCGTCGGTGAATACAACATTAAAGCCGTCGTCAACGTGAGTGGTTTCATGGAGATGATGATTTTACAAAACACACGCCTCCACCTCGTCTATGAGCTCGCCCGTTTCATCACGGAAGGGTTTGCCGAGTTCGATGCACGCATCGGTCGGCTCCATCATGAAGAAGCGGCGATCACCCGGCTCCGTCAATCCCGTGACGAATCGAAATCTTGAGGCGACAGGAGCGTCAACAGGTGCTCGAGGTCGTCCTGTGAGAAATATTTCAGTTCGAGGACGCCACCTTTTCGTCGGGGGCGAATCGATACATCCATCTGAAGACGTTCCGCTAGAACCGCTTCGACAGCTTCGACGTCGGCGCTCGAGCGTTTGAGCGTCTTTTTTGCTGTCCGCTCTTTTTGCAAGAAGCGTTCAAGTCGACGTACCGTCCATTGTTCGGCGATGACCCGGCGTGCGATTTGTTCCATCGCTTGTTCGGACTTCATCCCGGTGATGGCACGCGCATGCCCCATCGTCAATTCTCCGACCATGACGGCATGTTGAACGGCGCTCGGCAGACGGAGTAGGCGCAAACTGTTCGTCACGTGGCTCCGGCTCTTGCCGACGCGTTCTGCGAGTTGCTGTTGCGTCAGCCCGAGCGTCTGCATGAGCTGTTCATAGGCGAGCGCCTCTTCAATCGCGTTCAAGTCGGCGCGTTGAATGTTTTCGATGAGGGCGAGTTCCATGACCCGGTCCGAGTCGGCCGTCACAATCAATGCCGGAATTTCTGATTTGCCGGCGAGCTTCGCCGCTTGATAACGTCGTTCTCCGGCGATAATCTCATAAAATCCGCTCGCCTTACGGACGACGATCGGTTGTAACACCCCGTATCGCTCAATCGACTGGCGCAACTCGTCGAGCTGTTGCGGTTCGAATTGCTTCCTCGGTTGGTTCGGGTTCGGGCGGATGAATTTAATCGGTAACCGTTCCATGCTGCTCCTCCTTTTTATTTCGATGATTGAAAAAAGCACGGGCTCACTGTTGTGGCCGTGCTTTTGGGATTCGAATTCGAATCTCGACGAACCCGTCTTCTTCGACTTCTTCTGTTTCCACTTCGATGCCGGTCTTTCCGATCAGTTCGACCGAGTCACGAATCGTATTGATGGCGATTCGTGTGTCACGGGCAAAACTCTTCGTTCGACGCGGCCGTTTTTTCGGCTTGCGCTTCTCTTCCTCAATCGGTGTGAGTAAAAATTCGACGCGTTGCTCCGTCTCTTTGACGTTGTACTCTTGCTCGATAATCTCGATGAGCACTTCTAATTGCAACCGTTCGTCTTTTAACGGCAACAAGGCACGGGCATGCCGCTCGTTGATTTGACGGTCGCGCAAGCAATGTTTGACGTCTTCCGGCAATTTCAACAGACGCAACTTGTTCGCGATGGTCGACTGGCTCTTTCCGAGACTTTTCGCAAGCGCGGCTTGCGTCAACCCGTTCATCGCCAACAGACGCTCGTACGCCTCCGCTTCTTCAATCGGGCTGAGCTGCTCGCGCTGCAAGTTTTCGATTAATGCGAGTGCGGCGGTCGTATCGTCATCCATATCGCGCACGATAGCCGGAATCGATGACCAACCGAGCGATTTGGCCGCACGAAAACGTCGCTCCCCGGCGATGATTTCGTAGCGGTCGAGTTCGACCCGTCTGACGACGATCGGTTGGAGCAGACCATGCTCTTGAATCGTCACGGCCAGTTCTTCAATTTTAGCCGGCTCGAACACTTTACGCGGTTGATAGCGGTTCGGAAGCAAAAGCGACAATTGGATCTCTTCTACTTGGTCGTGCGGCTTGACTTGCGCCATTTCCGTGACGGCCACTTCTTCTCGATTTCCAAACCACTTGGCAAATGTTTTCTTCAACGTCGGCACCCCTTATGTAAAAAAATAAGCAGACTCCCACCGGAATCTGCTTTTAGTTTCACGTGAAACACTATTACTCAGATTAGTGGCTCTTTCGCCGGTGTCCCCGCTTTACGCGGATATTTCCCAGGCGTTTTTCGTAATTTATCTACAATTACGATATTACGCTCACTCATCTCTCCTGGCAATAGGAACTGGTGTGTCGCTTTTACCTTCCCACCGAGTACCGCCAAGGCGTTTTTCGCGTCCACGAGCTCGTCGGAAACTTTCGCCGCTTTGAGCGCTACGAACGTTCCACCGACTTTTGCAAGTGGTAAACAGTACTCGGCGAGCACCGTCATTCGGGCGACGGCACGGGCCGTCACGACATCAAATTGCTCACGAAATTTTTTATTTTTTCCAAATTCCTCGGCCCGTCCGTGATGGAACGCGACGCCTTCAAGTTCAAGCGCGAGCGCGAGCTCGTTCAAAAACGTAATGCGCTTGTTCAAGGAATCGATAATCGTCACATGAAGGTGCGGGTATAGAATTTTGAGCGGCAAGCTCGGGAATCCGGCGCCGGCTCCGACGTCACATACCGTCTCGACGGTCGTGAAGTCAAAATGAAACGCTGCGCTGAGCGAGTCATAAAAATGCTTCAAATAAACTTCTTCTTGATCGGTGATGGCCGTCAAGTTCATCTTCTCGTTCCATTCGACGAGCATCTCGAAATAGCGTTTGAACTGAGCGAGTTGTTTCTCACTCAATTCAAACCCTTCTGCTTGTAACGCCTCAATAAATTGGGATTCGTTCATCGTCTCACTCCACCGTCGCGTATTGTCCTTGCTCGATGTAGACGAGTAAGATCGACACGTCAGCCGGGTTTACCCCGGAAATACGTGACGCTTGCCCAATCGAGAGCGGACGCACTTGTTTCAACTTTTGTTTTGCCTCTGTCGCTAAGCCGCCAATCGCGTCATAGTCGAGGTTTTCAGGGATTCGTTTTTCTTCCATACGCCGCATCTTCTCGACTTGTTCAAGTTGTTTTGAGATATACCCCTCATACTTCACTTGAATCTCGACTTGTTCGGCGACGTCAGCCGGCAATTCGACCGGTGCCGGCACGACGGTCATGAGTGCCGCGTACGTCACTTCCGGTCGCTTCAACAAGATGTTCGCATGTGTCGCTTCTTTCAGCGGGTTTGCCCCGACTGATTCGAGCATCGCGTTCATCTCTTCCGTCGGCTTGACGACGAGCGACTCCAATCGTTTCACTTCTGTCGCGATCGCTTCGCGCTTCTCGTTCAATTGTGTTTGACGCTCTTCTGAAAGCAAGCCGATGTCATGACCGATATCGCTCAAGCGAAGGTCAGCGTTGTCGTGACGCAACAACAACCGATACTCGGCCCGTGACGTCAGGAGACGGTACGGTTCGTTCGTTCCTTTCGTGACGAGGTCGTCAATCAAGACGCCGATATACGCTTGTGAGCGATCCAAGATGACCGGGTCTTTCCCGAGCACCTTACACGCGGCGTTAATACCGGCCATGACGCCTTGTCCGGCCGCTTCCTCATATCCGCTCGTCCCATTGATTTGTCCGGCCGTGAACAGTCCTTCGATCGCCTTCGTCTCGAGTGTCGGCCAAAGCTGAGTCGGGACGACCGCATCGTATTCGATCGCGTAGCCCGGTCGCATCATCTCGGAGTTCTCAAGTCCCGGAATCGTCCGGAGCATTTGATGTTGTACGTCTTCTGGCATACTCGTCGAGAAGCCTTGCACGTAAATCTCTTCCGTGTCACGCCCTTCCGGCTCGAGGAAGATTTGGTGACGTGGTTTATCGTTGAAACGGACGACCTTGTCTTCAATCGATGGACAATAGCGTGGACCGGTCCCTTTGATTGCGCCTGAGTACATCGGTGAACGATGCAAGTTCTCGTCAATCAATTGATGGGTCCGCTCGCTCGTGTACGTGAGCCAGCACGGAATCTGTTCAATCGGGTCGAGGTCTTTTGACGTGTACGAGAACAGCGACGGATTGTCGTCACCCGGCTGAATCTCCGTCTTCGAATAGTCAATCGTCTTCCCGTCGATACGAGGCGGTGTGCCGGTTTTGAAACGGACGAGCTCGATCCCGAGTTCTTCGAGATGCTTCGACAGTTCGACCGATGGCATCTGGTTGTTCGGGCCGCTCTCATACGACAGTTCGCCGATGATGATTTGACCGCGCATGAACGTCCCCGTCGTGACGATGACCGCCTTGGCGCGATATTCCGATCCCGTGTTCGTCACGACACCGGCGATTTTCCCGTCCTCGATGAGGAAGCGTTCGACGAGCGCTTGACGAAGTAATAGGTTCGGTTCGTCTTCAAGCACTTTTTTCATATGATTTTGATATTGGAACTTGTCCGCCTGGGCACGTAGCGCGCGTACCGCCGGACCTTTCGAAGTGTTGAGCATCTTCATTTGAATGTATGTCGCGTCAATCGCTTTCGCCATCTCGCCGCCGAGCGCATCAATTTCGCGGACGACAATCCCTTTCGCCGGTCCGCCAATTGACGGGTTGCAATACATGAACCCGACCATGTCTGGGTTCATCGTCAGCATCGCCGTTTTCGCGCCCATGCGCGCCGACGCAAGTGCCGCCTCGATGCCTGCGTGCCCGGCTCCGATGACGATGACGTCAAACTCGCCTGCCGTGTAAGCCATAGTATTTCCTCCTTATTATTTACCAAGACAAAACTGTGAAAAGAGTTGGTCAATCAAGCTTTCTTGGACCGTATCTCCATTGATTTCGCCGAGCGTATCCCACGCTCGTCGTAAATCGATTTGTACCATATCGATCGGCATGTTCATGAGGGCGCTACCGAGCGCCTCATCGATTTGCTCAATCGTCTGTTTGATGAGTTGAATGTGTCGTGCGTTCGAGATATACGTCATGTCCTGTGACTCGACCCCTTTAGCGAAGAACAAGTTCGAAATCGCCTTCTCGAGCGCATCGATTCCTTCTTCTAGTAACAGCGAGGTGGCGACAATCGGACGCCCTGCCGCTAGTTTCTCTAGCTTAGAAGAATCCATGTTTTGTGGCAAGTCCGTCTTATTGATGATAATGATGGCGTTCATGCCTGAAATCGCTTCGAATAACGCCTCATCTTCCGGTGTCAGTCCTTCGTGCCCGTTCAAGACGAGTAGAATCAAGTCTGCGCCGGCGAGTGCTTGCCGTGACTTCTCAACCCCAATCCGTTCGACGATGTCTTCGGTTTCCCGAATCCCGGCCGTATCGATCAGTTTGAGCGGTACCCCTTTGACGTTGACGTATTCTTCAATCGTATCGCGCGTCGTCCCGGCGATATCCGTCACGATCGCTTTCGTCTCTTGCACAAGCGTGTTCATGAGCGACGACTTTCCGACGTTCGGGCGACCGATGATCGCCGTGGCGAGGCCCTCCCGCAGAATCTTGCCTTGACGGGCCGTCTCAAGCAGTTGCTCGAGAATCCGCTTCACTTCTCCGGCCTTCTCTTCGACGATCGCTTGCGTCATTTCTTCAGCGTCATACTCCGGGTAGTCGATATTCACTTCGACGGCCGCGATGGTCTCGAGCAACTGCTGGCGCAATTCACGGACGAGACGGGACAAACGTCCCTCCATCTGAGACATCGCCACGTTCATGGCCCGGTCCGTCTTGGCGCGAATCAAGTCCATAACAGCCTCGGCTTGTGACAAGTCGATGCGGCCGTTTAAAAAGGCGCGTTTCGTGAACTCGCCTGGTTCTGCTAAGCGGACGTTCGGTTGTTCGAGGATCAACTCGAGGACACGATTGACCGCGACAATCCCACCGTGGCAATTGATTTCGACGACGTCTTCTCGTGTGAACGTCTTCGGCGCCCGCATGATGCTGACCATCACTTCGTCCACGACTTCTTCCGTGTCCGGACGCTTCAATTTGCCGTAATGAATCGTATGTGACTCGACTTCCGTCAAGTTTTTTCCAGAAAATACGCGTGCCACCGTCTCGACGGACCGGTCCCCGGACAAGCGGACGATTCCGATTGCCCCTTCACCCATCGGTGTCGAGATGGCTGTAATCGTGTCAAACTCTAGCATCGTTCTCTCCCTCCAAACTCCAAAGCTTCTTCTATCATATGCATAACGAACCTACTATACACGATATTTGACTTGAACGAAAGGGTCGGACATCTCAGGATTTCATTGCATTCCCCCGACTCATTTTCGTACAATAAAGTAATATATTTCCAACGGAGGAGTGGATTTGATGCGACAACAAGTAGCCATCCAAACACTGACGGAGGCGTTACGTAAGGATGACGCTGTCGAAGCGATTTTTTTGAAGGGATCGTTCGGCCGCGGTGAAGGGGACGAGCATTCCGACGTCGACTTATACGTCCTCGTCGCTGATGGGGACGTGGCTTCGTTTTTAACGCGACGGCGTTACCATCTCGCCGCGTATCGTCCAATCTTATTAACCGATGAGATTCATATCGTCGCCCCGCAGCTCATCGTCGTGTATGACGATTTCTTACACGTCGATTTGTTCACCGTCACGATCGAAACGTTGAACGATCAGGACGAGGTGACCGTTCTGTACGACCCTGAGGCGCGACTGAAATCGCACCGCTCGAAGCTGACGTTGTCGGACGACGCGCTCTTCAACCATGCGTTTGACGCGGTTTGGTTCTTTTTCCAATATACGAAAGCACGTGACCGTGGCAATGACATCTGGGCGACCGAGATGCTCCGCCAAGGCATGAGTCATTTCGTTTACGCGCTCGCCGCCCATTACGATTCGTCCCGTTCGACGCTCGGCTTGAAGGATGTGGCGGCTCGTAGCCTCATCCCGCTCCGTGATTGGTACGAACGGTTAACCCCGTCGCAGCATGCTTCCGCTGCCGCGGAATACGTCCGTCGCCTTGAATCAGAGGAGACGTTCTTGACTTCCATCGTGGGCTTCGAGCGAATCGAGACGTTTTATCGACAGTTGCTACATCGTGAAAAGAGCCGCCTCGCGTGAGGCGGCTCTTCATACGACTTGGCGTCTCGATCGGCGCAGCGTGAAATACAAGACGAGCTCCATCATCCCTACGGCAATCAAGAAGCCGCCGAACAATTGGAACAAGACGAGCAGGCTACTGAACGGGTTCGTCAATAGGAGAAGTCCGATCCCGATCCATAATATACTCGTCACTAGAAAGTACATCCACCGGTTCGCCATCACACGGCGATAGCCGAGTGCTTGAACGAGTCGGATGATGCCTCCGAACAAAAACAGTAAACCGATAAAGATTGGGAGTAGGCTCGCGAGCACTTCTGCGAAAAAGAAGACGATGAGCGCCATCACCAAATAAATGATGCCCATAAAAAAGGATGGAGGCAAGCCGTCGCGACGATGGCGCATCCCTTGCACGATGGCCCAAAGTCCGAGAATAGCAAAATAGCCAGCTACCAAATAGACGATGATGTCAAAGAAGAAACGCGGATTCCATAAAATGAATAGGCCGATGAGCACATAAACCGCTGCCTGGACGAGCGTCGAACGCTCCAACCGCTTAATTAACGTCTCCATAGGAAAGACTCCTTTCTTCAGCTATCAACACCCTTTCTCTCTTCTATTCCCGCCTTTGCTCAAACTTACGTCATAAACAAAAAAGACTGCGAATTCACGATTCGCAGTCTGGCATATTATTTACGTTTTTTCTTTTTGTTCTTCTTTTCTTCTTCCGCGAGGGCGGCACGTTCTGCTTCTTTCGCCGCAATCTTCGCTTCCGCTTGAACCTTCATCTTCTCACGCATCGGGAGCATGATGGCCATCGTCACGATAATCGAGATGATGTAACCAACGACCCAGTACATCGAGAGCGCGGCCGGAAGGGTGATCGACATGACGAAGATCATGACCGGGAAGATGTAGAGCATCATTTTCAACTGCGGGTTCTGTTCTTGACCGGCCATCGAGATTTTTTGTTGGGCGTATGTCAATACAGCCGCTAAGATCGGCAAGATGAACGTCGGGTCTGGTGCCCCAAGGTCGAACCAAAGGAAACGGGCTTCGAAGATTTCAGGCGTCCGACGAATCGCGTCATAGAAAGCGAAAAGAATCGGCATTTGAATCAAGATTGGCAAACAACCTGCGAGCGGGTTGATTTGGTACTCTTGATACATTTTCATCATTTCTTCTTGCAGTTTACGCTGTGTCTCTTGGTCTTTTGAGCTGTACTTCTCACGAAGCTTCAACATTTCCGGTTGCAACACTTGCATCGCACCCATGCTCTTCGTTTGTTTGATCATGAGCGGTAAAATCAACAGACGGACGATGATCGTCGCAACGATAATCGAGTAACCGTACTGCCATGTCCCGCCAATCAAGTACGCTGCTTCTTTCAATAACCAGGCAAGTGGCCAAACAAAGTATTTCGCCCAAAAGCCTTCTGTCTCAGCCGTGATCGGCTCTCCTTGGATCGTCGAAGGGTCGACACAACCGGCCATCAATAAAATGGCACCGGTCATAACGGCTAACAATCCTAATTTTAGCTGTTTGCTCATAGTTCCTCCTACACTTTCTGTATCGATTCTTTTTTGCTTCATCCCACGTCTATCGGTCAATCCTGATTCGTTCGCGTTATATATGAAAGAACAAGTCCGAATTGTCATGAGCGGTCGGCTTATCTTGATTTCCAAACTTTCGCACGTTTAAACACATGCTTCAAGCTCTCCGTCACTTCATCTTGCGTGAGCGTCGTCGCCGGTTTCCGCGCGATGATGACATATTGATGAGGAGCGACGTTCGGTTCAAGCAAGCGAAGCGATTCACGCATGAGTCGTTTCATCCGGTTTCGTTCCACAGCGTTTCCTAACTTCTTGCTGACGGAAAGACCAACTCGAAAATGCGCTTGATCCGCTTTGAGCGTGTAGACGACAAACTGACGATTGGCCACGGAGTGTCCTTCGCGAAACACCGCTTGGAACTCTTCATTCTTTTGCAAACGGTATTCTTTTTTCAAAATTCTCACTCCATCCTTCGGTTCAAAAATCGTCAACTAACATCATACCATATCCCTTTCGATTCAACGAGGGCGAATCAACGTTTTCAATGCGATTGTGACAAAAAAAGATTGCCCGAGGAGAGATCCTCAGGCAATCTTGTGAGTTTACATTAGACAGTCAAGGCTTTGCGGCCTTTACGACGGCGAGCTGCAAGAATGTTGCGGCCGTTTTTCGTCGCCATACGCGCACGGAATCCGTGAACTTTTTTACGCTTACGGTTGTTCGGGTTAAACGTTGGTTTCATGGTTAAGCACCTCCTCAAGGTTAACGCTCTATTAGCAAGTTATAGTTTCATTTAAGGCAGTCTTTAAGATTATATAAACTGTTACTCTGAATGTCAATCCATTTTCCTGAGGTTTTCGTGGGAAAGGAAGACAACGAAGACCGATCATCCGATTTGGACGATTGTGGTGGTCCTTCCAATGGTTTGCATCCACAAAGGAAGGAAAGATTGACGAAACGTTAACACGATTATGGGTGTCTTCTTTACAAATAGCCCAACGAAGCCATTTTATCCACATTCTTTATTAGTTATCCACACCTATATGTGAATAACTCCTCTTTTTTCAACAAAATAAACGCGTTGATTTTAATATTTTCGTTTTCCTCTCTTACAAAAACTTTCTCTACTTTTGCCGCTTCCTCTTTTGTGTATAACTTTTTTCATTTCTCATTCTCTATCGCTCGTTATCCACAACATATCCACAGTTTATCCACACTATACACAGCATGTGGATAACTGCCTGTGGATTGTTTTTCTTATCTGTGGATAAATACCGAAAAGCGTTGCCACGTCTATTTTATTTTGATAAACTGAATGTGCACAAACTTGTGGATGAACTTTTAGGCAAAACAAGATATACACAGACTGTGGATAACTGTTATCCCCAACATGAACACCGTGTGGATAACTTTATCCACAGTTTTTGTTCTCTGTGGATAATCCTAGTATCTACTATAGAATAGTGATTGTGTATATCGTGTGAATAAGTTTCGCCTACATAACCGGTAAAGGAGGTCTTTCATTGAACAATGCTCAAGAGATTTGGAGAAACGTGTTGTCGTTGATTGAAGAAGAGGAACGAACACCGAAAGCAAGTTTCGATATGTGGTTGAAATCGACCGAAGGCATATCTTTGATGGGGACGACGCTCGTCGTCTCGGCGCCAGCTAGCTTCATCGTGACGTGGCTTGAGCGCCAATACTTGTCGCTCTTGCAAGATACGATTGAAGAAGTGACGAACAGTCAACTTGAGATTCATTTTATTGAAGAGTCACAAGCACACAAGTATGCACCTGCGGACGGACGGGTAAAAGAGACGATCGCGGTCACGGAAACGAAAGAGCAACCGATTCCAGTTCAATCAAAAGAGGAGGCAAGTCTCGGTCAACTGAACGACAAATACGTCTTCGAGACGTTCGTCATCGGTTCAGGAAACCGGTTTGCCCATGCTGCGTCGCTTGCCGTCGCGGAAGCACCGGCACGAGCATACAACCCGCTCTTCATTTACGGGGGTGTCGGGTTAGGCAAGACCCACCTCATGCATGCGATTGGGCATTATGTGAAAGGGCAGAAGCCCGGGGCCCGTATCGCTTACGTATCTTCTGAGAAGTTCACGAACGAGTTCATCAACTCGATTCGGGATAACAAGACGGAAGAGTTCCGCAACCGTTACCGGAATATCGACGTCCTCTTAATCGATGACATTCAGTTCTTGGCCGGTAAAGAGCAGACGCAGGAAGAGTTTTTCCACACGTTCAACGCGCTCCACAACGATCAGAAACAAATCGTTATCTCGAGTGACCGTCCACCGAAGGAAATCCCGACGCTTGAGGATCGTTTGCGCTCACGTTTCGAGTGGGGACTCATTACGGACATCACGCCACCCGACTTGGAAACGCGAATCGCTATCCTGCGTAAAAAGGCGACGGCGGAAGAGCTCGACATCTCGAACGACGTCATGTTGTATATCGCCAATCAAATCGATACGAACATTCGTGAGCTCGAAGGGGCGTTGACTCGAGTCGTCGCTTACGCGAAACTCGTCGGTCGTCCGATTGATCCGGATGTGGCCGCTGAGGCGCTTCACAACATCATGCCGGTCCAAGAAGCGAGAAAGATTGTCATCCGAGACATCCAAGAGATCGTCGGACGTCACTTTAATATAGAAGTCGACGAGCTAAAAGCGAAGAAACGGACGAAGACGCTCGCTTTCCCGCGCCAAATCGCGATGTATTTATCACGGGAGATGACGGAGAGTTCTTTGCCAAAGATTGGGGAAGAGTTTGGGGGACGCGATCATACGACGGTCATCCATGCCCATGAGAAAATCAGCACGTTGTTGAAGAATGATCCTGAGATGCAAGAGACGATTCAAACGTTAAAGAAAGCCTTGTCGTAAACAAGATGTTTTTTTCTTGTGGATATCCTGTGGATAAACCACCTTAGTTATCCACAAGTTATTCACAGGCGAAATGGCTTAACACGAGTGGTTGAAGGCACTTATCCCCAGTATCCACAGCCCTTATTACTATTATGACTTAATTAATACTATTATAATTACTATGAATCATGACTTTGACTCATTTCACTTAGGAGGAATTATCCACATGCATTTAACGATTCAACGCGATGTATTCATGCAAGCCGTACAAGACGTATCAAAAGCAGTCGCTTCTCGAACGACGATTCCGATTCTTACGGGATTGAAACTTGAAGCGCATGCAGATGGGTTAACGTTGACTGGAAGTGATACAGAGATTTCGATTGAACGATTGATTCCTGTAGAAGAGGGTGGGATTGAACTCATTCAAATCAAACGCGCAGGTAGCGTCGTCTTGAACGCTCGATTCCTCGGTGAGATCGTCAAGAAATTGCCAACGAATGAAGTGACGCTCGAAGTGTCACCGAACTTCATGACGCGGATCGAATCAGGCCAAGCCGAGTTCCATTTGAACGGGCTCGACCCAGACGAGTACCCACGTCTCCCTGAACTCGCGAGTGACCGTCGCTTCTATCTTCCAGCGGATCTCTTGAAGACGATTATTCGTCAGACGAGTTTCGCCGTGTCGTCACAAGAGACACGGCCCGTTTTGACTGGCGTGAACTTCTCGGCTGAAAAAGGGTTCCTCACATGTGTCGCGACTGACAGCCATCGTTTGGCGCTTCGCCGTGCTCGTTTCGAGACAGACAACGACTTGACGTTCCAAAACGTCGTCGTCCCGGGCCGCTCGCTCAACGAACTCGCGAAATTGCTCGATCGTGAAGAGTTGCCAATCGAAATCGTCTTGACGGACCAGCAAATCTTGTTCCGCATGAAGAACATTTCCTTCTTCTCGCGCCTTCTCGATGGGGCGTATCCGGACACGTCACGCTTGATTCCGGAAGAATATCGGACAGCGGTCCGCATGAATGCGAAAGACTTCCTTCAAGCGATTGATCGTGCTTCACTTTTGGCTCGTGCCGACCGCAATAACGTCATCAAATTCGTTGCCGAGGAAGCGACGACGGTTGAAGTGAGTTCACATTCGCCAGAGGTCGGGAAAGTATCGGAGCGCGTCAGCATCTTGTCGCTCGAAGGGGAAGAACTGAAGATTTCGTTCAACTCGAAATTTGTCATGGATGCCCTCCGCGCCCTCGACGCTTCAGAGATTGAGATTCAATTCACGGGTTCGATGCGTCCGTTCATCTTGCGTCCGGTCGAACAAGATAGTGTGCTCCAGTTGATTTTGCCGGTTCGGACTTCGTAAGCGGGACGAACAGGTAAGGGGATGATAAGGTCGTGTGCCTTGTCATCCCCGTTTTTTGCCTTATTCGACGTTTTTCGATAAACTAATAAGTATGGCGATTTTTTGTAATTAGTATGAAGGAAAGGGAGTGACGACATGAATAAAGTGTCGATTACAACCGAGTATGTGACACTCGGACAATTTTTGAAATTAGCAGATATCATCTCGAGCGGAGGCCAAGCGAAGTTTTTCTTGGAAGACGTTCAAATCAAAGTGAACGGGGAAGTAGACCAACGTCGAGGCCGTAAACTACGCGATGGCGACAAGATTGAAGTCGAAGGCTTCGGAGATTTCCAAATCGAGGGCAACTAACGTGCGTTTAATGTCGATCCGATTGCAAAACTACCGCAACTACGAAGCCCTTGAGCTCGACTTTTCAGAACAGACGAACGTTCTAATCGGGGAGAACGCCCAAGGGAAAACAAATCTGCTCGAATCGATTTACGTACTTGCGCTGGCTAAATCCCATCGGACGACACAAGATCGTGAGTTGATTGGCTGGGAGTCCGACGCTGCGCTCATCGAAGGACGAATTCATAAGCGGACCGGTGAGACGGTTCAATCGCTCACGTTCTCCGCAAAAGGGAAGAAGGCGAAACTGAACCATCTTGAGCAACGACGCTTAAGCGATTACGTCGGCGCGTTTAACGTCGTCTTGTTTGCCCCGGAAGATCTCGCGATCGTCAAAGGCAGTCCTCAAGGACGGAGACGATTTTTAGATATGGAAATCGGACAAGTGAGCCCGATTTACTTGCACGATTTAAATCAATACTTGAAGACGCTGAAGCAACGGAACGCCCTCTTGAAGCAACTGTCGATAAAAGGCGGGGACGAGACGCTGCTCGAAGTCCTGACCGATCAGTTGATTGAAGTCGCTGTGAAAATCGTTTCAAGACGGCATCACTTCATCGACCAACTCGAAAAATGGACCGGACCGATTCACGCGGGTATCACGCGGGACATGGAGACGTTGACGATTCAATACGTCTCGGACACGTTCCAAAAAGAACGTTACCCGAAAGAACAGATGTTTGAAACGTATCGGCAAAAGTTTGATAAAATAAGAGAGAACGAACGAAGACGCGGTGTGACGCTATTCGGTCCACACCGTGATGATTTCGAACTGTTCGTGAACGATCGAAACGTCCAAACGTTCGGTTCACAAGGTCAGCAACGCACTGCGGCCTTGTCACTCAAGTTAGCGGAGATTGAATTGATTCACGAAGAGGTCGGGGAATACCCGCTCTTATTGTTAGACGACGTCTTGTCAGAACTCGATGATCATCGCCAAACCCATCTGCTCGACACGATGGGCAAAAAAGTTCAAACCATCCTGACGACGACCAATATCGATGGCATTGCCCATGAGACGATTCAACAAGCCAAAGTGTTTCACGTGAAACAAGGCGAAGTCGAATCAGATTCTGTATGAAGCACAATCAACACGAACACCAATTCATGTATAGTAGGTGAACAAAACCGATGAGTAACGAAAACGAAAAACAAATGCAAGACTACGGTGCCGATCAGATTCAAGTACTTGAAGGTTTAGAGGCGGTCCGTAAACGCCCGGGGATGTATATCGGTTCGACGAGTTCGCGCGGTCTTCACCACTTAGTGTGGGAAATCGTCGATAACTCGATTGACGAAGCGCTCGCCGGTCATTGTGACACGATCACCGTGACAGTCGAACCAGGAAACTCGATCGTCGTCGAAGACAATGGACGAGGCATCCCGGTCGATATCCAAAAGAAAACAGGACGCCCGGCCGTCGAAGTCATCTTCACAGTACTTCACGCCGGTGGTAAGTTCGGCGGTGGCGGTTATAAAGTATCGGGTGGTCTGCACGGTGTTGGTGCGTCTGTCGTCAACGCCTTGTCAACGAAGCTCGAAGTATTCGTCCGTCGTAACGGAAACGTCTACTATCAATCGTTCAAACGTGGTGTGCCTCAAGGCGAACTTGAAATCGTCGGCACGACAGATACGACGGGAACGACCGTCCGCTTCTTCCCAGACGGCGATATCTTCCAAGAGACGCTCGAGTACGATTTCGACTTACTCGCGACGCGCCTCCGTGAACTTGCCTTCTTGAATAAAGGTTTGCGCATTATCGCCAAGGACGACCGTGGCGACGAATTGATGGAACGGAACTATCACTATGAGGGTGGAATCAAGTCGTACGTTGAACACTTGAACCGCTCGAAAGCGTCGATTCACGAGGAGCCGGTCTACGTGCATGGAACGAAAGACGGCATCGAAGTCGAAATCGCGCTCCAGTACAACGAAGGCTTCGCCAGCAACATCTATTCGTTCACGAACAACATCCCGACACACGAAGGCGGGACGCACGAGACGGGCTTCAAGACGGCGCTCACACGTTCGATTAACGATTACGCGAAACGCTTCGGTTTGATGAAAGAAGCCGACGGCAGTTTGTCAGGCGATGACGTACGTGAAGGATTGACCGCAATCGTGTCGGTCAAACACCCGTCACCACAGTTCGAAGGACAGACGAAGACGAAACTTGGTAACGCGGATGCGCGTACAGCCACAGACTCACTTTTCACGGACACGTTCGAGCAGTTCTTGCTTGAAAACCCGTCGGTCGGTCGATTGATTGTCGATAAAGGCTTGATGGCAGCCCGCGCCCGTCTCGCGGCGAAACGCGCCCGTGAGATGACACGCCGGAAAGGCATCCTCGAAGTCAGTTCATTGCCAGGGAAATTGGCCGACTGTTCGTCAAAAGACGCGTCGAAGTCTGAACTGTACATCGTAGAGGGTGACTCGGCCGGTGGATCGGCGAAGTCTGGTCGCGACCGTCACTTCCAAGCGATCTTGCCGATTCGCGGTAAAATCATCAACGTCGAGAAAGCACGACTCGATAAAATCTTGGCGAACCAAGAAGTCCGGACAATCATCACGGCGCTCGGCACTGGAATCGCAGAAGAATTCGATTTAGGGAAAGCCCGTTACCATAAACTCATCATCATGACCGATGCCGACGTCGATGGTGCCCACATCCGGACACTCCTTTTGACGTTCTTCTATCGGTATATGCGTCCGCTCATCGAGAGTGGCTACGTCTATATCGCCCAGCCACCGCTTTACGGCGTGAAGCACGGAAAAGAGATCGTCTACGTACAAAACGACCGTGAGTTGCAGGAAGCGATCAAACGTCTTCCGGAGAATGCACGTTATAGCGTACAACGTTACAAAGGTCTAGGTGAGATGGATCCTGAGCAGCTATGGAGCACGACGATGAACCCAGAGTCGCGTTCGATGCTTCGGGTCGACCTTCAAGACGCCATCGAGGCAGATGAAATCTTTGAGACGCTCATGGGCGACAACGTCGAACCGCGTCGCGATTTCATCCAGTCACATGCGCACTACGTGAAAAACCTCGATATTTAAACAGAAGGGTAGGCAATAACGAATGGCAGAACATGAAAATATCAAGGATATAAATATTAGCCAAGAGATGCGTACGTCGTTCATGGACTATGCGATGAGCGTTATCGTATCACGTGCCCTTCCGGACGTGCGCGACGGCTTGAAGCCGGTTCACCGACGGATCCTCTATGCGATGAACGAGCTCGGGATCCGTGCTGACAAACCGCATAAGAAGTCAGCCCGTGTCGTCGGTGATGTTATCGGTAAGTATCACCCGCACGGTGACTCGGCTGTCTATGAGACGATGGTTCGTATGGCGCAAGACTTCAGCTATCGTTATGAGCTTGTCGACGGTCACGGAAACTTCGGATCGGTCGATGGCGACTCTGCGGCTGCGATGCGTTACACAGAAGCCCGGATGTCAAAGATTGCGATGGAACTCGTGCGTGACATCGGTAAGAACACGATCGATTACCAAGCAAACTTTGATGGGGAAGAGAAAGAACCGGTCGTCTTACCGGCACGTTTCCCGAACTTCCTCGTCAACGGGACGAGCGGAATCGCCGTCGGGATGGCGACGAACGTACCACCCCACAACTTGAACGAAGTGATTGATGGCGTGCTCGCGCTTACACATAACCCGGACATTACGATCGCAGAGCTCATGCAGCATATCCCAGGACCTGACTTCCCGACAGCCGGTGAAATTTTAGGTCGGAGCGGGATTCGCCGTGCCTATGAGACGGGTCGCGGCTCGATTACGATGCGTGCGAAAGCCGAGATTGAAGTGTTGAAAAATGGACGGGAACGCATTCTCGTCCACGAGATTCCTTATCAAGTGAACAAAGCCCGCTTGGTCGAGAAGATTGCCGATTTGGTGCGCGATAAGAAAATCGAAGGCATCACGGATCTTCGAGATGAGTCGGACCGCAACGGGATGCGTGTCGTCATCGAAGTACGGCGCGATGCGAACGCGAGTGTCATTTTGAACAACTTGTACAAACAGACGCCGATGCAGACGACGTTCGGTGTCAACATGCTCGCCCTTGTCGGAGGACGCCCGAAGACACTCAACATCAAGCAGGCGATTTATCACTATATCGAGCACCAAAAAGAAGTCGTCCGTCGCCGGACCCAGTTCGACCTCGACAAGGCAGAGGCCCGGGCGCATATTCTCGAAGGACTTCGCGTCGCGCTCGATCATCTCGACGAAGTCATCGCACTCATCCGTAGCACGCGTACCGGAGACGAAGCGCGTGAGAAGTTGATTGCACGCTTCGGCCTTTCGATTGAACAGACGCAAGCGATTCTCGATATGCGTCTCCAACGGTTGACGGGACTCGAGCGCGAGAAAATCGAAGGCGAGTATCGTGAAGTTCAAGCGTTGATTGAAGAACTTCGTGCCATTCTCGGCGATGAAGAGCTCTTGCTTGAGATCATCCGCAACGAATTAACTGAAATCAAAGAGCGTTATGGCGATGCACGACGTACGGTCATCCGTACCGATATCGTCGAGCTTGAAGACGAGGACTTAATCCCGGTGCGTGACATGATGATCACGCTCACGAGTGAAGGATATATCAAATCGATTCCGACGGATTCATACCGGACCCAACGTCGTGGTGGCCGTGGGAAGCAAGGGATGGGAACGAATGACGAAGACTTCGTCTTACGCCTCCTTTCCGCTTCGACGCACGATACGATCTTGTTCTTCACGAACTTCGGTCGCGTCTTCCGTCTGAAAGGATATGAGATTCCTGAAATGAGCCGGACGGCGAAAGGGATGCCGATTATCAACTTGATTCAAGTCGATAAAGGCGAGAAAGTCGAGACGATGATTCCGGTCGACTTCAACAGCTACTTGGCTGAACAAGGCGTTACGGAAGAAGTCGTGGATGATGCGGATGCGGAAGTGGCAGATGAGCAATTGTCGCTCGTCTTCATCACGAAGCAAGGTCTCATCAAACGATCGCCGCTCTCGGCGTATGCCCGCATCAATAAGAACGGACTTCGCGCCATCAGCTTGAACGAGACAGATGAACTCGTCACGGTCCGTCTCGCGAAGAGCGATGATGAAATGTTAATCGTGACACGTGAAGGAATGTCGATTCGCTTCCCGATTGAAGGTGAAGTTCGTTCGATGGGCCGGACGGCTCGCGGTGTACGTGCGATCCGTCTTAAGAAAGAAGATGATCAAGTTGTGTCGATGGAAATCGTACGGACGACACAAGACGTTTTAATCATCACAGAAAAAGGATATGGCAAACGGACACCGATGGAACAGTTCCGCACACAGGGACGGGGCGGTTCCGGGATTATCGGAATCAAGACGGACCGCGGCACTGTCGTCGGAATGCGTGTCGTCGATGAAGACGATGACATCATGCTCATGACCGAGCTCGGTGTTGCGATTCGAATCGACTCACAGACGATTTCCCAAATGGGGCGCAGCACGCGCGGTGTCAAAGTGATGAATATCGAAGATGGGGACCGCTTGGCGACCATCGCGAAATTGAAAAAAGACGAGCTAGAAGAGGAATCGGCAGTCGACATGGAGAATGGATTTGTTGGTGAAGCACCGGAAATCGACCCATCGTCTGAAGAAACCGAGTAAGGCGAAAAGGTCGAACGGAGCTTCCGTTCGACCTTTTTTATATAAAGGGGGAGGAATGAGCATGCGATTGGCCATTTCGAACGTTCACGTCGGGATGACGTTGTTGGCGTCTGTCTCTTCGCTTGAGGCAGGCCTCAAATTAACGAATGAGCATTTGCGGTTGTTACGCTTCTTGAAAGTTGATGCGATCGAAGTCGCGCCGGTTGAACGTCGCCGGTTCACGCATGAGGAAGAACAAGAAGTCTGTGCGAAGATTCTTCAATATGAACGACACTATAATCAATGGGAAGAACGCATTGCACCAAACCCGTATGAAGCGCTAGAGTTCGTGCATCAATTGTTTCGTAACGATTATCCGCTCTCTGCGGTCGTCGCTTTCTTTACCGATCAGCCGCTCCGCAAAAACCATGTGATCCATCACGCTATTTATCGAGCGTTAATTGCGAAATCGTTATCGAAGTATCGCGGCGATGAACATCGTCTGCAGTTCGATTATGGGGTTGCGTCTTATTTTGCGGATGCGAGTTACGCAAAAATTCGTAAATGGTCGCATATGCGTTATTTCACGAAAATGGAACGTGAACTGCTCTATCAACACCCACTCGTCTCGGCTTCGATGCTACCAAAGGATGAGACGTTGCGTCAGCGTGTCGCAAAATTAATAATTGAACATCATGAACGGTTAGATGGATCGGGATTTCCGCATCGGCTAGAAGAACGTGAACTCCATCCGGCCTCGCCACTCTTTATCGTGGCGGATCGTTTCTGCCAGTTGACGGCCCCTCGTACGTTCCGTCAGGCGCTCACTCCGGAGGAAGCTTATTTCTATATGTGGCAAAATGAAGCGTACGATGAAGAGGCGTTAACGCTTTTGGCGACACTACTCGGTTTTTTTGAAGTCGGACGAAATGTCGTACTTAGTAGCGGTGTCCGTGGTATCATTCAACACTATACGCCTCGTGTCGAACAGCCGATTGTCATTGCTGAACAAGATCAAGAAACGTATGATTTAACTCGGCTAGAGGAAGTACGAATCATTGCGTTTCAATAACGGGTCAGCGTGTTTCTTCTATATAGTGTTCGAGAACGAAACATGCTGTTTCCCATTATTTTAAAATATTTTATTTTTATAGTTGACGAACGGAAAAGCAGATGCTATTATAAATGAGTCGCTAAGAGCGGCAGACGAACTTTGAAAACTGAACGATGAGGCAAAAATAAGTTTTACAATTTTTGAATGAAGCGCAAGCTTCGTCATTTCAAGAGCTATATCAAATTCTTTGGAGAGTTTGATCCTGGCTCAGGACGAACGCTGGCGGCGTGCCTAATACATGCAAGTCGAGCGCAGGAAGTCATCCGAACCCTTCGGGGGGACGTTGACGGAATGAGCGGCGGACGGGTGAGTAACACGTAAAGAACCTGCCCTCAGGTCTGGGATAACCACGAGAAATCGGGGCTAATACCGGATGGGTCATCGGATCGCATGGTCC
>NZ_JJMW01000042.1 GCF_000714435.1 Exiguobacterium alkaliphilum 12/1
ATAGGACGTTGCCAGGCAACATGAGACGGTCGAGCAGAATGCTCGATCGTCTTTTTTTGTGCGATGATGCGAGGCATCGTCGCTTTTCGTTTGCCTTTTTTTGAATCAATGATAAAATATAGTCAAAAGTCAAAGATGGTCAGAGGGTGGTGGAGATGAGAAACATATCTGATGTGATCGAACAGTATTTGAAGCAAGTGCTCAAAGAAAGTCAGGCCAATACGATTGAAATCAAGCGGCAAGACATCGCAAAACGTTTTGAATGTGTTCCGTCTCAAATCAACTACGTCATCAATACACGGTTTACTGTCGAGAAAGGCTACCTCGTCGAAAGTAAACGCGGCGGAGGGGGATATATTCGCATTCGACGTGTCATCTTACACGAGAAACAGGATGTACTGGCCAGTTTAATCGACTTCCTGCACAATCAACCGAGCTTGAATGAACAAGTCGTCGAAAACATACTGATTCGTCTGTTTGAGGAAGGGTTGATGAGCGAGCACGAAGTTCGTCTTCTTTTTCACATACTGTCTGACGAATCACTCGGACTCTACACAGAGGACCGTTATTTGATTCGCCGGCATCAATTATTAGCGCTCATGAAACTGTTAAGTTATCGCTGACGGAGGCGGAAGGACATGTTATGTGAACGGTGTAAACGGCGACCTGCCGTCAATGAGATGGTCATCAATGAAGATGGAGTTCCTGTCACGCGTAAACTGTGTCGCACGTGTGCGTTTGAAGTCATGACTGGTTACGTTCCAGTCGTGAAGCGATGTCCGACATGTCAGATGACGCAACACGCACTACGTCAAACGAGAAAAGCTGGCTGTACGACGTGCTATACTGTCTTTCGCGATGATTTATTGAAGATGACTCGTCAATATCAACAAGGACATGATCATCACGTCGGTTCGATTCCAAACCTGTTACGAACACCTGACGAACGAATTGAAGAACGACTCGTGAAGCTGGCAGGGGAGTTGGAGCAAGCCGTCGAACAAGAAGATTATGAACGTGCAGCCCGTATCAAGAAAGAAATGATTCAATTGAAAGGGCAAGGTGAGGCGTGATGGAGACATTCCTCGAAAAGCCGCTCGGTCCGAAGATGCGTGAACGAGCGAAGTTAGACGACCTTGTCATCTCGACTCGGATTCGATTGGCTCGCAACCTGAAAGACACGGTCTTCTCCCCTGTTCTCTCTGAAGAAGGGCAACGGCACTTGTGTGAACGTGTCGAGTCCTCTCTTGGCGGTCTTCAAGGGTTCCAGTACATCCATATGGGTTCCTATGATCTCGTGACGCGGCAAGCACTTGTCGAGAAGCATTTGATCAGTCCGACCATCGCTAAGAAAGATGAAAGTGCCGTCTTTTTAAGTGAAGACGAAACGATCAGTGTATTGGTCAATGAGGAAGATCACTTACGGATTCAAACGTTGTTGCCTGGCTTTCAGGTGGCAGAGGCGTTCGAACTAGCTAAGCGCGTCGATGCCTTGTGTGAAGAGTCTCTCCCTTATGCTTTCGATGAAACGTTAGGTTACTTGACGACGTGCCCGAGCAATATCGGGACCGGCCTCCGCGCCTCGGTCATGCTCCACCTACCGGGTTTGACATTGACCGGTCGGATTACTCCTATATTAAAAGAACTTCGCAAACTCGGTTACACCATTCGCGGACGGTATGGAGAAGGCAGTGACGCGGCGGGACGACTCTTCCAACTGTCGAATCAACGGACACTTGGAAGTCACGAATCCCAACTCTTGTCAGATTTTATGGAAGTAACGGAACAAATCATTCAAGCGGAGCGCCAAGCACGCGATGATTTGCTTAAAACCAATGAAGCGGAGTTAGAAGATCAGTTCTATCGCTCTTACGGGATTTTGCGCTATGCCAAATTGCTATCTTCGACGGAAGCGATTGAACGTCTTTCTGACTTACACTTAGCGAGCGACCTCGGACTACTGTCGGATTGGAGCCCACCCCAGTTTCATGAGCTGATTGTAAGGTTGCAATCAGGTTTCCTACAAAAACATTTCGGGAAAACATTATCTACGAAAGAACGAGATCGAGAACGAGCAACGCTCGTTCGTCGAACGCTAGATCACGGTTTAGTTTGATTTAACTCTCAAGGAGGTTTTGTCCATGATGTTTGGTCGATTCACAGAACGAGCTCAGCGCGTATTAGCTTTGGCACAAGAAGAAGCGGTACGGCTTGGCCATCACAATATTGGTACGGAACACATTTTACTCGGATTGATTCGAGAAGGGGAAGGCATCGCTGCAAAAGCGCTCTTCGCCCTCGGCATGACGTCTGAAAAGATTCAACAAGAAGTGGAAGCGCTCATTGGACGTGGTTCAGAGAACGGTTCGACAATTCACTATACACCGCGAGCGAAAAAAGTGATTGAGCTCTCGATGGACGAGGCCCGTAAGCTCGGTCACTCGTATGTCGGGACAGAGCATATCTTGCTCGGGTTGATTCGAGAAGGAGAAGGTGTCGCGGCTCGTGTTATGAATAACCTCGGCATCAGTTTGACGAAGGCCCGTCAGCAAGTACTCCAACTGCTCGGAAACACAGAATCGTCAGCCAACGCCTCGCAACCTGGAACGAGCGCTGCGACTCCAACGCTCGACGGCTTGGCTCGTGACTTGACGCAGCAAGCTCGTGAATCACGACTCGATCCGGTCATCGGACGCGCAGGTGAGATTCAACGCGTCATTGAGGTGTTGTCACGTCGGACGAAAAACAACCCGGTCTTGATTGGGGAGCCAGGCGTCGGGAAGACGGCGGTCGTCGAAGGCTTGGCCCAACAGATCATCAATAACGAAGTGCCGGAGACGCTCCGCAATAAACGCGTCATGGTACTCGATATGGGGACACTCGTCGCAGGGACGAAATATCGCGGTGAATTTGAAGACCGCTTGAAAAAAGTCATGGACGAGATTCGTCAAGCCGGGAACGTCATCCTCTTCATTGACGAGTTGCATACGTTGATTGGTGCCGGGGGTGCGGAAGGTGCAATCGACGCCTCAAACATCTTGAAGCCGTCACTCGCTCGTGGCGAACTTCAATGTATCGGTGCGACGACACTCGACGAATACCGGAAGTATATCGAAAAAGACGCAGCGCTCGAGCGCCGCTTCCAACCGATTCAAGTCAATGAACCGACTGCAGAAGAAGCAGAGCAAATCTTACTCGGTTTACGCGACCGTTATGAAGCGCACCATCGCGTGACCATCACGGACGAAGCGGTCCACGAAGCTGTCGTTCTTTCAGACCGCTACATTTCAGACCGTTTCCTTCCGGATAAAGCGATTGACCTCGTCGATGAGGCCGCGTCAAAAGTCCGCCTCCGTTCGTTCACGGCGCCACCGAACTTGAAAGAGCTCGAAGCACGTCTCGAATCGATTCGTAAAGAAAAAGATTCGGCCGTTCAGAGCCAAGAGTTCGAGAAAGCAGCCTCGCTTCGAGATACGGAACAAAAAGTTCGAGAAGAGCTCGAACAGTTGAAGTCCGAATGGCAGAACAAACAAGGCAATGAGAAACTTGAAGTGACGAAAGAAGATATCGCCCAAGTCGTCGCCAACTGGACCGGCGTTCCGGTCACAAAAATCGCAGAGGAAGAGACAGATCGTCTCTTGAAACTCGAGTCGATTTTGCATAACCGTGTCATCGGTCAAGATGAAGCCGTCAAATCGATTTCGCGGGCAATCCGCCGGGCCCGTGCCGGGTTGAAAGACCCGAAACGTCCAATCGGATCGTTCGTCTTCCTTGGGCCGACCGGTGTCGGTAAGACCGAACTTGCCCGTGCCGTTGCCGAAGCGCTCTTCGGCGATGAGGACGCGATTATCCGCATCGACATGTCCGAGTACATGGAGAAACATGCGACGAGCCGACTCGTCGGTTCGCCTCCAGGGTATGTTGGGTATGAAGAAGGTGGACAATTGACAGAAAAAGTTCGCCGGAAGCCATACTCGGTCATCTTGCTTGATGAGATTGAGAAAGCGCACCCGGAAGTGTTCAACATCTTGCTCCAAGTGCTCGACGACGGCCGCTTGACAGACTCGAAAGGCCGCACGGTCGACTTCCGCAACACCGTCATCATCATGACATCAAACGTCGGGGCCGCCGCGCTCAAACGGAACAAATATGTCGGATTCACGGTTGAAGACGATGTGAAACGTGAATATACAGAGATGAAGGACAAAGTCATGGAAGAGCTCAAAAAAGCGTTCCGTCCTGAGTTCTTGAACCGAATCGATGAGATCACGGTATTCCACTCGCTTCAAAAAGAGCATATCCAACAAATCGTCAAGCTCATGGCCGAGACACTCACGAAACGTCTTGGCGAACAAGGCATCGACTTCACGTTGACGGAGTCGGCGCTTGAGAAGATCGCTGAAGTTGGATACGACCCAGAGTACGGGGCTCGACCGCTCCGCCGGGCGCTCCAACGCGAGGTGGAGGACCGACTCTCAGAAGCGATGCTCAGTGGAGACATCACCAAAGGTAGTAAAGTCGCGCTCGACGTGCAGGACGGAGAGTTTATCGTCCGAAGCGAAGGCGTCGTTCAATAATGCGAAGCTCCCTCTCTCGTGTGAGGGGGCTTTTTTAAACAGAAAGGATTCGGTATGGCTAAATTAAAAACGAAATACGTATGTCAATCGTGTGGCTATGAGTCCGCCAAATGGATGGGACGTTGCCCGGGATGTAATGAATGGAACACGCTCGTCGAAGAGTTCGTCGAAGAGAAGAAAGCGAAGCGCGGGGCCGCGTTCGTTCACAGTTCCTCACGCCAGTTGAAACCGGAACGTCTCGCGGACGTCGTCTCGCAGGAAGAGACGCGAGTCCATACGAACAGTCAAGAGTTTGACCGCGTCCTCGGTGGGGGGATTGTCCCTGGATCGCTCGTCCTTGTCGGGGGTGACCCGGGTATCGGCAAGTCGACGATTTTACTTCAAGTCAGTGCGCATCTTGCCCATAGCGGACGGAAAGTACTCTACATTTCAGGTGAGGAATCGCTCAAGCAGACGAAGCTTCGTGCGGAGCGACTCGGCCTGCCGACACAGGATTTATATGTGCTCGCCGAGACCGATATGTTGATGATTGAACGGGTCATCGATGAAGAGAAGCCGGGATTTGTCATCATCGATTCGATTCAAACGGTATATATGGATGAGATTCAATCGGCGCCGGGCAGTGTCGCTCAAGTGCGGGAATGTACCGCAGCGCTTATGAAAATCGCCAAAACGCGAGGCGTGGCCGTCTTTATCGTCGGACACGTCACGAAGCAAGGTTCGATCGCCGGACCACGCTTGCTCGAGCATATGGTCGATGCGGTGTTGTATTTCGAGGGCGAGCGCCATCATACGTTCCGGATTTTACGTGCGGTCAAGAACCGTTTCGGCTCGACGAATGAGATTGGCATCTTTGAGATGAAAGAGAGCGGGCTCGAGGAAGTGCTCAACCCGTCCGAGATTTTCTTAGAAGAACGGACGGCCGGTGTATCCGGCTCGACGGTCGTCGCTTCAATGGAAGGGACGCGAACGGTGCTCGTCGAGCTTCAAGCGCTCATTTCGCCGACGTCATTCGGGAATCCGAGACGCATGGCGACGGGAATCGACCAAAACCGCGTCGCGCTGCTCATGGCCGTGCTCGAGAAACGTTCCGGTCTCTTGCTCCAGACGCAAGATGCGTATTTGAAGGCGGCTGGTGGCGTGAAGCTTGACGAGCCGGCCATCGATTTGGCAATCTGTGTCTCCATCGCCTCAAGTTTCCGCGACCGTCCGACACGCCCGACCGACGTCTGTATCGGGGAAGTCGGATTGACCGGTGAAGTACGCCGGGTGTCACGAATCGAACAACGCGTCGCCGAGGCGGCTAAGCTCGGCTTCACGCGTGCGATCATTCCGAAAAACAACCTTGGCGGCTGGACGGCACCAGCCGGAATCGACGTCGTCGGGGTCAGTACTGTCGATGAGGCGCTACAACTCACCATTCCGTTCTGACGGGCGCCTCCGACAGGTTTTTAACGCTTTGTAACGAACGCTTTCAAACGAACCGTGTTACAATAAAAGTGCTGTTTTCATGAAATTTAAATTCAAACGAAGGAGGTGGAATGAGTGAAGATTGCAGTGCGAATCGGATTTATTTTAATCGGTCTCGTCGTCGGATGGTTCGGGATTATCGAGTTGATGATTTTACTAAGTGACCTCGGTGTGAACGTGCCGGCATGGTTGACGATTCCATACGTAGCTAGTTTGATTGGTGGACTTATCTTCTTCATTCTCAGTTTATTCTTGACCGACATGGTCGTTAAATTCATCCGTTTTGTCGAAGAACGGCTCGTCCGTTTGCCGGTCGGGGATATTTTGTTCGGCTCGATTGGATTGATTATCGGGTTGTTAATCGCCTTTTTGATTAGCGTCTCGCTCGAAGTGACGAACATTTTCTTGCTCAGTAAAATCGTCCCGATTTTCGTGACCGCTTTGTTCGGATACTTCGGATTTGCCGTCGGGTACCGAAAGCGCAACGAGTGGATCAAACTGTTCGTGAAAAGTGAACGCGAAAAGCAGCCGGCTGAGCCGGTACGCCGTTCGAACGATAAGATTTTGGATACGAGTGTCATCATCGACGGTCGTATCGCCGACATCGCGAAGACAGGCTTTATTGAAGGAACGCTTATCGTTCCCCAGTTCGTCATCGGCGAACTCCAATATATCGCGGACTCTTCAGATACGTTGAAACGGAATCGCGGTCGACGCGGACTCGATATCTTAAAAGAGCTTCAAGACAACGACCGCATCGAAGTCGAGATTTATGATGGAGACTTTGAAGATGTAGCGGAAGTCGATATCAAGCTGATTAAACTCGCTGAAGTGAAGAACGGGATCGTCGTGACGAACGACTACAACTTGAACAAAGTATGTGAAGTTCGAAACGTCCCGGTGTTAAACATTAACGATTTAGCTAACTCGGTGAAACAGATTGTCATTCCAGGTGAAGAGATGGTCGTTACGGTCATCAAAGAAGGAAAAGAACAAAATCAAGGAGTCGCCTACCTCGAGGACGGGACGATGGTCGTTGTCGAAGGGGGACGTAAGCTCATTTCGAAGACGTTACCGGTCGTCGTGACGAGTGTGCTCCAGACCTCGGCAGGTCGAATGATTTTTGCTCGTCCTGAATAACTGTGAAAAAGAGACGCGCTTCGCGCTCTCTTTTTTCACGAAGTGAGGGGAATTAGTGATGCGATATGCAGTCGTCATCCCAGCGGCCGGTCAAGGCAAGCGTATGGGGGCGAACGAGAATAAATTGATGTTACAGCTCCAAGGAAAGCCGATTATCGTGTGGACGGTCGAGGCGTTCGCCCGTGACACATGGTGTGACGCCATCATCTTGGCGATTCGTCCGGAGGAAGAGCCGTGGTTTCGCTCGATGCTTAACCATATTCCGACCCCCATCACGTATGTGACCGGCGGGAAAGAACGGCAAGAAAGTGTCCGTGCCGGCCTGCATGCCGTGACGCGAGACGGTGTCGTCTTGATTCATGACGGAGCGCGTCCGTTCATTCGAGTCGAACAATTACGGCAAGTGGCTCAAGCAGGACAAACGGGCGGTGCGATTTTAGCGGTTCCCGTGAAAGACACGGTGAAGCAAGTGGATGCTGGACAAATTACCCGCACGGTTCCGCGTGAGACGCTTTGGCTCGCCCAGACCCCGCAGGCGTTTCCGATTGAGCGGATTCGGCGCATCCACGACGAAGCGGCGGCGCAAACGTTTACGGGTACCGACGATGCGAGTCTGTTCGAATGGGCAGGTCATGAGGTCGCGGTCATCCCGGGTGACTATCACAACATAAAAATCACGACACCCGAAGATTTATTGTTCGGGGAAGCGATTTTGACGAAGGAGGATTATCGATGAGAATAGGACAAGGATTTGATGTGCATGCATTTGCGGAAGGGCGCCCGCTCATTTTAGGGGGAATCGAGATTCCGCACGACCGTGGTCTACTCGGTCATTCCGATGCGGACGTGTTGCTCCACACGATTGCCGATGCGGCCCTCGGTGCGATCGCAGCCGGAGATATCGGCAAGCATTTTCCGGACACGGACCCAGCTTTTAAAGATGCCGATTCGAAAGTGTTGCTTCAACACGTCTGGCAACTCGTGAAAGCAGAAGGGTACGTCCTTGGAAACGTCGATGCGACGGTCATGGCACAGCGGCCAAAACTTCGTCCATATATCGATGACATGCGAGCGGTCATTGCTGAGTTGCTTGAGGCTGACATCAGCCAAGTGAACGTAAAGGCGACGACGACGGAACAGCTCGGCTTCACGGGACGAGAAGAAGGAATTGCTGCCCAGGCGGTCATCCTGCTCAACCGTGCTTGACAAAAGTGGTATACTATTTGGGCAGAAGAGAAGAAAGGTGGAAATAGTATGAGTGAAGTGCGTGTACGCTATGCGCCAAGTCCGACGGGTCACCTTCATATCGGGAACGCCCGGACCGCGCTATTCAATTATTTATATGCTCGCCACGCCGGCGGGAAGATGATCCTCCGAATCGAGGATACCGATCAAAAACGGAACGTTGAGAACGGTGTCGAAAGTCAGATGAAGTATCTTGAATGGCTTGGAATCGATTGGGACGAAGGTCCAGGCCGCGGTGGTGACTACGGCCCTTACTTCCAAATGGAGCGACTCGACCTCTACAACAAACATGTGAACGAGTTGATGGAGAAAGGACTCGCCTATAAGTGCTATATGACGTCGGAAGAACTCGAGGCAGAGCGCGAAGCACAAATCGCGCGCGGCGAAGCGCCGCGTTATTCGGGTGCCCATCGCAACTTGAGCGCTGAGGAGCAGGCCGCATTCGAAGCGGAAGGTCGCAAGCCGTCGATTCGCATCCGTGTGCCTGAGGGCGTCACGTACAAATGGCATGATGTCGTCAAAGGTGACGTCTCGTTTGAAGCGAAAGACTTCGGTGATTGGGTCATCGTCAAACAAGACGGGATTCCGACGTACAACTTTGCGGTCGTCATCGATGACTACTTGATGAAGATCAGTCACGTGTTACGGGGCGACGACCACATCGCCAACACACCGAAACAGATGATGGTCTATGACGCGCTCGGATGGGACTACCCGACGTTCGGGCATATGACGCTCATTTTCAATGAGAACCATAAGAAACTCTCGAAGCGTGATGAGTCAATCATTCAGTTCATCGAGCAATATGCCGATCTCGGATACATCCCGGAAGCGCTCTTCAACTTCATCTCGCTTCTCGGCTGGTCGCCGGTCGGTGAAGAAGAGATCTTCACGAAACAACAGTTCATCGACATGTTCGACGCGGGTCGACTCTCGAAGAGCCCGGCCGTGTTTGATCAACAGAAGCTCGCGTGGATCAACAGTGTCTACATGAAACAGGCTTCGCTTGACGAAGTGGTGGCACTCAGTTTACCATTCTTACAAGAAGCGGGCCGTTTACCAGAAGCGCTCTCGATGGAAGAAGCGGATTGGGCGACAGCGCTCATCGCGCTCTATAAAGAACAGATGACGCACGGCGCTGAGATCGTCGCGTTGACGGACTTGTTCTTTAAAGACGAAGTCGAGTATGACGAAGAGGCGAACGCGGTGCTTGCCGGTGAGGCGGTACCGAGCGTCTTGGCTGAATTCAAGGCGCAACTCGAACAGATCGAAGATTTCACACCGGAAGCGATTAAAGCCGCGACGAAAGCGACACAAAAAGCGACTGGTCAAAAAGGAAAGAACTTGTTCATGCCGATCCGTGTCGCGACGACAGGGCAGACGCACGGACCAGAGCTTCCAAATGCAATCGCATTGATTGGAAAAGAGCGTGTCTTGGCACGTCTCTCAACTTTATTAGCTTAAAGGCAATGATGAGGAAAGTAAGCGGATTGACACTTAACAGAGACTAGAACCAAGGCTGGAAGTTCTAGAAGCGTCCCCCGTCGAAGTGCACCTCGGAGCCGTTCCGGCGATACGTAGTCGGGACCGCGACTCGGCGTTAACGAGACTTGAGAGGGGAAGTTTCCCAAACAGAGTGGAACCGCGCTTACGGCGTCTCTGTGCCTTGGCACAGGGGCGTCTTTGTTTTTGATATAGAAAAGGAGAACAATTATGGGATTTTGGAAAAGTGTACGGGCCGATATTCAAAACGTGCTCGAGCTTGACCCGGCCGCGCGGTCGAAAGCGGAGGTCGTTTTAACGTATCCGGGACTGCATGCGCTCTGGGCGCACCGTATCGCACACGGCCTATGGAAACGGAACGTGAAGCTCGTCGCGAAATTGATTGCGCAGACGAGCCGTTGGTTGACTGGGGTAGAAATTCACCCGGGCGCCGTCATCGGCGAACGTCTGTTTATCGACCATGGTTTTGGCATCGTCATTGGCGAGACGGCCATCATCGGTAACGATGTCACGATTTATCAAGGCGTGACGCTCGGCGGAACGGGAAAAGAGAAAGGGAAGCGTCACCCGACGATCGGGAATGACGTGTTGATTTCGGCAGGTGCGAAAGTGCTCGGCAATATCACGATTGGCGATTGCGTCAAAATCGGAGCGAGTTCCGTCGTCTTAAAAGACGTGCCGTCGGACTCGACGGTCGTCGGAATTCCGGGTCGTGTCGTCATCCGAAACGGTGAGCGGGTCAAACAACACGACCTCGATCATCGCTTCCCGGACCCAGACCGAGAATGCCAAGAGCGACTCGAGAACGCGGTCGAACAATTAGAGAAAAAGTTAGCTTCTTTAGAGAAACGGATGGAGGAGAAGACACATGATTCAGTTTTACAACAGCCTCACGAATAAAAAGGAACCGTTCGTCCCAATCGTACCAGGGAAAGTGTCGATGTACGTGTGCGGGCCGACCGTCTATAACTATATCCACGTCGGGAACGCCCGACCAGCGATCGCATTCGACACGGTCCGTCGCTATTTGACGTATCGCGGCTATGATGTGAAGTACGTTTTGAACTTCACGGACGTCGACGATAAAATCATCCGGGCCGCGAACGAGCTCGGTGAAGACGTCTCGACGCTGACGAACCGCTACATCGAAGCGTATTTGGCCGATACGGGGGCGCTCAACGTCCAACCGGCCGATGTGCATCCGCGCGTCACTGACACGATGGAAGACATCATCGAGTTTATCCGGAACTTAGAGACGGGAGGGTATGCGTACGCGTCCGAAGGTGACGTCTATTTCCGCACCCGTAAATTTGACGAGTACGGCAAGCTCAGTCAGCAGTCGATTGAAGACTTGCGGGCCGGCTCGCGCGTCGACGTCGGCGAGAAGAAAGAAGATCCGCTCGACTTCGTCTTATGGAAAGCGGCGAAATCGGGAGAACCGGCTTGGGAGAGTCCATGGGGACAAGGGCGTCCGGGCTGGCACATCGAGTGCTCGGCGATGGCGAAAAAGCATCTCGGCAAGACGATTGATATCCATGCGGGCGGTCACGATTTGAAGTTCCCGCACCATGAGAACGAAATCGCCCAGTCCGAGGCGTGCAACCATACGAAGTTCGCCAACTATTGGCTCCACAACGGCTTCATCAATATCGAGAACGAGAAGATGTCCAAATCGCTCGGGAATTTCTTGCTCGTCCATGAGGCGCTCAAAGAAGTCGATGCGATGGTGCTCCGCTTCTTCATGCTGTCGGTCCACTATCGTCATCCGATCAACTACAGCCGCGAATTGATTGAGCAAGCAGCGAACGGCTGGGACCGCATCAAAGAGGCGTACCATAACGTCGAGCACCGGTTGTCAGTCACGGTCGGCTTAGAAGAGCCGAGTGAGGCGATGGAGCGTAAGCTTGCTGGCATCAAGTCGACATTTATTGAGGCGATGGATGATGACATCAATACGGCCAACGCCGTCACCGTGCTGTTCGACTTGGCGAGAGAAGCGAACATCTACGCGAAAGCGAACCACGTATCGAAAGAGACGCTTGAGCACGTCATCGACTTGTTCGACGAGTTGACCGGTGTCCTCGGTTTGACGTTGTCAGAAGAGAAGGAACTGTTAGATGCCGAGATTGATCAATTGATTCAAGAGCGCGACGCGGCCCGTGCCGAACGAAACTTCGCGCGTGCCGACGAGATTCGTGACCTACTGAAACAACAACAGATTCAACTTGAAGATACGGCGCAAGGCGTCCGGTGGAAGCGTCTATGAGTGTGAACCCGGCCCAACTGAACGCACTCGCGCTCGCATATATGGGCGACGTCGTCTATGAGATGGCGGTGCGGAAACGATTGCTCGAGCGGGGCTTGACGCGACCGAACGATTTACACCGTGGGGCCATCCGTTACGTCAATGCCTCGTCGCAAGCAGGCGTCGTCACCCACTGGCTCGAGACGAACGTGCTCTCGGAAGAAGAACAGGCGGTCGTGCGGCGTGGGCGAAACGCCAAGTCCGGTTCGATTCCGAAGCGGACGGACGTCCATACGTATCGTTACTCGACCGCGTTCGAGGCACTGATTGGTTACATCTACCTTACAGAAAGAAGGGATCGTCTTGAAGAACTCATCGAACAAGCGTTCATTTGGCTCGAAACCGAGCAACCCGAAACGACATGAAGGAGGCAAGTCGCGCGATAAACGTTCATTCGATCGTCCACGCAGCGACGACCGCCCGAAACGACAAAAGTTAGAACGACCGGATTATCAAGAAGTCGACGTGATGGAAGAAGGGATCGACTTCCTATACGGGCGTAACCCGGTCATGGAGGCGCTCCGGAGCGGGCGCGACATGAACAAAGTCTTCATCATGGAAGGCCAACAAAAAGGGCCGCTCGCCCAAATCATCGCGATGGCGAACGAAGCGTCGGTACAAGTGTCATTCGTCCCGAAAACGAAACTCGAGAAAATGGCCGGCAGTGAACACCACCAAGGTGTCGTCGCGGCCGTCGCGGCATACGAGTATAAGTCGATTGAAGACATGTTCGCGCTAGCCGAGTCGAAAGGGGAGACACCGCTCTTCATCTTGCTCGATGAGCTTGAAGACCCGCACAACCTTGGCTCGATTTTACGGACGGCGGACGCTGTCGGCGCCCACGGGATTATCATCCCGAAACGTCGTTCGGTCGGGTTGACGCAAACGGTCGCGAAAGCATCAACGGGCGCAATCGAGTACATCCCGGTCGCGCGCGTCACGAATTTGACGCGAACGCTCGAAGAGTTGAAAGAGAAAGGGTTGTGGGTCGTCGGGACTGACGCGAGCGAGAGCCAAGACTATCGCCGCCTCGATGGCAACATGCCGCTCGTCGTCGTCATCGGTAGTGAAGGCAAGGGGATGAGCCGACTCGTACGGGAGACGTGTGACTTCCTCGTCCATATGCCGATGGTTGGTCATGTGACGTCGCTCAACGCCTCGGTCGCAGCTGCGCTTCTCTTGTATGAAGTGCATCGCACCCGCCATCCGCTGTCATGAGTGTGAAAAAGCGGGAACTTCTACTCGTTGACGGCTATAACATTATCGGAGCGTGGCCACATCTTCGGAAGTTACGCGAAATCGACTTCGACAAAGCGAGAAACGACCTCATTGAAGCGATGGCCGAGTATCAAGCCGTCACCGGTCGGGAAGTGACAATCGTCTTCGACGCCCATATGCGCTATGGTCGCGAGTCGAAAGCGACACAGAGCCGGGTCGCGGTCGTTTATACGAAAGAGAACGAGACGGCCGATGAATGGATTGAGCGTCGGGCGCATGAACTCGTCGATAACCGTCTCGTCACCCTGTTCGTGGCGACGAACGACTTCACGGAGCAATGGGTCATCTTCGGTCAAGGGGCGCTCCGCGTTCCGGCGACCGAACTGTTGAAGGACTGGAAGCACGCCCAGCTGTTAATCGAACAAGAGCGATCGGCGCTCAAACAAGACCGGTCGAACCGAAAAACGATCGACCTCTCGCCGGAAGTGCGAGCCCGATTGGAAGAAATGCGTCGTCGCAAATGAGGCGGTGACGCACGTCACGGACGAGTTCATGAAATGGACTCGTCTTTGTTTTTAGTTTGACATTTTTTTGAAAGGAAATGTTGTATACTAATAGATGTATGCGTTACACGAATTGTAATTGACGGAATTTTTAGAATTTTGTTTGACGGTCGTTTTACCTGCTGTCTATAATGAGGTCACAAACTTACATAGTTCATCATCAATTGCCGGGGGGTATGAAACATGAACGGATGGCCATACGAACAGTTTGAAAACATGTCGGACGAAGAGCTCGTCTTGCTCGCGCGCAACGAAGGGGATAGCGATGCGTTAGAATTTCTGATTGAGCGCTATCGTTATTTCGTGCGAGCGAAAGCACGGTCGTACTTCTTGATTGGAGCCGATCACGAGGACATCGTCCAAGAAGGGATGATCGGGCTTTATAAAGGGGTTCGGGATTACCGCGACGAGCGGCTCGCCTCATTCAAAAGCTTTGCCGAGATGTGTATCACGCGTCAAATGATTACGGCGATTAAGACGGCCACGCGCCAAAAACACATCCCGCTCAACTCGTACGTGTCACTCGATAAGCCGATCTTTGACGATGAGTCAGACCGCACGTTGCTTGACGTCATCTTGCCCCCGCACCCGACCGACCCACAAGAACTGCTTGTCACGCGGGAAGACCAGTTGTTCATGGAAGAAAAGATGGATGAGCTGCTTAGCGACTTGGAACGAAAAGTGCTTCGGCTTTATTTGGATGGCCGCTCGTACCAAGAGATCTCGGACGACCTCGATCGTCACGTCAAATCGATTGATAACGCCTTGCAGCGTGTGAAGAAGAAGTTTGAACGTCACGTCGATGTGAAGACGTTGACGAGTTAACCGATATTGACCCCACGCCTCCTATGTGATACTTTTAAGGCAGCGCCTTGTCCGTAGACGCCATTTTACAGGAGGCGTTTTTTTTTCGCTCTTTTTTAGTAGGAGAGCCGTCGAAAGGGGCGCTTATGAATGGCAAAGAAAGTAAGTCTCGCCTGTGCAACTTGCGGATCACGCGTTTACTCGACGACGAAACGTGATGACGTGGCGACACGCCTTGAACTGAACAAGTTCTGCCGTCGTTGCAATGCGCATACGGTGCACCGAGAATCAAAGTAACGTCAATTGGCATTCAATGTAGGAGGAAGCTACCATGAACTTTTTGCGTGATGTATGGAAAGAGCTAAAGAAAACGAGTTGGCCGACTCGTAAAGAGCTCACGAAATATACCATCACAGTCATCGCGACCGTCGTCGTGATTGGCTTGTTCGTGTTTGGCGTGGATACTGGTGTCAGCTATCTCGTCAACTTATTGATTAACTAAGGAAAGAGGTGAAAGCCGTGGAGAAACAATGGTTTGTTGTCCAGACGTATTCTGGCTTTGAGAACAACGTCAAAGAAAACCTAGAGCGTCGAATCGGTTCGATGAACATGGAAGATAAAATTTTCCGCGTCCTCGTTCCGACTGAAACAACGCAAGAAGAAGTCACGCTTAAAAGTGGCGAGAAGAAGATTAAAGAACGTGAAGTGAAAAACTTCCCGGGCTACGTGTTCGTCGAGATGATCATGACGGACGATTCATGGTACGTCGTTCGGAACACACCGAACGTCACAGGCTTCCTCGGTTCGACGGGTGGCGGCGCCAAGCCGATCCCGCTTCAACCGGACGAAGTGACGAACGTGCTTTCACAGATGGGCCTCATCGAGAAGAAAGACCGTTACAACTACGAGCTCGGCGATCTCGTCCGTGTCAAAGAAGGCGCGTTCGAGAACTTTGAAGGGACGATTGATGAAATCGAAGCTGACAAAGAGAAGCTCAAAGTCGTCGTCGACATGTTCGGCCGCGAAACGAAAATCGAGCTTGATTTCGAACAAGTTCAGAAAATTAACTAAACCCACTTGCCATCTTCGGAAACGGATGGTACAATCGGAAATGTTTGATGTTGTGCTTTATTTCGGTACAAACTCGACCTAATAGATTGAGTGGGAGGGCGCACAACGTCCAAGAAACCACATTTTAGACTTAAGGAGGTGTGTCTCGTGGCGAAAAAAGTTACTAAACTCGTTAAACTTCAAATCCCAGCTGGTAAAGCTAACCCAGCACCACCAGTAGGACCAGCACTTGGTCAAGCAGGTGTTAACATCATGGGATTCTGTAAAGAGTTCAACGCTCGTACACAAGACCAAGCCGGATTGATTATTCCTGTAGTCATTACGGTATACGAAGATCGTTCGTTTACATTCATTACGAAAACTCCACCAGCTGCAGTTCTTTTGAAGAAAGCTGCTGGTATCGAGAGCGGTTCTGGTGAACCGAACCGTAAGAAAGTAGCAACGGTTAAGCGTGATAAAGTTCGCGAAATCGCTGAACTTAAAATGCCTGACCTTAACGCGTCGTCTGTAGAAACAGCGATGCTTATGGTTGAAGGTACTGCGCGCAGTATGGGTATTGTAATCGAAGACTAATTGATTAGTCTCTGGGATTGACGGTGAATATTGTACTCACCCTCAATCCCTTCATTATGTGGGAGGAAATTCCGCTAACCACAAGGAGGAAAAGAATCATGGGTAAAAAACACCAAGAAGCAGCGAAGCTTGTTGATCGCACGAAGTCTTACGACCTCGCTGAAGCGGTTGAACTCGTTCAAAAAACTGCTACTGCTAAGTTCGATGAAACAATCGAAGTGGCTGTACGTCTCGGCGTAGATCCAAAGAAAGCAGACCAACAAATCCGCGGTGCCGTTGTACTTCCACACGGTACTGGTAAAACACAAAAAGTTCTCGTCTTCGCAAAAGGCGAAAAAGCTAAAGAAGCTGAAGCAGCTGGCGCTGACTATGTCGGTGACTCTGAGTTCATCACGAAAATCCAACAAGGATGGTTCGACTTCGATGTCATCGTTGCGACACCTGACATGATGGGTGAAGTTGGTAAACTCGGTCGCGTTCTCGGACCAAAAGGCCTCATGCCTAACCCGAAAACAGGCACAGTTACGTTTGATGTCGAGAAAGCAATCGCTGACATCAAAGCTGGTAAAGTAGAGTACCGCGTTGACAAAGCCGGTAACATCCACGTACCAGTTGGTAAGAAGTCGTTTGAAGCAACGAAACTCTCTGAGAACATCGAGACAATCATCGAGACACTCATGAAAGTGAAGCCTGCTACTGCAAAAGGAACTTACCTCAAAAACATCGCGCTTTCGTCAACAATGGGTCCTGGAATCCGTGTTGCGACTGCCGACTTCATCAAGTAATCTACTTGAAATAAACTGTTGACAACGTGTGATACCGCTGTTAAAGTAAGACACGTTCAACCGAATATGTTGGATTACCGCAGACAGAAGGTGGACATCGGTCCGTAAACCCTTCCGAGGTGTCTTTGCTCGAACTTGAGCCTGTTGTCACAGGTTTACTTTCAAACAATTACGCCCTCGTATGTCTTCATACGAGGGATTTCTTTTTGAAGAGCAGCCTCTCGTCCGGTACAAGAAATGACTAGGAGGTGCAAACACATGGCAAGCGAAAAAATCGTAGCTCAGAAATCGGCACTCGTCGATGAAATCGCTGAGAAAATGCAAGCGAGCGTTGGAACAATCGTTGTTGACTACCGTGGACTTACAGTTGAAGAAGTGACTACACTCCGTAAATCACTCCGTGACGCTGGAATCGAGTTCAAAGTATACAAAAACGGACTTCTTCGCCGCGCGGCTACTCAGTCTGGTTTTGACGGTCTTGACGAAGTCTTCACAGGTCCTACAGCAGTCGCGTTCTCGAAAGAAGACGTTGTTGCTCCAGCGAAGATCTTGAACGACTTCTCGAAAGAGCACAAAGCGCTCGAACTCAAAGGCGGAATCATCGAAGGCAAAGTAACTTCACTTGAAGAAGTGAAAGCTCTTGCAGAACTTCCATCACGCGAAGGTCTTCTCTCGATGCTTCTCAGCGTACTTCAAGCTCCAATCCGTGGGCTCGCAGTCGCAACAAACGCAATCGCAGAACAAAAAGAAGAGCAGTCTGCTTAATTTTTGTCGCGTAGCGTAACTAAACATGTTTACAACATCAAAGGAGGAAAACCATAATGGCTTTCAACAAAGAGCAATTCATCGAAGACCTCAAATCAATGACGGTTCTCGAACTTAACGAACTCGTAAAAACAATCGAAGAAGAATTCGGCGTATCAGCAGCAGCTCCAGTAGCAGTTGCAGGTGCAGGCGCAGCAGCAGCTGAAGAGCAAACTGAATTCGACGTAATCCTCACAAACGCTGGCGCTGGTAAAATCAACGTCATCAAAGCGGTTCGTGAACTTACAGGCCTCGGTCTTAAAGAAGCGAAAGCACTCGTTGACGGAACTCCAGCTCCAGTCAAAGAAGGCGTTTCGAAAGAAGACGCAGACGCAGTTAAAGCTAAGCTTGAAGAAGCTGGCGCAACTGTTGAAGTTAAGTAATCCAACTTTTACTTCACAACCTATAGAAGCTCGCCGTGGCGAGCTTCTTTTATTTCCTTGAAGATTGGGTTAGGAGGTTCAACGCATGGGAGATCATTACTATACGAACGATCCGAGTTCGAAAAGTGCCCCTGAGACGTGGTCGTTCGAGTTACGAGGGAAGACGTATCGCTTCACCTCGGACCGCGGCGTGTTCTCGAAAGGATCGGTCGATTTTGGGTCACGTCTCTTAATCGAGTCATTTGAAGTGCCTGTCGTTTCGGGCCGCATTTTAGATGTCGGCTGTGGTTACGGTCCTATGGGGATCTCGCTTGCCGACGCCTCTGGGCGGGAAGCGCTCCTCGTCGACGTGAACGAGCGGGCGCTCGCTTTGTCCGAACAAAACGCCACCCAGAACGGAGTGACGATTGAGACGCGACTCAGTCATGCTTATGATGCGGTCGGAGAGGAACGGTTCGCGGCCATCGTGACCAATCCGCCGATTCGCGCCGGTAAACAAGTGGTCCATACGATCCTTCGGGATGCGTACGATCACCTTGTGAGCGGTGGCGCGCTCTATGTCGTCATTCAAAAGAAACAAGGAGCACCTTCTGCCAAGAAGTTGCTTGAAGACGTGTTTGGTCATGTCGAGACGCTTGCGAAGGAAAAAGGCTATTTCATTTTCCGGGCAATTCGGTCTTGACAAACGGCGAAGTCTTGTTGACTCGCTATAACGTATATGCTAACATTATAAAATGCCATTGGAATGGAATTCGCTTGGAACTGCCGCGTTTGCCGCTTTTTAGACGCGGAAAAAGAGCGACATTCAATGACAATGTTCGATTATTACGCCCGAAAAATTCGCTAAAGAATTGGGGGTCTGCGAGGTGAATCAGTTGACTGGTCAACTTGTTCAGTACGGTCGTCACCGTCAGAGAAGAAGCTTTGCCCGTATCAGTGAGGTATTAGAGCTTCCGAATTTGATTGAAATTCAAACTGCTTCGTATGAGTGGTTCTTGCGTGAAGGATTGAAAGAGATGTTCACGGACATTTCACCAATCTCTGACTTCACAGGAAACCTCGTACTCGAGTTCATCGATTACTCGCTCAGCGAGCCGAAGTACTCGATCGATGAGTCGAAGGAGCGAGACGTTACTTACTCTGCGCCACTTCGCGTAAAAGTACGTCTGCAAAACAAAGAAACAGGTGAATTGAAAGAGCAAGAAGTGTTCATGGGGGATTTCCCGCTCATGACAGAGTCAGGAACGTTTATCATTAACGGCGCCGAGCGCGTCATCGTTTCTCAGCTTGTTCGTTCACCGAGCGTTTATTACAACTCGAAGCTCGATAAAAATGGTAAGCGTGGTTTCGGCGCGACCGTCATCCCGAACCGTGGGGCATGGCTCGAGCTCGAAACAGATGCCAAAGATATCGTGTATGTCCGTATCGACCGTACCCGCAAAATCCCGGTAACGGTGTTGTTGCGTGCGCTCGGATTCGGCACGGACCAAGAAATTATCGACCTTTTAGGCGACGACGAATATCTTCGTAACACCCTTGAAAAAGATAACACCGAGTCGACAGAAAAAGCATTGATTGAGATTTATGAGCGTCTCCGCCCTGGTGAGCCACCAACGGTTGAGAACGCGAAATCACTTCTCGTCTCACGTTTCTTCGACCCGAAACGCTATGACCTCGCAAACGTTGGTCGCTATAAGATGAACAAAAAGCTTCATCTAAAGAATCGCTTGTTCGGACAAAAGTTGGCGGAAACGCTCGTTGACCCGGAAACAGGCGAAGTGATCGCAGAGGCTGGCACGGTACTCGACCGTCGTAACCTTGACCGCGTCCTCCCGCATTTGGAGAACGGCCTTGGCTACATGGACGCAGAGCCGACAGGCGGCGTCGCGGAAGGTGAACCGTTCGGTCTTCAGTCGATTAAAGTCATCTCACCGGATGACCCAGACGGAGAGCGTATTTTGAACATTATCGGTAACGGCAATATCGACCGTAGCGTGAAACATATCACACCGGCCGATATCATCGCATCGATCAACTACTTCTTCAACTTACTTCACGAAGTCGGAACAACAGATGACATCGACCACTTAGGAAACCGTCGTCTTCGTTCAGTCGGAGAGCTTCTCCAAAACCAATTCCGCATCGGTCTCTCGCGGATGGAACGTGTCGTAAAAGAACGGATGTCGATTCAAGATCAAAACGCGATCACACCTCAGGCGCTCATCAACATTCGCCCGGTGATTGCATCACTGAAAGAGTTCTTCGGTAGCTCGCAGTTGTCACAGTTCATGGACCAAACGAACCCGCTCGCAGAATTGACGCATAAGCGTCGTCTCTCTGCACTTGGACCGGGTGGTTTGACACGTGAGCGTGCCGGCTTCGAAGTTCGAGACGTTCACTATTCGCACTACGGTCGGATGTGTCCAATTGAAACACCAGAAGGACCGAACATCGGTCTCATCAACTCACTTTCGTCTTATGCGAAAGTAAACGAGTACGGGTTCATCGAAGCGCCGTACCGTCGTGTTGACCCGGAAACTGGTCTCGTCACAGGCGAGATTCAATATATGACGGCGGACGAAGAAGATCTCTACGTCGTCGCCCAGGCGAACATGCCGCTCACGGAAGACGGTCACTTTGCCGACGCACAAGTTCTTTGCCGCTTCCGCGGACAAAACTTGTCAGTTGAGCCGAGCCGAGTCGATTACATGGACGTTTCGCCGAAACAGGTTGTTTCTGCCGCGACGGCATGTATCCCGTTCCTTGAGAACGATGACTCGAACCGTGCCCTCATGGGAGCGAACATGCAACGTCAAGCTGTACCACTTCTCCAACCAGATTCACCGATTATCGGGACTGGAATGGAGTACGTGTCAGCGAAAGACTCTGGAGCCGCGATTATCGCCAAGTTCCCAGGTGTCGTCGAGCGTGTCACAGCACGTGAAATCTTAGTCCGTCGCACGTCTGACGTGAACGGCTCTGAAGTTTCAGGTGACCTCGACCGCTATAAACTTCAAAAATATGTCCGCTCGAACCAAGGGACATGCTACAACCAGAAGCCAATCATCGCTGCTGGCGACCGTGTCGAAAAAGGAGAAATCCTTGCTGACGGTCCGTCGATGGATATGGGTGAGCTCGCGCTCGGCCGTAACGTCGTCGTCGCCTTCATGACATGGGACGGTTACAACTATGAGGATGCGATCATCATGAGTGAGCGTCTCGTGAAAGATGATGTGTACACGTCGATTCATATCGAAGAGTACGAGTCAGAGTCACGCGATACGAAACTCGGACCTGAGGAAATCACACGTGATATTCCAAACGTCGGTGATGACGCACTTCGCAACTTGGACGATCGTGGGATCATCCGCATCGGTGCGGAAGTCAAGGATGGCGACATCCTCGTCGGTAAAGTAACGCCTAAAGGTGTGACGGAATTGACGGCGGAAGAGCGTCTCTTGCATGCGATCTTCGGTGAGAAGGCACGTGAAGTCCGTGATACGTCACTCCGTGTACCAAACGGTGGCGACGGCATCATCTTGGACGTCAAAGTGTTCGATCGTGAAAACGGTGACGAACTCTCACCAGGCGTGAACCAAATGGTTCGTGTCTACATCGTTCAAAAACGTAAGATTCACGAAGGGGATAAAATGGCGGGACGTCACGGTAACAAAGGTGTTATCTCGCGCATTCTCCCAGAAGAAGATATGCCATACATGCCAGACGGCACACCAATTGACATCATGCTTAACCCGCTTGGTGTACCATCGCGTATGAACATCGGTCAGGTACTCGAACTCCACCTTGGGATGGCGGCGAAGAAGCTCGGCATTAAAGTGGCGACACCTGTATTCGATGGTGCGCGTGAGGAAGACGTATGGGCAACGATTGAAGAAGCTGGAATGGACAAGGATGCCAAGACTCGTCTCTACGACGGGCGTACTGGTGAACCGTTCGATAACCGCGTCTCGGTCGGTGTCATGTACATGATCAAACTCGCGCACATGGTTGATGATAAACTTCACGCTCGTTCGACTGGACCATACTCACTCGTCACGCAACAACCGCTCGGTGGTAAAGCACAGTTCGGTGGACAGCGCTTCGGTGAGATGGAAGTTTGGGCACTTGAAGCGTACGGCGCAGCCTACACGCTCCAAGAAATCTTGACAATCAAGTCGGATGACACGGTCGGTCGTGTGAAAGCATACGAAGCGATCGTGAAAGGCGAGAGCGTTCCGAAAGCGGGCGTTCCTGAATCGTTCCGCGTCTTGATTAAAGAGCTTCAAGCACTCGGTATGGAAGTCAAGATGATGTCTGCGGACGATGAAGAAGTCGAAATGAAAGATGAAGATGACGACAACATCCCGAACGCAACATCGGCGTTAGAACAAGTCGTTCAACCGACTGTTACGGAAGAGGAATAAGGCGAAAAGGGAGGTCGGCCCCTTGGTAGATGTTAATCGATTTGAATATATGAAAATCGGCTTGGCTTCACCGGAGAAGATCCGTTCGTGGTCTTACGGGGAAGTCAAAAAGCCGGAAACAATCAACTATCGTACACTTAAACCAGAGAAGGACGGATTGTTCTGTGAACGAATCTTCGGTCCGACGAAAGAGTGGGAATGTTACTGCGGGAAGTACAAACGAATCCGTTATAAAGGAGTCATTTGTGACCGCTGTGGCGTTGAAGTGACGAAAGCGAAAGTGCGTCGCGAGCGTATGGGCCATATCGAGCTCGCGGCACCGGTTTCGCATATCTGGTACTTCAAAGGAATTCCAAGCCGGATGGGGCTTGTGCTCGACATGTCACCACGTGCGCTCGAAGAAGTCATTTACTTCGCGTCGTACGTCGTGACCGAGCCAGGTGACACACCGCTCGAGAAGAAGCAACTCCTCTCGGAAAAAGAATTCCGTCTCTACCGCGAGAAATACGGTAGCGACTTCAAAGCAGACATGGGTGCGGAAGCGATTCGGACACTCCTTCAAGACGTACAACTCGAGAAGGAAGTCGGAGAACTCCGCGAAGAATTGAAGACGGTTCAAGGCCAACGTCGTACACGTGCGATTAAACGTCTTGAAGTGCTCGATGCATTCTTCACGTCAGGGAACAATCCGGACTGGATGATCCTTGAAGTACTTCCTGTCATCCCGCCAGAGCTTCGCCCGATGGTGCAGCTCGACGGTGGACGCTTCGCGACATCGGACTTGAACGATTTATATCGTCGTGTCATCAACCGTAACAACCGTCTCAAACGTTTGCTCGACCTCGGCGCGCCGAACATCATCGTGCAAAACGAGAAGCGTATGCTTCAAGAAGCGGTTGACGCTTTGATTGATAACGGTCGTCGTGGACGTCCGGTCACAGGTCCTGGTAACCGTCCGCTCAAATCACTTTCACACATGTTGAAAGGGAAACAGGGTCGTTTCCGTCAAAACCTTCTTGGTAAACGGGTCGACTACTCAGGACGTTCGGTTATCGTCGTTGGACCAAACTTGAAGATGTACCAGTGTGGTCTCCCGAAAGAGATGGCACTCGAACTCTTTAAGCCGTTCGTGATGAAAGAACTCGTCGGTCGCGGCATCGCGTCGAACATCAAGAACGCAAAACGCAAGATTGAGAAGATGCAACCTGAAATCTGGGGCGTCCTTGAAGAAGTCATCCGTGAGCATCCGGTTCTCTTGAACCGTGCCCCGACGCTTCACCGTCTCGGAATCCAGGCGTTTGAACCGATTCTCGTAGAAGGTCGCGCGATTCGCCTTCACCCGCTCGTATGTACGGCTTACAACGCCGACTTCGATGGTGACCAAATGGCGGTTCACGTTCCACTTTCTGCAGAAGCGCAAGCGGAAGCTCGTCTTCTCATGCTCGCAGCACAAAACATTTTGAACCCGAAAGATGGAAAACCAGTCGTTACACCATCGCAGGATATGGTCCTCGGTAACTACTACATCTCGCTTGAGCGCGACGATGCCATCGGTCAAGGGAAGATCATGTCGAACGTCAACGAAGCACTCATCGCGTACCAAAACGGTTACGTCCACTTGCACTCGCGTGTGGCGGTTCCGGCGCGGACACTCAACAACCCGACGTTCACTGACGAACAAAATGAGAAACTATTGATCACGACGGTCGGAAAGATGATCTTTAACGAAATCTTGCCGAACACGTTCCCATACTTGAACGAGCCGTCAATGGAAAACTTGCAGGAAGCAACACCTGACAAGTACTTCATCGACAAAGGTGCGAACGTCGCGGAAGAAATCGCCGCACGTCCACTCGTCGAGCCGTTCAAAAAAGGATTCCTTGGAAAAGTCATCGCGGAAGTGTTCCAGAAGTTTGAAACGACTGAAACAAGCCGCATGCTTGACCGGATGAAAGACCTCGGCTTCAAACACTCGACAAAAGCGGGTGTGACGGTCGGGATCTCGGACATCATCGTTCTTCCGGATAAACAAGAAATCCTCGATGAAGCACAGAAACAAGTCGACCAAATCATGAAATCGTTCCGCCGTGGTCTCATCACTGAAGATGAGCGCTATGAGCGTGTCGTCCGGTCGTGGAACGAAGCGAAAGATGAGATTCAGTCACGCTTGATGAAATCCCTCAACCGCTTGAACCCGATCTTCATGATGTCTGATTCTGGTGCCCGTGGTAACGCGTCCAACTTCACGCAGCTCGCAGGGATGCGTGGTTTGATGGCCGCTCCATCTGGCCGCATCATCGAACTTCCGATCAAATCGTCGTTCCGTGAGGGACTGACGGTTCAAGAGTACTTCATCTCGACGCACGGTGCGCGTAAAGGTCTTGCCGATACAGCCCTTAAGACGGCTGACTCAGGTTACTTGACGCGTCGTCTCGTCGACGTTGCCCAAGATGTCATCATCCGTGAAGAAGATTGTGAAACGGACCGCGGAATCCGCGTCGCCGCTCTCCGCGAAGGCACGGAAGAAATCGAAAGCTTGTATGACCGCCTCGTCGGCCGTACATCGTTCGAGACAGTGGCACATCCGGAAACGGGAGAAGTCATGGTCGAGAAGAACCAACTCATCACCGAAGAGCTTGCCCGTGAAATCGTCGATGCTGGCGTTGAGCGCGTTGAAATCCGTACTGCCTTCACATGTAACACGTCACACGGCGTATGTAAGAAGTGTTACGGACGCAACTTGGCGACCGGTTCGAACGTCGAAGTCGGGGAAGCTGTCGGAATCATCGCCGCGCAATCAATCGGTGAGCCAGGAACGCAGCTTACGATGCGTACCTTCCACACAGGTGGTGTAGCCGGAGATGATATCACACAAGGTCTTCCGCGTATCCAAGAGGTATTCGAGGCCCGTAACCCGAAAGGTCAAGCGGTCATCTCGGAAATCCCGGGTACGGTCATCGACTTCACCGAGTCGCGCGACAAGCGTGAACTCACAGTCGAAGGGCTCAGCGAAACACGTTCGTACACGATTCCGTTCGGAGCACGTCTCCGTGTCCAAATCGGCGATACGGTCGACGCTGGGGAAGTCTTCACGGAAGGTTCGATCGATCCGAAAGAATTGCTCACCGTCCGTGGTGTATCGGGTGTTCAGAACTATCTTCTCCAAGAAGTTCAAAAAGTATACCGGATGCAAGGGGTAGAAATCGGCGATAAGCACGTCGAGGTCATGGTTCGCCAAATGCTTCGTCGCGTCAAAGTCATCGAATCAGGTGACACGCCGCTTCTCCCAGGTTCACTCGTCGATATCAGCGTCTTCAAAGAGGCATGTAAAGATGCTCTCCGCGACGGCAAGAGCCCGGCGACGGCCAAACCGGTCCTTCTCGGAATCACGAAAGCGTCGCTCGAGACAGATTCGTTCCTCTCGGCCGCTTCGTTCCAAGAAACGACTCGCGTGTTGACAGACGCTGCCATCAAAGGCAAGCGTGACTATCTCCTCGGTCTCAAAGAGAACGTCATCATCGGTAAGCTCGTTCCTGCTGGTACAGGGATGCCGGTTTACCGCGATGTCCAGCTCAAAGAGGACAAGGCAGAAGTCGCTCTCGAAGACACGACAGTGGAATAAAAACGTCTTGACAGCATTCATTGGCGGTGCTACTATGATTTAGTGCCGCCAATCGGTTGTTGTCGTAGACAACGGTGTCCAGCAGTCGGCAAGCTACTTGGACGTCACCCGATCTTTCTTCGGAAGGATTTGGCTGCTATCTTTGCCACTTTCAAGGTATAACTCACGTTTTTGCGAGGTCATGGAATGCCTACGCCTCGTAAAGGCGTTTCGTTATGACCTTAAATGAACCACCCGGGTCGGTGGGTCTAGAAAATAGCACAATTCAGGAAGGGAGGATCTTCAAAGATGCCTACTATCAACCAGTTAGTCCGTAAAGGACGTAAATCGAAAGTCGTTAAATCTGACTCTCCAGCACTTAACAAAGGTTACAACAGTTTCATCAAGTCACAAACAAACGTGAGCTCGCCACAAAAACGTGGTGTTTGTACACGTGTTGGTACAATGACTCCGAAGAAACCGAACTCGGCGTTACGTAAGTATGCTCGTGTTCGCTTGACGAACCAAATCGAAGTGACTGCGTACATCCCAGGTATTGGCCACAACCTTCAAGAGCACAGCGTTGTTCTTATCCGTGGAGGACGTGTAAAAGACTTACCAGGGGTACGTTACCACATCGTTCGTGGTGCGCTTGACACTGCAGGTGTTGACGGACGTATGCAAGGCCGTTCTAAATACGGTACGAAACGTCCGAAAGCTGCGAAGAAGTAATTCTCGCTTACTAAAACTACAACTACTGAAATTTTGAAAGGAGGGTACTCGGATGCGTAAAAACCGTGCAGAACGTCGTGACGTTATCGCAGATCCGATCTACAACTCGAAATTGGTAACTCGCCTCATTAACCGTGTCATGTTAGACGGTAAAAAAGGTACAGCTCAAACTATCATTTACAACGCATTTGGCCTCATCGCTGAACGCTCAGGCAAAGAGCCTATGGAAGTGTTCGAAGAAGCAATGAACAACATCATGCCTGTACTTGAAGTTAAAGCTCGCCGTGTTGGTGGAGCAAACTACCAAGTTCCTGTTGAAGTTCGTCCAGAGCGCCGTACGACACTTGGTCTTCGTTACCTCGTGAACTACGCTCGTCTCCGCAACGAGAAGACGATGGAGCAACGTATCGCGAACGAAATCATGGATGCAGCCAATAACACTGGTGCTTCAGTTAAGAAACGCGAAGACATGCATAAGATGGCAGAAGCGAACAAAGCGTTTGCTCACTATCGTTGGTAATTTAAACGTAAAGTCCACTCCACGTCACCAAGCGGTGGCTTAATGGAGTGGCTTTCGGGTATAATCATATCGTGTGCCAGCACACGAAAAACACATGCGGAAGGAGAATACCCAGTATGGCAAGAGAATTCTCCCTAAAGAATACTCGTAACATCGGGATCATGGCTCACATCGATGCCGGTAAAACGACAACGACTGAACGTATTCTTTATTACACAGGTCGTATCCACAAAATTGGTGAAACTCATGAAGGAGCTTCACAAATGGACTGGATGGAGCAGGAGCAAGAGCGTGGAATCACGATCACTTCTGCAGCGACAACTGCACAGTGGAATGGCCACCGTGTAAACATCATCGATACACCTGGACACGTAGACTTCACAGTTGAAGTTGAGCGTTCACTTCGTGTACTTGATGGCGCAGTAGCAGTACTTGATGCACAATCAGGTGTTGAACCACAAACAGAAACTGTATGGCGTCAAGCGACGACTTACGGTGTTCCACGTGTCGTATTCGTCAACAAGATGGATAAGATCGGTGCGGACTTCTTGTACTCGGTGAAAACACTTCACGAGCGTCTTCAAGCCAATGCACACCCAATCCAACTTCCAATCGGTGCGGAAGACGAATTCAAAGGAATCGTTGACCTCGTCGAAATGAAGACGTACATGTACTCGAACGACCTCGGTACAGACATCGAAGTAATCGAAGGCTTCCCAGCTGACATGGCTGACCAAGCTGAAGAACTTCGCGGTCAATTGATCGAAGCGGTCGCGGACTACAACGAAGAGTTGATGATGAAATACCTCGAAGGCGAAGAGATCTCAATCGAAGAACTCAAAGCTGGTATTCGTAAAGCAACACTCAGCGTAGAATTCTACCCTGTACTCGTTGGTTCGGCCTTCAAAAACAAAGGTGTTCAATTGATGTTGGACGCAGTTGTTGATTACCTCCCATCACCAGTTGATGTTGAGTCAATCAAAGGGGTTAACCTCGATACAGAAGAAGAAATCACGCGTGAACCTTCGGATGAAGCGCCGTTCTCGGCACTCGCATTCAAAGTCATGACTGACCCTTACGTCGGTAAATTGACATTCTTCCGTGTGTACTCTGGTACAGCACAAGCTGGTTCGTATGTGAAGAACTCGACTAAAGGGAAGCGTGAGCGTCTCGGTCGTATCCTTCAAATGCACGCGAACAGCCGTGAAGAAATTCCAATGGTATACGCTGGTGACATCGCCGCAGCTGTTGGTCTTAAAGATACAACGACTGGTGATACGCTTTGCTCAGAGAAAGACAACGTCGTTCTCGAGTCAATGACATTCCCAGAACCGGTTATCTCGGTCGCAATCGAGCCTAAATCGAAAGCTGACCAAGACAAGATGGGTCAAGCCCTCGCGAAACTCGCAGAAGAGGATCCAACATTCCGCACTGAAACAAACCAAGAGACAGGTCAAACGATCATCTCTGGTATGGGTGAGCTTCACCTTGATATCCTCGTTGACCGTATGCGTCGCGAATTCAAAGTAGAAGCAAACGTTGGTGCACCACAAGTTGCTTACCGTGAGACAATCCGTGGCGCTGCGAAGATCGATTCGAAATTCGTACGTCAATCGGGTGGACGCGGTCAGTACGGTCACGTTGTCGTAGAATTCGAGCCGAACGAAGAAGGCGCTGGATTCGCATTCGAGAACAAGATCGTCGGTGGTGTTGTCCCACGTGAATACGTCCCAGCTGTTCAAAACGGGATTGAAGAAGCTCTCGAAAACGGTATCCTCGCTGGCTACCCAGTAGTTGACGTTAAAGCTGCCCTCGTCTTCGGATCGTACCACGATGTCGACTCGAACGAGATGGCGTTTAAAGTTGCTGCTTCGATGGCGGTTAAACAACTTAAGGAACAAGCGAAAGCTGTTATCCTTGAGCCAATGATGCGTGTTGAAGTTGTTATCCCAGAAGAATACTTGGGAGACATCATGGGTGACGTCACGTCACGCCGTGGACGCGTAGAAGGTATGGAAGCACGCGGTAACGCACAAGTCGTTAAGGCGATGGTTCCACTTTCGGAAATGTTCGGATATGCAACGTCACTTCGTTCACGTACACAAGGACGCGGAACGTACTCGATGCACTTCGACCACTACGAAGAAGTACCGAAGTCAATTGCTGAAGAAATCATCAAAAAAGCGAACGGCTAATAACGGTTGTAACGCTGAATTGATTGTTGTAAGCTAAGGAGGACGTATGTTAAAAGTAGCCTACGTCTTCCTAGTTAAATAAAAACTAATTGTCTAATAGAGGAGGAATCTAGAATGGGTAAAGAAAAATTCGACCGTTCTAAACCGCACGTTAACGTTGGTACAATCGGCCACGTCGACCACGGTAAAACTACTTTGACTGCAGCAATCTCTGCTGTACTTTCAAAAGCACAAGGTAAGGCTGCTACGAAGTTTGACCAAATCGATGGTGCTCCTGAAGAGCGCGAGCGCGGTATCACAATCGCAACAGCTCACATCGAGTACGAAACTGAGAAACGCCACTATGCACACGTTGACTGCCCAGGTCACGCTGACTATGTTAAAAACATGATCACTGGTGCTGCACAAATGGACGGCGCGATCCTCGTTGTTTCTGCAACAGATGGCCCAATGCCACAAACACGTGAGCACATCCTTCTTTCACGTCAAGTAGGTGTTCCTTTCATCGTCGTATTCATGAACAAAGTTGACATGGTTGACGACGAAGAACTCCTCGAGCTCGTTGAAATGGAAATCCGTGAACTTCTTTCTGAGTACGACTTCCCAGGCGACGACCTTCCAGTAATCAAAGGTTCAGCACTTGGCGCGCTTAACGGCGAAGCTCAGTGGGAAGAAAAAATCATGGAACTCATGAACGCTGTTGATGAGTACATCCCCGAGCCAGTTCGTGACACGGACAAAGACTTCATGATGCCAGTTGAGGACGTATTCTCAATCACTGGTCGCGGTACTGTAGCGACTGGTCGTGTTGAGCGTGGTGTTCTCCGCGTCAACGACGAAGTTGAAATCGTTGGTCTTACAGAAGAAACTAAGAAAACTGTATGTACTGGTGTAGAGATGTTCCGTAAGCTTCTCGACTACGCTGAAGCTGGCGACAACATCGGTGCACTTCTCCGTGGTGTATCACGCGACGACATCGAGCGTGGACAAGTACTTGCTAAGCCAGGTTCAATCACGCCACACTCGAAGTTCAAAGCTTCAATCTACGTTCTTTCTAAAGAAGAGGGTGGCCGTCACACGCCATTCTTCGCGAACTACCGTCCGCAGTTCTACTTCCGTACAACTGACGTAACAGGTATCGTTCACCTTCCAGAAGGTACTGAAATGGTAATGCCAGGAGACAACATCGAGTTGACGATCGAATTGATTTCTACAATCGCGATCGAAGACGGAACACGTTTCTCAATCCGTGAGGGTGGCCGTACTGTAGGTGCTGGTTCTGTAACACAAATCATCGAGTAATCGATGTTCAAAGCGGTCCGCATTTGCGGATCGCTTTTTTTGTTTAGGTGGCGTCATGGTAAGATAGCACATATGGAATCGAAGGAGCGATGATGATGAAAGAGAAACTAGAGACGCTGTGCCGATTGAACGGAATCGAATGCCGCATCGGGGGTTCGACGTTACTGAAACATCATGGACTCATCGACGTGGCAAATGATTTCGATATTTTTGTAGAACCCGATCAATTTGAGCGACTTGATAACGTGCTCAGTCGAGTTGGGGAAAAGCGTGATTCAAAACCGCATGCCGATTATTTAACAACGTACTTTGGTGAGTATGAAGTTGAAGGGGTGGAGATCGATGTGATGGCGTCGTTTCGGATGAAGTGCACGGACGGCATCTATACACATCCATACGTCGAGCCCGTGAACGGCTGGATGCATCTCGAGGAGTGGGCCGTGCTTTACACGGTCATGGAGCGACCGGATAAAGTCGACCGTATCAAGGCGTATTTCCACGATTATGCATTCGATAAGGCGATTGTTCGAACGTGCCTCTTGCGGGCCCCGGATTCGATCGTCGAGCAGGTGATGACGCGGTTTCAAGATGAAATGAAACGCTAGGTCGAGTTGACACAGGAGTTCGTTTCGAAAATAGTTCAACAAAAGAAAGAAAATAGCTTGCAAATGGCTCGGAATCTTGTTACATTAGTGAACGTTGAATAACTCATCAGACATCCGGCGCGTTCAAAAAAATCAAATCTTGCAATTCATTTGCGGATTCGATATAATGATTAAGTGTTTGTGCGAGTGGTGAGAGACTTTACAGCAGAAAACGGGTCCAATCGTTGATTTGCAATGATCGGATGCCTCTGCTGACACAAGCACGCTGCGATGAAGCGGGAGGTTATGACACGCCAGGCAGCTTTGCCATGGCCGGTGTGGAAATTTCCGCGGAGAACTGTCTATTTTTAAAATAGGCGACAAAGGAGGGAAACTTACATGGCAAATGAAAAAATCCGTATTCGTTTAAAAGCATACGACCATCGCGTTCTCGATCAATCAGCTGAGAAAATCGTTGAAACTGCGAAGCGTTCAGGTGCAAAGGTTTCGGGACCAATCCCGCTTCCAACTGACAAATCGATCTACACGATCCTTCGTGCGGTTCACAAGTACAAAGATGCTCGTGAGCAGTTCGAGATGCGTACACACAAACGCTTGATCGACATCGTCAACCCAACACCAAAAACGGTTGATGCGCTTATGCGCCTCGAATTACCATCAGGTGTTGACATCGAAATCAAACTTTAATTCTTCATATAGTAGATACTAGCCAGAAGAGACAATAATTATTAAACAGGAGGTGTATCTCATGGCTAAAGGAATCTTAGGAACAAAACTCGGTATGACTCAAATCTTCAACGAAGCAGGCGAAGTCGTACCAGTAACAGTAGTTGCTGTCGAAGGAAACGTTGTGCTTCAACTTAAAACAGTTGAAACGGACGGTTACGAAGCAGTCCAACTCGGTTTCAGCGACGTGAAAGAATCACGTCAAAACAAACCGGCAAAAGGTCACGCTGCGAAAGCAAACGCGACACCTAAGCGCTTCATCAAAGAGATTCGTACTTCAGTAGAAGGATACGAAATCGGTCAAGAGATCAAGGCGGACATTTTCGCTGCAGGTGAATTAGTAGACGTTACAGGTACTTCAAAAGGTAAAGGATTCCAAGGTGCGATCAAGCGTCACGGACAATCACGTGGACCAATGGCTCACGGTTCGCGCTACCACCGTCGTCCTGGTTCGATGGGTCCTGTAGCTCCTAACCGCGTATTCAAAGGGAAGCTTCTTCCTGGTCAAATGGGCGGCGAGCGTAAAACGATTCAAAACCTTGAAGTTGTTAAAGTTGACGTGGAACGCGGCCTTGTACTCGTTAAAGGCGCAATCCCAGGCGCTCGCAAGTCGAACGTCATCATCAAAACAGCGGTAAAAGGTAACTAATTAACTGCACGGAAAGGAGGAATTACGAATGCCTAAAGTAGCTTTGCTTAACCAAACAGGTTCACAAGTTGGCGAAATCGAATTGGCAGAAGCCATCTTCGGTATCGAGCCAAACGATTCAGTACTTTATGACGCGATCGTCATGCAACAAGCATCACGCCGTCAAGGTACTCACGATACGAAAGGTCGCTCGGAAGTACGCGGTGGCGGCCGTAAACCATGGAAACAAAAGGGAACTGGTCGTGCGCGCCAAGGTTCGATCCGCTCACCACAATGGGTTGGTGGTGGAACAGTCTTCGGTCCAACTCCACGTTCATACTCTTACAAGCTTCCTAAGAAAGTTCGTCGTCTTGCACTTCTCTCGGCTTTGTCGACTAAAGTACAAAACAACGAAATGATCGTCCTCGAAGGCCTTGCTTTCGATGCACCAAAAACAAAAGATATGGCTGCTGTACTTAACAGCCTTTCAGTAGAACGTAAGGCTCTCGTAGTCACAGCGGACTACAATGAGACTATCGCTCTCGCAGCTCGTAACATCCCAGGAGTGACTGTGATCGAAGCAGCAGGCGTGAACGTTCTTGACCTCGTTGCTAACGACAAAGTCATCTTCACTAAAGATGCGGTTGCGAAGGTAGAGGAGGTGCTTGCATAATGGCTCAAGCATACGATATCATCAAACGCCCGATCATCACTGAGCGTTCAGTTAGCCTCATGGAAGCTAACAAATACGTTTTCGAGATCGAAGTTAAAGCGACTAAATCGCAAGTGAAACACGCTATCGAAACAATCTTCAACGTGAAAGTTGCTTCGGTAAACACAATGAACATGAAACCGAAAGCGAAACGTGTCGGTCGTCACTCTGGTTACACATCGCGTCGTAAGAAAGCGATCGTAACTCTTGCTGAAGGCAACACAATCGACTTCCTCGGTTAATTGATTACTTTACAAGAAAAGGAGGGAATCCTCGATGGCAATTAAAAAGTTTAAGCCGACCACTAACGGTCGCCGTAACATGACATCTCTCGACTTTGCAGAGATCACTACGAATCGCCCTGAAAAATCGTTAACTGAAAAGCTTTCGAAAAAAGGCGGACGTAACAACCAAGGTCGTTTGACTGTACGTCACCAAGGTGGCGGACACAAACGTAAATACCGTATCATCGATTTCAAACGTAACAAAGATGGCATCGTCGGACGCGTAGCAACGATCGAGTACGATCCAAACCGTTCAGCGAACATCGCCCTCATCAACTATGCAGATGGTGAGAAACGTTACATCCTCGCTCCTAAAGGGATCAAAGTAGGCATGGAAATCATGGCTGGCCCAGAAGCGGACATCAAAGTAGGGAACGCGTTGCCACTCGCAAACATCCCTGTCGGTACTACTATCCACAACATCGAGCTTAAGCCTGGTAAAGGCGGTCAGCTTGTTCGTGCGGCTGGTGCATCGGCACAAATCCAAGGACGTGACGGCAAGTACGTCATCGTTCGTCTTCAATCAGGTGAATCACGCTTGTTCCTCGGCACTTGCCGCGCGACAGTCGGTTCAGTTGGTAACGAAGAACACGAACTCGTTAACATCGGTAAAGCAGGACGTTCACGTTGGTTAGGCAAACGCCCAACAGTACGTGGTTCTGTCATGAACCCGGTTGATCACCCACACGGTGGTGGTGAAGGTCGTGCGCCAATCGGTCGTTCGGGCCCACTTACTCCTTGGGGTAAACCAGCTCTTGGTCTTAAAACACGTAAGAAAAACAAATCGAGCGACATGTACATTCTCCGTCGCCGTAAGAAATAATCACTACATGATTCTCGGGCGGTTCGAAAGGGCCGTTCCCGAATCATTCCAAAGGGAGGTTCTATCATGGGTCGCAGCTTGAAAAAAGGTCCATTCGCAGATCACCACTTGCTCGCTAAAGTTGACAAACTCAACGAATCTGGTGAGAAGCAGGTTATTAAAACTTGGTCACGTCGCTCGACGATCTTCCCAGAATTCATGGGTCACACGTTCGGTGTACACGATGGTCGCAAACACGTACCAGTATTCGTGACAGAAGACATGGTTGGTCACAAACTTGGTGAGTTCGCTCCAACACGCACGTACAAAGGTCACGGATCAGACAAGAAAACGAAACGGTAATTTGAGGGGAGGTCAAATCCATGCAAGCTAAAGCATCAGCTAATATGGTCCGTCTTGCTCCTCGCAAAGCACGTCTCGTTGTAGACTTAATTCGCGGGAAACAAGTCGGCGAAGCGCTCTCTGTCCTTGCTCACACGAACAAGGCAGCGTCGCCAGTTGTTGAAAAAGTATTGAAGTCGGCAATTGCTAACGCAGAGCACAACTACGATATGAACATTGAGAACCTTGTCGTTACAGAAGCATTTGTTAACGAAGGTCCAACACTCAAACGCTTCCGCCCACGTGCGATGGGTCGCGCAAGCCGTATTAACAAACGCACAAGCCACATCCACATCGTGGTAACTGAAAAATAAGGAGGGATATGTAGTGGGTCAAAAGGTAAATCCGCACGGTCTTCGCGTTGGTATTATCAAAGACTGGGATTCGCGTTGGTACGCTGAGAAAGACTACGCAGATCTCCTTCATGAAGACTTCGTTATTCGTGAATATATCGAAAACAAAATGAAGGATGCTAGTGTTTCTAAAGTAGAAATCGAGCGCGCTGCAAACCGCGTAAACATTTCGCTTCACACTGCGAAACCAGGTATGGTTATCGGTAAAGGTGGTTCGGAAATCGAGTCACTCCGTAAAAACATCACGAAACTTGCAGAAGGCAAACGTGTTCACATCAACGTTGTTGAAGTGAAAAACGCGGACGCTGTTGCAAAACTCGTTGCTGAAAACATCGCTCGTCAATTGGAAGGTCGCGTATCTTTCCGTCGTGCAATGAAGCAATCAATTCAACGTTCGATGCGCACTGGCATCAAAGGGATCAAAACAGAAGTTTCTGGTCGTCTTGGTGGCGCTGACATCGCTCGTTCAGAGAAGTACTCGGAAGGAACAGTTCCACTTCACACACTCCGTGCCGATATCGACTACGGAACAGCTGAAGCAGACACAACTTACGGTAAAATCGGAATTAAAGTCTGGTTGTACCATGGTGAAGTTCTTCCAACAAAAAACAACACAGCGAAAAACGCTGAATAATAAACACTCTTTCAGGAAGGAGGCAACACACTATGTTGTTACCTAAACGCGTGAAATATCGTCGTGTACACCGTGGTAAAATGCGCGGGAATGCAAAACGCGGCACAACAGTACATTTCGGTGAATTCGGTCTCCAAGCTCTCGAAGCGAGCTGGATCACAAACCGTCAAATCGAATCAGCACGTATCGCAATGACACGTTATATGAAACGTGGTGGTAAAGTGTGGATCAAGATCTTCCCACACAAACCATACACGAAAAAGCCTCTCGAAGTCCGAATGGGTTCGGGTAAAGGTGCTCCAGAAGGCTGGGTAGCTGTAGTTAAGCCTGGCAAAGTAATGTTCGAAATCGCAGGTGTATCTGAGGAAGTGGCACGTGAGGCACTTCGTCTTGCATCGCACAAACTTCCAGTTAAATGTAAGTTCGTGAAACGTGAAGAAAATGGTGGTGATACGAATGAAAGCAACTGATCTCCGTCAATCAACAACTGAAGAGCTCAACGGTAAAGTCGGCGAGTGGAAAGAAGAACTCTTTAACCTTCGTTTCCAATTAGCTACAGGTCAGCTTGAGAATCCTGCTCGTATCCGTGAAGTACGCAAGTCGATTGCGCGTGCTAAAACGATTCTTCGTGAACGCGAACTCGGCATCAACAACGGCTAATCTAATCGGATTCTTGAAGAGGAGGTAACACTCATGGAACGCAATCAGCGTAAAGTGCTCACTGGACGCGTCGTGTCTGACAAAATGGACAAAACGATCGTCGTTGCAGTTGAAACAAAAGTACGTCATAAGCTTTATGGTAAGCGTGTAAACTACACGAAGAAATTTAAAGCGCATGATGAGAACAATGTCGCTAAAGTTGGCGATATCGTACGCATCGCGGAAACACGTCCACTTTCGAAAGACAAACGTTTCCGTCTCGTAACAGTAATTGAAGAATCAGTAATCATCTAATAACAGTTCGGATCTATAAACATCCGGAGGGAGGTACACTCGCATGATTCAACAAGAATCTCGCTTGAAAGTAGCAGACAACTCTGGCGCGCGTGAACTGTTGACAATTAAAGTCCTCGGTGGTTCAGGTCGTAAGACTGCAAACATCGGTGACATCATCGTCGCGACGGTAAAACAAGCAACACCAGGTGGCGTTGTTAAAAAAGGTGACGTTGTCAGAGCAGTTGTCGTTCGTACAAAACGCGGCGCTCGTCGTAAAGATGGTTCGTACATCCGTTTCGATGAGAACGCAGCAGTCATCATCAAAGATGACAAGAGCCCACGCGGCACACGGATCTTCGGGCCAGTTGCACGTGAACTTCGTGAAAAAGAATTCATGAAGATCGTTTCGTTGGCACCGGAAGTACTTTAATTTCCAATTTCAATCCTATAAGGAGGTGCGCAAACGATGCATGTTAAAAAAGGCGATACAGTCCAGGTAATGTCTGGTAAAGATAAAGGCAAGCAAGGGGTTATCCTCAAAGCGATGCCAAGCAAGAACCGCGTAGTCGTAGAAGGTATCAACGTGATTAAAAAACACTCGAAACCATCACAAGCGAATCCACAAGGCGGTATCCTTGAAATCGAAGCACCAATTCACGTCTCGAACGTCATGCCACTCGACCCGAAAACGGGCAAACCAACTCGTGTTGGTTTCAAAGTAGTCGATGGTAAAAAAGTTCGTGTCGCGAAATCGGGCGAAGTACTCGATAAATAAGAAGAACGTGACGAAAGGAGGTCCATTCGACTATGAACCGTTTGCAAGAGAAGTATAAAAGCGACATCGTGAAAGCGATGATGGATAAATTCAACTATGACTCAGTCATGCAAGTACCGAAGGTCGACAAGATCGTCATCAACATGGGTGTAGGTGACGCTGTTTCGAACTCGAAAGCACTTGATATGGCAGTGGAAGAATTATCAATTCTTTCTGGTCAAAAACCACTCGTAACGAAGGCTAAGAAATCAATCGCTGGTTTCAAACTTCGTGAAGGCATGCCAATCGGAGCGAAAGTAACACTTCGCGGCGAGCGCATGTACGATTTCCTCGACAAATTGGTAACTGTTTCACTTCCACGTGTACGTGACTTCCGCGGTGTATCGAAGAAAGCATTCGACGGACGCGGTAACTACACGCTTGGCGTGAAAGAGCAACTTATTTTCCCTGAGATCGATTACGATAAAGTATCTAAAGTACGCGGTATGGACATCGTTGTTGTTACAACAGCGAACACAGACGAAGAAGCTCGTGAATTGCTCACACTTCTCGGAATGCCATTCCAAAAATAATCTAAAGGGAGGTCGACAACATGGCTAAAAAGTCAATGGTGAATCGCGAAATCAAACGCGAGAAACTCGTTGCCCAGTACGCTGAAAAACGTGCGAAGCTTAAAGCTGAAGGCGATTATATCGGACTCAGCAAATTGCCACGTAACTCGTCACCTGTTCGCTTGCACAACCGTTGCAGCATCACAGGTCGTCCACATGGTTACATGGGTAAATTCGGGATCAGCCGTATCAAGTTCCGTGATCTTGCATACAAAGGTCAAATCCCTGGTGTTAAAAAAGCAAGCTGGTAATCCACTAAAGTGTGAAAGGAGGTACATCGCATGGTAATGACAGACCCAATTGCAGATATGCTTACACGTATCCGTAACGCTAACATGGTTCGCCATGAAAAATTGGAGCTTCCAGCTTCGAACATCAAACGTGAGGTTGCAGAGATCCTCAAGCGTGAAGGTTTCATTCGCGATGTTGAATATATCGAGGACGCTAAACAAGGTACACTTCGTCTTTTCCTTAAATATGGAGCAAGCAACGAACGTGTTATCACTGGTCTCAAACGTATTTCGAAACCAGGTCTTCGCGTATATGCAAAAGCAGATGAAGTACCAAAAGTACTCGGAGGACTCGGTATCGCAGTTCTTTCGACATCAAAAGGTCTTATGACTGATAAAGAAGCTCGCCAACAACAAGTCGGCGGCGAAGTGATCGCCTACATCTGGTAAGTCACTTTTCTAACAAGAACGGAGGTGTAATCAATGTCACGTATTGGTAAAAAACCAGTTACGATTCCAGCTGGCGTTACTGTCACGGTTGCAGAAGACAACACGGTCACAGTAAAAGGTGCTAAAGGTGAACTTTCGCTTTCAGCTAACCCAGCATTGGAAATCAAAGTTGAAGAGAACGAATTGACTGTCGTTCGTCCGGATGACTCGAAAGAGAACCGTACGATCCACGGTACGACACGTGCCCTTATCGCCAACATGGTGGAAGGTGTGTCTAACGGATTCCAGAAAACACTTGAGATCTCAGGGGTTGGTTACCGTGCTGCTAAGCAAGGGAACAAACTCGTCCTCAGCCTCGGTTACTCGCACCCAATCGAGTACGTTGCTGAAGAAGGTATCGAAATCGAAGTACCTTCAAACACGCAAATCATCGTAAAAGGGATTAACAAAGAGCGCGTCGGTCACGTTGCTGCTCAAATCCGCTCGTACCGTGCTCCAGAACCTTACAAAGGTAAAGGTGTTCGTTACTCTGATGAACGTATTCGCCGTAAAGAAGGTAAGACTGGTAAGTAATTCGTCACGAAATGAACGGAAAGGAGTGGCATAAATGATCACAAAAGCAGATAAAAATGCAGTTCGTAAAAAGCGTCATGCTCGTGTACGTCGTACGATCTCGGGGACAGCAGTTCGTCCACGTTTGAACGTCTTCCGCTCAAGCAAACACATTTACGTACAACTCATCGATGACGCGTCACAAACAACGCTTGTGTCAGCATCTTCGAAAGATAAAGCTCTCGATCTTACAAACGGTGGTAACGTTGAAGCAGCGAAAGCTGTCGGTAAACTTGCTGCTGAACGTGCACTCGAGAAAGGTATCGACACAGTTGTGTTCGACCGTGGTGGATACCTCTATCATGGCCGCGTCAAAGCTGTTGCTGAAGCAGCTCGTGAAGCAGGTCTTAAATTCTAATAAAAAGGAGGGGACACTCGATGCGCCAGTTAGACGTTAACATGGAACAACTCGAAGAACGCGTTGTTACCGTAAACCGCGTCGCGAAAGTCGTGAAAGGTGGCCGTCGCTTCCGTTTCGCCGCTCTCGTCGTCGTAGGTGACAAAAATGGTCACGTCGGTTTCGGTACAGGTAAGGCACAAGAGGTGCCAGAAGCGATCCGCAAGGCTATTGAAGCCGCTAAGAAAAACATGGTTCAAGTACCAATGGTCGGTACAACGATTCCACACGAAATCACAGGAGTATTCGGAGCAGGTCGTGTATTCATGAAACCAGCTTCTGAAGGTACTGGGGTTATCGCAGGTGGTCCGGTTCGTGCCGTACTCGAACTTGCAGGTGTAGGTGACATCCTTTCGAAATCGTTAGGTTCGAACACACCAATCAACATCGTCCGCGCGACGGTACAAGGCTTGACAGAGCTTAAAAAAGCAGAGGAAGTTGCTAAACTACGCGGTAAAAGCGTAGAAGAACTTCTTAAATAAGGGAGGGAACTAGACATGGCGAAACTCGCAATCACCCTCACACGCAGCATTATTGGCCGTCCTGAGGATCAGCGTGTAACAGTACGTACACTTGGTCTTCGCAAAATGCATCAGACAGTCGTTGTCCCTGACAACGTCGCGATGCGCGGTATGGTCAAAAAAGTGTCGCACCTTGTGACTGTAAAAGAAATCAACGAATAATCAAAAGATCTTATTAAATAAGGAGGTGCCACTATGAAACTCCATGAATTGAAGCCAACTCCAGGTTCACGTCACGAACGCAACCGTGTCGGTCGCGGTATGGCGACTGGTAACGGTAAAACTTCTGGCCGTGGACACAAAGGTCAAAAAGCTCGTTCGGGCGGTGGCGTTCGTCCAGGATTTGAAGGTGGGCAAAACCCACTCTACCGTCGTCTTCCAAAACGCGGTTTCAACAACCCGACTCGTAAAGAGTACGCAGTTGTATCCCTAGACACGCTTAACCGTTTCGAGGCAGGTACTGAAGTAACTCCAGAACTCTTAATCGAGACTGGTGTTGTCAGCTCTGCTAAAGACGGGATCAAAGTACTTGCTAACGGCAAGCTTGAAACGAAATTGACTGTAAAAGCCAACAAATTCTCGGGTGCAGCGAAAGAAGCGATCGAAGCAGCTGGCGGTTCAGTTGAGGTGATCTGATGTTTCAGACGATCTCCAATATGTGGCGCGTGAAAGATATTCGACAGCGTATTCTCTTCACACTCGCAATCATCATCATTTTCCGCATCGGGGCCCATATCCCGGTGCCGATGGTGAATACGGATGTGTTGCGTTTTGACTCAGGTGGTCTTCTCGACTTCCTGAACTTGTTTGGAGGAAATGCTTTACAGAACTTCTCCCTGTTCGCAATGGGGATCATGCCGTACATTACGGCATCGATCGTCGTACAACTCTTACAGATGGATGTCGTTCCGAAGTTTGCCGAATGGGCAAAACAAGGAGAGGCGGGTCGTAAGAAGTTAGCGACGGTCACGCGCTATGGGACGATCATCTTAGGATTTATTCAAGCGACTTCGTTGTCGTTTGGGTTCAACCGCCTCTACCCAGGTCTCGTCAATGAGACGTGGGGAACGGCTACCTACTTTGTGATCGCGATTGTACTCACTGCAGGTACAGCGTTCTTGATGTTCTTAGGTGAGATGACGACGGAGAGAGGTGTTGGGAATGGTATTTCCATCATTATCTTCGCCGGTATCGTCGCTGGGTTCCCAAGAATCTTCACGCAGATTTATGAGACGAAGCTCCAAAATGCTGGAGACGCGTTATTCATTAACGTTGTTTACTTGGTTGTATTGGCACTCGTTATTTTGGCTGTGACGGTTGGGATCATTTATGTTCAACAAGCGGCACGCAAAATTCCGATTCAATATGCGAAGCGTACGGCGAACCGCACCCCTGTGGGCGGTCAGTCAACGCACTTGCCAATCAAGCTAAACGCGGCTGGTGTTATCCCGGTTATCTTCGCGATTTCCTTCATGGTGACACCGCCAACTGTTGCAAGCTTCATTGCTTCTCCTGAAACGACGCAGAAATTGCAGACCTACTTCGATACGACAGCTCCGATTGGAATGTCCATCTATGTAGCGCTCATCATCGCGTTCGCTTACTTCTATACATTCGTTCAGGTTAACCCGGAACAGATGGCAGAAAACTTGCAGAAGCAAGGTGGTTATATCCCTGGGATTCGTCCTGGGGCGCAAACAGAACAGTACATCACGAAGTTGCTTTATCGATTGACGTTCTTCGGGGCGATCTTCTTATCGGTCGTCGCGATCATGCCGACAATCTTCATTAAGCTTGCCGGTCTCCCAACTTCGGTGCAAATCGGAGGAACGAGCTTGTTGATCGTCATCGGGGTAGCCCTCGAGACGATGAAACAAATCGAAAGCCAACTCGTAAAACGACACTACAAAGGCTTTATCCGTTAAAGCGGAAGGAAGGGTAAACCCTTCCTTCCTGTCGTGTTACGACTAGTTCGTGAAAAACAAAACTGGAGGCTAACTGAGATGAATCTAGTACTCATGGGCTTACCGGGTGCAGGGAAAGGGACTCAAGCGGCGAAAATCGTCGAAGAGTACCAAATCCCACACATTTCGACAGGCGACATGTTTCGTGCGGCAATCAAAGGCGGAACGCCACTCGGCAAAGAAGCAAAATCGTTCATGGATAAAGGCGAACTCGTACCGGATGAGGTTACAATCGGAATCGTACGTGAGCGCTTGAGTCAAGATGACACGAAGAACGGCTTCCTACTCGATGGATTCCCGCGTACTGTTGCTCAAGCAGAGGCACTCGAAAGTTTGCTTAAAGATTTGGGAAAACAGATTGACCATGTCGTGAACATCGATGTGGATGCGGAAATTCTCGTCCCGCGTTTGACAGGTCGTTGGATCTGCCCGACGTGTGGTGCGACATATCACGTCATCTTCAACCCACCAAAAGTGGAAGGGATTTGTGATGTGGATGGGTCGGCTCTCATGCAACGTGAAGACGATAAAGAGGAAACGGTTCGCCGTCGCCTTGACGTCAACATCGAGCAATCGAAACCACTCATTGACTTTTACGCTGAAAAAGGGTATCTTCGTACATTGGATGGAGATCGTCCAATCGATGTCGTTTACGCCGATGTCAAAGCGTTACTCGGTGATACTGAATGATCATCACGAAGACGCCTCGTGAAATTGCGATTATGCGTGAGGCTGGGCAAATTGTTGCTCGAACGCACCAGGTGCTTAAACAGCACATCAAACCAGGAATTACAACGCTTGAGCTCGACCGGATTGCGGAAGATTATATTCGCAGCCAAGGTGCAACACCTTCGTTCAAAGGTTACAACGGGTTTACCGGTAGCGTTTGTGCGTCGGTGAATGAAGAGCTTGTTCATGGCATTCCGGGGGAACGGGTATTGAACGACGGAGATATCATCTCCATCGACATCGGTGCCCATTACAACGGATACCATGGAGACTCTGCCTGGACTTATCCAGTCGGAACAATCTCGGACGAGACGCAGCGGTTACTTGACGTAACCGAAGAAAGTCTGTATAAAGGATTGGAGCACGCCAAGGCTGGACAGCGATTAACGGATATCTCGCATGCGATTCAAGCGTATGTCGAGGCACACGATTTTTCTGTCGTCCGCGAATACGTCGGTCATGGTGTCGGTCAAAATTTGCATGAAGAACCGCAAATCCCACACTATGGTCCACCGGGGAAAGGGCCACGCCTGAAGACTGGAATGACGTTAGCTATCGAACCGATGGTGAACGCTGGTCAACGCTATGTTCGAACACTGGCTGACAACTGGACAGTTGTGACAGTGGACGGTAGCATGTGCGCCCACTTTGAGCACACCATCGCCATCACAGACGATGGATACGAGATTTTAACGAAACTCGATTCCGGTGAATGAGGCTCTATTGCTTCGTGCTGATCCGTTACGGATCCTTCTCTCACAGTACAATGCGATAGATCGTCTGTGCTCCTAAATATCTTCATATAGAAAGGGGAATAAATGATGGCGAAACAAGATGTCATTGAAGTGGAAGGCACTGTTGTCGAACCACTTCCAAACGCAATGTTTAAAGTGGAGTTAGAAAACGGCCACACGGTGCTCGCGCACGTCTCAGGGAAAATTCGGATGCACTACATTCGAATCCTTCCAGGTGACCGCGTAACTGTCGAGTTGTCTCCGTACGACTTGACTCGCGGGCGGATTACGTACCGTTACAAGTAACTCCGATTTTTCCAGGAGGAGGGTATAATCATGAAAGTAAGACCGTCGGTAAAACCGATCTGCGAAAAATGTAAAGTTATTCGTCGTAAGGGTAAAGTAATGGTAATTTGCGAAAACCCGAAACACAAACAAAAACAAGGTTAATCTAAGAGGAGGTGCACACATGGCACGTATTGCTGGTGTAGATATTCCACGCGAAAAACGTATCGTTATTTCGCTCACATACATCTTTGGTATTGGTAAAACAAGAGCACAAGAAATTTTGAAGGCTGCAAACGTATCTGAAGATTCACGCACACGTGATTTGACAGAGGACGAAATCAACCGCATCCGTGAAGCAATTGACGGAATCAAAGTTGAAGGTGACCTTCGTCGTGAAGTTTCACTCAACATTAAGCGTTTGATCGAAATCGGCGCATATCGCGGTGTTCGTCACCGTCGTAGTCTCCCTGTTCGCGGTCAAAACACGAAGAACAACTCGCGTACTCGTAAAGGCCCACGCCGTACAGTAGCGAACAAGAAGAAGTAAAGGAGGGAATTGAACAATGGCGAAACGTAAGCAAAACGTACGTTCTAAACGTAAAGTTAAAAAACATGTTGAAGTCGGTGTGGTACACATCCGTTCTACATTCAACAACACAATCATCACAATCACTGATACGCAAGGTAACGCGATCTCATGGGCTACTTCTGGTAACCTTGGATTTAAAGGATCACGTAAATCGACTCCGTTCGCAGCACAATTGGCTGCTGAAACTGCAGCGAAAGTTGCAATGGACAACGGTATGCGCACAGTAGAAGTTAACGTTAAAGGTCCTGGTGCTGGACGCGAAGCGGCTATCCGTGCCCTCCAAGCTACTGGTCTTGAAGTAACTGCAATCCGTGACGTAACACCAGTTCCGCACAACGGTTGCCGCCCTCCAAAACGTCGCCGCGTATAACCGCTTGAGCGTGTGATGGGCATTCCTAGCACGGACAGCATATACAATGCAGTGCAAACTGCATGGCAGGATACACTCAAGGAGGGGTTCAGATGATCGAGATTGAAAAACCAAAGATCGAAACGGTCGAAATCAGCGAGGATGCTACGTTTGGTAAATTCGTAGTCGAACCGCTTGAACGTGGATATGGCACGACTCTTGGTAACTCACTACGTCGAATTTTATTGTCATCGCTTCCTGGTGCAGCGGTAACGGCAGTTCAAATCGATGGCGTGCTTCACGAGTTCTCTACGATTGACGGTGTCGTCGAAGACGTCACACAAATCGTATTAAACCTGAAGAAGTTAGCGCTCAAAGTGTACTCGGACGAAGAGAAGACGCTTGAGATTAACGTTTCAAGTGCCGGTGCTGTCACTGCGGCAGACATTACCCATGATAGCGACGTTGAAATCTTGAATCCTGAGCTCCACATCGCGACTCTCGCTGACAACGCGACGCTTCGCATGCGTTTGACTGCTCGCCGTGGTCGTGGTTACGTCCAGGCAGAAGACAACAAACGTGATGATATGCCGATTGGTGTCATTCCAATCGATTCGATCTACACACCGATTCAACGTGTAAACTACGAAGTAGATAAAACACGTGTCGGTCAAGACGCTAGCTTCGATAAGCTTCTATTAGACGTGTGGACAGATGGTTCAATCCGTCCGGAAGAAGCGGTATCGCTCGGGGCGAAAATTTTGACAGAACACTTGAACATCTTTGTTGGCTTGACGGACGAAGCTCTCAATGCAGAAATCATGGTCGAGAAAGAAGAAGACCAAAAAGAAAAAGTACTCGAAATGACGATTGAAGAACTCGATCTTTCAGTTCGTTCGTACAACTGCTTGAAGCGCGCCGGCATCAACACTGTTCAAGAACTCGCAAACAAATCAGAGGAAGAGATGATGAAAGTCCGTAACCTCGGACGTAAATCACTCGAAGAAGTTCAACTCAAGTTGGACGAGCTCGGTTTGGGCTTGCGTAAAGAAGACTAAGTTCAACCGAAGGAGGGAAATGTAATGGCTTATTCGAAACTTGGCCGTACAAGCTCACAACGTAAGGCACTTTTGCGTGATCTTGCAACTGACCTTATTATCAACGAGCGCATTCAAACAACTGAACAAAAAGCGAAAGAACTTCGCCCAGTCGTTGAAAAATTGATCACTCTTGGGAAACGTGGCGATCTTCATGCCCGTCGTCAAGTTGCTTCATTCGTTCGCAAAGAGAACGCTGGAGAAAAAGACGCAATCCAAAAATTGTTCGAAGACGTGGCACCACGCTACGCTGAACGTCAAGGTGGATACACGCGCATCATGAAAGTCGGCCCACGCCGCGGTGATGGTGCAGAAGTTGTAATCATCGAACTCGTCTAATTCATTAGGCAGTCAACAGGGCATGCGGTGACGTATTGCCCTGTTTCCACATCGAAAGGAGTCGGCCCATGGAACCTCAAATTATGGTACGCGATATCGTGTTTCGTTACCCGGGACAAACCGAGCCTGCCCTTAACGGGTTGTCGCTCGATGTATACAAAGGGGAATGGCTCGCCATCGTCGGCCATAACGGTTCTGGCAAGTCGACTTTAACGAAATTGTGGAACGGGCTTTTGCTTCCCCAAGAAGGAGAAGTCCGGGTAGAGGCACTCGATCCGACGGACGCCACAGACGTGTGGGACGTCCGGAAACGGGTCGGTGTCGTCTTCCAAAATCCTGACAACCAGTTTGTCGGGGCGACCGTGCGCGATGATGTGGCATTCTCTCTCGAAAACATGGGACTTCCACGTCAAGAAATGGTTCGTCGAATTGATGACAGTCTAGCGCGCGTTGGATTATCGGAACTAGCGGACCGTGAACCGCATCAGTTATCCGGTGGACAAAAGCAGCGTGTTGCGATTGCTTCGGCTCTCGCAATGCGCCCGCATGTCCTCGTGCTCGATGAAGCGACCTCGATGCTCGACCCGATTGGGCGCAAAGAGGTGTTACAAACGGTACGACAGCTCGTCTCGGAAGGGATGACCGTTGTCGCCATTACCCACGAGCTCGACGAAGTGTTGTTTGCTGACCGTATCATTGCCCTGTCAAAAGGCGAAATTGCCATGACAGGCACTCCTGAAGACGTGTTTCAACGTCCGGACGCATTACGTGCCATTCAACTGGATGTGCCGTTCATCGTCAGGATGCAACTCGAACTGAAGGAACGCGGCATTCCACTCGATCGTCTGATGCTACAACATTCGGAGTTGGTGAATCATCTATGCCGATTAGCATTGAAGAAGTGACCTATTTGTACCAATTGAATACTCCGTTTGAACGAACCGCGCTGCGCGATGTGAATGTATCCATTCCGTCGGGAGCGCTTGTTGCGTTTCTTGGCCATACCGGCTCAGGGAAGTCGACGCTCGTCCAACATTTGAATGGATTGTTGCGCCCGACGAAAGGGCGTGTCGTCGTCGATGACATCGAGGTCCGGGCCATCACGAAACGTCGTGACAAAAAAGAAAGCTTACTACCGCTTCGGCGCCGCGTTGGGCTCGTCTTCCAATATCCCGAACATCAGCTGTTCGAAGAGACGGTCGAACGCGACGTCATGTTTGGTCCGCGCAACTTCGGCGCGACCGAGGCCGAAGCGAAAGAACGGGCCCATGCCGCTTTACGTCTCGTCGGGCTAGACGAGTCGCTGTGGACCCGTTCACCATTTGACTTGTCTGGGGGTCAGATGCGTCGTGTGGCGATTGCAGGCGTGCTTGCAAGCCGTCCAGACGTCCTCGTCGTCGATGAGCCGACAGCAGGACTCGATCCGCTTGGACGTCGCGACATGCTCAGTTTGTTCAAACGCTTAAAACATGAACTGGATTTGACACTCATCCTCGTGTCGCACGACATGGACGATGTCTTGACGTATGCCGAGCGTGTCGTCGTGATGGAACGCGGCGCTGTCGCCTTCGACGGAGACCCGTTCGACTTATTCCGTGATGAAGCGCTCGTCACGTCGTTACAACTCGACGTTCCGAACGTGCTCCGGATGGCCCAAGCGTTCGAGCCGACGTTCGGAACAATCCCGCCGGCATTACGGACCGAGGCGGAACTTGCCGATTGGATTGCGCTGCATCTTCGGAAGGAGGGGTCCCTTTGATTATCGGGCAATATATCCCGGGACACTCGTGGCTCCATTCGCTCGACGCCCGGGCGAAGACGTTGTTCGTCCTCTTGTTTATCCCGATTGTCTTCTTGGCGGATAACTTATGGACGAACGTATTTTTACTGGCGTTCACGTTGTTCGCAGTCAAACTGTCCCAACTGTCGTGGCGTTTTCTGTGGAACGGTTTACGGATGATTCTGTTCTTGATTATCTTCACGCTGTTCTTGCAACTGTTCTTCAATCGGGACGGGCAGTTGCTCCTTTCGGTCGGGCCGTTTGCGATTTACTCGGAAGGGATTCGGATGGGGATGATCGTCTCGCTCCGTTTCTTCTATCTCGTCATGCTGACGACGCTCGTGACGCTCACGACGACACCGATGGAACTGACCGACTCGATCGAGGCCGGACTCCGTCCGCTCGAACGGTTCAAAGTGCCGGCCCATGAGATCGCGCTCATGTTGTCCATCTCGCTTCGTTTCTTGCCGACGCTTGCCGACGAGACCGATCGCATCATGAAAGCCCAACAAGCTCGCGGCGTCGATTTGAAGAGCGGCCCCGTTAAAGATCGGTTGAAGGCGGTCGTCCCACTCATGATTCCGTTATTCGTATCGGCGTTTAAACGGGCTGAGGATCTCGCCACGGCGATGGAGGCCCGCGGGTATCGTGGGGGGGAAGGACGGACAAGATGGCGTGAGATGACGTGGCATCGCCGTGATACGGGCTTACTCGTCGCGTTCGTCGTGTTGACACTCATCTTATTAGGATTGCGAGGGATTGGATGAGACGGATTAAATTGACGATCGCTTATGACGGGACGAACTACGCAGGCTATCAAGTACAACCGAACGGCAACACGATTCAAGCCGAGGTCGAGGCCGTGCTAGCGCGGATGCATGGGCAACGCGTTAAAGTCGTCGCCTCAGGCCGCACCGATGCACGTGTTCACGCGAAAGGCCAAGTGCTCCACTTTGACACGCATTTACAAATGCCGGCGGACCGGTTCGTCAAAGCGTTGAACGCGATGCTACCGGACGACATCCATGCTTGTTCGGCGGAAGAGACCGAAACGTCATTTCACGCCCGTTACGGGGCGAAGCGGAAGGAGTATCGGTACGTCATCCGCCAGGACGTGGATCCGTTTCGTCGGCACCATGCCGTGACGGTGACATATCCGCTCGACGTCGAGCGGATGCGACAAGCACTCGCTCACTTGGTCGGGACGCATGACTTCACGTCGTTCTCCGTGACGAAGGCGGAAGTCGAGGATCGTGTCCGGACCATCTATGAGGCAGAGCTCGTCGAAACCGGGGAAGAGATGTACTTCCGGTTCGTCGGGTCGGGGTTCCTATACAATCAAGTCCGCATCATGGTCGGCACCGTGCTTGACGTCGGCCGCGGGAAGTATGAGCCTCGGGACATCGAGCGAATGTTGGCGGAAAAAGACCGTCGGGTTGCTGGAATTACGGCACCGCCGCACGGCCTTTATTTATGGAATGTGAATTATGAAAAAGTAGATTGACATTCCCCTTATAAAATCGTATCATATTCATTGGCATTTCATTTTCATATTGAGAGATGAACCACAATCTTAGCCCCGTAAACTAGGATTATGATAAAGCATCACCCAAGCAGTAAAAAAATTAAGCGAACAGACATTTTAGGAGGTATTCCACATGCGCACGACATTCATGGCAAAAGCATCTGAAGTAGAACGCAAATGGCTCCTTATCGACGCAGAAGGCAAAACACTTGGTCGTTTGACTAGTGAAGTAGCATCACTTCTTCGCGGTAAGCACAAGCCGACTTTCACACCACACGTTGATTGCGGAGACCACGTCATCATCATCAACGCTGAGAAAATTCACTTAACTGGTAACAAGTTAAATGACAAGATCTACTACCGTCATTCAGGTCATCCAGGCGGTTTGAAATCACAAACTGCAAAAGAGCTTCTTGCAAAACGCCCAGAGCGTATGCTTGAACTCGCGATTAAAGGGATGCTTCCAAAAGGATCACTCGGTCGTCAATCATTCAACAAACTCCACGTTTACGCTGGAGCTGAGCACAAGCACGAAGCACAAAAACCAGAAGTTTACGAACTTCGCGGTTAATCGGGACACAGGGAGGAACTAAACGATGGCAGATGTACGTTACTACGGAACAGGCCGCCGCAAACACTCGGTGGCTCGCGTTCACCTCGTTGCAGGTGACGGTAAAGTTGTTGTAAATGGCCGTGATATCTCAGAATACTTCGGTCATGAGACTTTGATCATGATGGCTAAATCACCACTCGTATTGACTGAAACAGAAGGTAAATACGATGTAATCGTTAACGTTAACGGTGGTGGATACACTGGACAAGCTGGAGCGATTCGCCACGGCGTATCACGTGCGCTTCTTCAAGCGGACCCAGAATTCCGTCCAGGCCTCAAAGAAAAAGGCTTCTTGACTCGTGACGCACGTATGAAAGAGCGTAAAAAATACGGTCTTAAAGCAGCACGTCGCGCACCACAGTTCTCGAAGCGTTAATCTTCGGGCAAGTTGGTCTTTTACTCTCCCCCTTTCTGGGTGGAGAGTTTTTTTGTATGCAATTTACCGATTTCTGTTTCATCAAGAAAACGCTTTTTTTGATATACTGTTAGCGAGACAGAAATTAGGGGGAAATGACATGCTTACAGTCGAACAAGTTCGTGAAGAATTGGCGGGGTTAGTCGATCCGACGATTAACCGTACGCTTGGTGATACAGCTGGTGTGAAAGATGTCCGCATCAAAGAAGATTATGTGAGCGTGAAAGTGGCGCTCGGTCAGACTGGGAGCGGGGAACAGTTACAACTGCAACAAGAGATCGTGACGCTCTTAAAAGGCAAAGGCTTCAAGACGGTCGGTCTTCGCTTCGAAGCGCTCAACGATGAGAGTCTGAAGGAAGCGACGAAGCCGGCCATCCTGCGTGAAAACTCAGGGACGACGTTTATCGCCATCGCCTCAGGTAAAGGCGGCGTCGGCAAATCGACCGTATCGGTCAACTTGGCGGTCGCACTCGCGCGTGCCGGTAAAAAAGTCGGATTGATTGATGCGGACATTTACGGTTTCAGTGTGCCGGACATGCTCGGGATTGAAGAACGTCCGGTCGTGCGCGGAGAGAAGATTATCCCGGTCGAGCGGTTCGGTGTCAAAGTCATCTCGATGGGCTTCTTCGTCGAGGACAATGCGCCGGTCATTTGGCGGGGGCCAATGCTCGGGAAGATGCTCAATAACTTCTTCAATGACGTCGAGTGGGGTGATCTCGATTACCTGCTCCTCGATTTGCCGCCAGGAACGGGTGACGTCGCGCTCGACATCCACTCGATGCTCCCAGCTTGTCAGGAGTTGATCGTGACGACGCCTCACGCCACGGCAGCGTTCGTCGCGGCCCGTGCCGGTGCGATGGCGATTAAGACGAACCATAAAGTACTCGGCATCATCGAGAACATGGCTTACTTCGAGAGCAAGGTGACAGGCGAGAAAGAATACGTCTTTGGTTACGGTGGTGGGGAGAAATTGTCTGAAGCGTTGAAGAGTAAGCTGCTCGCCCAAATCCCGCTCGGCCAACCTTATGACAATGAAGAAGACTTTGCGCCGTCGGTCTACCGTGACGGCCACCCGTTTGAAGCGACTTACGATGAATTGGCACAAGCGGTGATTGAACAAATAGAAGGGTGAATGGTTAACAGATGAAAGTACAAGGTTTTTTACGGTTGTTTTGGACAACACTCGTCTTCGGGACATTATTTGGGTTCGTGATGAACTTGTTGGCGAACCCGGGTTATTTAGTGAGCCAGTCATGGGCCGCCATCGTGACGGCACTCAGTTATTCAAGCACGTGGACCGGAATCAGCATGATGGGCTTTTTTGCTTATTTGATCGTGCATCGTGTCGGACTGGATTTATTTCGTGGACCGAGGCTTTGGAATCGTGTCCAAGTGCTCTTGATCGCCTTCGCCTTATTTGATGCTGTCTACCTTCGTATGCTTGCGTTTAGTAACGATCATATGTGGCGCTATATCGGAGAGATGGTCGTGTTAGTCATCGTCTCTTGGATTGTCGCGACGAGCAAGGCGAGACAGACGAATGCGAGTGCGTTTATCCCGACCCTCTTCTTGATGATTGTCATCACGTTGATTGAATGGATTCCTGCGCTTCAAACGACAGATGAGGTCGCGCTTCTTTGGCCGGCCTTAGCGACGCTTGTGTTCGCGAACGCGTATCAAGTGTTGATGTTGCATCGGTTTCAGGCGCCTGTTGAGGCACCGGTCGAGGCGCGTCAGCCAAAAGGTTCGAAAAAACGTGTCACGTCAAAGTCGTCTTAACTGAAAAGTCGAGAAAGGGGAACGTCCGACTGGATGTTTCCCCTTTTTTTGCTACAGGAATGATCAGGCGAAAGAAATTCAAAAAACAATAAAGTTTTTTTAGAAAAACAGTTGACGAATATTAGGGGCGCTGATATATTAATAAACGTCGCTGCTGTTCCTTTCGGAACATCAGAAAGTAAGTGAAAAAAATAATAAAAAGTGATTGACTTTCACAAGTCGAATCGCTATTATTAAAAAGTCGCTAACACGACAACGAATTGGTCTTTGAAAACTGAACGATGAGGCAAA
>NZ_JJMW01000043.1 GCF_000714435.1 Exiguobacterium alkaliphilum 12/1
CATCGTTCAGTTTTCAAAGTTCGTCTGTCGCTCATTGGCGACTCTTAAAATAATACAAGTCATCGACACAGTTGTCAACCACTTTTTTATTTCTTTCCGCTGCCATCAGCGGCAACGTTTATTAATTTACCGTATGTCGAACTGAAAGGCAAGTGTTTTTCAAAAACTTTTTAAAAATAATTTTAAAACGGATAAAAACACCCCCGGCCAGTCAAGCTGGGACGGGGGCAAAGCCACGTGAAGTCGGCATTTATTGCTGGTGACGCATTGTTGGGAAGAGTAAGACGTCACGAATTGATGGTGCATCTGTGAGCAACATGACAAGACGGTCAATTCCGATTCCGAGACCGCCAGTCGGTGGCATGCCATATTCGAGCGCCTCTAGGAAATCGTTATCGAGTTCGTGTGCTTCATCATTCCCCGCTTCTTTCTCAAGCAACTGTGCTTCGAAACGCTCACGTTGATCGATCGGGTCGTTCAACTCCGTGAACGCGTTCGCGTGTTCACGACGGACGATGAACAACTCAAAGCGGTCCGTGAAGCGTGGGTCTTGATCATTCTTTTTCGCAAGTGGTGACACTTCGACCGGATGGCCAGTGACGAAAGTCGGTTGAAGCAACGTCTCTTCTACTTTTTGTTCAAAGAATTCATTGACGATATGACCGAACGTCATATGATCTTGAACTTCGACACCGTGCTCTTTCGCAAGTGCGCGTGCTTCTTCATCCGACATCTGTTGCCAGAAGTCGACACCTGTCTCCTCTTTCACCAAGTCGACCATGTGGGCACGTTTCCAACCGATTCCGAGATGAATCGTATCTTCACCGTACTGGACATCTGTCGTGCCTAGCACTTCTTTCGCGACGTGCGCAACCAATTCTTCCGTCAAATCCATGATGTCGTTATAATCCGCATATGCTTCATATAGCTCAATCATCGTGAACTCTGGGTTGTGACGTGTCGAGATTCCTTCGTTACGGAAGACGCGTCCGATTTCATAGACGCGCTCAAGTCCACCGACGATGAGGCGCTTCAAGTGGAGCTCAATCGCAATTCGCATATATAGTTCCATATCGAGTGCATTGTGATGCGTCAAGAACGGACGGGCCGCTGCACCACCGGCAATCGTATGAAGCATCGGCGTTTCCACTTCAAGGTAACCGCGTTGATTTAAGAAAGTACGGATTTCCGAGATGATTCGGCTACGCAAAATAAACGTCTGACGTGAATCATTGTTTGTGATTAAGTCGAGATAACGTTGGCGATAACGTTGTTCGACATCTTTAAGTCCGTGGTATTTATCCGGAAGCGGTCGCAACGCTTTCGTCAACAGTTCAAACGCTTCAACGTGAATCGACAATTCTCCCACGTTCGTTTTGAACAATTTCCCTTTCACACCGACGATGTCACCAAGGTCAGACGATTTAAACAAATCGAACGCCTCGTCACCGACATCATTCTTGCGAACATAAATTTGAATCTGGCCAGTGACGTCTTGGATGTGGGCAAAGAAGACTTTCCCTTTCCCACGCTTCGTCATGATTCGGCCAGCAAGCGTCACGTCGACAGCTTGTTCAGCGAGCGCTTCTTTCTCAATCGCCTCATATTGTTCGTGCAATTCACCGGCATGGGCCGAGCGTTCGAACCGCTGACCGAACGGGTCTAAGCCGCGTTCGCGCATTTCCGTCATCTTTTCAAAACGCACCTGCATTTGGTCGTTCATTTCCAACTCGTGACTCACTACTCCATTCACTCCTCTATACGTATTGGGTTTCTCTCTAATAAAAAACTGTCGACCCGATGGCCAACAGCACAGCCTGAGCCGTTCGCTCATTGCGTAGCGCTTTTTCGCCAAACAAGCTTACCATAAATCACTTTTTTACACTAGTTCACACTTCTTGCATCTGTCGTTCGAGTTGCTCGACGAAATGGTACAAAATGATCCCGAACGTATCACGTGATTCAGCCTCATTGATTTGCTTGCGAACCGGGCCGCTCCCTTTCAATCCTTTTAAGTACCAAGCCGCGTGCTGACGCATCTCACGAACCGCCGTCAACTCACCTTTGATGGCAATCAAACGATCAAGGTGAAGCATACAAATATCAATCTTCTCCCGCGCTGCCGGTTCTGGCGGAAGCTCGCCCGTCTCCAAATATTGAACCGTCTGGTAAAGCATCCACGGGTTCCCTAAAGCGGCACGGCCAATCATGACGGCATCAACGCCGTAATGGTCAATCGCGTGTTTCGCTTCTTGCGGTGTCGAGATATCGCCATTCCCGATAATCGGGACGGTCGCAATCTTTTTCGCCTCGCCAATCCATTCCCAGTTCGCCGTTCCTTCATATTGTTGGGAACGGGTCCGGCCATGAATCGCAATCGCCGAGGCACCACCTGACTGGGCAGCACGTACATTATCAAGAATATAAATATGATCCTCATCCCAACCGAGACGCATTTTGACGGTGACCGGCTTTTCGACCGCGTTCGAGACGGCATTCACCATCTCATACACTTTCTCCGGGTCGAGCAACCACTTCGCCCCCGCCTCACACTTCGTCACTTTTGGGACCGGGCAACCCATGTTGATGTCGATAATGTCCGCATTCGTATTTTGGTCGACGTACCTCGCCGCCTGTACGAGCGTCTCTTTCGACCCGCCAAAGATTTGAAGACTGAGCGGTTTTTCTCGCTCATCGACGTACAGCATCCGTAGCGTCCGCGCGTTCTCTAACAAAATCCCTTTATCGCTCACCATCTCGGCACAGACGAGCCCGGCACCGAACTCTTTCGCGATGAGACGAAATGCCGGATTCGTGACGCCGGCCATCGGGGCGAGCACGGCCCGATTCTTAATGTCCACGTTTCCAATCTTAAAACCTGACATAGCTCCACTTCCTTTTATAGACGTTAAACCGATTCAACGAGCGACTGTAACGATTCAAGCCGGACTACATCGCGCCGTTCCGCTTCCGGTAGCGCGAGGAGCAGGTCGTGAACCGTCTGGCCTCTCACCACGAGCGTCGGAGCGATTTCCGCGAGCGGGGCGAGGACAAAAGCGCGTTCATGCATCCGCGGATGCGGTACAGACAAGTGCTTCGATTGTATATCTTCGCCGTTATAAACCAAGATGTCAAGGTCGATTGTACGGGGGCCGTTCTTAAAGAGACGTTCCCGCCCAAGCTGTCGCTCGATGTGTTGTAACCGGTCGAGGACGCCTTCGGCCGAACGTGCCGTGACGACTGCAACGACCATATTATAGAACGAAGGCTGGTCCGTATATCCGACCGGTGCCGTCTCATAGACGGACGACCGACTCGTGACACGAAGCCCTTCCGCCTCCATCGCTTCAATCGCCTCGTGTAAGTAACGGGCCCGCTCACCGATGTTTGAACCGAGTGCGATATACATCATCCGTTTCGACTCCGCGTCATCTCGATGGCGACCGAGTCGTAGTGTCCCGGAATCGGCGGGTCCGGTTTGATCACTTTGACGGTCACGCTTTGAATCTTATCGCTGTGGGCGAGCACGGCTTGCGTGATTCGTTCGCCGAGCGTCTCGAGCAGGTTGACCGGTTCGCCCGTGACGATCGCTTCTGTCACTTGATACAAACCGGCGTAGCTGACCCCGTCATCTAAATCATCCGACAATCCGGCCGGTGCCAGGTCGAGTTCACACATCAAATCGATATTAAATCGCTGCCCGAGTCGATTTTCTTCTTCAAACACACCGTGATACCCGTAAAAGCGCATCCCGGTCACAAACATCTTATCCATGCTGTCCGCCTCCTAACATCACATCCATCATCTGCGCCGCCCGCTTATTCGCGCGCACGTCATGCACCCTTACCCAAGCGCAACCTTTCATAATGCCGAGACACGTCGTCGCAATCGTCCCTTCTAGACGTTCCTCGGTCGGTAAGTCGAGCGCCTGTCCGATAAACGACTTCCGGGACGTCCCGAGCAGAACCGGGTACCCGAGGTTCGTGATGACATCAAGCCGGTTCATCAGTTCAAGGTTCTGTGCATAGTCTTTCGCGAAACCGATGCCCGGGTCGAGCCAAATCAACTCGTCCGACAAACCTGCCTCGTGCGCGAGCTCAATCGATTCTTGAATGTCGCCGACGACTTCTTCGATGAAATGTCCGTAATTCCGATTGTCCCGGTTGTGCATCAAAATAATTGGGACGCCATACGCGTTGGCCACCTGCACCATCGAGCGATCGCCCCATTTCGATCCCCAGACATCGTTGATGATATCCGCCCCGGCTTCGACGGCCGCTCGCGCGACTTCCGGCTTGTACGTGTCAATCGAAACCAACACGTCGAGCTCTGCTTTTAATCGGCGAATGACCGGGACGACCCGTTCAATCTCTTCTTCAGCTGATACGAACTGCGCCCCTGGCCGTGTCGACTCGCCGCCGACATCAATCGCATCGGCCCCATCCTCGACGAGTTGCCTCGCATGCGCAATCGCATCGTCAAGCACCGTATAGCGGCCACCATCCGAGAATGAATCCGGTGTCACATTCAAAATCCCCATCACGTTCGTCATGTCGCACTCTCCTTTTCAATCGTCTTCAATACACGTTGCCACACCTCCGTGAAGCGCGCTCCTTCTTTACCAGGGAAACGACGGCCAGAAAAATCGGTCACCGGCGCAATTTGTTGAATCGAGTTCGTCAGCCAAATCTCTTCGGCCTCGGCCAACTCTTCAAACGTGACAGCCCGCTCCGATACGTCAAACGTCTCCATCACCCATTTTCGGGTCACACCGGCGAGCGCGCCCGATGAGAGCGGTGTCGTAAAGAGACGACCGTCCCGTTCCGTCCAAAATACGTTCGAGACGAGCCCTTCTACGACGCTTCCACTCTCATCCGCAAACAACCCTTCGGCCTCACGGTCAATCAAGGCACGTTTCCCGAGAATATTGTTCATATAATGATGCGACTTCAAACGAAACGCGGCTTCAGGCCGGCTTCGCGGAAACGGCAACGCCTCGAGTCGCTTTTCAACCGGTGCGAACGCTTCGGCGAGCGGCTTGACGAGGAGCGTCACGTTCGGCCGCCCATACCGTCCGTCGTGAAGCCCGAGTGGTGCGACACCGGCTGATACGTTGAGGCGAATGTAAAGGTTTGGGGCATCGTTTTGTCGAACGACGTCTTGAATCGCTTGTTCGATGTCTCGCTTTCGATAAGGCAAGTCGATCCACAGCGCGTCCAAACTGTCAGTGAGTCTCTCCCAATGCGCATCGAACAAGAACGGCTTCCCGTCAAACGTCCGAAACGTTTCAAACAACCCCATTCCGTACAGGAAACCGTGATCGGACACGGGGATGCACACTTCATCGCTTCCACGTAACTCGCCGTTATGCCATAGCCACATGACGATACACCTCGATAAAGTTTCGAATCATCTCTTTGCCATGCTCCGTCAAAATCGCCTCCGGATGATATTGCACCCCTTCAATCGGCAACGTCTTGTGGCGGAGCGCCATAATCTCACCTTCCCGCGTCTCGGCCGTCACGTCGAGACAGTCCGGGAGCGACGCACGGTCAACGGCGAGCGAATGATATCGCGTGACGACCGTATCTTGGGGGACGTCTTGAAAGAGCGTCTTGCCGTCATGCCGAATGTTCGACGTCTTCCCGTGCATGAGCCGCTCGGCATGGACGACTTCGCCACCGAACGCTTGCGCGATCGCTTGATGACCGAGGCAGACGCCAAGAATCGGAACTTTCCCGGCAAACGTACGAATCGCCTCCACACTGATGCCGGCCTCATTCGGGGTACATGGTCCCGGCGAGATGACGAGATAGCTCGGAGCCAGCGCCTCGATTTCCTCGAGCGTGATGTCGTCGTTCCGGCGGACGACGAGTTGTTCGCCGAGCTCACCGAAATATTGCACCAAGTTATATGTGAATGAATCATAGTTGTCGATGAGTAAAATCATGTTGTCTCCTCCGCTTTCGCTTTCGCCGCCCAGAGCGCTTTCGCCTTTGACAACGATTCTTCATATTCGGCGACCGGGTCCGAGTCGATGACGATGCCCGCGCCGGCTTGAACGTGTGCCACCCCGTCTTTGACGACCATCGTCCGAATCGTAATGTTGAAGACGAGGTCGTCGGCCCAACTGAGCCAACCGTACGAGCCGGTATAAATGCCGCGCCGAACCGGTTCGAGTTCCTCGATAATCTCCATCGTCCGAATTTTCGGCGCCCCTGTAATCGTTCCGCCCGGGAACATCGCCCCGAGCGCTTCAGCACCGGAAACATCGTCCCGAATCAGACCGCGGACGTTTGAGACGATATGTTGGACGTGCGAGTACTTTTCGATGACCATCAACTCGTCGACGTGGACGGTGCCGTACGCCGCCACTTTCCCAAGATCGTTTCGTTCCAAATCGACGAGCATGACATGTTCGGCCCGCTCTTTCTCGTTATCTAACAGCGTTCGGGCCAGTTCCATGTCTTCCGCCTCGTCACGTCCCCGCGGCCGCGTCCCGGCGATCGGGCGTGTCGAGATGGCAGAACCGTGCTTCTCAATTAACAGCTCGGGCGACGCCGATACCATCGTCAAAAAATCGTCTTTGAAGTAACCCATATACGGTGACGGGTTCATCTCACGAAGCGTGTCATAGACGTGGCGCGGGTCGGCGAGGAGCGGCTCGGATTGTCTGACGCTCAAGTTGACTTGGAACACGTCGCCTTCCACGATATATGCTTGAATCGTCTGCACCGCCGCGACGAACTGTGCTTGCGATAGGGATCGCGCCCGCTCCACGTCACGATCGGCGACGGGTGCGAAAGCGTAATGTGTCTCCGTCTGCCAAAGTGCCGCGAACCGATCGAGCTTTGCCTCGACGTTTCCTTCTGCCGTGACCATGACGTACAAGAGCGACTCGTCTTCATCGAAGACGGCCACTTCATCGAACAACAAGAACGAAACGTCCGGCGTCGCCAAGTCATCGGCCGCTTCACGTGGCAACCGCTCGAGCGTCCGCGCGACGTCATAGCTCACATAGCCGATCATGCCGCCAAAGAACGGGGGTGCCCCGTCCGGACGTTCGACCGCATAACGCGAACGGACCGCTTCGACGATGTCGAGCGGGCGACCGTTTAACGTTTCAAGCCCTGCTTCCGTCTTCAACGTCCCGATGTGATCTTTCACGTGAAGCGTCCCGAACGGCTCGACGCCCGCCATCGTGTACCGACCGGCCCGGCCGCTCTCGAGCCACGCATGGTGGGACTTCCCTTCCGTCAACGTTAAGTATGTGTCGTACATCTTCTGTTTTGTCATATGGATTGTTTTGAACGCTGTCGTCCGCACATCCGATTCCCCCGTTCCTCTAGTTCATGCCTCTAATTGTACACAAGAAAAGGCAGTTCCCGAAAGAAGTTGTCTTCTAGGAACTGCCTCATACATTATGAACGGACACTGTCCGATTCTTCGTCGAATTGGTAGAGCGGCGTGCTCAAGTAGCGTTCTCCGTTTGATGGGATGATCGCAAGCACGTTTTTGCCTTTGCCGAGTTGTTTCGCCGTATCGACCGCTGCTGCGATGGCCGCGCCTGACGAGATGCCACCGAGGACCCCGTTCGTCCGTGCCGCGAGTCGAGCGTATTCGAACGCTTGGTCCGTCGTGATTTGCAGGACACCTTCATAAATCTCCGTATCGAGAATCGATGGGACGAACCCTGCGCCGATGCCTTGGATTTTATGCGGCCCCGGCTTTCCGCCTGAAAGGACCGGCGAATCAACAGGTTCAACTGCCAAGATTTTCACGTCCGGATATTTCGCCTTCAACACTTTACCGGCACCTGTAATCGTGCCACCCGTTCCAACACCAGCGATGAACGCATCGACGTCCAATCCTGAGGCCTCGAACGCGTCGACAATCTCAGGTCCCGTCGTCATCTCGTGGACGTTTGGGTTGGCCGCATTGTTGAATTGTTGAGGCAGGAAGTAGCCGTTCGCTTCCGCTTCTTCGGTCGCGCGACGAATCGCGCCGCCCATTCCTTCAGGACCTGGCGTCAAGATGAGCTCCGCCCCGTAACCGCGAAGCAAGTTGCGACGCTCCATGCTCATCGTCTCCGGCATGACGAGAATCGCTTTATAGCCTTTCGCTGCGCTGACCATCGCGAGTCCGATCCCCGTGTTGCCACTTGTCGGTTCGATGATGGTATCGCCCGGCTTCAAGATGCCTTCTTTTTCAGCTGCCTCGATCATGGCAAGTGCAATCCGGTCTTTTACACTCGAGCCCGGATTCATGTACTCTAACTTCATATAAACCGTTGCATCTTCCGGACCTGTCAGCCCGTTCAACTTCACAATCGGTGTCTTCCCAATCAAGTCTGTCACTGAATCTACGATACGCATGTTACTTCCTCCTCATAATTCCGACTATTCCGATAATGTAATCATACCCTATCGAATTGAAAATATGCAATTTGGAACGAAGCCGCTTAACGCGCTTGTTGTTTCATCGCCTCGAGCTGTTCCGCCGAGAAGTGATACTTTTCACCACAGAAGTGACAAACCGCTTCCGCGCCGCCGTCTTCTTCAATCATTTGACGAATCTCTTCGGCGCCGAGCCCGATAATCGCACTTTCCATGCGGTCACGGCTACACGTGCAGTTAAATTGGACCGGTTTTTGGTCAAGTAGTTCTAGACTGTCGCCAAGAAGCATCTCGAGCATCTCTTCCGGTGTCTTTTCTTCTCCGATTAACACCGATACCGGCGGGAACGTCTTGAGCGCCTGCTCGAGCGCCTGAATCGTCTCTTCTGACGCGTCTGGCATCAATTGAATGATAATCCCACCTGCCGCGAGAATCGATTCATCTTCCGGGAGGACGAGGACGCCCGCGCCGACGATTGACGGCACTTGCTCTGACGTTGCGAAGTAGTACGTGAAATCTTCACTGATTTCACCCGTTTGAATCTCAGACGAGCCGCCGACATAGTCTTTCAAACCGAGGTCTTTGATGACCGAGATCGTCCCACGGCCAACAACTTCGCCGACTTTCAGTTTCGTCAGGCCGTGGTCGTTGACGAACGTGCCGCCTTCGACGCGCGGATGCGACACGTATCCACGCACATCTCCGGCCGTGTCGGCATCGACGATGATTTTACCAATCGGTCCGTCGCCTTCGACTTTGAGCGTGACGCGGGCGGCGCCTTTTTGCATCGCTCCGATCATCGTCCCAATCGTCATCGTCCGACCGAGCGCCGCCGAGGCGACCGGTGTCGTCTGATGGCGGAGCTGCGTCTCAAAAATCGTCTTCGTCGTGCGGACGGCGAAGGCGCGGACTTCCCCGTTGAACCCGAGGGCACGGACGAGGTAATCGGCTTTCATTTGGTCAAGTAATGCTTGTTGTTCTGGTTGAATCATATCGTGTAACTCCTTTATGGTCATTTCTGGTTGCGTTCATAGATGAGGCGAAGCCCGTCGAGCGTCAAGAACGAATCAACGGCATCGATCGTCTCCGCGTGTTCGCTAATCAAGCGGGCCAGTCCGCCCGTGGCGATGACGGTCGCTTCCCCGACTTCGCGCTTGATACGGCTGACGATGCCATCGACTTGTGCGACGTACCCGTAGTACGTCCCGGACTGCATTGCTTGAATCGTGTTTTTTCCAACGACGGTCGGCGGGGTCGCGAGTTCGATGCGCGGCAACTTCGCCGCACGTTGATAGAGCGCCTCGACCGAAATCATGATGCCCGGCGAGATGATGCCGCCGTGATAGCGTCGGTTCGCATCGATGTAACAGTACGTCGTCGCCGTCCCAAAATCAACGATAATGAGCGGTCCGTCGTATTTGGCAATCCCGGCGACCGCATTGACGATGCGGTCAGCACCGACTTCTCGTGGATTGTCGACGTGGATGTCGAGGCCTGTCTTCACACCGGGACCGACGACGATCGGGCGGACGTTGAAGTAGCGTTGCGACATCTGTTCGAGTGGAAAGATGACCGGCGGGACGACGGACGAGAGAATCACGCCATCAACTTGGTCGAACGAGACGTTCGAATGATCAAACAGTGACTTGATGAGCATTCCATACTCATCGGTCGTTTTTGTGCGGTCCGTCGAGATGCGCCAATGGTGGACGAGCGTCTCACCGTCATACATCCCAAGAACAATATTTGTATTCCCAACATCAATCACTAAAATCATGATAGCGTTCCTCACTTTGTTGTCAATTACAGTTCGCTCGAATTATAACACGAAAAAAGACGAATGCCTCATGAAGGGCATTCGTCTCTAACACTTACCGTGAATCGTTGTTCGGGCGTTCTGTCGGTGTCGCCTCAGGCTTATCGCCTTCCGGGACGACGTCCGGCTTCACTTCTTGAACCGACTCCGGCTGGTCGATGACTTGTCCGTGCTTGACGGCCGCCTCATCTTTTTTCGCCTCGTCTGAATCATCCGTTGCATTCGTCGGCTCTGCCGGCTCGTGCGGGAGATATTCGCGTGTTTCAATCAAGTGACGAATCTGCTTCGAGTCGAGCGTCTCGACTTCAAGCAGCGTTTTCGCAACGAGTTCAAGATCGTCGCGACGATCGGTCAACACTTGCTTCGCTTTCGCGTAGCAGCGATTGATGATTTCGCGAATCTCAAGATCGATTTCTTGTGCGATGGCATCCGAGTAGTTCTGTTCTGTTTGGAAGTCACGGCCCAAGAACACTTGGCCACCATGATTTGAGCCGAGCTGGAGCGGCCCAAGCTTGTCGCTCATCCCGTAATCCATGACCATCTTCCGCGCAATCCCAGTCGCACGTTGGAAGTCATTGCTCGCGCCCGTCGACACTTCACCGAAGATGATGTCTTCGGCGACGCGACCGCCGAGGAGTCCGACAATCTTATCCTCAAGCTCAGGTTTCGTCATGAAGTAGCGATCTTCTTTTGGAAGCATGACGACGTATCCGCCCGCGTTTCCGCGTGGGACAATCGTCACTTTATGCACTTCATCGGCGTTCTCAAGTTCAATCCCGATAATCGTATGACCCGCCTCATGGTAGGCCACGATGTTTCGTTCTTTCTCCGAGATGACGCGACTCTTCTTCGAAGGGCCAGCGATGACACGGTCAATCGCCTCTTCCACGTCGACAATCGAAACAGCCGCACGGTTCGAGCGGGCTGCGACGAGCGCCGCCTCGTTGAGCAAGTTCTCCAAGTCCGCACCTGAGAAACCAGGTGTCCGCTGCGCGATCGACTTCAAGTCGACCGTCGAATCGAGCGGCTTGTTGCGTGCATGGACTTTTAAGACTTCTTCACGGCCTTTCACGTCAGGGCGGTCGACCGTGATTTGACGGTCAAAACGTCCCGGACGGAGAAGGGCCGGGTCAAGAATGTCCGGACGGTTCGTCGCGGCAATCATGATGATGCCTTCGTTATCACTGAATCCATCCATTTCAACAAGGAGTTGGTTAAGCGTCTGCTCACGCTCATCGTGGCCGCCACCGAGACCGGCACCACGTTGGCGTCCGACCGCATCGATCTCATCGATGAAGATGATACACGGTGCGTTCTTCTTCGCGTTCTCGAACAAGTCACGGACACGTGATGCCCCGACCCCGACGAACATCTCGACGAAATCAGAACCTGAAATCGAGAAGAACGGTACGCCGGCTTCACCCGCCGCTGCACGAGCGAGGAGTGTCTTACCTGTCCCTGGAGGACCGACAAGAAGGACACCTTTTGGAATCCGTGCGCCTAGTTTCGAGAACTTGCGCGGGTCTTTCAAGAACTCAACGACTTCAATCAGTTCTTGCTTCTCTTCGTCCGCTCCGGCAACGTCCTTGAACGTCACACGGCGCTTCTCTTGGTCGTATAGTTTCGCCTTCGATTTCCCGAAGTTCATCACACGACCGCCACCGCCGCCACCTTGGGCTTGGTTGAGCAAGAAGAAGAACAAGATGAAGATGATGATGAACGGTAAGATCGCAAATACGATACTGAACCAGTTCCCGCTCGACTCCGCTTCTTCGACACTAATGTTCGTATTCGCACGAAGTGACGAGAGCACTTCGGCATATTCGGCCTCGTTGGCCGGGATGTTCGTTTCAAAACGCTGGTCGTCATCTCCTGTTAAATCACCTGTAATCGAGATGGCACCCGGAATTTCTTGCACGGTCGCCGTTTCAATCCGACCTTCTTCCACATATTCCAAGAACTCCGAGTACGTGAGCGTCTCACTCTGGCTACTCGGGTTTTGTAAATATTGAAGGAACAAGATCAAGGCTAGGAAAATCACACCGAAAACTAAGGTGTTTTTCACTGCACGATTCATTCTCTGCCTCCTATTCCGAGAAACGATGTTCTCGCCCATTCAGTATATGTGTATACTTTGGGTATTTCTTTTATCTTACCACGTCACATTTTCAAAAGAAAAACGTTAGCCCCCGTAAACGCTCGGCTTGAGCACACCGACGTAAGGGAGGTTGCGATATTTCTCTTCATAGTCGAGACCGTAGCCGACAACGAATTCGTGCGGGATAACGAAACCGCTATAATCTGCGGACAATCCGTTTTTACGGCCTGTCGGCTTGTCGAGTAACGTGACGATCTTCACCGACTTGGCTTTACGATACTTAAGGAGGTCGACGAGATAGGCGAGCGTGAGCCCGCTATCAATGATATCTTCTACAATCAAGATGTCACGACCTTCTACAGACGTATTTAAATCTTTCTCAATTTTCACTTCACCTGTCGATGACGTCCCGCCGTGGTACGTCGATACGTCCATGAAGTCCATCTCAAGATGAATGTCCATCTCTTTGACGAGGTCCGACATGAACGGCATCGCGCCTTTCAGTACACAGACGAGAAGCGGGAACTCTTCTTTATATTCTTCGCTGAGCGTTGTCGCGAGTTCTTTCACTTTTACTTGAATTTCTTCGCTCGAAATGAGCACCTTTTCCATATCGTTCTTTAATGACATCTTAAAATCCTCCTCTTTCTAATCCGACACAATCATCATTTTACCATTAATTGTGGGCATCTCGCATCCGACTTCTCCGGAAAATCGGAAACTCTTATTCCTACTATAGCGATAATCCGATCGCTTGCGTCAACTAATAACGGGATGAGCGCCCGTTTTTCCCGCGGGACTTTTGCATCTATTAAAACGCGGGCGACTTTCTTCGTCCCGACCGAGAGGCTGATTCGGTCACCCGGGCGCGGGGCGCGAACGTATAAGGGCCACTCGAGTGCATCGAGCGGGAAACCGCGACCACCATCCGTCACCTCGAGCGAAACGACGTGTTCACCAAACGTCACGCGTTCCGGGAGCGTCTCGACTCGTTGCGGCGACGGGATTGACAGTCGCCCCCGTTCCGTCAGAGCGAGGCTACCGTCACGCTTCTCTAAACGAAAATCCCCGCCCACATCGTAAACACCCGTCCCTCGCTTACTTCGCATGAGTCGCGTCATGCCTTCCGCTACCTGTACCCCAAAACGCTGCGATAAAAGCCGGCCGAGCACATGCCGCTCTTCTTCCGACAAGGTCGCAAGCGTCGCAAGTTTCACATGAAACGCTTTCATTTCAAACCGGACGTGACGCGCCATCCAGTCGGCCATGGCCACATACCGTCGCTGCCAAATTTCACGGTTCAGACGCGCCGCTGTGCATACGTCTTGCACAAGCGTCGGCCATTCAGCTTGTAGCTCCGGAATGATCAGATGACGCATTTCATTGCGTAAATAATCGGTCTTCGCGTTCGTGGCATCTTCCCGCCATTCCAAGTTGTGGTGCTCCGCATACTCGATGAGCCGTTGTTTCGTCTCGTCTAACAACGGTCGGACGAGTGTTCCGCTACCGAACGGGCGACGTTCCGGGATGCCCGTCACTTCGATGACGTTACGGTGTAACTGAATGAGCACCGTCTCGACGACATCGTCGGCGTGATGGGCCGTCATCAACTCCCGATAGCCATGTTCACGCATGACCGTCTCGAAAAAGGCGTAGCGCGCTTCCCGAAAAGCGGATTGCGAGGCGGCTTCAAGTTCCAATCGCGTGCCGTGAAACGGGACGCCGTACGCGCACGCGAGTCGTTCCACGAATCGATATTCTTCATCGGATGCACGGCGCTGCCCGTGATGGACGTGAGCGACGCCCACGGCGATGCCTTTTGCAACCATCTGATGAAGCAAGACGATCGAATCGACGCCGCCCGAAACGGCAAGCAAGACGTTCGGCATGTCTATCCCTCCTCGAGATAACAAAAAAAGCCACCTCAGATGAGATGACTTGTTCGCTTAGGTAAGTGACCCGTACGGGATTCGAACCCGTGTTACCGCCGTGAAAGGGCGGTGTCTTAACCGCTTGACCAACGGGCCTAAATAAAATGGTAGCGGCGGAGGGAGTCGAACCCACGACCTCACGGGTATGAACCGTACGCTCTAGCCAGCTGAGCTACACCGCCATGTTATTGTTGTGTCCTAAGCACATTTTCTATAATAACCAGTCACCACATTTGTGTCAATTCTTTTTTTAAAGTTTTTTAAAAAAAGAATCGTGTATCGTGTCGTCTTTCCCACTATACACGATTTCCTTTTATTTTTACATCATGCTTCTGCTGCCGCGACCCGATATTTTTTCTTCCACGCCATTCTAAAGTAGCCCCATAGCAGTAGGAAGCATGCGAGTGACGCGACGGTGAGATAACTTGTGGCCGACTGTAAATATTGGGCACCGTCACCAGAGAGGATTTCTTTATACCCCGCGACCGTGTACGTCATCGGCAAGACCGCGTTGAACGGTTGGAGCGCCTTTGGAATCAACTCAAGCGGGAACGTTCCGGCCGACGTCGTCAATTGCAAAATGAGCAAGACGATGGCGACGAAACGACCCGGATTGCCAAGTGTCGTCACGAGTAATTGCACGATCAACAAGAACGTGATGCTGACGAGCCAACTGAACCCGAAGAAGCGAAGCGGTGCGTCCACGTCTAAACCGAGTAGTTGAACCATGGCGACGTTCAAGACGAGCGCTTGGACGAACCCGACGACAACGAGCACACCGGATTTCGAGAGCAGCCAAGAGAGGCTGCGCTTCGGTTTTCCGGCTGGATCGTATAACGGGTACACGATGGACAATAAGAGCGCCCCGACGAATAGGCCGAGGGACATGAAGTACGGCGCAAAGCCGGTCCCATAGTTCGGTACGTGATGAATCGATGCGTCGACAACCTTGACCGGGCCGGCCATCATGTCGACGTTCTCGTCTCCAAGCTCGATGGACGCTTGCTCCGCACCTTCAGCCAACGCGTCACGTAGCGTGACGTTTCCCGATTCCAGTTCAGACAAGCCGTCTCTCAATTCACTGCTTCCTGACGCGACCGTCTTCCCGCCGTCGGCGAGTTGCATCGCCCCTTCAGTCAGCGTGCGTGTACCAGTCTCTGCGTCTTTCGCACCGGCAGCGAGCTGTTTACTTCCTTCTGTCAACGTGCCTGTCGCTTCCGTCAAACGTGTACTGCCGGATGCCAGTTCAGACGTCCCATCTCTCAACTGCCCCACACCCGCATTCAACGCCGTACTCGCTGATGCAAGCTCCCCCGAACTCGTCATAGCCGTTTTGGCACCTTGCTCGAGCCGTCCCGAACCGGTTGCGAGCGCCGCGGCCCCATCCGCTAACTCGGTTTGTCCTGAATCGAGTTCGGCCAGACCGGAAGCAAGTGCGTTCGCTCCCGCTTCTGCTTTCGTCAAGCCCGCACCAAGTTCGGTTTGTCCGTCTCGAATGCGTTCCGCACCTATCGTGAGCTCATCAAATCCGGCCGTTGTCGCCTGTTTACCTTCCTCAAGTCGACTGACCACTTGTTGAAGCACGTCTGGTGGAATCGGCTGACCGGATGCTACCAACGCCGAAAGCTGTTGCATCAACTCGTCTTGACTGGCGAGTAGCGTCGTCTTCATTTGATCGATCCCGTCAATCAGTTCAGCCTCCCCTGCCAAAAGTGCAGCATTGCCTTGTTTGGCGTTCGTCATCCCGTTCGCCAATTCGTTCGAACCGGCGACGAGCTGTGCACTTCCAGCCTTCGCCTGCTCGACTCCCGCCGCCAAAGTCTGTACACCATCGTCAAGCGACTTCGCACCCGCGTACAGTTCCTCCAGTTTCGAGGCGAACGTCGTCGTCCCTTCGACGAGTCGATTCGTTCCGTCTAACAGGTCAGACGCACCTTCATTCACGCGGTCGGCCCCGTCTGAGAGGGCCGCACTTCCTTCATACACTTGTTGACTTCCGTCCGCCAAGTCGATCGTCCCGGTTGCGAGTTGGGACACACCCTCACCTAACTGGCCTGCTCCGTCTGCCAACTCTTGTTGTTTCGAAGCGAGTAAAGCGGTGCCATCAGCAAGTTCAGTCGCACCTTTCTCGGCCGTCTTGGATCCGTCGGCGAGTTTGGCTGCCCCATCTGCCGCTTCCTCAAGACCTACGGCCACTTCGTCGATGCCATCACGCATGGCGCTGACGTACTGCTTGGCGACCTCGGTCGATAACTCTGCTTTCACTTGCTCCATCGCCGAACCCCCGATTTGGGCGGCCAAAAAGTTATAGGACTCATTGGCGATATACGTCAGTTCGAGCTGTTCCGGTAACTCATCGAGCGCGGTCGTCGCTTTTGCTGAGAAGTCTTTCGGAATCTCGATTGCCATGTAATAATCGTGGTTTTCGAGTCCCGTCTCGGCCTCGGCTTTCGTCGTCTCGATGAAATCGAACGCCTCCGACGTGAGCAGCTTGTCGACGAGTTCGTCTCCGACAGCGAGCGAATCCCCATTGAACGTCGCCCCTTCATCCTCGTTGACGATCGCGACAGGTAAATCTTTCATCTGACCGTACGGATCCCAAAACGCCCATAAGAACATGCCCGCATACATGAGCGGTACGAGTGCGACCGCTAAAATCGGAATCAAGACGCGAGGGTTTTTCACGATGCTCCGCCACTCGGCTTTCCAAAGTTTCCATCCATTCATACGTTTCTCCACCTTCACTTATAAAACATAACTATTTTTTCATGGTTCCTATTCTGCTCGCTCGCGATAAAAAAATCAACCCTTTTTAGTTATTTTTCATAACTTTAAACACGAAAAAACCACAGACGATGATCGTCTGTGGTCGTGCCTCTCCTACAGGAAGAGCTTGTATGGTGAGTAGAAGCGAATGGTGTTACGAAGGGTTACCCGCGCTTGGCGCCACGTCCACCGCGTTTTGAGTCGGTTTGACGTTTCAACGTTGTGAGACGCTCATCGCTATCTTTCAAGAACTTGCTCATCAACGTGTCAAACGTCTCTGGCTCGCGTCGCACTTCACGACGGCCGCCACCGCCGCCACGTGGACCGCCACCGCGTGGGCCACCGCCGCCGCGTGGACCGCCTTGGCCTTGGCCCGGGCCGCCTGGACGTGGACCGCGTGAGAAACGTTCGCCAGCCGGACGCTCAGGGCGTTCGCTCACAGGGCGATCGACCGCTTTCTTGATGGACAACCCGATTTTGCCATCGTTTTCGACGTTCAAGATTTTGACTGTGACTTCCTGGCCGACTGTGAGGACTTCGTTGATGTCTTTGACGTAAGAATCCGCCACTTCACTGATGTGGACCAAACCTGTCTTCCCGTTTGGAAGTTCTACGAACGCTCCGAAATGCGTAATCCCTGTAACCTTGCCTTGTACCTTGCTTCCTACTTCAATTGACATAAAATAATGTACTCCTTTTTTGATTGATTCCCTACAATTATACGAGTCGTTTCGTCAACGGTCAACGAACCGACTTATTCCTCTGGGGAGAAGTAAAAAATAATCTCGCCATCTTTCGAGAACAACAGCTCGTTGCGCGCGAGGTTGGCGATATATTCTTCGTCTTGTAAACGTTCGACCTGCTCCTTCAATTCCGCTTGCTCACCTTTCACTTCGGTCAACTCGATTTGCGCCTCATTTTGCTTTCGCTCTTGTTCCGAGACGTAACCGACTTTCGAGAAGTAACTTTGACCGATGAGCACGATCATTAACAAAAAGAGAAGGGAGGCCGCAGCCAGGCGGCGTCGAAGATGGATACGTCGCCGGCTCTGTTCTTTTTCCAGCTGTTCTCTCCGTTCGTCGAGAGCCCGAATTCGCTGTTTTCGCTCTGTCGGGGTACGTCCATTCATCGAATCACCTTCCTCCTGTCCTGATACGTTCAGTATACCTTTTTTTTACGCTTCCGTACCACTGTTCACCTTTTCTTCTTTGATCAGGCGATACATTTCTTTCGCGTCTTCTTTACGGGCATGTTCTGCAATCGAATCGATCACGACCGTGACAAGCTTGTTCCCGAAACGGATTGTAAGCTCGTCTCCGACTTTGACGTCCGTGCTCGCTTTCGCGACTTGTCCGTTCAGTTCGATACGACCTTGATCCGCTACTTCTTTGGCCAACGTCCGGCGCTTGATTAACCGGGACACTTTCAAAAATTTATCCAACCTCATAGTCCTTGCTCCTTCGCTTCGTTCCAGAGTCGGTCCATCTGTTCGAGCGTCATGTCCTCGACGGACCCGTTCGCCTCGATGTATTCAAACCGTCTCTTGAATTTTTGATTCGTTCGTTCGAGTGCTTGCTCGGCGTTCAACTTATAGTATCTGGCGACGTTGACGATGGAGAACAACACATCACCTAACTCCGTCTCGTCTTCCGGGCGTTCTTTCCACTCGCGCACTTCTTCTTCGAGTTTCGCGAACGCACCGCTCACATCGTCCCATTCGAACCCGACGTGGGCGGCTTTCTTCTGCAGCTGTTCGGCTCGCATCAATCCCGGTTGTGTCATGAGCACACCGTCTAGTTGCGATTTTCTCTTTTCCCCTTTTTCGGTCTGTTTAATCGCATTCCAGTTCGAAATGACATCATCGGCGTCAGCGACCGTCACATCCCCGAAGACGTGCGGGTGTCGCCGCACCATTTTCTCACTGATTGACCCGATGACGTCCCGGATATCGAAATAGCCGTCATCGGCACCGATTTGGGCGTGCAGCATGACTTGGAGTAACACGTCGCCGAGCTCTTCGATGATGGCGTCATCGTCTTGTTCGTCAATCGCTTCAATCAACTCGTACGCTTCCTCGAGCAAATACTTACGAAGCGACTCATGCGTCTGCTTCCGGTCCCACGGACATCCGTTCGGACCTCGGAGCGTCGCGATGATGTGGTGAAGCGTGGCAAATTCACGGGCCAAATACGCCTCATCGGTCAACGGCGGCACGTATAGCGTCGTCAAGTTGTCGACTTCGGCGACCCGATCCATCTCATAGAGCGGTACTTCTCGAATCTGCTCGTGCTTCGTTCCGGCTGCCGTGACGAGCTTGACGACATGTTCATCCGGATAACGTTCCATTAACTGAACTTTCACATCTCCGGCGACGAAACCGTCATACACTTGACCGATGAGGACGTGTTGCGTCACTTGCAGCCGCTCGATATCGAGCGCGGTCGCATCGAGCAACTGGAAGCCATTAATCGGATCGATGCGAAGCGCCTGAAACATCGCGTCCAGAAAGCTCTGTCCACCGAGAAACGTGACATCCGCGCCTCGTTCAACGAGCAACTCGACCGTCCGTTCGGCTACGAACGGATGACCCGGGACAGCATACGTAATAGCGAGCTCGTCACTTTTCTCGATGAGAGATGCGACGATTTGTTCGTAGACGTCTTCAAACGTTTCCGACGTCTCGTAGACCGAATCGAACGACTCGAAGTGTATTCCTTCCGCCTCGAGTTCGTCGACGACCGGATGGTTCCTTGTCCGTAACCAGACGAGCGGCTGTCGTTTCAAATGACGATATACGCCGAGCGGCAGTTGTTCAAGTTCGCCGGACCCGAGTCCGACGACGGTAATTCCAAAGCTCATATCAGTTCTCCTTTTTATCCATCAAATTGACGAAACGGTTGCCGAGCGGAATCATCTCCCACTCTCCGATTAAGAGGACGCGCTCGCGCCAAAGCCGCCACGCGTATAGGCCGGCCCCGATCAACACCATCCCCCCGAGCCAGACGAAGGCATCGAGGCGGTGCGTCATCCGATCGAGCGCGAGCACGTTCAAACCGAAGAGGACAAGACCCATCGGCGTGACCGTTTTGACGAGTAATCCATAATGTTTGAAGCGTAGCATGCCGAGCGGGATGACTCGGTCGAGCCGATTAAAGTTAAAGGCGGCCATCCCTAAAAAGGCGACAGACGTCCCAATGGCCGCCCCTTCAATCCCGTAGTTTGGAACGAGCATGAGATTGACCACGAGTTTCATTCCAATCGCGACAAGCATCCCGAACGCGGCCGTCCGCTCCCGGTCAATCGCCTGCAGACACGTCATGCTCGCGACGGCGAGGGAGGCGGCGAACGTACTCGTCGAAAGGAGGACGAGCGCGAACGTCCCGTCCGCATTCTCGAACAACGCCACGTTCAGCGGGAGCATCACACCCATGAGTCCAATCGTTGCCGCGGCCGCGACAGCGGTCGTCACCCGAATCATCGAGCGAAGACCGCTCGCCGTCGCTTCAATCTGCCGGGCCCGGTAATGTCGTACAAGGCTCGGCACGTTTGCCATCCCGAGCGCGGTCGTGAACAGAATCGCGAATTGGACGAGCGGATAACCACGGTCGAACACGCCTTTACTCACTTTCGCCTCGAAATCGCCCCCCATCAAGTTGACGATCGTGAACGAGTCGACGAGTTGCATCCATAGAATGCCGAGTGAGGCGAAGCCGACCGCAAACCCAGTCGTCACGATGACACGAAATGCGGCCTGGAGCGTCACCTTTTGGACCGGGACGAGCCGTAGTCGCAAGCCTTTCGCCCACACGCTGAGGACGACGATTGCTACGATTCCGCCGACGAGCGTCGCCGCGTAAGCGTAGCGGCTCAAGGCGTAAGCATCGAGTCCGAGGTGCACGCCGATGACGAGTACGGCAAGTAGGACCGTGACGCGTACGAGGTTCTCTAGCACTTGCGACAAGGCACACGGTTTTAAGTCGTCAATCGATTGGAATGATCCTCTCAGCACTGCGAGCGCCGGCATGAGCAAATAACTCAGGCTGATCACACGAAGTGTCGAGGAGAGGTTTGGGTCGCCGAGCCAGCCCGCAAGGAGCGGCGCGAGCGACCACATCCCCATGACAAGCACGAAGGCGAGTCCGAGCAAAATATAAAAGCTCCCCCACAACACTTCGAGTTTCCGCTTCGGCCCGTTCGCCCCGACACCAATCTTTGCGATGACGACGGGCATCGCGTACATGCCGAGCGATGCGACGATTGCTGCGAACGGATAGACCGTCTGATAAGCATACAAACCGAAGTCTCCCGCAATGTTCTGGTACGGGACGCGATACGCGAAGCTGATGACTTTCGTGATATAGCCCGCGAGAGCGAACAAGACGACGCCTGTCGCAAACTTACTTGACGGCCGCATGCGCCAACCTCTTCGTCAACTCTTCGAGGACCGTATCGGCATCATTCAACAGTTCGACGACCGGCATGCGTCCGCTAAGCGACAGCTTGAGTGCGCCGTTGTCTTGACCGACGCCGAGTTTACGGCCGAGCGGCATCGTCCACTCCATGAAGGATGGGACGTCAAGCGCTGTCGTCGACTCCATCGTCAAGACGATCTCGACGCGGCCTGGCACTTGTTTAATCCGCGCTACTCGCGCCATCTCGCCGTAAATCCGGAGGCGTGTCAATTGAATCAATAGCGCGACCGGTTCCGGGAACTCCCCGAACCGCTCAATCAACTCGTCTTGGAGCGCGAACAACGCTTCCGGTGTATCGACGTATTTGAAACGTTTATACATCTCGATTTTCAGTTCGCTATCCGACAAGTAATCGTCCGGGATGTACGCATCGGCTTGGAACGAGATTTCTGGTTTAAAGACGACTTGTTTGGCCTGTCCGCGCATGCGGTCCTTCCGCTCTTCGATCGCTTCAGACAACATTTGCGAGTACAAGTCGAAACCGACCGAGTCAATGAATCCGGACTGTTGAGCCCCGAGCAGGTTACCGGCACCGCGAATCGACAAGTCACGCATCGCGATCTTGAAGCCGCTTCCGAGCTCGGTAAATTCTTTAATCGCCTGTAATCGGCTCTCTGCCACTTCCGTCAACCGTTTGTCTTTCCGGTACGTGAAGTATGCGTAGGCAATCCGATTTGAACGTCCGACACGGCCGCGGAGCTGATACAGTTGCGACAGCCCCATCTTATCCGCATCGTGGACGATGAGCGTGTTGACGTTCGGGATGTCGATGCCCGTCTCGATAATCGTCGTCGAGACGAGAATATCGGCCTCGCCTTCTAAGAAACTGATGAGCTGACTTTCAAGCTCTGTCTCGGTCATCCGCCCGTGCGCTGTCGCGATGCGCGCTTCCGGCAATAGTGCCCGAATCTCTTCGGCTTTGCGCTCGATGCCTTCGACACGGTTATAGAGGAAGAACGCTTGACCACCTCGGGCGAGTTCGCGCTCGAGCGCCTCGCGGAGCACAATCCCATCGTACTCCATGACGTACGTCTGGACGGGGTAGCGGTTCTCCGGTGGTGTCTCGAGTACGGATAAGTCGCGAATGCCGATCATCGACATGTGGAGCGTCCGTGGAATCGGGGTCGCCGTCAGCGTCAACACGTCGATGTTCGTCTTCAACTGTTTGAGTCGCTCTTTATGCTTCACCCCGAAGCGCTGCTCTTCATCGATGATGACGAGACCGAGGTCGGCGAACGTGACGTCTTTTGACAAGACACGGTGCGTCCCGACGACGACGTCAATCGTTCCTTCCTTCAAGCCTTTTTTCGTCGCCGCCATCTCGCTCTTGGAGCGGAAACGGCTCATGACCGAGACGTTAATCGGGAACTCGCTGAAACGCTCGAGCATCGTCTCGTAATGCTGCTGGGCGAGGACGGTCGTCGGCACGAGGAACGCGACTTGCTTCCCAGCGAGCACTGCTTTGAACGCAGCTCGAATCGCCACTTCCGTCTTCCCGTATCCGACGTCTCCACAAAGAAGGCGGTCCATCGGGCGCGAACGCTCCATGTCCGCTTTGATTTCTGCGATCGAGCGGACTTGGTCTTCGGTCTCGGCGTATGGGAACGACGACTCGAACTGACTCATCTCTTCGTCATCGCCTGGGAACGCATAACCGACGGACGCTTCCCGTGCCGCATACAGTTTAATCAACTCGTCGGCGATATCTTCGACTGATTTCGCGACTTTTGATTTTACTTTCTTCCACTCCGTGCCACCGAGCTTATAAATTTTTGGTTCTTTACCTTCGGCGCCGACGTACTTTTGGACGAGGTCGATTTGATCGACCGGTACGTACAACGCATCGTCGCCGGCATAGACGAGATGCAAATAGTCCTGATGAATGCCGCCGACTTCAATCGTCTTGATGCCGAGATACTTCCCAATCCCGTGATGGATATGGACGACGTGGTCGTTCGGTTTCAGCTCTTGGTAACTCTTGATTCGTTCGGCGTTCGTCAAATTCTTCGTCTGACGTTTTCGCTTCGCCACCCGTTTGAACAGTTCTTCTTCCGAGACGACGACGAGTCGGCTCGTCGAGAGTTCGAACCCACCTTCGATTTGACCGATCATGACGTGGGCGTGACGTGGTAACAGTTCCCCGTCCACGTTCGTAAACGTAGAAGGGATGCCGTAATCTTCAAGTAGCGTCGCGACTTTGTCCGCCCGGTCCTTGTCTCCGGCGAGGAAGACGATGCGGTGGTCACTTTGCTGCCAACGCTCGACTTCTTGCTTCAACAAATGCATCTGGCCGTGGAACGCCGGAAGTGGGCGACAACTGAGGTGAACCGTGTTCGCCTCCGGGATGCCCGAACGGCGTGACGGCAATAGCGAGAAGGCGACTTGTTTCAAGTCACGGAACACTTTATGCATCGGCACGGCGAGTGTATAGTTGGAGACCGACTCTCCCCGTTCGATTAACGACGAGAACCATTCGGCTTCTTCACGGTCTTGCACATCGGCCGCATCTTCGATTCGCGCGACTTCGTCTAAAATGAGCACCGCTTCCGCACCGACGTAATCGAGGAGCGTCGCTTTATAGAGGAGCGGCGTGAATTTCCCGATTTGACTCGGCACGTCCCCTCGCCGAAGCGTCTCAATGTCACCGGCAATCCCGTCTTCAAGCGCCTGACGAATCGTCTCCGTTTCGATGAGCGACAACGTCCGCTCATATTGTCGATTTAACGCGTCTCCAGCTTTTTTCAATTGATCCGCCGACGCCACGAACTCCGTCGCTGGTGGGATGACGGCTTCTTTCGCCACACCGAGCGAACGCTGTGTCTCGGCGTCGAACGTGAAGACCGAATCTACTTCCGTATCGAATAAGTCGATACGGAACGGTCGGGCCTCCGTCAGCGGATAGACATCGAGGATGCTACCACGGACCGAGAATTCACCCGGTGCCGTCACGGTCGCGGTCCGTTCATAACCGAGTGTGACGAGTCGTTCCGCGAACGGCTTCAACTCTAACTCTTGTCCTGGTCGAATGACGTGATGACTCGCTTGCCAATCGTCCGGGCTTGGGATGAAACGACGCAAGCCGCCGAGCGGCACGACAACGACGCCTCCTTGTTCATGAAGGAGACGCGTCCTGGCCTCGATTCGGGTCGCTAAAAGCTCTGGGCTCGACGTTAACGACAGTTCGCCCGCGAGCGTCTCATCGATTGGATAGAGCAACGCTTTGTCCGGTCCAATCAACGCCTCGAGTTGGTCGTACATTTTTTGGGCCTGATACATGTTGTGGGTGACGACGACGAGACGTCGTGACGTCTCTTTGGCGAGCCCTGCCAAAACGAGCGCCTTCGCACTCGTCGTCAATCCCGTCACGAGCTGACGGTCCAGTTTCGGCAACCTGTCGCGAATGGTTTTCGTTTCAGGCAACGCCACCATAAATCTCTCTAGAGCGTTCATTTGTTTTCCTCCACCTCATACGACAAAAAAGGGTGCGGCGACCCTTTAGTTATATCGATTCATGAGCGCGATCCATTCGGTATCCACGAAATCGGTTGCCGCGGATACGGCTTGATCGAGCGTATCATTCAATTCTGGCATGTCTTCTTTTCGATAATTCATGAGCACCCAGTCGACGACTTTCACCGGATGGGGCGGACGACCGATGCCGAGCTTCAAGCGTTTAAAGTCTTGCGTGCCCAGGTGCTGAATCAACGACTTGATTCCGTTATGGCCTCCCGCGCTCCCTTTCGGACGGAACCGTAGTTTGCCGGGTACCATGTCGAGGTCGTCATAGATGACGAGCAAGTCGTCGAGGTCAATCTTATAATAGTCTAAAATCGGACGAACCGACTCACCCGATAAATTCATGTACGTGAGCGGCTTGACGAGCACGACACGTTCTCCATTGATTCTTCCCGTTCCCATGAGCGCCTTAAACTTCGCTTCATCCAATTGAATCCCGTGTTTCTCGGCGAGACGGTCAATCGCCAAAAAGCCAACGTTGTGACGGGTCATCTCATATTTTTTGCCTGGATTCCCAAGGCCGACGATGCATTTCATCCGTTTCCTCCTGAACAAAAAAGCCCAAAGGCGGACGCCTTCGGGCCTCGTTTTTTAATCGAATAACGTGCTCACCGATTTGTGCTCGTGGACACGCATAATTGCTTCCCCAAGCAAACGGGCGACCGACATTTGCTTGATTTTGTTTGAACATTCGCGACCTTGTAAATCGATCGTGTTCAAGACAACAAGTTCTTTGATTGACGAGTTGTCGATACGCTCCATTGCCGGGCCAGACAAGACTGGGTGCGTACATGACGCGTACACTTCTTTCGCACCTGCTTGAACGATGGCATCCGCTGCGAGCGTGATCGTACCGGCCGTGTCGATGATGTCATCGATTAAGATCGCCGTCTTGCCTTCGACGCTGCCGACGATGTTCATCACTTCTGCCACGTTCGCTTCCGGGCGACGCTTGTCGATGATGGCGATCGGCGCTTTCAAGCGCTCCGCCAATTTACGGGCGCGTGTGACACCACCGTGGTCCGGTGACACGACGACGATATCTTTCGACTTGAATTCTTCTGTCTCGAAGTACGTCGAGATGAGGGGAACTCCTAACAATTGGTCTACTGGAATGTTGAAGAAACCTTGAATTTGAGCGGCGTGCAAGTCCATTGTGATCAATCGAGTCGCACCAGCTACTGTAAGAAGGTCAGCCACAAGTTTTGCCGTGATCGGTTCACGCGAGCGCGCCTTGCGGTCTTGGCGTGCGTAGCCGTAATACGGCATGACGACGTTAATCGTACGGACCGATGCGCGTTTCAACGCGTCGATCATGACGAGCAACTCCATGAGCGTCTCGTTGACCGGCGAGCTCGTCGATTGGATGATGTACACATCGTCTCCGCGTACGCTTTCCTCGATGTTGATGTAAAGTTCTCCATCGCTGAACCGCTTCACTTGGCAGTCGCTGAGTGGGATTCCGATTTCTTTTGAAATCTCTTCAGCGAGCGGGCGGTTGGAATTTAAGCTAAATAGGCGAATTTCACGTTCATATACAGTAGACATGTTTAGGATTCTCCTCCATCGTGTTCAATAGTAATTGGCAGCAACTTATCGTTTCGTGTAACCTTCTTTATTCGTTTGACGCTCACGGGCGATCGCAAGCGCTTCTTCCGGAACATTGTCCGTGATTGTCGAGCCGGCGGCGACAATCGCCCCTTTTCCGACCGTGACCGGTGCGATCAAGTTGACATTGCAACCGACGAACGCATCTGCTTCGACGATTGTCTCGAACTTGTTCGTCCCATCGTAGTTGACCGTGATCGATCCGCAACCGAGGTTGACGCGGTCACCGATTGACGCGTCACCGATGTAGCTGAGGTGCGAGGCCTTCGCCCCGTCCCCGAACGTCGACTTCTTAATTTCAACGAAGTTGCCGACACGTGTGTTCGCGCCGAGTACAGCTTGTTGACGAAGGTGAGCGAACGGACCAACTTGCGCGTTGCTACCGACACGGCTATCGCTCAAGACGGATTGACGTACCGTTGCACCGTCTTCAATCACACTGTCGCGGATATCCGAGTTCGGTCCGATGATACATTCCGAACCGATGACCGTCTTCCCGAGAATGACCGTCCCTGGGTAGATGATCGTGTCCGAGCCGATGACCGCATCCGGTGAGATGTATGTCGACGCTGGGTCCATGAACGTGACGCCTTCACGCATCAAGCGTTCATTCGTCCGTTTACGCATAATCGTCTCAGCTTGCGAGAGCGCGACTCGGTCATTGACACCGATCGTCTCGTCAAATGTCGGAGCCGTGTGTGCGGCCACGACTTCGCCTGCCTCTTTCGCGATCGCGATGACGTCTGGCAAGTAGTACTCGCCTTGTGCATTGTCGTTGCCGACTTGACGGAGCGCCTCAAACAACAACTCGTTGTCGAAGACGTACGTACCCGTGTTGATTTCACGAATTTCAAGTTCGGCTTCAGATGCGTCTTTATGCTCGACGACTTTCGTCACGTTGCCGTCTGCACCACGAATGACGCGGCCATATCCGGTCGCATCGTCCGCGATTGCCGTAAGCACCGTCACTTTCGCCTGTTGCGCTTCGTGATGCGCGAGTAACGCTTCTAGCGTCTCCGCTGTCAAAAGCGGTGTGTCGCCGCAGACGACGAGCGTCGCGCCAGCCTTCCCGGCGAGCTCCACCTCTGCCATCTGGACGGCATGGCCCGTTCCGAGTTGCTCTTCTTGAACCGCGTAGTCGACACGAGATCCGAGTGTGTCTTGTACCGCTTCAGCCCCATGGCCGACGATGACGATTTGACGACTGACCCCGATTTTGTCGAGTTGGTCGACGACGTGCTCGACCATTGGTTTGCCAAGGACCGGATGAAGTACTTTATATAGCTTCGACTTCATGCGCGTCCCTTTCCCTGCTGCCAAAATGACTGCAAAACGATCCATTCTTGATTCGCTCCTATCTCAATCGACTGTGATTTTATAGCTATAGTTCGGTTTTTCTGCATATAAATCCTATTTACACCGTTTCTACTATATCGAAACAGCGACCTCGTTTCAACCGTTGTACTGATTCGTAACCAAACGCACGCAAAAAAGCAGCGGAACGATATGTCGTCCCGCTGACTTATTAGGATTCTTGCATCCCGTTCATCATCTCTTCTGCCTCGTATGAGGTAACGTCAATCTCAGCGTACGCTTCTAGCACGGCCGCTTCGACTTTTTGACGCATATCGCCGTTAATCGGATGCGCGATATCACGAAAGATGCCTTCTGGTGTCCGTTTGCTCGGCATGGCGACGAACAGGCCGGTGCTCCCTTCGATGATCCGAAGGTCGTGGACCACGAACTCGTGATCGAGCGTGATCGAGGCGAGCGCCTTCATTCTACCTTCTGTTGCCACTTTGCGAATTTTTACGTCTGTGATCTGCATGTTTCGCATCCCCTTTTCATCGTTGTCTGTACCAAGGTGTCCTTTATAAAAGGTAAAGGTGACTTCTAGCGAACGTAACTGATTCCGTATGACTTCTATACCCTTTCATCATAAAACGAAATCAAATTTTTGCCAATCACTTTAAGAACTGTTCGACGTTTCCGCGTGAAATTGTGACGAGCCCTTCATCTGAATCGACGTTCGTCAACTTCATCAAACTGACGTATTCGCTGACCATCTTCTTCTCGGCACCTTCGGCTTCCATGAGTACACCGACACCAGCAAGGTTGGCTTCGAACTCGTTCAACAAGCTCATCATGCCGCGAATCGTACCTCCGGCTTTCATGAAGTCGTCAATGAGTAAGACGTTCGCACCGCGCGGCAGACTACGACGTGCGAGTGCCATCGTCCGAATCGCTTTTGAAGAGCCGGACACGTAGTTAATACTGACCGTCGATCCTTCCGTCACCCGGCTGTCCGAACGAACGATGACGAACGGGACGCCGAGCTGTTCGGCGACCGCGTACGCGAGCGGAATCCCTTTCGTCGCAATCGTCATGACGACGTCGACTTTTCGGTCAGCAAAGACCGAGGCGAACACTTGCCCCATCGGCTTCACTTGGCGCGGGTTACCGAGCACGTCCGTCAAATAGAGGTACCCTCCCGGAAGCAGACGCTCCGGCTTCGACAGTTGGTCGCATAAACCGTCAATCATCGACAGCGATTTGTCTTTGCTCCAACCTGGGATAAACATGACGCCACCGGCCGCCCCAGGGACAGTGACGAGCTTGCCGGTACCATCGTGGGCGAGCATCTCACTGACGATGACCAAGTCTTCGCTGATGGACGACTTGGCGGCTTTATAGCGGCTCGAAAACATCGACAACGAGACGAGCTGATGCGGATGATCGAGTAAATAACGGGTCATATCGACGAGACGACCACTTCTACGGATTTTCATACGGATTCCCCTTCACTTTTCCAATAATAGACGAATGTTCTAAACAGAATATATCAGACTCATTCGTCTTTGTTCAATGTTTTTTCCCGAGAATCCGAACGACGAACACTTCTGGACAGAATCCTTTCAGCCCGTTATAGACGCGATGGGCTTTTTGTTCGTGTTCGATGAGCGCAAATACGGTCGGGCCGCTCCCGCTCATAAGCACCCCGTCCGCGCCGCAGTGGAGCATCGTCTCTTTGATTTGACGAACCTCTGGATGCATCTCGAGCGTGACCGCCTCAAGCGCGTTGCCGAGGTTGTCACAAATCGTGTGAAAGTCCCGTTCGTGAATCGCTTTGACCATCGCTTCCGTATTCGGATGAATCATCTGATCCATGTCGACAGCCCGATAGACGTCAGCCGTCGAGACCCCAATCTTCGGTTTCGCCAAGACGACGTAGCACGGTGGAGGTGACGGAATGAGTTCTAACTTCTCGCCGCGACCGCGCGCGATGGCCGTGCCACCCATGACACAAAACGAGACGTCGGAACCGACCTCCGCCCCGAGCTCAGCCAATTGTTCGAGCGACAGCCCAAGGTCAAACAGTTCGTTCATCCCGCGGAGCGTGGCCGCCGCGTCACTCGAACCTCCAGCCAGTCCGGCCGCCACCGGAATGTGTTTATCCAAAACGATTTCGACGCCTTTTGTGATGCCGAACCGCTTCCGCAACAAGTCGGCCGCCCGATACGCCAAGTTCCGATGATCGCTCGGGACGTAGGCGTGCTCCGATTGAATCCGAATCTCATCGGTATCGAGGACCGTAAGTTCTAAGCGGTCAGACAAGTCGACCGTCGTCATAATCATTTCCACTTCATGATAGCCGTCCGTTCGCTTTCCGAGAACGTCGAGCGTCAAGTTGATTTTTGCCGGCGCTTTCACACTAATCGTGCGCATATCGTTCACCCTTCCCATGTATCTCCTGTTCGCCATTGTACCGTAAACGAGCGCACAAAAAAAGAAGCAGCTGCCAATGCATCCGCCCCTCATTTATCGTTCAATTGCTGAATTCAATTTTAACTGTATCCGTTAGGACATCAGCGTAGCTATATGAGACACGTTCCACGTTATGGTGGTCTTCATCCAATTTGACGACGAACACCGCGGGATACGTCTCAACGAGCGTTCCAAACCGAGTAACGACTTTCTTACGACCGCCGTTTGCTTTCAACGTCAATCGTTCTCCAACATGCGATTCGAGTTTCTGTCTGATTTCTTGTAACGTCTTTGGCATACGCTTCACCTCACTGTTACAAGTATAACACATTGAAAAAAGAAAATAAAGATTAAATATTATAGCGACTCGGAATCCGGTCGTCAACTATTTTTAAGTGGTAAAATTGTGTCAGCAAGACGTGCAAACTCCTCGAGTGTCAACGTTTCACCTCGACGCTTCGGATCGATGCCCGCCTCGTTCAACAGGCGTTCGAGCTCCACTTTTTTGTCTTTGCCGAGATGATTCGTCAAGTTGTTCAAGATCGTTTTACGCCGTTGCGCGAAACTGGCTCGCGCGATTTCGAAGAAGAACGCTTCGTCTTTTACTTCGACGGCAGGCTGCGGGCGCATCTTCAACGTGATGACGGCGGAATCGACGTTTGGTGCCGGCATGAAGACGTTTTTCGGGACGATAAAGCTCACGTCGGCCTCGGCATAATATTGAATCGCGATCGAGAGCGAGCCATACGCCTTCGTTCCCGGCTTCGCCCCGATGCGTTCCGCCACTTCTTTTTGAATCATCATGACGAGCGAACGAAACGGAACTTGACTCTCGAGCAAACGCATGATGATTGGCGTCGTCACGTAATACGGTAAGTTAGCGACGACCGAGATGTCGTCAATCCCTTCGTTCAAAAACTCACGCTCGACGATAGCCGGAAGATCGAGCTCGAGCGCATCTCCGTGAATGACGTGGACGTGCGGATAAGGCGCCATCGTGTCCTCTAGAATCGGCAACAAGCGTTGGTCGATTTCGAGCGCGACGACTTTTTTCGCACGTTTCGCAGACTGCTCTGTCAGCGATCCGATGCCTGGTCCAATCTCGAGCACGCCGCTCGCTTCACCGAGTTCGGCCGCGTCGACGATTTTATTTAAGATGTTCAAGTCGATCAAAAAGTTTTGACCGAGTGACTTTTTGAACGAGAAGCCATGCCGTTCTAAAATGGCTTTCGTCCGATGAATGGTTGCAATGTCTTTCAATGATTTTCCTCCTCTAACTGCTTGAGCGCCCGTTCCCACTCCTCGGTCGTGACGCGCATCGCCTCGACTCGTTTCACGAACTGTTTCGCGTTCGGTTCGCCGATGCGAAGCAACACACCGAGACGTTTTCGTCGTCTCGACGCCTCGGCCCCACCAATCAAATCGGCGTCGAGCACCATTTTTCGCGTGACGAGTGGCAAGTCGGTCTCGACTCGGTCTTCGTACACGGCCTCGAGCACACGGCGAATCGTGTCCGGTGTCGCATGTTCAACGCCGATTTTCCCGCGCTTGTCTTTCGCCTCGGCCCGGGGCAAGTAGGCGTGCTTACAGCCGGGAACGTATTCATCGACGATGGCGCGAATGCGGTCGCCCGGATAGTCCGGGTCCGTCAAAATAATCACGCCGCGCGTCTCTTGGGCGCGCCTCACCCGTTCAAGCGTCTGTTTCGAGACGGCCGACCCGTTCGTCTCAATCGTGTCGACGTCATACACTTCTTGGAGCCGGGTCGTATCGTCCCGTCCCTCGACGACAATCACTTCTTGTATTTTTTCACGCATCTTCGCTTCCTTCTTTCTCTTCTTGCTTCGGGATGACCCAAATCGTGAGCGGCTTCCGTCCGAACGTGACCGCTTCTTCTTTCGTGTCCATCAGGATGTCGATGATATTCCCTTTGATGGCACTGCCGGTATCGAGGGCGATGGCCATACCGAACCCTTCGACATACACACGTGTCCCGAGCGGAATGATTGACGGGTCGACCGCGATGATTCGCATCCCTTCGTACAGAATCGTATCGGTCACGTCATAGCCGCTACGCGTCAAGACGCGTCCGTCAAACGTGATCGTATCTTCGGGGTTATTCGTGTAGGCGGTCGCCTCAACGAGAAGTTGTTTGGCCGCTGAAAAATCGAGCACATCCTCAGGCAGAGGTGTCTCTTCGATTTTGATTTCGGCCTCTTCACGGAATGGACTCTCAGATTCTGTCGGAACCGGCGTCGCTTCTTCGGCCGGCTCTGGCACCGGTTTTGTCCCAATCTTAATGATTTGCGGACGCACGGTTTGCAACGTTTCGACACTTGTCTCGGTCCGATTTGTAATTGTACCATTTTCGACCGTCACTGCATACCGCGTCCGCTCTAGCCCGGGTACTCCGACTTGGGCGACCTCGGTTTGACCGATTTCAAGCGTATCATCGTCTTCTTTCACGATCTCAAACGGGATAAGCCGATTCTCGTATTGCACGACGTCCCGACTCGTATTGACGGTAATCGTCATGCCTTCTCGAAGCGTTGTCGACAGCGCCGGTGCGATCGTATCGCGCTCTGACACGCTGATTCCGGCTTCGCGCAACACTTGCTCGACCGTCTTCGCCATCGTATTCAACGTCTTCGCCTCATCCTCGACGATCAGATTAACCGCGAGCACCGGTTGATACCGAATCGTCATCCCGGATGTGACGGGTGTGCGCACGTCCGGATAGACGTCGTCTCCGTCGCGCACCGTCACCCCGTATCGAAGCAACACGTCGCGGACGGTCCGTTCTCGCGTCTCAATCGTCTCCGTCTGCCCATAACCGATTTGAAGTGAGACCGTATTCGCGCGTTCGATGTAAATCATGCGTTCGGCAGACAGTTCCGCACTGAGTGCCGGCGTCACGTAATCGGCGTCTTCGACCGTGATGCCGGTCTCTTCGAGCACCTCGAACACGGACGTCGCCCGCGTCTCATGCTCGATTCGGTTTGTGCCGTCGATGATCGTCACCGTCTCCGGTTGCGTCAACGTATAGGCGAGTACCGCTGTCACGAGTACGACAGCGCTGAGCGCGATTCGTTTAACCATCACGGTAGACGGAAGAGCCGCTTCGCGTTCGCGGTCGTCGCTTCAGCAAGTTCCTCAAGCGAGATACCTCGTAGCGCGGCGATTTCTTCGGCGACATAGGTGACGTAGGCCGGTTCGTTCCGTTTACCGCGGAACGGCGTCGGCGTCAAATACGGGCAGTCCGTCTCGACTAACAGGCGATCGAGCGGGACTTGTTTCGCCACTTCTTTTGGGACTTTCGCATTCTTGAACGTGACCGGGCCACCGAGTGAGATATAGAAGTTCATGCGCAGGCAACGCTCAAGTAGTTCGACCGACATGCTGTAGCTGTGGAAGACGCCACCAATCTCTTCGGCGTGCTCTTCTTCTAACAGATCGAGCACGTCTGCCGTCGCCTCGCGGTTGTGGATGACGATTGGCATGTTCGTGCGCCTCGCAATGGCAATTTGTTCACGGAACAGACGTTGCTGTACGTCTTTCGGAGATTTGTCCCAATGATAGTCGAGTCCAATCTCACCGAGCGCCATCACTTTCGGGTGCCCCATCAACGCCTCGATTCGTTCCAAGTCCGTTGGTGTGCAGTCGATTGCATCGACCGGGTGCCAGCCGACAATCGCGTAAATGTCTTCGTACGTCTCGGCGAGTTCGATCGCGCGCGAGATCGTCTCATCATCGAAGCCGACGACGAGCATCGGGGACACCCCCGCCTCACGTGCCCGTCTAATCGTTTCATCGACGTCATCTTTGAATTGATCGGCGTTAATGTGTGTGTGCGTGTCAATCAACATCGTGCATCCTCCTTTTTAAACAAACAGAGGGAGACCGAAGTCTCCCTCAAAAATTATTTGACGATGGCCCCGTTCGGCATATTCTCAGATACGGTTGCAAGTTCTAACTTACCATCTTTATCGGCTGCCAAAATCATTCCTTGAGACAACTCGCCCCGGAGCTTGACCGGCTTCAAGTTGGCGACGACGATGACTTTTTTGCCGACCAACTCTTCCGGTGCATACCATTCGGCGATGCCCGAGACGATTTGGCGCGTCTCGCTACCGAGATCGACTTGAAGTTTCAACAGTTTTTTCGCTTTTTTGATTTTATCGGCTTCGACGATTTGCCCGACCCGGAACTCGACTTGGTCAAAGACGTCGATTGTGATTTCAGGACGGACGTCTTCATCCGCTGCCTCTTCCTCTGCTTCCTCTTCGACACGTGCTTTCGAGGCTTGACGCATCATTTCTTGAATCGCATCTACCTCTTCTTTCACATCGCGACGTGGGAAGATTGGCGTGCCGTCCGTGACGACCGCTCCGTCAAAGGCCGCAAACGTATCGAGCGCTTCCCATGACATGTCTTGTCCTTCGAGTCCGAGTTGACGGAACATCTCTTTCGGTGCCCGTGTCATGAACGGTTGAATCATGACAGCGACGTGGCGCAAGACGCCAGCCAAGTGGGTCATGACCGACGCGAGTTCGTCTCGTTTCGCTTCATCTTTCGCGAGCACCCACGGTTGCGTCTCATCGATATACTTGTTCGCTCGGCTGACGAGCTGCCAGATGTTTGTGAGCGCGACCGAGAACTCCATATGCTCCATCGCCGCTTCCGTCTTCGACGTCGTTTCTTCGACGACGCGAAGCAAGTCGGCGTCGAACGCCGTCACGTTCCCCGCATACGCTGGTACGTTCCCGTCGAAGTACTTCTTAATCATCGCGACGGTCCGGTTCAGCAGGTTGCCGAGATCGTTGGCGAGGTCGAAGTTCAACCGGTCGACGAACGCTTCTGGTGTGAACGTGCCGTCCGCGCCGAACGGGACTTCACGCAACAAGTAGTAACGAAGCGAGTCGAGGCCGTAGCGATCGATGAGCGGAATTGGGTCGACGACGTTCCCTTTTGACTTGGACATCTTGCCGTCTTTCATGAGGAGCCAACCGTGCGCAAATACTTGTTTTGGCAACGGAAGGTCAAGCGCCATGAGGAGAGCTGGCCAGATAATTGTATGGAAACGGACGATCTCTTTTCCGACCAAATGCACGTCAGCCGGCCAGTAACGGTTGAACAACTCGTCGTTGTCCGTCCCGTAGCCGAGTGACGAGATATAGTTCGTGAGCGCATCGACCCATACGTAGACGACATGCTTCGGGTTCGACGGGACTTGGACACCCCAGTCGAACGTTGTCCGGGAGACGGCCAAATCTTGAAGACCCGGCTTCAAGAAGTTGTTGATCATCTCGGTCTTTCGCGATTCTGGCAAGATAAAGTCCGGATGCGACTCGAAATATTCGATGAGGCGGTCCGCATACTTGCTGAGACGGAAGAAGTAACACTCTTCCCGCACGAGTTCGACTGGATGTCCGCTGTCGGGGCTCTTGCCGTCGACAAGTTGCGACTCGGTGTAATACGTCTCGTCCGGCACCGAATACCAGCCTTCATATTCACCGAGGTAAATGTCTCCGTTCTTAAGAAGCGTCTCAAAGACGTGTTCGACGACAGCCTTATGACGGCCTTCCGTCGTTCGAATATAATCGTCGTACGAGATCTCGAGGCGATCCCATAATACTTTGATATCTTTCACGACTTCGTCGACGAACGCCTGTGGGGTGACGCCGGCTTCTTTCGCCTTCTCTTGAATCTTTTGTCCGTGCTCGTCAGTGCCCGTCAAATAACGGACGTCAAATCCTTTCAATCGCTTATAGCGGGCAATCGCGTCACCTGCCACGGTCGTATAGGCGTGACCGATGTGCAACTTCGCGCTCGGGTAATAGATTGGGGTAGTAATATAAAAAGTAGGCTTCGCCATAGTTGTTCTCCATCCTTTCGACATTTGCAATTTCCATTATACACGGTTCGACAAACCTTTTTCCAAACCAATTGTTTGGAATTAATTTGTTGCCTATTCAAATAAATGTTCCAAAAAAACCCTTTCTTTGTTTAAAGCTCTACGTTACGGGGAAATTTAGGTGTATATCGTTCCTTTATCGTCATTTTTCGAAAAAGCACAATTCCAATAGTAAGCAGTTGACTGCAATTGGAAAGTTTAGTATGCTTTTTGCTGTAGCCACATTGTCGAATTTTGACGATTCATGTCACCAAGAGATTTCGACATCATCGGAGGAGGAAACACAAAATGAAATCAACAGGTATCGTACGGAAAGTGGACGAGCTCGGTCGGGTCGTTATTCCAATCGAATTGCGCCGCACACTCGGAATTGCTGAGAAAGACGCACTTGAAATTTACGTCGACAACGAGCAAATCGTTTTGAAAAAATATAAGCCGAACATGACTTGCCAAGTAACAGGCGAAGTATCAGACGATAACTTCAAGTTGGCGGACGGAAAGTTGATTCTTTCACCAGAAGGCGCACAACGTGTTCTCGTCGAGTTGAAAAACATGCTTGAGAATTACTACAACGAAGAGTAAGCAAGGAACTCCTTGCTTACTCTTTTTTGTCGACTCCGTGATACGCGTCATAGACGTCGTTGCGTGAGAGACCACGCTCTTTCGCCACTTGTTTAATCGCTGCGTTCGGCTTTAGCCCGTCCTCGATATAACGATCGACGTGTTCGAGCGGCGAGAGCGTCTCCCACCAATCTTGCGTCGGAGCCGACTCGGTCGAACCTCCCACCAACACGACGAACTCTCCGCGGACTTCACCTTCACACCAAGCGAGCGCCTCATCGGCCGTTCCTCGCAAAAACTCCTCGAACGTCTTCGTCAATTCCCGCCCAAGTACGACGTCACGATTGCCGAGCACAGCTTTCACCCCTTGTAGCATCTCTTTTAAGCGATGCGGGGCTTCGTAGAAGACGAGCGTCCCTGGCTCATATTGAAGCGACGCTAGCACGTCGACCCGTTCTTTCTTTTTGCGTGGCAAAAACCCGTAATATAAAAAGCGTTCTGTCGGCAGTCCGGACGCGACGAGCGCTGTGAGCGCTGCATTTGCCCCTGGCAAGACGACGACCGGTACCTTCGCTTGAATCGCGAGCCGAACGAGGTCACTACCGGGGTCAGAGATGCCAGGCATCCCGGCGTCGGATACGACAGCCACCGATTTTCCATTCTCGATATCTTCAATCAGCCGTGGCCCGCTCACTTGTTTATTATGTTCATGGTAACTGACAAGCTTCGTATCGATTTCAAAGTGACGGCACAGTTTCATCGTCTGGCGTGTATCTTCGGCCGCAATCAAGTCCACCTCGCGCAACATACGCACGGCGCGATATGTCATGTCTTCTAGGTTACCGATCGGGGTCGGCACGATGTAAAGCGTCGGTCCGTCAGTCTGGTAACTTTTCTGTGAGTTCATTGCTCGTCCCCTCCATCAACGTTTGTTTTTGGGCGCGGGTCAATTGCTTGATTGACCACTCATAACGCATGGCTTCTCGTTTCGTCTCAAACGATTTCACGTAACAGAGCGTTACAGGTAAACGTGCTCGCGTGTATTTGGCACCTTTTCCAGCGTTATGGGTACGAAGCCGCTTGTCGAGGTCGTTCGTATAACCCGTGTAATACGTGTGGTCTTGGCACTCCAAAATATATACGTAGTGCTTACGCATCGAGGATGTCTCGCATCGTTTTCGTATACGTGTCATCATCTTCATAGACGATAAGCGGTGGTAAAATCGTGAGCCCAGCTTTTCCATCTTTTGACCCCTCTATCAATAATGTATTCGCCGCTCGTCCCGCTTTTGGATAGACGAGCTGCATCCGCTTCGGCTCGATTCGATATGTCCGCATGAGCGTGACGATATCGAGTAGCCGCTCCGGACGGTGGACGAACGCCACTTTTCCGCCTGGTTTGACGAGCTGACTCGCCGATTGGATACAATCCTCGAGTGTACAGAGCACTTCATGGCGCGCAATCGTATGGTGTTCGTTTTGATTGCGGAGCGACGTCTCGTTTGCCAGAAAATACGGTGGATTACACGTGACGACATCGTAACGGGCGTGGCCTAGCCGTGTCGCCGCTTCTTTGACGTCGCCTTCTATAATCTGCAGTCGATGCTCGAGACGGTTCACCGCGATGCTACGGTTCGCCATATCGACGAGTCTCGGTTGAATCTCGATGCCTGTGACGCTCCCCTTTGTCCGATACGATAAGAAGAGCGGAATCGCACCCGTTCCGGCACACAAATCGACTAGGTTTCCTTTTTGGATGGGTACCCAGACGAACTCAGCGAGTAGCACCGCATCTAACGAGAACGAAAACACATCGTCGCTTTGAATAATTTTTCCGGGGCGTCCGAGCAAATCATCGAGCCGCTCCCCTTGTTTTACAGTCACGCTTCGTTCCCTCCTACATAACGACAAAGGCGACGGACGGGTGACTTCCCCGTCTATCGCCCCAATGTATTAGTGTTTATTTAACATCGACATGCAGAAAAGACAATCGCCGTCTTTTCGTACTTGTCCGTAGTGCAAATTACAGATATGGAACCCTTCTTGATACAAGGCGGCCAAATTGTTTTGCCCTTTGCCCGACAATGCGATTTGCGCATCGCCATCCGTCGTCTCCACTTCTGCGAGTTGCTCGACTTTTTCACGCAAGTGATGATTCTCGAGATACATATGCTGGTTTTCTTCGAGCAAATAGGCCAACTGCTCTTTCAGTACACCTAGATGCTCCGTCAACAGCTGCATTTGTTGCTCGATGGCATCGACGCGCATCATAACTTCCTTTTTATCCATTCGTTCCACTGCTCAGCACCCCATCACTGTTTCGACGGTTTTCGTTTGATCGCACCGACCTCAACGAGTTCGTCAATCGTATACGTCACAACACGGGTCCGGTCGCTCAACTCGACTTGAATCAGTTGATCCAAAATGTTGAGGCCGATGACACGTCCGTCACCTTCAGGAATCTTGATTCGTTTCCCAACGTCCGGCAAGTCACGCTTCAACTCTTCATACGTATCATTCTCATACTTCAAGCAACACATGAGACGGCCGCACACACCGGAAATTTTATTCGGGTTCAAGGAAAGGTTTTGATCTTTCGCCATCTTGATCGAAACCGGTTCAAACTCTCCTAAGAAGGAAGAACAACATAAGACACGGCCACATGGACCGATCCCACTGAGTAGTTTCGCTTCATCCCGGACACCGATTTGACGGAGTTCGATGCGCGTGCGGAAGACGCTCGCCAAATCTTTGACGAGTTCTCGAAAATCGACCCGACCTTCTGCCGTGAAATAAAAGATGACTTTGTTGCGATCAAATGTATATTCAACATCGACGAGTTTCATCTCCAGTCGATGTTCACGTATTTTTTCTTCACAGACGGCGTGAGCGTCAAAAGCTGCCAATCGATTTTCTTGGACGATTTGAGCATCTTTTTGATCAGCGACACGAAGAATCGTTTTTAGAGGTAAAACGACTTCATCTTCCCCAAGTTGTTTCCCGACTTGGACGATTTCCCCGTATTCAATACCACGCACCGTCTCGACGATGACATGGTCCCCACGTTCAAGCGTTGCTTCGCCTGGTGAAAAGTAATAGATTTTTCCCGCTTCTTTAAAGCGGACTCCGACTACTTCAAGCACGCTCTCTTATCCTTTCTGTAAATCGAACGTTAACCGTTCGAACGTTAATTGAGGATTGACGTTTGCCTCGAGTCGTCGAATCGCCTCATGGACGTGTTCAATCGCATGGACAATCTTATGCGCCGAACGATTACTGATGAACGCCTGATACAACGCCTGTTCGCGAGTGAACAGTTGCGGCGTGTAATCCGTCCGGACTTTGAACCGGAGCGACTCTTCTAACCAGCTCTCAAACAATTCGAGGCCCACTCGTAACTCATTGCGCCCTTTAAAATGGCCGAGCCACTTCTCTTGGGCGAATAGGAGTAACTCCTGTGGTCGTTTAGTCAATACTTCAACTAATTGTACCACTAGCCCATACGACTGTACAAACCACTCGTTGTGAAGCACTTCACGGGCGTCATCCCATTTCGGATAAACAGCGAGCGCCAAGCGAGCCAAATCCGTCGTACATGCGACGTCCGCAGACAACTTATCCGCCAACTCATTCCGATCAATCGGTCGAAAGACGAGCTGCTGGGCTCGTGAGCGAATTGTCGGCAACAACAGTTGCGGCTGTGTCGTCACAAGAATCGCGAGTTTCCCGACACCTGGCTCTTCAAAAAACTTAAGCAGACTATTCGCCGCCTGCGTCGTCATTTTATGGGCCTGATGAATCACATACACTTGCCGATCTCCTTCGGCTCCGCGTAACGACAAATCACTGAGCAGTTGTTGAATCTGTTCTTTTTTTATACTTGCCCCGTCCGGCTCCATCTCGAGATAATCGACTAGGTTTCCTGAATCCATCCGCCGACAATTCCGACAATCTCCACAAGGTTCTACCCCATCTGGCGCCTCACAAAAGAGTGACTTGGCAAACAGTTGAGCGGTCTCAATCAAGTAAGGTTCATAATCGCCCGAAAAGATATAGGCGTGCCCGACTTTATCAGTCCGAATCGAGTTCTCCATCACTTTGGCGACAACGGTCTGAGACGCGGCCAATTGTTCAAAACGCATCTGTCCCACTCCCATTAAAACTGATGGAATCCTTCAATCGGCAAGACGAATACCGTAGCGCCGCCTACCTGTACTTCTACGGGATACGGGATATACGAATCGGCGTGGCCACCCATCGGAGAAATCGGTGTGATCATCTGATCACGGCTCGAGCAATTTGATTTGATGAGCGAAAGCAAATCCTCGAGTCGTTCTTTCGGTACACCGATCATGAACGTCGTGTTTCCTTCTTTTAAGAACCCACCAGTCGTCGCAAGTTTCGTCGCTCGAAAGTCCTCTTCAATCAAAGCGTCAGATAAACGGGCGCTATCTTTATCATGTACAATCGCAATTACCATCTTCATGCTTTGTTCACTCCTTTTTCGTTTAATCGCTCACATGTAATATCTAGTACTTCATCTTGTATCGATTCAATCGTCTCATTCGCATCGATTCGTACCATCCGATCAGGGTGCTGCGCAAGCAATGTTTGAAAACCGTCATAGACGCGTTGGTGGAACGCTTCGTCCCGGCTCTCGATTCGGTCCAATTGCCCGCGTTCCCGCATACGGTTACTTGCTTCACTTGGTGTCAAATCGAAAAGAAACGTTAAGTCTGGGGTTAAGCCGCCTGTTGCCCACTCATTTAATGATAGGACGTGTTCTAAATCGTATCCTAATCCGAAACCTTGATAGGCGACCGAAGCATCGATGAAACGGTCACAGACGACAATCGCACCTCGTGACAAGGCAGGTCGAATCACTTGTTCTACGTTTTGGGCTCGCGAGGCTGCATATAACATCATCTCTACCCTAGCCGTCATCTCATCGTGTTCAGGTGATAACAAAATCTCGCGGATGCTGTTTCCGACTTTCGTTCCCCCCGGCTCACGTGTGGTGACGACTTCATACCCTTGAGCGCTTAAAGCTTGCTCTAGTAATTTCAATTGTGTCGTTTTTCCAGAGCCATCTGGCCCTTCCACTGTAATAAACATCCCATTCACACTTAAAACTCCTCTACGATAACATCGATTTGTTTCATCATAACATGTCTGCTCGCTTGAAGCTTCCGCCCGAGAGAAATCCACTCGACCAACACGCGAACTTTTTCCTCTGTCACCATTTCCCCTTTTAAGATCCACGGAATACCTGGAGGATAAGGGATAATCGTTTCCGCTGCAATTTGACCGACTGCGTCTTGAAAAGAAAGCCTCACCGTTTTCACGACGTCATGAAGCATAGTTAATTTCGAGACTTGCTCCGTAGAAGGGTAAGGATAAATCGTTTCATCGTCCTCAATCAGCGGCACATGTTTCGATGCATTTTGAATCAGTTTCACCCAATGATGAATCTCTTCCATCTTTATTTCCCGTAACGGCAAACAGAGTAACACATGATCTTCAGCGGCAAGCTCGATATCTATGCCAATCGATGCTAAGTGGCGACTAAAGATCAAACCGTTTTTCGGATACGTCAGAATCGTGACTTTTGTAAAATCATCTCCGACTTTAACGGCAAATCCTGCGCGCTTCAATTCCATGACAAAAGCGAAATGACTTGTTTGAATACTTGACCAGTCTCGCTCCGTCAAGTGTTCAAGATAAGTCCGCGCATGGTCTAACGACGCCATAATCAAGTAAGACGGACTAGACGTTTGAAATGAAGACAGGGCATGAAACAATCGGTTCTCATCGACATTCTCTTTGTAATGTAACCAAGCGCCCATCGTAAAAGCAGGCAACGTTTTATGAGCCGACTGAACAACCGCGCTCGCCCCTTCAAAAATCGCTGAACGTCTTGGCAATCCGTCGTAAATCAAGTGCGCACCATGCGCTTCATCAACGAGCAACGGGATCATATGTTGGTTTAAATACGTACTGATTGCTTGAATATCAGCCATATCGCCATAGTACGTCGGTGATGTGAGAAGCAGTGCTTTACCACCTGGATAGCGCTCGACCGCTTCTTGAACCGTAGCTAAATTGACGACCGTAGGAATACCGCTTCCCCGTTCCAATTCAGGCGACAATAAAATCGGTTCTAAGCCTAACCACTCAATCGCATTCCACACGGACTTATGTGAATTTCGTTGTACATACACACGTTCCCCACGTTTTACAGTCGCAGCTAGCATGCTCCAATTTCCCGCGGTCGAACCATTGACCAACCATTTACTCTTACTTTTATAGAGCGTTCCAAGCGCTTCCTCACCTTGCTGGATGATTCCCTCTGCCTGATGTAAATCATCCAATTGCTCGAGCTCGGTTAAATCATACGGCATGATTTTATGGAACGCTGTCGGTAAACTTGGATCGTGAACAGTACCGTTATGGTGGCCAGGGACATGAAAGGATACACGACTTTCCCGCACATGTTGTTCTAAAACTTCCATGAATGTGAAAGGGTTCTTTTTAGATCGGCGTGTCATCAAAAAACCTCCTTAATCGTTTTGCATATAGACAAAAAAGAGACGACCAAGCAGATGCTTGATCGTCTCATGTTGCCTGGCAACGTCCTAT
>NZ_JJMW01000044.1 GCF_000714435.1 Exiguobacterium alkaliphilum 12/1
AATTAAATAATAAACCTTTTATTAACATTTAATATTATTTAACTAAGAACAAAAGATTATTGAACTTAGTTAAGTAAATTCATCTGAAATCTTTTTAGTACGATTTGAAATTAACACAATGAAATTTATATTACAGTGAGGGGGAAATCATATGGAAATCGATTTAGATGAGAGAGATAAGATAACTAAGGTGTTAGTTAGTAGCTTTATAATTAGTACGCAACATCATTTGAGTGTGTCTAAGGCTATTAAAAAGTATGCAAACTCTTCTCTTAGTGATAAAAAAATTGAAGAATACCTTTCTAAAGAGATCAGTATCTACAATGATTTAAACAAACTTCATACACATTTGAATAATTTTATGGGATATGTATGGGAACTGGTAGCAGTCTATGAGTATAACACACAAAAAAACAGAGAAAAAGTTTTGTCAATTATTAACCCGGATTCTACATCTAAAACAGATATATTGCATATTATACAAAACCAAAAAGGCTATGTTGTTGTTCCAGGTGGTGATGTTAAATCTGGTGCGCCTGACTATGTTTTAAATCAATACAAAAGATCTTTAGAATCTAAATATGATATTCCTTTTATTGATTATTCAGGATATTTAACTTCCAATCAACACTTGCTGAGTAAAAGACAATTAACAAGACTTAATAATTTATTTGAAATGTATCCCAAGAAACGACCTATTCAATCCAGTTTTTCATCCACAGATGTAAATCTAATAAAATTAGATTTATTAGCATACTTTGAAACTAATAAATTTCCTTCTGAATTAAAAAATGAAGGTAAATCAATAAAAATAGACAATTACTTTAAGAAAGACGATAGAAAATTGTTAATAGAAAAAGCAAAGAAGGAAAAAGCAAGTTCTGTAATTTTAGAATGGTGTGATATGAAATCCTTTAATTTTACTGAAGAGTATAAATTATTAAAGAATAAAAAGGAAATAACTGAAAAATTAAATGAGATAAATAAAAAGCTACTTTCTTTTAAATCTTTTTCTTCGCCTCCTAAAACATTTTTTATGAAGAAAATTATTAACAAAATTACTAACTCTTTCAACAGTATGGCTTATAAAATGGAAGTAAGTAATATGAAGAATCAACTTGAAAAAAGAATAGATGAAAATGATTTTTCGATGGGTATTTTTGAAATTGAAACATATATTAAAGAATTAAATACTAAGCAAGACAATAATAATTATTATACCTCCGATGATTACTATAATGATGATTCTTATTATTATAGTTATGACGATGAATATGACGATGAATATGATGATGAATATGATGATGAATATGATGATGAATATGATGATTATTACTACAGTGATTATGATAATAATGTAGTCTCAAATGAAATAGAGTTTAATGATAGAAGTACACCTAAAAGTCATTCTGTAAAATCTCATACACGAATTTCAAAAAATGGGAAGTTAGTGAATGTAAGGAGTTATGAAAGAGGGAAATAACTTTTTAATTCTATATTTAATATTTAATAAATTGATTTACACTCTACTTACTTTGGTTATTTTAAGGTTGACGGTTTGTCAAATTAAGCGCAACACTTCCTCCGTGAAGGCCTCGTGTGCGGTCTTCCAGCCCAGGCATTTGGGTGGGCGGACGTTGATTTTGGCGAGCGCGTCCACGACCTCTCCTCGGCCGACCGTCGCAAAGTCCGAACCTTTCGGGAAGAACTCGCGCAGGAGGCCGTTGGCGTTCTCGTTGCTGCCTCGCTGCGGTCGGTGATCGGCAGGGCGATGTAGAACCGGCTCTTTCGCTCGATGAACGTCGCGACGCACGCCCTCGACTTCCCATGCCCGGAGACCACGGTATCGAGCTCCCAATGCCGAACGTCTGGCGCACCCTGACCTCCGGAGGCCGTTTCGAGATGGACAGACCGATGTTGAACCGGCCGCGTCTCTCCACCGGTCTCCGGCGCTTGCCCTTCTGGCGGAGCACGGTCACCGGCACGTCGATCAGCCCCGAATAGATCCAGCGATAGATGGTTGAGAAGGCGATCTCCCCGTCGAAGAGACGACCCACGATCTGTTCCGGGGACCAGGTTTCGTCTTGGCGCTGCAGTTTCCCTTCGCCTTGGCGTAGCGCTCCTGTGCGCGTTCGGTCGTATAGCCGGGGTTCCGCCTGATCTCCCGCGAGACGGTCGAGGGCTGTCGCCCGAGCCGTCTCGCGATGGACCGGATGGACATCCCGAGCCCCAGATAGGTCTCTATTTTCACGCGTTCCACTGTGGTAAGATGGATGTAGCTCATAACGATTCCTCCGTCTGAATGTGTGTTGTGGTAACTTCATTCTACACGAGGCCGTCGCTATGGGCTTTTTTGCGTTCACGTTCAGGTGTTGCACTTAATTTTATAATTCATCGATAGAAGAAAAAAATTGAATTAAAATACAAACACAAGCATCAATACCGATTAATTCTAAAAATGTACTTTATCATATTGTATTCTAATAGCGTTTGCTCTAAAAGGTTAAATATCAAAATTCGTCTCTACTATTTTTGATTTTCCGCACTTAAATCTGAAGCTCACAAAGAAAGTTTTTAGCATTTTTGAATTCAGACATTTTATCAATTAATGAATTTACATATAAATAAACTTTGATTTTTTATTTATTGAATATTTTTTATCCTTTTGAGATTATAGAAACAAAAGGTTTTGTTCATATTTTACTAAGATGTAAAATTTAAAAGTTTGTCTTTTAAATACCTTTTTTGTAAAGTAAGTCAATGTCAATTTTATAATGAGGTGATTTTATGAATTTCGAAAATGGTTCATATTGGAGAAAATGGGATTTACATATACATACTAAATCTTCTTATGATTACGAGATTAAAGAAGATGAGTATTCAGATGAAAAATTAGTTCAGAAGTGGATTGAATTAGAGTTTGCAGTGGTTGCAGTAACAGATCATTTTAAAATAGATAAAGAACGTATTAAAAAATTACAAAGTTTATGTAGACCTCATGGAATAACACTTTTTCCGGGTGTTGAACTTAGAACGAACCAAGGAGCAAACAATGTTCATATAATTGGGATTTTTCCAGAGGATATAAATGTTGATGAATTATGCGGTGTTTTTGAGTACGATTTTCTAAAAAAAGCGCATAATAGCGATAATAATGAAACAATATATTGGGGTATTGATACAATCAAAGAATTTGTTAAAAATAATAAGGGTATTATTACGGTTCATGCTGGTAATAAAGCTAGCGGAATTGATAAGACAATGAATAACGAGGCATTTTATAGAGGGATTAAAGAAGAATATGCCTCAATCATAGATGTTTTTGAAGTAAATAATGAAAATAGTTATAAGAAGTACAAAACAACTGTAATTAAACATTTAGAAGAAAAATTACTTAAAACCTTTCCTGTTATTATTAGTTCAGATAATCATAATTATGAAAACTACGAGTTATCATCTTATCTTTGGATTAAGGCAGATCCAAATTTTAATGGATTTAGACAAGCTCTATTACACCCTGAAGAACGCATTTTCGTAGGAAATAAACCACCAAAATTGATATCATTAGAAAACAATCCCAAAGTAGTTATTAGTTCTATTGAAATCAATAAAAAAGATGAAACAAACGATGTTCCAAATTGGTTTAACCAAAAAATAACCCTCAACCCATCCCTGGTGGCTGTTATCGGTAACAAAGGGAGCGGCAAAAGCGCTATGACGGATGTGATGGGGATACTTACTAATTCTGTACAATCAGAGAGCCTATCTTTTTTAACTAAGGACAGGTTTAACAAATCTCCACATCAATATGGTAAAGATTTTAAAGCTACAATAAAATGGTTAGACGGAAAAGACGATGGTGTAGAATCGCTACTGCTAAATGATTATTCTTTCAGTGGTCATCTATCGAGTGCCCAATATTTGCCTCAAACATATATCGAAAAAACTTGTAGCGATTTAGAAAATAAATTTTTTCAAAGTGAAATTAATAAAGTTATTTTCTCTTATATCCCAACAGAGGAAAGATTAGGTTCACAATCATTTGATGAATTTATGTCGAAAAAAACAAGGCCTATACAACTAGAAATAGAAAAACTTATTTCAGATTTGAATGATTTAAATTCAAAAATTATAAATCTAGAGATGAAAAAAACAAATAGTTATAAACAAGAAGTTATAGAAAAGTTATCTCAAAAGATTTCAGATTATGATAGACAAATCAAATTAAAGCCTACAAAAATTCAAAAACCAACAGATGAAGAAAGTTTAATTTATGATCAAGATATAGAAACGTTAAGAAATAAATTGACAGAATTAAATTATTCAATTGTAAATTATAAGCAACAGCTAAATGATAAGTCCGTTTATCATCAGAACATATTAAATATGCAAAGTAAAATAAATAAAATTGCAAAAGATATTCATAAAATAAATCAAGAAGTAATTGAGACTCTGAATGTAAAAGATGAGGCGGCATTAATCAAATATAGTATCCCTACAGAATTTTACTTAGAGTTAATAACTAATATTGTCGATGAGATGAATAAAATATCATCTCATATAGAAAATTTCCAAAGTGAAATTAATAATACTAATAGTAATATTGCGGCTTTAACGGAGAAAACTTCCTTAAAAAATAAAGCATATCAAGAATACTTAGATCAAATAAATAATTGGAATTCAGCTTTAGAGAATATTGTAGGAAAACCTGAAGTAATTGGTTCTTTGGAGTACTTAAAAAATGAGAAGAATTATTTAGAAAATGAATTAGATTTTGATTATGAAAGTTTAATTCAAAGAAGAAAAGAAATATTAAAAGCAATTTTTATAAAGAAAGAAGAAATTACTTTAATGTATAATAATATCTACAATCCAATTGATGAAAAATTGACAACTCTATTAGGGGCAATTAAAAACGATATTAAATTTAAAACAAATTTTATTCCAGATTCAAAAATGTTACTAAATTCTCTTCAACTCATTAACAAAAGACCTCAAAGTCTATTCCAGGGTGTGATGGAATCTGAAAATTCTCTATTACGAATAATAGAACAAACTCAATGGGATGATTTTGAAAGTGTGTATAATTCAATATCTAAAATTGTGAATTGCGGAATTGAAGAAGATTTTGATAAGTTAGAAAAAGTTGTCAATGATAAAAAAGGATTTTATAGAAGTATATTAGATATGGAGTATCTTAATATAGATTTTCAATTGACTTATGAAAACAATAATTTAACTGAATTGTCACCTGGTGAACGTGGGTTAGTGCTTTTAACATTTTATTTAGCATTAAGTAAAGATAATGCTCCTATTTTTATTGATCAACCTGAAGATAATTTGGATAATCAATCTGTGTATAGTAAATTAGTGCCTTGCATATTGAAGGCAAAACAAAATAGACAAGTTATCATAGTTACACACAATCCTAATATCGCAATAGCATGTGATGCAGAACAAATAATAGTTGCAAATATGGATAAAACGCTTAAAGAAATTAGGTATTCTTCAGGTAGTATAGAAAATAAGTTTATTAATGCTAAATTAGTAGAAATTCTCGAGGGAACTCGCCCCGCTTTTAGTTTAAGAGAATCTAAATATCTTACAACAGTTTAATAATTTTATAAAAAATGTTACAAAAAGGAATCTGAAACTTCATTTTATACATTTAATTTTTTAAATTCCCATTATTTGTTTAAATGTAAATGAGATTATGCTTATAATTTGAAAAAGAGTCGAACGAGTTGGTTCGACTCCTTTTTCTTCACTTCACCACAAGTTAAACAAATCCGCCACAATCGCATCACTGCCATCTTGGAACATGAACAAGCCGAGGGCAATCAACAGCCCTCCGATGACAAGTGTGCCGAAACGTATCAGTCCGTTCGTGCTTTTTTTGAATAATCCCCGCATCACGAGCCATCCACCGATCAACAGCATCAAGAAATACCAAAACCCCATAGCCATTCCTCCTCCGCTTGTAGTTGAGTCTAGTTTACATATTTTTTCCAATCCATACTGTAGGGCGCGCGACTGATTTAATCTCAGCCCAAGACGGGTACAGTACCTTTATGTGAAAAAACAAGAGGAGTGACGACCATGCGGAAAACGATTGTCATCGCGGGGGCGAGCGGCTATATCGGCTCGAACGTGATGGACCATTTAAAAGAAGAGTATGACATCATCGCCTTGTCCCGCTCGACGAAAAACAAGGAAGACGAGGCCCACGTCACGTGGCGGTCGTGCGATTTGTTCTCATACGAACAGACGCGCGAGGCGTGCAAGGGGGCGGACTACGCCATGTTCCTCGTCCACTCGATGATTCCGGACGGCGGATTGACGCAGGCGACGTTCGAAGACATGGACGCGCTCATCGCCGATAACTTCGCCCGGGCGACGAAAGCAAACGATATCGAACAAATCGTCTACTTGAGCGGCATCATTCCGAAAGAGTCGAAGACGTTGTCACGTCACTTGAAGAGCCGGCTCGAAGTTGAACGGATTCTCGGTGGTCAAGGTGTGCCGGTGACGACGATTCGGGCCGGACTCATCATCGGTCCAGAAGGCTCATCGTTCCCGATTCTCGCAAAGCTCGTCAAACGGTTGCCGGTCATGATTCTCCCGAGCTGGACGAAGACGGAGACGCATCCGATTGATTTGCGTGAAGCCGTCCAGGCGCTCATCTCGGTCGTCGGGGCCGAAGCGCTGTATGACCATCATATTGATATCGGTGGACCCGAAGTGATGACGTATCGCAAGATGATTGAGGATACGGCTGACGTCATGGGCAAACGTCGCGTCATGATCGACTTCCCGTTCCCGACCATCAAGCTGTCCCGCTTGTGGGTCATGGCCGTGACGGGTGAACCGAAAGACACCGTCTATCCGCTCGTCGAGAGCATGGGCCACGCCATGGTCGCGAAAGACACAACCGGCGTCAAACAAGGGGAGATTCCGTTCAAGGAAGCGGTCGAGCATGCGCTCGAAGAAGAAGAGAAACAGAAGTCGGGTGGCGGCAAGAAGAAAAAAGCACCGCAACAGTATACCGTCCGCTCGATTCAACGGTTTGGCCTGCCCGAGAACAAATCGGCGCTATGGATGGCCGACACGTATTTCGAGTGGCTCGGCCGGCTCGCGTATCCGCTCATCCAGACGACGAAAGAAGACGATGATTGGGAGATTGCGCTCCTCCGTCCATCACTCGTCGCGCTCCACCTTTCACTCGAAGACGAGGCGACGGATGACATGGCCTCATTCGAGATTGATGGCGGACTGTTCACGAAGCTGACCGAGGACGACAAGACGGGCCGACTCGAGTTCAGACGGCTCCCGGAGTCGGACGAAGGGCTCGTCGCCATCCATGAGTTCGTACCGGCGCTGCCGTGGTGGTTCTACACGAAGACGCAGGCGAAAGCCCACCTCGTCGTCATGTGGCTGTTCGGCCGTCACGTCCGTCTGCTCGGGGAAGACGCGGACGAGGGCGATCAAGTTGTCGAGGCACCGACGAATTAACGAAGACGCATCCATCGCGATGCGTCTTTTGTTTTGTCGATTATGTTAACGTTTCGCCGGAGTCGTTTACAATGAAGCGGGACAGGCGTACACTGAACTCGTTTTCGACCTCATGGAAAGAAGGAATGCAAGAATGGACAACTTCATGACATCACGCCAAGGATGGCAAAAAGACATCTCGGCCGGGATCACCGTCGGGGTCGTCGCCGTCCCGCTCGCGATGGCGTTCGCGATCGCCTCGGGCGTCGGACCGGTGTACGGGCTGTACACGGCCATCATCGCCGGCATCCTCGTCAGCCTGTTCGGCGGCTCAACGTTTCAAATCGCGGGACCGACCGGTGCGTTCATCCCGATCGTCTCCGGGGTCATGCTCGCGCACGGCTACGAAGGGCTACTCGTGACGACGTTCCTCGCCGGGATCCTGTTGTTCCTCATGAGCGTGCTCCGCGTCGGACGGCTCATCCGCTTCATGCCACGTGCCGTCACGATTGGCTTCACGGCTGGGATCGCCGTCGTCATCTTCGTCGACCAACTCGATGAACTGTTCGGCATCACGTTCGAGAAAGCGCCACACTTCCACGAGAACTTCCTCAAACTCGTGACGACGCTCCCTGAAGCGAGCCTATGGCCTATCATGATCGCCGCCATCGGTTTCTTGACGCTGTGGCTCCTACCGAAACTGCCCGTTAAATTGCCGCTTCTATTGATGGCGATGCTCGTGCCGACGTTCGTCAGTCTCGTCATCCCAGGAGAAGTCGCGACGATCGGCAGCGCCTACGGCGGTATCCCGAGCGGATTGCCTGAGTTCAACTGGCTCGCGATCGACCTCGATCTGATTGGGACGCTGTTGCCGTCGGCGTTCGCGATCGCCTTCCTCGGGGCGCTCGAGTCGCTGTTGTCGGGTGCGGTCGCGGACGGGATGGCCGGTACGAAGATGAACCCAGACAAGGAACTGTTCGGGCAAGGGCTCGCCAACGTCGTCGTCCCATTCTTCGGCGGCATCCCGGCGACGGGCGCCATCGCCCGGACGGCGACGAACATTCAAGCCGGTGCCGTCAGCCGCCGCTCCGGTGTCATTCACGGGTTGACAGTGCTTCTCGCCGTGCTCGTATTGGCACCGCTCGCGAGCTACGTCCCGCTCGCCGCGCTCGCGCCGATCTTGATGCGCGTCGCTTGGAACATGTCGGAGCGGCACCACGTCTTCGAGATGCTGCGGCATCGGTCGGCCGAGTCGCTCGTCCTCCTCATCACACTCGGTCTGACCGTGTTCGTCGACCTCGTCGTCGCCGTCGAGGTCGGGGTCATCTGTGCGCTCGTCTTGTTCGCGAAACGGATGGCCGATACGATCGACGTCCGTGAACAGACGGAACGGTACGTGACGCGCGACGGACAAGTCGTCTTCAGCGTCGAGGGACCGCTCTTCTTCGGGGCGATCGAGATGTTCGAGCACGTCCTGCATCATATCCATGACGAGCCCGACGTGTTCATCTTTAACTTCCACCGCTGCCCGGTCATCGATGTGACGGCTGTCGAAGAGGTTCGACGCGTCGTCAGGGAACTGAAAGCGGCCGACCGCCGTGTCGTCTTCGCCCATTTGTCGGCACCCGTGCGGCAGACGCTCACGCATTACGGCGTCCTCGACTCGGTCGACACGTTCGAGACGACGCAAGAAGCGATTGATGCGTCTTAACGGACGGACAAGATGTTCGTGAACGGAATCCGCTGCACCGCCCCATCAAACAGCTCGACTTCACGCTCCGCGTAATAGATGGCATGGACGTACCCGCGCATCGAACGCGTGGCCCCGTCCTCGAAGACGGTCACCTCGACGGCGTCACCTTCCCGAATCGCACGTTCGAGCTCGGTCTGCCATAGATAGAGGAGCTGCTCATCTAAATCGGGCAACTCGATCTTTTGGATTTGGGCATAGTAGCGCTTCAACAGCGCCACATGTTCGGGCATGAGAAACGGGATCCATTTCAGCTCCCCCCGGTCTTTGTAACGGGTCTTGCTCATCGTGAATCGCCTCCTTGTTTATGTCCGCCAATCAACCGCTGACGAGTGCGGAGCGGACTGTCTTTTAATAAGCTCGACGCCGGTCGAATCGTCCCGCGTCCGAACCGGACGTTCAATTGGTCGACGAGGTCGAGGAAATCGTATCGCCTTGCTTTCGCCCATTCGTCCTCGAAGAACGAGAGCTGGACATGGTCGCTCCGTGGCTCGAGCTTGCCGAGGGCGACCGAGACGTAGCGGACGGCCTCGGTCTCGTCCCAACTGTCGAGGAAGAGCGTCAACAAGACCGGCAAGAAGTCCTGCTCGTCCGCCGTGAAGCGGTCGAGCTTTTTTTGTTTACTGAAGCCGCGCCGTTCACTCGTCCGCGTATAGCGCACGCCGAGATGGACACTCCCACCGACGAGCCCGGCTTGCCGATTGCGCATCCCGACCTCGACGGCAATCGCCTGCAAGACGAGCCGAATCGAGGCGTAGGTCGTGTAATCTTTCATGAGCGTGATGCCGTGCCCAATCGTCCGCGGTCGTTGCCGCTGCGCCCCGAACAACGAGCTCGGGGGCAGAATCGTCGGGGACTCGTCGATGCCCCAGGCGTGATGCCACAGCTCGGCGCCGATGACGCCGAATTTCTCGTGCAACACGTCGAGCGGATAGTGAGCGAGGTCCCCGATCGTGAAGATGCCGAGCCGCTGCAAGTGGACGGCCATCTTCGCCCCGACGCCCCACATCTTTTCAATCGGTGCCGGATGGACCAGTTTCTCGACATCGTGGAGGAGGCACCGGGCGACACCCGTCTTCTTCCCGTGCAAATCGAGGACGAGCTTGGCGAGGACGTTGTTCGGCCCGATGCCGATCGTGACCGGGATGCCCGTATAGCGGAAGACGGTCGAACGGATGAGGCGGGCGACGTGCTCGTCGTTCCCGAACAGCCGCTCGGTGCCGGTCAAATCGACGAGCGTCTCGTCAATCGAGTAGACGCGGATCGCTTCGGGCGGCGCGAACTGGTGCAGGATGTGGACGATTTGCACGGAAACGTTCAAGTAATGGCTCATCCGCGCCTCGGCGTAGAGGACGTGCTTCCGATCCTGCCACGGCAAGCGGTCGATGTGGAATCGCCTCGATCCGGTCTTGATGCCGAGCCGTTTCATTGGCGGGGTCGCGGCGAGGACGAGCGCGCCGCTGTCCTCGAGGTTCGACAGCACGACGAGCTTCGTCTTGTACGGGTTCAGGTTGCGAGCGGCACACTCGCAGCTCGCGTAGAAGGAGACGCTGTCGATACAAAAAATCCGACGACGCATCGTCATCACTCCTTTTACGAACAAATGTTCTGTTTTTTTCATCGTAACACGGTCTCATCCCGTCTCAAATACTAATTTGAAAATAAATTTGTAAACACTTTTTGAAAATTACCCAATTTTTATATGAATTTCATAAATCAAAAACCATCTTTTAGGAAGAATTCGTAAAAAAGTCTCCGAAATGGTCCAGTTTTCGCTATAATAGACGGGTATGGAATTGACGAATGTGAGATAGATGGAGGCTATAACGTGATCCAATTTGTAAAACAATTGACGAATGATCAAAGCCGGCGCTTGAAAGGGTACGAACGACGCGTCGCACGCATCAACGACTTAGAACAAACAATCCAAGCCCTCTCGGACGACGAGATGCGGACCTATACCGATACATTGAAACAACGAATCGCGGACGGGGCGAAAGTCGACGACATCGCCGAAGAAGGGTTCGCCCTCGTCCGTGAGGCGGCCGTGCGCGTCTTAGGCATGCGTCACTATGACGTCCAGCTCATCGGTGGCTTTGCCCTCCTTGAAGGAAACATCTCGGAGATGCCGACCGGGGAAGGGAAGACGCTCGTCGCGGCGCTCCCGAGTTACGTCAAGGCGCTCGAAGGAAAAGGCGTCCACGTCATCACCGTGAACGAATACCTCGCGACGCGTGACGCGAACCAAATCGGACAGATCCATGACTTCCTTGGCCTCACGGTCGGGTTGAACGTGCCGGAAATGGAGCCGGACGCGAAGCGTGAGGCGTATCAGGCCGACATCACGTACGGCGTCGGGACCGAGTTCGGGTTCGACTACTTGCGTGACCACTTGGTCGGTGCACCGGAAGAGCGCGTCCAGCGCCCGTTCCATTTCGCCATCATCGATGAAGTCGACAGCATCTTGATTGACGAGGCGAAGACGCCGCTCATCATCGCCCAAAAAGACCGCTCACACATCCGCTTGAAGGCGCTCGCGCAACGCGTCGTCACCGAGTTCGACGAAGCCGACTACGAGGTCGACCTCGAGTCGAAATCGACGGCGTTCACGGAGTCGGGCATCTTGAAGATTGAAGATATGTTCGCCATCGACAACTTGTTCAGCGCCGAGCATCAAGTGTTGTACCATTACCTCGTGCAGGCGCTCCGGGCGAACGTCTTGTTCGAGCTCGACGTCGACTATATCGTCAAAGAAGACAAGATCGAGCTGATCGACTTGTTCACGGGCCGCATCATGGAAGGCCGAAGCCTTTCAGAAGGGCTCCATCAGGCGCTCGAGGCGAAAGAAGGCGTCACCATCACCGAGGAGAACAAGACGACGGCGGAAATCACGATTCAGCACTACTTCCGGATGTACCCGCTCATCGGCGGCATGACGGGGACGGCGCAGACGTCACGCCAAGAGTTCTTGAAGACGTACAACATGGACGTCGTCCAAGTGCCGACGAACCGGCCGCGTCTCCGCGAGGACCATCCGGACCGCATCTTCATGACGATCGAGCAGAAGTACGCGGCCGTGACGGAGAAAGTCGTCGCGCTCCACGAGACGGGACGCCCGGTATTGATCGGCACGACGTCAATCGCCCAATCGGAAGCGATCAGCAAGCACTTGTCGAAGAAGCGCATCAAGCACGAGGTGTTGAACGCGAAGACGGTGACGCAAGAAGCAGACATCATCGCCGAGGCCGGGCAGTACGGCAAAGTGACGATCGCGACGAACATGGCCGGACGTGGGACGGACATCATGCTCGACGCGAAATCGAAAGAGGCGGGCGGTCTGTTCGTCGTCGGGACGGAGCGCCACGAGTCGCAACGTGTCGACAACCAGCTCCGCGGACGTTCGGGCCGTCAAGGCGACCCGGGCGCGACCCAGTTCTTCGTCTCGCTCGAAGACGAGATCGTCAAACGGTACGCGATTCAAAAACTGGAGCGCATCGAGAAGAAGTTGAAGCCGGATGCGCATGGCGAAGTCCCTGCGAAAGAGGCGGCCGACATCATCGAATACGCGCAGACGACGATTGAAGGAATCGGTGTCTCGATTCGTGACTACTTGTTCAAGCTCGATGACGTCTTGAACGAGCAGCGCAACATCGTCTACACGATTCGCGACCAGGCCGTCAACGCCGATGCGGACGCGATCAAGAAGAACGTCCTCGGCATGATGCGCCTCGCCATCGAGAACAGCATCGATATGCATGTGACGGACGAGCTCGTCCCGGAAGAATGGCCAATCGACGAGTTGAAGGCCGATCTCCGTTACTTGACGATGCGCGAGCCGGTCTGGTCGGACGCGGTCGCCGATACGTTCGAACTGAAAGCCGAGCTCAAAGGCTTCACGGATGACATCATCGCGACGGCCGAGACACGCCTCGAAGGCGACGAGGTCGTCCACTTCGTCAAAGAGTCGCTCCTCCGTGCCCTCGACATGAAATGGACGGATCACTTGACGATGATGAGCGGATTGAAAGAAGGGATTGGCCTTCGCAGCTACGCGCAGGAAGACCCGGGCCGTCAATTCGGAAAAGAAGGTCTCGAGATCTTCGAACAGACGTATGTGAACATCGCGCGTGACGTGACGATGGAAGTATGCCAGCTCGACCGCTACTTCGCGGCGCCGGTAGAGGAGGAAGCGTGATGTTAGGATTTCGTAAACGTAAACAGATTGAAACGAACAAAGCCGAAGGGGAGCGCCAGCTGACGCTCGTGTTCGACGACGAGATGGGGATCCCGAAAGAGGACGAGTACGTGTTCCGCTATCATGCGAAGCGCCTCCCGAACCTGCTCGAGAACCAATTGTCGATCGAGCTGTTGAACGCCGAACTGTTGTCTGAAGGGTTGTCAATCGTCGCCTTGTTCCGCAACACGCTCCCGGGCTCGTTCGAGATTGACGAGTTACCGGTGTTGCTCCTCGATGCGAACAACGTGCCGCTTGGCCGGAAAGTGCTCAGCCGCGTCGACTTGCCGAACTTCGAGCCGTGGACGAGTAAGCCGGTCTACCTCGACTTCTTCGCCGACGAGTTGTTCGGGGACTTCGAACTGAACGACTCGATGCGCCTCGTCTTCCAGATGAACCCGATTGACCCGCTCCAGACGGTGTCGGATGCAGAGCGGGCCTCGTTCTCGCCAGCCGCCTGGGAACAGCTCGCTCGGACGAACGTGTCGACTCCGCCGGTCGGCGAAAACGAGTTCAACATGATGCTCGTCCACGTCGAGACAGACGCGACGGACGTGACAGCGACGCTGTTGCTCCGTAACGGCTATGCCCAAGACTTAAACGTCGAACAGTTGCCGCTCGAACTGATGAGCGGGGACGAAGCGGTCGCCTTGACGGTCGTCCGCCTCACAGAAGCCGTGCGCGGGAAACATGCCTACCCGGTGCAGGCAAGGTTCGAAGGAATTGAAGCAACCGGGCCATTCACGGTCCGAATCAAGCAATGAAAAAAGCTCAACTTCTCCGCTTGGAGTGGTTGAGCTTTTTCGTGTACCTATTCAGACGGGGTATAGATGCGGTCCGTATCCGTGTCTAGGACGAAATCGATGCTCATCTCGTCTGAACAAGGAATCCGATCAAAGCGATGGAGCCGACAAAACATGTCCGGAAAGTCTTGTATATCCGTCACCCCGTTTTTCGTTTGTCGATACATTTCCCTTACTCTCTGTTTGGAGCACTTCTTTCCGCTCAAGTAAACGCTCCCCCAATAGCCATCGATTTCAATAATCAACGAGATCCCTCTCCTCGCAAATAATGTACTTTCATCTTAGTCTAAATCTCCGTCAAGTTTTACAAAAAATAATGGTGACGTTTACAAACGGGTGGTATAGTGAAGGAGGTTAGGCCATTTTTTGTAAAAAGGGGAAATAAACATGAAAACAGCCTTGAAATGGACGATTGCGACGGCACTCGTATTGCCGGCGACGTTACCGCTGCACGCACCGAACGTACTCGCGTCAGAGGACGTCGTGAAGCTCCGCTTCCTAGAGACGACGGATCTACATACGAACATCACGAACTACGACTATTTCCAAGACAAAGTCGACAACACGATCGGCTTGACGAAAGTCGCGACGCTTATCAAACAGCACCGCGCGGAAGCTGGGGCAGACAACACGTTCCTGTTCGATAACGGGGATACGATTCAAGGGACACCGTTCGGCGATTACGTGCGGGAAGTGCACCAAAACAACCCGGGCACGTTCGAGCACCCGATGTACAAGGCGATGGCGGCACTTGATTATGATGCGGTCACACTCGGGAACCACGAGTTCAACTTCGGACTCGAGTTTTTGTATGACGTGATGGAAGGGTCGAAAGGGAAGCTTCGTTTCGTCACCTCGAACGTCAAGGATTTAGAAGGGAATCCAATCGTGTCGAAGTTCAACGTTGACGGACAAGAGGTCCAAATCATCGAGCGGACGGTCACGGATACGGACGGGGAGACCCATACGATTAAAGTCGGTGTGTTCGGCGTCGTGCCACCGAAAATCATGTCATGGGACTCGGGGAACCTGCAAGGCCGCGTGACGGCGGAGAACATCATCCCGTCGGCCCGCGAAGCCGTCAGTAAATTGAAAGCACAAGGCGCGGACGTCGTCGTCGCCCTCGCGCACTCAGGAATCGGCGAAAGCGCCGCCCTCGCTGACGAGCAACGTGACGACGAAGAGAACGTCGGCTACGCCCTCACGAAAATCGATGGGCTCGACATGGTCATGACCGGTCACCAGCATGGACGCTTCCCGGACGCGAACGGTATGTTCGCATCGTTCCCGAACGTCGACATGGCGAAAGGGACGATTAACGGCAAGCCGGTCGTCATGGCGAACAACCAAGGGAAAGATTTAGGCGTCATCGACTTCGAACTCGAGAAAGTGGACGGGGCATGGCGTGTCCTCGATGCGACGGCCAAGCTCGACACGATTACGGCGAACACGCCGGTCGATGCCGAGATTCAAGCAATCATCGAAGACGACCACCGGGCCACGATCGAGTACATCAACCGTCCGGTCGGCGAGATTCAAGACGACATCCAAAGCTATTTCGCGCTCGTCCGTGACGATTCATCGGTGCAATTCGTGACGAACGCGCAGAAATGGTTCGTCGAGAAAGAGCTCGAGACGAACCCGGACCTCGCCCCGTATAAAGGGTTGCCACTCCTCTCGGCCGGTGCGCCGTTCAAGGCGGGCGGACGCGAGTTGACGGATGCGGGCTACTATACGAACATCCCGAAAGGTCAAATCGCGCTCAAGAACGTGGCGGACTTGTACGTCTATCCGAACACGCTCGAAGTCGTCAAAGTGACCGGGCAAGACGTCATGGACTGGCTCGAGATGTCGGCCGGGGCGTATAAAGAAGTGAAGGCGGACGGGGAACCGCTCTTGAACCTCGCGTTCCGCAGCTACAACTTCGACATCTTGGACGGATTGACGTATGAGATCGATGTGACGGGTCCAGCGAAATTCGATGTCGGCGGGAAACTCGTCAACGCTTCGGCGAACCGCGTGAAGAACGTCGAATATAACGGCAAGCCAATCACGATGGATCAAGAGTTCTTGGTCGCGACGAACAACTACCGCGCCGGATCGTCTTCGTTCCCAGGCCTTAACGGCGGCAACAGCATCGTTTATCGTTCGGCATACGAGACACGGAACGTCATTTCGGACTACATCATCGCCAGCCGTGGTGCCGTCGATTATAAAGCCGATGACAACTGGAAAGTCGTCGCCGACGCGAAACGCCTCGCGACGTTCGAGACGGCGGACGCTGGCAAGCAGTACGTCGACCTATACGAAGGCATCGAAGCGACCGACGCGACACGCGTTGATGCGGCCGGACGTCTCTTCCGTTCGTACACGATCGCACTCGATCCGGTGACGGAAGCCGAGCAAGTCGAGCTCGTCCTCTCGGTCGACACGATCAAGCCGGGTGCGAAAGCTGTGACGGGTGTCACGACGGCGAACGCGACCGTCACATTGAAAGACGGAAAGCACGTTCTCGCGACAACGAAAGCGAAAGCGGACGGCACGTATGCACTGTCTGTGAAACCGCTCAAGCTTCGCCAAACGGTGACGGTCGTCAGTGAACTCGACGGTCAAACGAAAGAAGAAACGAAAGTCGTCGGAGCCGGACATGTCGGTGTCCCGGCTCTTCGATAAGCAATGAATGAGCCCTCAGTTTTGAGGGCTTTATTTTGTGTCAAAAAAGTGAATGAAACCCCTTACATAAATTATGGAAGTGATATATAATCAACAATGTAATCGGTTACATAGGATATGTAAACCAATGGGCCAACGGGGCCACATACGTAATAAAGGGGACAGCAATCATGGTTACATTTTTTATCGCCATCGCGATCCTACTAATCGGGTATCGCATTTACGGCCGTTACGTCGAGAAGACGTTCGGCATCAAGGAAGAGCGGACGACGCCCGCTTACGCGTCACAGGACGGCATCGACTACGTGCCGATGGGCAAGAAACGGAACTCGATGATTCAGCTGTTGAACATCGCCGGCGTTGGGCCGATCTTCGGGCCGATCATGGGGGCGCTCTACGGCCCGGTCGCGTTCCTTTGGATCGTCTTCGGGTCAATCTTCGCCGGGGCCGTGCACGACTATTTGACAGGGATGATCTCGCTTCGTAACAACGGGGCGCACTTGCCGCAGCTCGCCGAGAAGTTCCTCGGCCGCTCGCTCCGCCATATCGTCAACGGGTTCGCCTTGCTCTTACTTCTCTTGGTCGGGACGGTGTTCGTCACGTCACCGAGTAACATGATTAACAACTTGTTCGGTGGGGACGCGTCGACGCTCATCTTCGTCATCTTCGCCATCTTCGCTTACTACATTTTGGCGACGCTCCTCCCAGTCGATAAAATCATCGGCCGCATCTACCCGTTCTTCGGTGCGCTCCTGTTGATTAGCGCCGTCGGCATCGGGGTCAGCCTGTTCGCACAAGGCTACAAGGTTCCAGAGATGTCACTGACGAACATGCATCCGGACGGCCTTCCGATTTGGCCGCTCCTCTTCTTCACGATCTCATGTGGGGCGCTCTCTGGCTTCCATGCGACCCAGTCGCCAATCATTTCGCGGACGACGATGAAAGAAAGCAACGGACGCTCGATCTTCTACGGCATGATGATCGTCGAAGCGGTCATCGCGATGGTATGGGCCGGTGCGGCCATGGCCATCTTCGAACCGGGGGAGCTTCTCGGGATGATTCAAGCGGGCACACCAGCGCTCGTCGTGCAAGAAGTGGCGACGCTCATGCTCGGTAGCATCGGCGGCACGCTCGCCATCCTCGGTGTCATCGTCTTGCCGATCACGTCCGGCGACACGGCGTTCCGTAGCGCCCGGATGATCATCGCCGACTACTTGAAAATCGCACAGAAGAAGTTCTCGTCACGCCTTTGGATCGCGCTTCCGCTCTTCGCCATCTCGTACGTCTTGACGAACATGGACTTCCAGATGCTCTGGCAGTACTTCAACTGGGCGAACCAGACGACGGCCGTCATCGCGCTATTCGTCGGGGCGATGTACTTGTACATCAAGGGACGCAATCACTACATCGCGCTCATCCCGGGCACGTTCATGCTGTATGCGGTCTGGTTCTATATCTTGACGGCGCCAATCGGCTTTAAGATGGACGGACCGATTCCGTACGTCATCGCCACGATTGGTACGATCACGTTGCTCGTCCTGTTCCACTTGCGCGCACGGGCGATGCGGGCACAGAACATGGAATGTGACGTTCCGGTGAAAGAAGTCGCATAACGAATCGACATGGGCCCTCGCGACCCATGTTTTTGTTTGCAACGAAATCGGGAAATGACCATACTAGAGGAATACAGAAAGGTGGGACCCGAATGGAACAAGAGAAGTTAAAAGAGATGCTCCATGCCGATACGCTCGGGGAAGAGATCGCGAGCGCCGTCACGCACGGTCTCGGGGTCATCTTCAGTATCGTCGCCCTCGTCTTACTCGTCATGAGTGCGACCGAGACGGGGAGCACATGGAACGTCATCGCGGTGAGCGTCTTCGGGGCGTCGATGATTTTACTGTACCTCTTCTCGACACTCATGCACGCGATCCCGCACCCGCGGGCGAAGCGTGTGCTTCAAGTGTTCGACCATGCGGGGATTTACTTACTCATCGCCGGGAGCTACACGCCGTTCGCGCTCGTCTCGCTTCAAGGCAGACTCGGTTGGACGCTCTTCGGCATCGTCTGGGGCGTCGCCATTCTCGGCATCGTCTGGAAGCTCTTTTCGACAGGGAAATACATGTGGGTATCGAACGTGACGTATCTTGGCCTCGGTTGGATTTGCATCATCGCGATTCGCCCGCTCTATGAGTCGCTCGGCCATACCGGGTTCATGTTGCTCCTCGCCGGTGGGATCGCCTATTCGGTCGGGATCGTGTTTTACGTATGGCAGAAGCTACCGTTCAACCATGCGATTTGGCACTTGTTCGTCCTTGCCGGAAGTGTGTTCATTTTCCTCAGCATTTTGCTATACGTCGCGCCGACGACACACCTATGAAACGGACGTCCGAAAGGGCGTCTGTTTTTTTGAAAAGTTGGGCAATAAACTGCTGGAAACGGTTACAAAAATACAGACGAATGGACGTTTGTATGTCATAATAATTTCAGACATCGTCATAGAGATAGATGGGTGTAAACGTAAGGGGGAAAAGCAGATGGAAAAAGTGTTGCGCGATGGATTTATTTACATGTCTCAAAACAAAACACTCAACAGTTTGGCTAAAAAATACGGACTTCGGTTCGGTGCTTCACGCTTTGTGGCGGGGGAAGATTTCAAGACGTCGGTTCCGACGATTCGCGAATTGAACGCGAAAGGATTGTCGGTCACGGTCGACCATTTGGGGGAGTTCATCACGACGGTCGAGGAAGCGACCGAAAATCGGGATGAGATTATTCGGGCGATCGAGATCATGGCAGAAGAGAAACTCGACGCATACATGTCGCTCAAGCTGACGTCACTCGGGTTTGATATTTCCGACGAGTTGATTGAAGACAACATGCGTCAAATCTTGACGGCGGCGCAAGCCGTCGGTGTGTTCGTCGCCATCGACATGGAAGACGAGCCGCGCTGCGAGAAGACGCTCGAGTTGTTCAAGAAATTGAAAACAGACTTCGAGGGCCTCGGGACGGTCATCCAGTCGTACTTGTACCGTTCAGAGGATGACATCAACCATCTCGCACCACTCAAGCCGAACCTTCGCATCGTCAAAGGGGCGTACAAAGAGCCGGCGACGGTCGCCTTCCCAGAGAAAGAAGACGTCGATCACAACTATTTGAAGCTCGTCAAACTCCATCTCGCGAACGGGAACTACGCCTCGATCGCGACTCATGACGACCACATGATCGATGCCATCATCGAGCATGTGAAACTGAACGACATTCCGCTCGACCAGTTCGAGTTCCAAATGCTGTACGGCATCCGCGTCGAGCGTCAACTCGAGCTCGTCCGCCAAGGCTATAAAGTCCGTGTCTACGTGCCATACGGCCGTGACTGGTACGGCTACTTCATGCGCCGCCTCGCGGAACGTCCGGCGAACGTGGCGTTCGTGTTAAAAGGCATGGTGAAAAAATAAAATGAGCACGAACGTCCGTTGCGGGCGTTCGTGCTTTTTGATGTGTGATTTATTATCGGAGGAGACTGATTCGCCCTTTGAAGAAGGTCGGATCGTTCGACATCAATGGATTCTCCTCTTTACTCGATATCAGGAAGCGGATGCTCTTCTAAGTCAAATTCATAGATTGGATCGATACATTTTAAGACGGCAACGATTCCGTTATTGTATCCTGTCATGGTCTCTTGTTCATGCATATCTTGGAACTCATTATTATCGAACTTTTGAGCAAGTGTTTTTAGCAAACGAAGATACTTCTCTAGAAACTCATCTTCCTTCATTTCCTTCATGTCATGCATCATCTCACGATAAGCAGCTAGTTCACCTTTGTCACTATTTTCAAAATCATTTTGATTGGATATTGGATTCGTTTTGGTGAACTGTATTTTTCGTTCAACAATATCCATCAATGTGAAATGTGTCAGGTTTCTATTTTTCATAACGATGACCTTTCCTTCTATTCGTTCTCGTTCACCCAAAATTCTGGACCGATTTGATCGGACAGCCAAAAGAAAAGCTCTTTCTCGGATTCAGGATTCACATCTTGCAAAACACCTGGTGTAAACAGATACTGTTTATTTTGAATGAACACGTCTCGGATGTAATCGGTCATATGATACGGACCATATCCGTAAGAAGTATTCACGTCTCGCGGAGGGTTTTCTTCCATGCGAACGTACATATGTGCTTGGGCTAAAAATGTAAACATTCGCGCGAGGGCGAGATAGCCTTCCGCGTTGCCTACGAAGTTGACGCCTGACTCGTTCAAATTGATTTCCATCTTGGCATCATGGTCAAAGTGAGGATCGAACTCTAACATGTCTTCGTTGTGCTCTTCTTCATGCTCGTCGTCATAATGCTGATCATTCATAAAATCCCCTCCATATACTAAAGTCGTCCGTTTATCGATGTCGATAGATGTGTTTCGAGTATCCGGTCGATTTCAGTTTGTTCGACTTCCGTGACCCCGTCTTTCGCTTTCGGGATAATCAGGGCTTCATCTTCTTCGTAATAGAGGAAACGATGCGTCTCATCCTCATTCACTTTGAGAATAGACGTCCAAGGGACTTGAGTCGTTCGACTAATATTGCCACGAACAGCATGCATCTCAATGTAGGTGTCATGAAATTGAAGCGTGACGTCCGTCGGCGATACATAATCTTTAGTAACTAGACGACGAATTTGCCGGAGGACGATTGGGGCATATAAATCCTTCAATAACGGTCTGAGCAACAGTGCAAACAAAAACCCTACACCGATTACAGTGAGTAGAAATAAAGAAAACGACTGAGGGCGTGGAAAAACAAACATTGTAGCTAAATATCCGAGTAAGAGTGCAGGGGCATTCATAAAGATCAACCATAAGTTGCGGCTTTTCCTATGTTGAGTTGAATGGTGAATCATGTCCTCTTGAAATGATAGAAAATCTTCAAGCGTCATTTTATACGTGGTAATCATTTAAGGTACTCCTTTTTCATTCAGTCATGTGCGTGTATGTCCGAGAAGCATTGGACCATGTGTGTCTTTACGTGACATCGATCATTAGAGTGTGATATTTAAGTTTTGTTGCAATAAGTGATTGATCTTAGTTTGCTCCGTCTCGCTTAACGTATGGTGTCGCTTCGGGACAACGATCGTTTCTCTTGATTCAACATATAGATAATGATTTGTCTCATCTTCACTCACTCGTTCAATCGCTTCCCATGCGACTTGAAGCCGCTTAGTCACATTGTTATGAAGTGATTTACGCTCAATCCCGTGCTCATTAATGTACAACGTAGTGTCACGAGGCCATTTTGTTTCTAGTTTAAGTAAATGGCGGAGTTGCCAAAGGATGATGTTTCCATACGCTTTTTTTAAGAGCGGGAACAATAACAACGCTAAGAATAAACTGGAACCGATGGCGAGTCCGAGGAACAGCGAGACAGAAAGCGTTTGAGGTAACAAAAGGATGGCGAGCAAGAATCCCCATGACACCGTAAGCAGCATCAATATAATCGTAGTGTGTCTCGCTCTTCTTTTATGGTAATCGGAATTTTCGATGAAGTTTTTTTGGACGGCGAAAAAATCATCTTTTGTTAAAAGAAAATGAATCATCAAATGTGGGCTCCTGTCTGTCGTATATTGGTCTAAGCGACCGGACGAATTCCTGCAGACAACGTTAACATAGTTTGGTTTTATTTTCCATGAAAAAAGGCCCAGTGATGAACTGGGCCAGTTACTAGATTATCCGTTCACGACCGTTCCGCCGTTGACGTGGATGACTTGTCCACTGACGTACGTCGAGTCGTCACTTGCGAGATAGACGTAGGCCGGGGCGAGTTCCGCCGGTTGGCCCGGACGCTTCATCTCGGCCGAGTCTCCGAACGAGGCGACTTTGTCCGCTGGGAACGTCGCCGGGATGAGCGGTGTCCAAATCGGACCAGGTGCGACACCGTTCACGCGAATCTTCTTCTCGGCGAGGTTGCTCGCGAGTGCGCGTGTGAACGATGTGATCGCCCCTTTCGTCGACGAGTAGTCGATCAATTGGTCGTTCCCTTGATACGCTGTGATCGATGTCGTGTTGATGATGCTCGCGCCTTCGTTCAAATACGGGAGGGCGGCTTTCGTCAAATAGAACATGCTGAAGATGTTCGTCCGGAACGTCTGCTCGAGCTGCTCGTCCGAGATGTCGAGGAGCGACTCTTGTGGATGTTGCTCGGCGGCGTTATTGACGAGGATGTCCAAATGACCGAACGTCTCGAGCGCCTGTTTGACGACGTCTTGGCAAAACGCCGAGTCGCCGACGTCCCCTTGAAGTAAGAGACACGCTTGACCGAGTTCTTCGATCCGCTCTTTCGTCGCCTCGGCGTCCTCGAGCTCGTTTTGATCTTTATAGACGATGACCGAGTTCGCACCTTCATGGGCGAAGAAGATGGCGACCGATTTCCCGATTCCGGAGTCGCCGCCTGTGATGATGGCGACTTTATCTTTTAACTTCTCGCTTCCTTTATATCCTTCACGCTCATAGATGGGGAACGGCTCCATCTTCGAGTCGATTCCCGGCTGATGGGATTGCTCTTGGCCGTCCTTCTTGAACGATTCAAAATCTTTTCGACTTCCGACTGTGTTTAAACGATTGTCACGCATGTGTACATTCCCCTTTCTAAAATTGACTCTTTGTGTCTATACCACTCAACTCAAAAACTAATCGTTATTTCGTGAAATGGAATGAATTTGAAAAATGCGGGCTTGCGAATGAATGTTCATTCATTTATGATAGAAGAGTAAACACGATGGTGATTGCGATTTTTTTTACGCTTGAAATGAATCACTATTCATTCTCATTGAGGGGGGAACAATATGACGAGTCACATCGAACAATCAGCCGACCTCCGTTTGACGAGCAACATTCGTTTTGCGGTCGTCATCGGTTCAGGAGTAATGGGGGCGGGGATTGCGGCTCACTTGGCGAACGCGGGGATTCGTTCGCTCATGCTCGACATCGTACCACGGGAATTGACGGCGAAAGAAGAAGCGAAAGGGCTCACGCTCGAGTCACCGGAAGTGCGGAACCGTATCGCATCCGAGAACCGTCAGAAGCTGTTGAAGCAAAACCCGGCACCGCTCGCGACACCGGAACACTTGAACTTCATCGACGTCGGCAACTTAGAAGATGATCTCGAGCGCTTGAAGGAAGCCGACTGGGTCATCGAAGTCGTCGTCGAACGGCTCGACGTGAAGCAACAGCTGTTCGAAAAAATCGCACCTTACATCCGTGAAGACGCGGTACTCAGCTCGAACACGTCCGGCATCTCAATCGAGGCGATGGCGAGCGTGTTGCCGGAAGGCTTGAAGACACGTTTCCTCGGGACGCACTTCTTCAACCCACCACGTTACTTGAAATTGCTCGAACTCATCCCGACGGAGAAGACGGCGCGCCCGGTCATCGACTTCATGGCCCGCTTCGCCGAGGACCGTCTCGGGAAAGGTGTCGTCGAGGCGAAAGACACGCCAAACTTTATCGGGAACCGCATCGGTACGTACGGTCTCCTCGTCACGTTCGAAGAGATGCTCAAACAGAACGCCTCGATCGGTGAGATGGACTCGATCACCGGACCGCTCATCGGTCGCCCGAAATCAGCGACGTTCCGTACGCTTGACGTCGTCGGCATCGACACGTTCGTCCACGTCGCCGGAAACGTCTTCGAGACGCTCGAATCGGGCGAAGAGAAGGACACGTTCGACGTCCCGACGGAGATGAAGACGCTCGTCGAGAAAGGCTGGATCGGACAGAAGGCCGGCCAAGGGTTCTATAAGAAAGACGGCAAAGTCATCCAAGAACTCAATCTCCAGACGTTCGAGTACGAACAATTGAAAGCGATTACAGGTCCGGAACTCGACCAAATCAAGTCACTCCCGGGCTCGAAAGCGAAGTTGAAAGGTGCCATCTTGAACAAAGGACGCATCGGACAACTGCTCTGGCCGGTGACAGCGAAGACACTCGTCTACTCGGCTCGCCTCACAGGCGAGATCAGCGACACGATTGTCGCCATCGACGACGCCATGAAGTGGGGCTTCGGCTGGAAGTTCGGCCCGTTCGAGACGTGGGACGCGCTCGGCGTCGAGAAGTCGGTCGCCCGCATGAAAGAACAAGGTTACGACGTCCCGGCGTGGGTCGACGAGATGCTCGCTGCCGGACACACTTCCTTCTATAAAGGGGACCAGTATTACGACCAAGCGTCTCAGACGTACGTCGAGAAGACCGTCAACCCGAAAGAAGTGAAACTCGCACCGCTCGCCAAGTCGAACGGCGTCGTGCTCGAGAACGGTGGGGCCCGCCTCATCGACATCGGCGACGATGTCGTCGCACTCGAGTTCACGTCACCGAACAATGCGATTGGTGTCGACATCATGCAGATGATCGAGCAGTCCATCGACCTCGTCGAGACCGACTTCAAAGGACTCGTCCTCGCCAACGACGGCAAGAACTTCTGCGTCGGGGCTAACCTCGCGATGATGCTCATGGAAGCGGAAGACGAGAACTGGTACGAGCTCGACTGGATCATCAACAAGTTCCAACAAGTCGTCCAAAAGATTCGCTACGCCGCTCGCCCGGTCGTCGTCGCGCCATACGGTATGACGCTCGGCGGCGGGACGGAAATCAGCTTGCCGGCCGCACGCATGCAGACGGCGCTCGAGACGTACATGGGTCTCGTCGAAGTCGGCGTCGGCCTCATCCCAGGCGGCGGCGGGAACGTCAACACGTATCGTCGTTTCTTGGAGCAGACACCGAAGGCGATGCAAAACATCGAGAAAGCGGCGCAACAGACGTTCGAGAACGTCGCCATGGCGAAAGTGTCGAAATCGGCGTTTGACGCCAAGACGCTCGGCTATCACCGTGCGGTCGATGGCATCTCGATGAACCGCGACCACTTGACGTTCGATGCGAAACAGACGGTGCTCGGTCTCTACGACGGCTACACGGCACCGGTTCGTGAGAAGTTACCGGTCGTCGGACAGACGGGGAAAGCGACGCTCGAACTCGCGGCGTACGAGATGTTCTATGGCGGCTATATCTCCGAGCATGATTTGAAAATTGCGAAAAAACTCGCCCACGTCATCAGCGGCGGCGATTTGGCATACGGCACGATGGTCGACGAGCAATACTTCCTCGACATCGAGCGCGAGGCGTTCTTAAGCCTCATCGGGGAACCGAAATCGCAGCAACGGATGCAACATATGCTCGTCAAAGGCAAGCCACTTCGGAACTGACAAAAGGGGGATTTCACAGATGAGGGAAGCAGTCATCGTGGCCGGCGCACGAACGCCGGTCGGAAAAGCAAAACGGGGGTCGTTCCGAAACGTCCGCTCGGATGAACTCGCGGGTCACGCGATTAAAGCGACGCTCGAGCGGTCCGGCTACAAAGGGCCCATCGACGACGTCATCATGGGCTGTGCGATGCCAGAAGCCGAGCAAGGGATGAACATCGCCCGCTATGCGGCGGTTCGCGGCGGTTTGTCTCACGAAGTGCCGGCCATCACGATCAACCGTTACTGCTCGTCGGGGCTTCAAGCCATCGCCGACGCGGCAGCGAAAATCATGATCGGCCAAGCGACGGCAGTCATCGCCGGCGGCATGGAGTCGATGAGCCTCGTGCCGATGGGTGGACACATCATCCGTCCGAACCCGAACATCATGGAGACGGCACCAGAATACTACATGAGCATGGGCCATACGGCTGAACGAGTGGCAGCGGAATATAACATCTCGCGTGAGGACCAAGACCGGTTCGCCATCGATAGCCATCAAAAGGCAGCGGCGGCAATCGCCGGCGGCAAGTTCGAAGAAGAGATCGTCCCGGTGACGGTCATCGAGCACGTCCTCGGGGAAGACGGGAAAGTCGCGGAGCGCGAAGTCGTCGTCAAACACGATGAAGGCGTCCGTGCCGACTCGACCGTCGAGGCGCTCGGTAAGTTGCGCCCGGCCTTCAAAATCAAAGGTTCGGTGACGGCGGGGAACGCGTCCCAAGTGTCAGACGGCGCTGCGGCTGTGCTCGTCATGGAGCGCGAAGAAGCGGAGCGACAAGGCTTGAAACCGATGGCGAAGTTCCTCTCGTTCGCGGTCGGCGGGGTCCGTCCGGAAGTGATGGGAATCGGTCCGGTCGTCGCCATCCCGAAAGCGCTCGAGATGGCCGGCGTGAAGCTCGAGGAAGTCGGACTGTTCGAATTGAACGAGGCGTTCGCGAGCCAATCGCTCGGCGTCATCCGTGAACTCGGCATCGACCCGTCGAAAGTGAACGTCAACGGCGGCGCGATCGCCCTTGGGCATCCGCTCGGTTGCACGGGTGCGAAACTTTCGGTCTCAATCTTGCACGAGATGAAACGACGCAATGAAAAGTATGGGGTTGTGACGATGTGCATCGGTGGCGGTATGGGTGCTGCTGGCGTCTTCGAATTACTATAAGGGGGAATTGACTATGGAACGGACAGAACACGAATTGATTAAAGGCGGTAGCTTCGTCATCGACGCACTCGACGCGGAGCGTCTCTTCACACCGGAAGACTTCTCAGACGAGCACAAGATGATTGGCGACACGACGGCGAGTTTCGTCGACGACCGTGTCATGCCTGTCCTCGGACGCATCGAGAAGCACGAGTTCGATCTCTCGGTCGAGCTGTTGAAAGAAGCGGGCGAGCTCGGCCTTCTCGGCGCGGACGTGCCGGAAGAGTACGGCGGCTATCAGCTCGATAAAATCTCGTCATCGATTATCACGGAACGCTTCGCCAAAGCGCGTTCGTTCGCCCTCAGCTACGGTGCCCACGTCGGCATCGGGACGCTCCCGATCGTCTTCTTCGGGACGGAAGAGCAAAAGCATAAGTACTTGCCGAAGCTCGCGACCGGTGAATGGATCGCCGCCTACGCCCTCACAGAGCCAGGCTCAGGGTCGGACGCACTCGGTGCCAAGTCGACGGCCGTCTTGAACGAGGCCGGCACGCACTACGTGTTGAACGGGGAGAAGCAATGGATCACGAACGCCGGGTTCGCGAACGTCTTCGTCGTCTACGCGAAAATCGACGGCGACAAGTTCAGCGCCTTCATCGTCGAGCGTGACTTCAACGGCGTCTCGACCGGCGCCGAAGAACAGAAGATGGGGATTAAAGGCTCATCGACACGGACGCTCATCTTAGAAGACGTCGAAGTGCCGGTCGACAACCTCCTCGGTGAGATCGGCAAAGGCCACGTCATCGCCTTCAACATCTTGAACGTCGGACGCTACAAACTTGCCGTCGGTGCGGTCGGTTCGTCGAAACGTGCGTTCGATCTCTCGGTCCAGTACGCGAACGAACGCAAACAGTTCAAGACGCCGATCAGCCAGTTCCCGCTCATCCAAGAAAAACTCGCGACGATGGCGGCGAACATTTACGCGATGGAGAGCTCAGTCTACCGGACGGGCGGCTTGTTCCAAGACAGCCTCGACGCCCTCGGCGACGACAACATGCGTGACGGCTCGAAAGTCGCACAAGCGATTGCCGAGTATGCGATCGAGTGTTCACTCAACAAAGTGTTCGCCTCGGAGACGTTCGACTACGTCGTCGACGAAGCGGTCCAAATCCACGGCGGTTACGGCTTCATGACCGAGTATGAGGTCGAGAACTTGTACCGTGACTCACGGATCAACCGCATCTTCGAAGGGACGAACGAAATCAACCGGTTGATCGTGCCGGGCACGCTCCTCAAGAAAGCGATGAAAGGCGACTTGCCGCTCCTCGCCGAAGCGCAGAAGCTCCAAAAAGAGCTCATGAGCTACATGCCGCAAGAACTCGACGGCTCACCGCTCGCGCGTGAGAAGATGTTGCTTTCGAACATGAAGAAAATCAACTTGATGATCGCGGGCACGGCCGTCCAGAAGTACCAGCAAAACCTCCAGAACGAGCAAGAGATTCTCGCGAAGATCGCCGACATCATCAGCGCCATCTACGCGCTCGAGGCGGCCATCGCCCGGACGGACAAAGCGATCGGCCGTACCGGCGCCGAGAAGAACCAGCAGAAAGTCCGTTACACGGAAATCTTCGCCGAGCAAGTGTTCAAGCAAGTCGAGCTCATGGCGAAAGAAGTATTGTACGCAGCTTCGTCTGGCGACGAGCAACGCATGCTTCTCTCGGCAATGAAGAAATTCAGCCGCTATCAGCCGATCAACGTCATCGGCACGAAGCGCGAAGTCGCAGCGAGCCTCATCAAAGCGAACAAGTTTATCGTCTAAACGTAAAGCAGGGTCGGCCGGACGCGGTCGACTCTTTCTTTTTGGCCGAGCTAAACCGTACAATGAGGTCAGGAGGGATGTTCATGAGACGAAATGACTTGTTGGAACGGATGGAAGAAATCGGGCGCGCGGTCGCCGAATATGACGGGACGCTCATGCTGCTCGCGCTCGGCTCAATCGGCCTTGAGACGGACCGGCTCGATGAGTACTCGGACCTTGATTTCTTTTTGATCGTCGAGGACGGACAGAAGGGTCGTTTCATCGACAATTTGGATTGGTTAGAAGTCGCACCGTTCGCCTATCAGTTCCAAAACACGAAAGACGGGCACAAAGTCATGTATGCGGACGGGATTTACGCCGAGTTCGCTGTATTCGACTTGCCTGAGATGCCTGCGATTGCCTACACCCCGGGACGCATCGTTTGGCAACGGGATGAGGCGCTCGAGGCGTTCGCGACGCCGAAAATCGTCACACCGGCGACGGATGTCTCACATTGCTATGAAGAGGCGCTGACGAACCTGTATGTCGGCCTGCTTCGCGAGCGGCGAGGGGAACGGCTTGCAGGATTCGAGCTCATTCAAGTGTCGGCCGTCAATAACGTCTTGAAGGCACACAGGGGAGATGAGTGACCCGTTCAATCCGACCCGGCGCGTGGAAGTTCAACATCCTGAAATGATCGCGTTCCTCGAGCGAGCGGTGCTCGGATATGGACGTTCCGTCGAGGCGGCCGCCTACATCCTCGCATATATCAAAGAACGTCACCCGGTCAACGCGACGCTGAAGCGGGAAATTGACCGGTTACTTCAGACGTGAAGTCAAGAAACGAGATATGCTACATTAACAGAAGAGGTGATGAACAATGGTGACACTATACGGCTATCCACCGTGCAGCACATGCAAGAAAGCAGAGAAATGGTTGAAAGAGAACGACGTGGCCTATACATACGTCCATATCGTCGAGGCGACGCCGTCGAAAGACGAGTTGACCGAGCTGTGGAAACAGTCAGGGCTCCCGCTCAAAAAGTTTTTCAATACGAGCGGACAAGTGTATCGCAACGAAGGCATTAAAGATCAGTTACCGAACTTATCAGAAGACGAACAACTCGAGCTCCTTGCAAGCAATGGTATGCTTTTGAAGCGTCCGATTGTGACAGACGGGGAAAAAACGACAGTCGGATTTTCGGAAAAGTCGTTTACAGACGTTTGGGGCGAAGTGCTATAATACACGTGTGAGTCTAATTTATTTGAGGGGGAAGTTAGGATGAGCAAAGTACCTGCCAATTTACGTTATTCAAAAGAACACGAATGGGTTGAAGTGAACGGAAGTGTGGCCCGCATCGGGATCACGGACTTCGCACAGAGCGAACTCGGGGACATCGTCTTTGTCGAACTTCCTGAAGTCGGGGGCACGATTCTAATTGATGAGCCGTTCGGTTCGGTCGAATCGGTCAAGACGGTGTCGGAGCTTTACGCACCGGTCTCTGGTAAAATCACAGCGGTCAACGAGTCGCTCGCGGATTCGCCAGAACTCGTGAACGAAGCACCGTTCGAAGGCGCTTGGATGATTGAAGTCGAGTTGAACGACGCGTCAGACGTTGACAAGCTCATGACAGCCGAAGAATACGAAGCGATGATTCAAGGCTAAACAAAACCCGGTTTCTCTTCACGAGAAGCCGGGTTTTTTTCATTCGAAGTCGAGACGATAATGTTCCGGACGGATGAGCGGGGTCCGGTTGAACAGTTTGAAGAAGAAGACACCGAGCGCGATCGGGATGAGACCGAACAAGACGATGACGAGCAAGACGTTGAAGAGCGCGAAACCGCCTGGCATAAGATGAAGCGCATTGACTGGTCCGATCAGTCCCGAAACACCGAACCCGGCACTAATCGGGGTCCCTTCGATGCGGAGGATACCAGCGAGCGCACCGAGAATGGCCGCATTTGCGAGCACCGGTAGCATCATCACGGGGCGACGGATGAAGTTCGCCATCTGAATCTTTGGTGAACCGAGGAAGTGGGCGATCGACGTGCCGGTCGCATTCATCTGCCAGCCGGCAATCGCGAGACCGAAACCGGCTGCGACGACACCGAGATTGGCCGCCCCGGCCGCAACGCCGGATAAACTGATTGCCGTAGCGATCCCGACCGTCGAGATGGGAGAGACGATGATGAGCGAGAACGCCATCGCGATCAAGATGCCCATAACGACCGGTTGTAGTTCCGTCATCGTCATGATGATCGTCCCAATGTACGTCGTGATCTGTGAGATGTATGTAAGAAGAAACGAGCCAATACCACCGGCGACGACGATGACCGTCATCGGCAACACGAGTACCGTGTACGTCTTTAAGCGCGGTGACAGCTGCATGACGAGATACGTCGCAAGAGCCGCCGTCACACCGGCCGTGATGACATCGCCGATGCCCGCCATGAGGAATGCACCTTCCTCGATGCGGATGGCGCCGCTCCCGACGTGTGTCGCGATTCCGATCGTCCCGGCCTCGAGCGCCGTGCGCCCGAACTGCATGGCGACGGCGACCCCGATAATGACCGGGAGGAGACGCATCGCGATCGTCGTCGCGTCTAAGATGAACTGGAGCGACGGAAAATACGGCAAGATGGCTTTCGTCAATTCACCGAGCAATGCGCTCGGAATGAGGGCAATCAAAATGGCAAGGCTGAGTCCGTTCAATACGTTCATCAAGAACTGTTTTCCGGTAAGTCGTTCTTCCGTCATGTCTTCTTCACCTATCCTTCTCTTTTACTGTTATGTACAAAAGCATTAAAGTTATTGACCATACTATGCCTCTTTCAGACGCACGTCAACCAGAAAAATGGAAGTATTCAGAATTTTTTCAAATCGAGCACAACTTTTGAATGTCGGGGCGAAGCTTCTTATAATCAGGAGAGAGGTGAGAAATATGGTGAAAGACGGATTGTTATATATATACGCCCCGATGTGTGGTACATGCGCCGTAGCTGAGCGGATGCTCACGGTCGTCGAAGCGGTCGATCCTACTTTAAAGATTGAAAAACGCGATGCGAACTTCATCCCAAACGAGATGGAAGCGTATCAAGTGATGAGCGTCCCGGCGCTCCTGAAGCTTGAAAATGGCCAAGTGATCGACCGGATGTATGCCTTTCATAACGTGCAACACGTGCTTTCCTTCGTCAAGTGACGGAGGAACATTAGAATAATCTGAAAATTTTAAATAATCAGTTGACACAGAAAGTTCACGAATGGTATATTCATTACAACATCTTACTTGAACACAAAAATAGGACGCGATTTACTCGCAATCAAGACGTTCAGGCATCGCCGAACCACCCGCTTACGCGATTTTGAAGTGGACCTTCCCTTCGATTGTCCCCCAAAAAAATCAAGCGAAGGAATACAGACCGCGTAGCCGTTCGGTACATGTCAGGATTGGGTGATTGACGAGTAACATCCCCCATATTAAGGATGAATGCTCTGATCGGGCAAAAGGGGTTCATCTATGGGTTGTCCTTCCTGTGACTCAAGGTGCTACGTTCTGTGTCGTCTTCGGACGGCACCTTTTTTTATTTTTTCGCATAAAATAGTTTGACATGAAAATAATATGTCGCTATGATAAGGCTAATCGAATATACAACACTCTTATCAAGAGAGGCTGAGGGACTGGCCCTATGACGCCCAGCAACCGCGGAGCAATCCGAAATGGTGCTAATTCCAGCAAGGTGTATACCTTGGAAGATGAGAGCAATCGTTGTCCGTACCGATAAAGTACGCACGTTTGCTCAAACGTGCGTACTTTTTTTGTTGTCAGGAGGGAAAGGGATTGATTCAACTACGCAATGTGGCCAAATGGTTCGACACGAAAAACGGTCGAGTCCAGGCGGTCGATGATGTGTCGCTTACAATCGAAAGCGGCGAAATTTTTGGAATTATCGGATATTCAGGGGCAGGGAAGTCGACACTCATTCGACTCCTTAACCGGCTCGAGTCACCTTCGAGCGGCACGATCGAGGTGGCGGGGAGCGAACTGACGAAGCTGAGCCCGAAAGAGTTACGCGGGGTCCGCAAAAACGTCTCGATGGTGTTCCAACACTTCAATCTACTCTGGTCGCGCACGGTCGCTGAAAACATCAGCTTCCCGCTCGAACTCATCGGCGTACCGGCGAGCGAGCGCAAGCGCCGCGTCCAAGAACTCGTCGAACTCGTCGGCCTTACCGGACGTGAAGACAGTTACCCATCACAACTATCGGGTGGTCAAAAGCAGCGAGTCGGGATTGCCCGTGCGCTCGCTACGAATCCAGAAGTGCTCCTCTGCGATGAAGCGACGAGCGCGCTCGACCCGAAGACGACCGACTCGATTCTCGAGTTACTCGTCGACATCAATAAAAAGCTCGGCTTGACGATTGTGCTCATCACGCACGAGATGCATGTCATCCAAAAGATTTGTCATCGCGTCGCGGTCATGGAAGCAGGGAAAGTCGTCGAGATCGGGCAAGTCGCCGACGTGTTCCAACATCCGGAACAACCGATCACAAAAGAGTTCGTCAAACAGATCGGCGCGGTCGACGACATGTCGCTCACGTTCGAGCATTTGAAGGCGCGCTATCCGAGTGGTCAAATCGTCAAGCTCAAGTTCTTGAACGAGACTGCCGAACAGCCGATTCTCTCAGACGTCTTGAAGACGCATGATATCGGCTTCAACATCATCGGCGGGAACGTGACGCAGTCACAAGTCGGCGCGCTCGGGACGCTATTTATTCAACTGATCGGAGAGCCGGCTGAAGTCGAGCGGGCCATCGCCTCAATCCGATCGCAGGCAGTGGAAGTGGAGGTGGAGAACGATGTTTCCTAACGTAGACTGGGAGATTATGCTCGAAGAGACGTGGCAGACGATTTATATGACGCTCGTCGCCGGTGGCGCGACGTTCGCCTTCGGTCTCGCACTCGGGATGATCCTGTATGTGACAAACGAACCGCTCATGATGAAAAATCGTTCTATTTATACGGTCGTCAGCGCGTTCGTCAACGTGTTCCGTTCGATTCCGTTCATTATTTTAATCATTTTGCTCATTCCGTTCACGAAAATCGTCGTCGGCACGATCCTCGGTTCGACGGCGGCGCTCCCGGCACTCATCATCGGGGCGGCCCCGTTCTATGCACGGATGGTCGAGCTCGCGCTTCGTGAGATTGACCGCGGTGTCATCGAGGCGGCCGAATCGATGGGTGCGACGAAATGGCAAATCATTTATAAAGTATTGTTCCCAGAGGCACTTCCGGCCATCGTGTCCGGGATCACGGTCACACTCGTCGCAATCGTCGGCTATACGGCGATGGCAGGTGTCGTCGGCGGGGGAGGCCTCGGTAACTTGGCGTTCCTTGACGGGTTCCAGCGTTCGCGGAACGACGTGACGTTTGTCGCGACCGTCCTCATCTTAGTCATCGTCTTCGTGATTCAGTTCATCGGAGACCGACTCGTCACAAGAATTGATAAGCGTTCAGCTTAATCACATAAAAAACATTTGGAGGGTTCACACATGAAATCATGGAAAACAGTACTCGGTTTAACGGCAGCATCAGCACTCACAATTCTCGCGGCTTGCGGGGGCGGGGATTCAGAATCAGGCGCAGGTGGCGATGACAAGACGCTCGTCATCGGCGCATCGAACGTGCCACACGCAGAGATTTTGGAGCACGTCAAAGATGAATACGAAGCAAAAGGCTACAAGCTTGAAATCACGAAGTTCCAAGACTACGTCCTCCCGAACCGTACACTTGCGGACGGCGAGCTTGACGCGAACTACTTCCAACACGAGCCATACCTCGAGTCACAAATGGCTGAAAACAAAGATTATAAATTCGCATCAGCCGGTGGCGTCCACATCGAGCCGATCGGTGTCTACTCACAAGACTACGCCTCACTCGATGAGCTTCCAGATGGCGCGGAAATCATCATGAGCTCATCGGTCGCAGACCATGGCCGTATCCTCACGATGCTTCAATCAGAAGGCTTGCTCACGCTCGCTGAAGGCAAGACGGTCGACGCGACAGTCGCTGATATCGTCGACAACCCGAAAAATTTGACGTTCAAGACGAACGTCGAAGCGGCTCTTCTCCCGCAAGCGTACAACAACGGGGAAGGCGACGCGGTCCTCATCAACACGAACTACGCAATCGACGCCGGTCTCAACCCGCTCGAAGACGCCATCGCACTCGAAGGCGAAGACTCACCGTACGTCAACTTGATCGTCACACGTGAAGGCGACGAGAATGACGAGCGCGTCAAAGCACTCCTTGAAGTCCTCACATCAGAAGAGACACAACAGTGGATCTTAGAGGAATACAAAGGTGCCGTCGTACCGGTCAACCAATAATCACGCGAGGCTCGGGATATCCCGGGCCTTTTTTGTTTGGCGTGGTGTTCTTTCACAAAGAGAAGTACACTAATTATATGTAAGAAAAGGGGGGATTCGGATGAACATAAGACAGATTCATCCGCTGACGCTAGGCGTCTTGTTCGGTACGTTCTTTGCCCGGCTGTCGACTTTTTTCGTCATGCCATTTTTTGCGATTTATCTCGCGACGCTCGGTTTCTCGGCGAGCGTCATCGGAACGGTGTTCGCCGTCTCGGCCATTTCGGGATTGTTCATGAGCTTCTTCGGGGGGACGCTCTCGGACCGTCACGGACGGAAGCAGCTCATGCTGATCGGCATCGGCTTGAATGCGCTCACGTTCACCGGTTTCGCGCTCGCGACGGAACTCGTTTGGTTTTACATATTTTCCGTGCTCATGGGCGTGTCCCGTTCCTTTTTAGAGCCGGCGTCTCGCGCGCTCATCAGCGATACGACGAAGCCCGAGCAACGTGTCATCGTCTATAACGTCCGCTATTTCTTAATCAACATCGCCGCGGCGATCGGTCCGCTGCTTGCGGTCGTCTTGTCGCTCACCGGGGCGAAGAGCGCGTTCTTCGTCGTGACCGCTGTGTACGTCCTCTATGGCCTCATCATCACGTCGCTGTTCCGGAAGTATCCGTTTGAAGAGAGTGACGCGTCGAAAGTTCGTCCGCGTTTGACAGAGACGTTCCGGGTGTTACGGGCGGACAAGACGTTTCGTTACGTCATCATCGGGATGATTTTCGCTATCATCGGTTACAGTCAATTCAACTCGACGCTACCGCAGTTCATCGCGTTCCATGACGGGTTCAGCGACGGCTCGCGGCTGTTCGCGTACTTGTTGACGGTGAATGCGATCACGGTGCTCATCGTGCAGTATCCGATTATGCGGTTCGGCATTCGCGTCTCGCCAATCAAATCGCTCTTCTTCGGGGTGGCGACGCTGTCGATCGGTCTCCTTCTCATCGGCTTCGCTTCGGAAGTGTGGGTGCTCTTCGTCGCCATGGTCATCTTCACGGTCGGGGAAGTGCTCATGTTCACGATGACGGACGTCTTGACCGACGAACTGGCGCCGGAACATTTACGGGGGACGTATTTCGGGGCGATGGGACTGACGGCGCTCGGGCAATCGGTCGGGCCGATTATCGGCGGACTGTTGCTCGACGGATTTAACAATGCGGCCTTGCCTGTATTTGGGAGTTTGGCCGTTGTCACGGCGTGCGGGGCGTTCTTCTTTATGGGGGCGTTCACGGAGCGGAAAGCAACATTGGCGCTCATCGAGGAAAAAGTTGGATAATATCTTGATTTCTCAATATTCCCATTCTCAATATTTATGTTTTTATTGAGAATGAAGAATAAGGTGAGTCGCTTGAAATAAAAAATTGCCTAGATTAAGATTAGAATATATCTAATCTACGCCACAAATGGCGAGAAAAACGGAAGGGGTATCCGAATGTCTAACGTACCACACATGAAAATTGATGACCTCCGCGTCTCAATCGAAGGAAAAGAGATTGTCAAAGGTCTTAATCTTGAAATTAAAGGTGGCGAGATTCACGCCATCATGGGTCCAAACGGAACGGGTAAATCAACACTCGCATCTGCACTTATGGGCCACCCATTGTATGAAGTAACAGGCGGAAGCGTCGATTTGAACGGCGAAGACGTGCTCGAGATGGAAGTCGACGAGCGTGCACAGGCGGGTATGTTCCTCGCCATGCAGTACCCTGCTGAAATCAGCGGTGTCACAAATGCAGACTTCTTGCGTTCAGCGATCAACTCGCGTCGTGAAGAAGGCCAAGAAATCTCGCTCATGAAGTTCATCCGTGAACTCGACGCGAAGATGGACGTTCTCGAAATCCCTTCAGAAATGGCACACCGCTATTTGAACGAAGGTTTCTCAGGTGGAGAAAAGAAACGTAACGAGATTCTTCAAATGATGATGATCAAACCGAACATCGCGATTCTTGACGAGATTGACTCAGGTCTTGATATCGATGCACTCAAAGTCGTCGCAACGGGCGTCAACGAGATGCGTTCAGAAGAGTTCGGCTGCTTAATCATCACGCACTATCAGCGTCTCCTCAACTACATCGAGCCAGACTTCGTCCACATCATGATGGATGGGAAAATCGTTATGTCTGGCGGCAAAGAGCTCGCACAGCGACTCGAGGCAGAAGGTTACGACTGGGTGAAACAAGATCTCGGAATGACAGTAGACACAGAAGCGTAAGGAGGCTGTACGATGACCGTACAATTTGAATTGGATGCGCAAGCATTGTCGGCACGTGCAGAGGCGCTCGGAGGACCTGCTTGGATGGTCAACCGTCGTAAAGAAGCAGCAGAACTCGCGCCGACTCTCGCTTTGCCGAAAGTTGAAAAGATTAAAATTGAGAAATGGGATTTCACAAGCGGCGACGTGGAGCTCGCGAAGCTCGACGGCCTCACGCCTGAAATCGAGGCACTGTTAGGAGACCATCGTACGAACGTGCTCGTTGAACGCAACGGTCATGTCGTCTATAACGAACTCCAAGTGCCAGAAGGCGTCTTGTTCATGGGAATCAAAGAGGCGATGGACCAACATCCGGACCTCGTCGAGAAATATTTCATGACCGAAGGCGTCCGTGTCGACGAAGAGCGCTTGTCAGCTTTGAACGCGGCCTTGACGAACGGCGGCGCATTCTTATACGTCCCGAAAAACGTACAAGTGAAAGACCCGCTTCAAGCCATCTTCACGATGGAACAAGCGAACGGTGCCCTCTATCACCACACAATCGTCGTGGCAGATGAAGGCAGTGAAGTGACGTTCATCGAGAGCTTCCTTTCGAACACGAACGAGCCGCACACGGTCAACGCCGTGACGGAAGTGTTCGCTGCGGCGAATGCGAAAGTCGTCTTCGGTGGCGTCGATCAACTCGCTGAGTCAGCGCTCACGTTCATGAACCGTCGCGGTGTCGTGTACGAGAACGCTCGTCTCGAGTGGGCCCTCGGTCACATGAACGATGGGAACTCGGTCGTGGAGACGAAGACACACCTCGTCGGCGACAACACGTTCTCGGATACGAAAGCTGTCACGATCGGTCGTGGCGCACAGAAACAAAACTTCAACATCCGGACGGACCATTTCGGTAAGTCGTCAGAAGGATTCATCTTGATTCACGGCGTCCAAAAAGATTCGGCGACAGCCATCTTCAGCGGAACGTCGATGATTCACCACGGGGCCTCGAAGTCGAACGGTGTCCAAACGGAGCGCGTCTTGATGCTCTCTGAAAAGGCACGCGGCGATGCGAACCCGATCCTTCTCATCGATGAAGATGATGTCATGGCCGGTCACGCCGCGTCAGTCGGTCGTGTCGACGACATTCAACTTTACTACTTGATGAGCCGTGGTTTGTCACGTCAAGAAGCGGAACGTCTCATCATTCACGGATTCTTGAACCCGGTCGTCGAGCAACTCGCAATCGAGTCGGTCAAAGACCGTCTCCGTGAAGTCATCGAAGGGAAAGTGCGCTAACATGATTGATGCCTCGATTCGTAACCAATTCCCGATTTTAAATCAGGAAATCAACGGTCACCCGCTCGTCTATCTCGACAGTGCGGCAAGCTCGCAAAAACCGCTGGCTGTCATCGAGGCGATCGAGGAGTACTACAAGCGCAACCATTCGAACGTGCACCGTGGCGTCCATACGCTCGGTACACAGGCGACGGACGCATATGAAGGGGCACGCGAACGCGTCCGCTCGTTCATCAACGCGAACGTCGTCGAAGAGATTATCTTCACGCGTGGGACGACGACGGCGATTAACCTCGTCGCGTCGAGCTACGGTGACGCGAACGTCGTCGAAGGGGACGAGATCGTCCTCACGCCGATGGAGCATCACGCGAACCTCATTCCGTGGCAACAGCTCGCCAAACGGAAAGGGGCGACGCTCCGTTACGTCGAATTGACGCCGGACGGTCGGGTGACGCTCGACGCGGTTCGTGCCGTTTTATCGGACCGGACGAAGATCGTCGCGATGAGCCACGTCTCGAACGTGCTCGGGACGATTAACCCAATCGCGGACGTCGCGAAGCTCGCCCACGAGAAAGGTGCGGTCATGGTCGTCGATGCGGCACAGAGCGCACCACACCGGAAGCTTGACGTGCAGGCGCTCGACTGTGACTTCCTCGCCTTCTCAGGCCATAAGATGCTCGGTCCGACCGGGATTGGCGTCTTATATGGGAAGAAAGCGCTCCTTAAACAGATGGAGCCGGTCGAGTTCGGCGGCGAGATGATCGATTACGTCGATTTATATGAGTCGACGTGGAAAGACATTCCGTACCGTTTCGAGGCGGGTACACCGATTATCGCCGGTGCCGTCGGGCTCGCCGCTGCCATCGACTTCTTAGAAGACCTCGGTCTCGAGAACATCGAGGCACACGAGCGGGCGCTCGCATCGTACGCGATTGAGCAGATGAAGACGATTGAAGGCATCGAGATTTACGGACCGGAGGAACGGGTCGGGCTCGTCACGTTCAACCTAGGTGACGTGCACGCTCACGACCTCGCGACCGTCCTCGATATGCAAGGGATCGCGGTCCGGGCCGGTCACCACTGTGCCCAGCCGCTCATGCGCCTTTTAAAGCAATCCTCGACGGCCCGGGCGAGCTTCTACTTGTACAACACGAAAGAAGAAGTCGACCGTTTCATTGAAGGACTTCGTCAAACGAAGGAGTATTTCAACTATGAGTTTTAACAATCTTGACATGTTGTACCGACAGGTCATCATGGATCACTATAAAAACCCAAGGAACCGTGGCGTCATCGAAGATGGCGTGACGGTGGACTTGAACAACCCGACATGTGGGGATTCACTCCGGCTCCAGCTTCAAGTCGAAGACGGAATCGTGAAAGACGCCAAGTTCGAAGGGGAAGGCTGCTCGATCAGTCTCGCCTCCGCGTCGATGATGACTCAAATCGTGAAGGGGAAATCTGTAGACGAGGCACTTCAATTGGCAGACATCTTTTCACAGATGGTCCAAGGGAAAGACTATGATACAGAAACGTTCGACCTAGGCGACATTGAAGCGTTGTCTGGCGTCTCAAAGTTTCCGGCTCGCATCAAGTGCGCCACGCTCGCGTGGAAAGCGCTTGAAAAGGGAGTCGACGAGGAAGCGTAAGTAGAAGGAGGAGACCGATATGGCAAAAAACATGCCTGACATTGGCGATTATAAATATGGCTTCCATGACCGAGACATCTCGATTTTCCGTTCAGGCCGCGGCTTGACGAATGAAATCGTAGAGACGATCTCGAACATGAAAGAAGAACCGGCTTGGATGCTCGAGTTCCGTTTGAAATCACTCGAGCAGTTCCGCAAGATGCCGATGCCGACATGGGGCGGCGACTTGTCTGCACTTGATTTCGATGAGATCACGTACTACGTCAAACCGTCTGAGAAGACGGAACGTTCGTGGGACGAGGTACCGGAAGAAATCAAGACGACGTTTGATAAGCTCGGGATCCCGGAAGCTGAGCAAAAATATTTGGCAGGTGTCTCGGCTCAGTACGAGTCAGAGGTCGTCTACCACAGCATGCAAGAAGACTTTGAAGCGAAAGGTGTCATCTTTAAAGATACAGACACGGCGCTCAAAGAAGACGAAGCACTTTTCCGTGAGTACTTCGGCAAGTTGATTCCGCCGACGGACAACAAGTTCGCCGCGCTCAACTCGGCCGTCTGGTCTGGTGGCTCGTTCATCTACGTACCAAAAGGCGTGAAACTCGAGCAACCGCTCCAAGCGTATTTCCGCATCAACTCGGAAAACATGGGGCAGTTCGAGCGGACGCTCATCATCGTCGACGAAGGCGCATCGGTTCATTACGTCGAAGGATGCACGGCACCTGTCTACACGACGAACTCGCTCCACTCGGCGGTCGTTGAGATCTTCGTCAACAAAGACGCATACTGCCGCTATACGACGATCCAAAACTGGGCGAACAACGTCTACAACTTGGTCACGAAGCGTGCCATCTGTGAAGCGGGCGCGTCGATGGAATGGATCGATGGCAACATCGGTTCGAAATTGACGATGAAATACCCGGCCGTCATCTTAAAAGGTGAAGGTTCACGTGGGATGACGCTTTCGATCGCCCTCGGTGGTAAAGGCCAACACCAAGACGCCGGCGCGAAGATGATTCACCTCGCACCGAATACGTCATCGTCCATCGTCTCGAAGTCGATCTCGAAACAAGGCGGAAAAGTCTCGTATCGCGGAATCGTCCATTTCGGACGTAAGGCGAAAGGTGCCCGCTCGAACATCGAGTGTGACACGCTCATCATGGACAACCAGTCGACGTCAGACACGATCCCGTATAACGAGATCTTGAACGACCAGGTGTCACTCGAGCACGAAGCGAAAGTCTCAAAAGTGTCAGAAGAGCAACTCTTCTACCTTATGAGCCGTGGTATCTCGGAAGAAGAAGCGACGGAAATGATCGTCATGGGCTTCATCGAGCCGTTCACGAAAGAATTACCGATGGAATATGCTGTCGAAATGAACCGTCTCATCAAGTTCGAGATGGAAGGATCGATTGGATAAGTAGATCAGATAAGGGTTATGTGGAGGCTTGATTTCTTTCAAGTCTTCACACAATCCTTTTTTATTTGTCGCTATTCTTTGGGAAAAGACTATATTGCATGCATGGAACAGGAATATTTGGTTTTTTTTAGAATTTATATTGACAAGTTGTGTGATAATTGTGATAATACAAAGTAATTTGATATGAATACTCTTATTAAGAGCAGGTGGAGGGAATTAGCCCTATGAAGCCCGGCAACCATCCGTACTGAATCGCCAGTACGGAAACGGTGCTAAATCTAACAGCGAACGCTGAGAGATGAGAGGAAATCGGAATTTTTCGGAATCCTTCTGTCTCGTCTATGAGTTCAGAAGGATTTTTTTGCATTCTGCCTCTAACAGAGTTTCTATCAAAAAAACCTAAGGGGGAGTTTGATTTGAAAGGAAAGTTTTTGTTAAGTGCAGCGCTCGTCACAGGATTGACCGTCTCGTCGGCATTACCGGTTACATATGCGCATGATGAGCTAGGCGACATCAACATCGAGAAAGGAGAGCGGAACGCGGATGAAATCAGTTCGGTCACAGTGACCGAAGGAAGCAAGAACGTCAAGTTTCTGCACGAGACGGCATCTGTGCCGTTAAAAGAGATTCGAGAAGGGGTGAAAAACAGCACGGCCGACGTCTATGCGCATAAAGGATTCGCTTACACGGGGACGCATACTGCCGGGGGTGGGAACGGTGGCGTTCGCGTGTTCGACTTAAAAGATCCGTCGAACCCGAAAGAAGTGGCCGTATTCGCCGACCAAGACATCCCGGGTACGTGGCAAGAAAAAGTCATCGTCAAAACGGTCAACACGAAGTCGTTTAAAGGGGACTTGGCCGTCGTATCGGTACAGCAATTAAATTCGAAAGATCCGAACTCTAAAGGGGGCTTCCTCTTATACGATGTGACGAATCCATATGAGCCGAAGAAGTTAGGTTTCTATGAAGTCACGAAGAAAACGAGAGGGACACATGAGCTCTACTTGACGACGCAAGGGGATCGGGTATTGGTCTTGGCCTCAAGCCCTTACGCCGATTATTATTCTCATGGGAAAGAGAAAGACTTCCAACTCGTGGATGTCACAAACCCAGCTGAACCAAAGAAATTGTATGAGTTCGACCCACGTACTTTAGCGGAAGTTGACGGTAGCTTTGACGGCTACAATTGGAAAGCGCCGGACGGAAAGACACGACCGGTGTTCAACCATAGCGCGTATGCAGACGAGAACGGGAAAACCGCTTACCTTTCGTTCTGGGATCTCGGGACCATCATTTTGGACATTTCAAATCCAGAAAACGTGAAATACGAAGGGCGGACGGCTTTCGCATCGAACCAACAAGGTTCAGCCCACTCGGCTGCACTTGCAAAAGGCGGCACGGTCCTCATCGAAACGAGAGAAGTGTATGTTCCAGTCAAGCCGGGCTATGAACAGTCTTATGGTTACACACGAATTTTTGACATCAAAGATAAAACAAACCCGAAACTATTGAGCGAATTCAAAACCGATTTGACAGAAGATATTTCGGAGAATCCGACTGAGCAAGTGACGTTTGGGAAGACGGTACACGATCCGAAAGTACTTGGAAACACGTTGTACTTGTCTCACTATGCAGGCGGCGTCCGTGCAGTAGACATCTCAAACCCGAGCAAGCCGGTGCAGATCGGAAAATACGTGCCTGCTGACGCGAACATTTGGGGCGTTTATGTCGACCGTAACTATGTTTTGGCATCGGACATGGGGACAGGGTTGAAGGTTCTACAGAAGAATAATAAGAGCGGAAATTAATCATGCTCAGTAAAATATGAGGTACGAATGACGAAAACCAACGAAGCTGCACTTCGTTGGTTTTTTGTATAATCAAACAAGGGGGTGCGAGTCCAATGAAGCGATTTCAGTTAGAGACCAAAACGTTAGTGGCATTCATGCACGACATTCGTGTGCGGTGTCCGCAATGTGAACAACGTGCAGACATTGTGATGAATGAGACGTTACGTCTCAGTTGTCTAGCTTGCGGGCTTGTGCGCACATACACGGGTATAGGATTCAGGATGGGTGGGGGCGCGTTCGATCCTTTCTTTCGGTTACCGCTTTATTTGCAGACAAATTGCTGTGGTCACGTCCTTTGGGCTTACAACCGAGACCATCTTGCTTATATGAGAGAGTACGTGGAAGCGGATATTCGGACGAGTGACGGGGAAAACAGCAGTATCGAGAGTCGTTTGCCCAAGTGGATGAAGCAAAAACACAATCGAGAAGACGTGTTGCGGGCAATCAAGCGCTTAGAGATTATATGTGAGAAGGGATGAACCGGGGTGGATCGACAAAAAGAATTACAAATAATCGAGGAGCGGCAATTGACATCGGTAATGAATGAGACGAGATGGAAGCGCCTCGGTCATACAGTGAGCACGACGTTACCGTATTTACCGCCGTATCAAATCAAATACTTAGGTGAAGATACGTTGTTTCCAAGCGGCGAATTGTCTCAATTCGAAAATTTAGATTGGGATGATGTTTGGGTGGAATCTTCTTTACGGTCGAATGAATGGATTCGTTTGCGTACAAAGGTGTTGCTCTATAAAGGTGTCCTCATTGACCCAGACGTATATGATGTGACCGACGAACTTATAGACATCTTAAAGAAAGAGCGAATCCCATTCATCCAAAACGGAGATATCATTCAAGTGTATGGATATGTTAGGGATACAGGAATTTTTGAGAGATAGTTGAAGAGTTAGCGAAGCGAGGAAGCAGCTGACATCCTCATCTTTTGGATTTTTGTCGTGAAACACGTGTGAGTCGGGTATGCTAAAAGAGAGCAAGTATTTAGGGAGGTTATGTATATGGAAACGATTGATCCAAAAGACATCACCCGCATCGCCGTCGTCGGCGCCGGCTGGGTCGGTATCAGTTTCGCCTATCAACTGTCTACGGCGGCGCTATGTGAGGAGCTCGTCTTAATCGACTCGAATCACGCCAAAGCCGAAGGGGAAGCGATGGACCTAAACCACGGCATCTCGTTCGCCCCGAGCCCGGTCCGGATTTGGGCGGGGGATTATTCGGACTGTCGGGATGCGGACATCGTCGTCATCACGGCCGGAGCCGCGCAGAAGCTCGGTCAGACGCAGATGGACCTCGCCGAACAAAATGCGACGGTCGTCCGAGACGTCACGAACCAAGTGATGGCGAGCGGATTTGACGGCATCCTCGTCGTCGCGACGAACCCCGTGAACGTCATGGCCCACGTCGCCTGGAAGGCGTCCGGGCTACCGAAACGTCGCGTCATCGGCTCAGGTACGGTGCTCGACACGGCGCGACTGCGCTATAAGGTCGGGGAGTACTTCGACTTGTCACCGCGTAACTGTCACGTCTATTATATGGGCGAGCACGGAGCCGGGGGCTTCGTCGCTTGGAATAACGCGCGGATTTACGGGAAGTCGATTGGGCAACTCCTAGAGGAGAACAATCAGTACAGCCAAGCGGATTTGGATGATATTTATCAACGCGTCCGTGACGCGGCCAACCAAATCATCGAATATAAGAGTGCAGCCTATTACGCGATTGGGCTTGGGCTGCTCCGGATCGTCCGGGCCATCGTCCGCAACGAGAATTCGGTCGTCACAATCGGGGCGCACCTTGACGGGGAATATGGGGTATCCGGCCTTCACATCGGAGTACCGGCTTTAATCGACCGGACCGGGATTCGCCAAATCATCGAAATCGATTTGACTGATGCGGAACAGCAACAGTTCAACGAATCAGCGGACCGGATTCATCGCGCCATCGCGAACGTCGAATAAAAAAGGGACCCGGTCGCGCATGCGGCCGGGTCTTCGCATTAGGACGCCTTCTCTTCGGCGACATCTTTTTTGTAATACTTCTCTGACGTAAAGAACTCGGTCGTCAGTCGCTTCACTTCACCGCTCAAGAGCAAGACGGCAATCATGTTCGGGATGAGGATCATCGCGAGCATCAAATCGAGGAAGTTCCAAATCATTTGGGCTCCGCCGATCGCCCCGATGACGATGGATGCGATGTAGACGATTTTCATGAAGAACCCGGCCTTCAAACCGAACAAGTACTCGGCTTGACGCGAACCGTAAAAGATGATGACGATAATCGTCGATAAGACGAAGAAGATGAGTGAGATGGTGACGAGCAGTCCACCTGTATAGCCGAAATATTCACGGAACGCGATCGTCGTCAAGGCGGCCGGGTCACTCATGGCCCCGTCACGTGTCCAGACACCGGACGACAAGACGACGAACGCCGTCGTGCTACAGATGATGAGCGTGTCGATGACGATTCCGATGACGGCCCAGAACCCTTGACGTACCGGATGGTCGGTTTGCGCGGCGGCGTGAGCGATCGGCGCCGTACCGAGCCCGGCTTCGTTCGAGTAGAGACCACGGGCGAAGCCCCAACGAATCGTCTCGGCGACAGCGGCCCCGGCGAAGCCACCGAGTGCGGCCATCGGTTGGAACGCATACGAGAAGATGAGTCCGACCACTTCAGGGATTTGACTGATGTTCATCAAGACGATGATAAGTCCGGCACCGACGTAGACGAGTGCCATGACAGGTACAACGACTTCTGTCACTTTTGCAATTCGTTTCAAACCACCGAAGACGATGACACCGACAAGGGCGGCGACGACGAGGCCGGTGATGAGCGTATTCCCATCAAACGTCTCGCGCACGGCTGAACTGACGGCGTTGCCTTGCACCATGATGCTCGGGATGAGTTCAATCATGAGCGCGAACGCGAACCAAGAGGCGAGCCACTTCATCTTCAACCCTTTCGCCATGTAATAGACGGGTCCGCCGACGAACTCACCGGCTTCGTTCTTCTCACGATACCGGACGGCGAGCACGCTCTCGGAGAATTTGATGGCCATGCCGACGATGGCGATGACCCACATCCAGAAGATGGCACCCGGTCCCCCGAACATGATCGCTGCAGGCACACCGATGATGTTCGCGGCACCGACTGTAGAGGACAATGCGGACGTAAGCGCCTGCCTTGGGCTGATGTCGCCTTCTCCTTTCGGTTTTTTAAAGACACTGCCGAACGTTTGCTTCACTATGTACAACGGGTATCGAAATTGGAAAAAGCCTAGTTTAATCGTTAAGAAGATGCCAGATAGGACGAGCAATGAGATGATGGGGACACCCCAAAGCCAATCTGAAAATGTGGTCACGCTGTTAATTAGTACATTCACCGAATCACTCCTGTTCCATTATTTTACTTATATATTGTTTCCTATCTCACTTGCGATTAAACCTGAATGCTTGAATAAAAGGAGGAGAACTTATATGACGATTGCGAAACGTCTCATCGTATCCGGGCGCGTCCAAGGTGTCGGGTTCCGTTACTTTACCCAATCGACGGCGCTTGCCTATAAAGTGAAGGGTTGGGTCCGCAACTTGAGTGACGGGACAGTCGAGATTCATGCGGAGGCGGAGGAAAACCAGTATGAATCGTTCAAACAGGCACTCCGAGATGGAAATCGTTTCGTCGGGGTCGAACGGATCGATGAGACCGAAGTGATGGAAGCAGGTCATCGTAAATTTGATATCCGTTATTGACCAATTGTGCAACAAATTCCAATAAATCGGCTTGACAATTGGGCTCACTCTATCAAACGAGGGAGCTTTTTGTGATGAAAAATCCACTTTCCCAAAAAATAAACATCTTTTTTACGGATAGGGTGGTCAAAAAAAGTAAAGTGTGTATAATGAAATAGACCAAGCGCTTATTTGTCAGAAAATTTAGTCATTTAGCACGAATGTTTACACGGAAGGTATTACAATGTATGTGGAGGTAGTTGTATGAAAAAATCGACATTATTCCCGTTAGCGTTTACGATTTTCGCGTTATTCTTCGGGGCCGGGAACTTACTGTTCCCACCGATGCTAGGTGCGATGGCGGGCGAGAACCTCGTCCCAGCCATGATTGGCTTCGTCATTACTGGCGTCGGCCTCCCGCTTCTGGCACTGTTCGCGGTTGCGCGAGTCGGTGGAGGCTCGGATCAAATCGCTCGGTACATTCCGAAGCGTCTGGCGCTCCTTTTGACGGGACTAATGTACGTGGCAATCGGACCGTTCTTCGGGATTCCACGGACGGCAGCCGTCACGTATGAGATGGGACTTGCGCCGTTCCTAAGTGCACCATCGACGCTCACGCTCGCCCTCAGCTCAACTGTCTTCTTCGGATTGACCTTCTTCTTGACGCTCCGCGCTCAGAAGTTGATTGAAATCATCGGTCGTATCATCACGCCGATCCTCCTGCTCTTGCTTGCGGCCATCGGAATCACGAACCTCGTGGCTCCACTCGGGACGCCGTCAGCACCGGCAGCAGGATACGAGACGTGGGTTGGAGCGCTCGGTGAAGGCTTCAAACAAGGCTACTTGACGATGGACGTCTTCGGCGCTCTCGTCTTCGGGGCAATCGTTCTTGTCACGCTTAAAGCGAACGGGATGTCTGACCAAAAAGAGGCGTCATCGCTTCTTAAGACGTCAGGGATTCTTGCCGTCACGTGCTTGATGCTCGTCTATATCTCACTCGGTTCAATCGGTGCGAACATGGCGGGCGTCACAGGTGCGACAGATGGTGCGACGTTGCTTCAAACGTTCGCTGGATCATCGTTCGGTCAAATCGGGATGCTCGCGCTCGGTGCAGCCGTCTTCCTCGCTTGTTTGACGACGGCCGTCGGACTCATCTCTGAGTTCTCGCGCTTCATCAGCAACACGTTCGAGTCACTCAAGTACTATCAAGTCGTTATCGCGACGACGCTCTTCGGTTACTTGATCTCGCTCGTCGGACTCGGAACATTGATTCAAATCGCAGTACCGCTTCTTACACTCTTGTATCCGGTCATGATCGCGCTCGTCCTCGTATCCATCACAGAGCGCATCCAACGCAACCCTCATGTTGCAATGAAAGCGACCGTATACACGGCGCTCGTGCTCTCGCTTTTCGAGACGGCGCATGGTTTACAGCCGTCAGCTGTGACGGCTTGGATCACGAACTTGCCAATGGCTGAGATCGGGCTCGCCTGGGCAGTTCCGACGTTAATCGTCTACGTAATCACGTTGTTTCTTCCGAAACGACAATCGCGTGAGCGACTCGTCCAATCACGCATCTCATAATTGAGTCGAACCCATCCTCTGGTCAAGGATGGGTTTTTGCTGTCTTATCGTTTGCTCATTCCAATCCTGAACAAGTAAAATGAATAGGTGAAAAGGAAGTGACAAACGTTGACTAAAAAACAAAATAAACAATTGGCGATTCTCATGCTCAACATGTTCATCGCCGTCGCAGGTTTCGGAATCATCATTCCGATCATCCCTGACTATTTGAAGATGATCGGCGAAGGCGGGACGGCCGCCGGGCTGATGATTTCCGTCTTTGCCGGTGCGCAGCTGCTCATGTCGCCGGTAGCCGGGAAGTGGGCCGATGTGTACGGCCGGCGTCCGATGATTATCGCCGGATTGATCGGCTTCACGATTTCGATGGGTGTCTTTTACTTATCTGATAACTTGACCGTCTTACTTATTTCTCGGGCAATCGGGGGTGTCGGGGCAGCACTTCTCATCCCGGCCATCTTTGCCTACGTCGCGGATATCACAACGCTCAAGCAACGGGCGAAAGGGAACAGTTATATTTCCGCGGCAATGTCGCTCGGGATTGTCATCGGACCAGGAATCGGCGGCTTCTTTGCCGAGTTCGGATTGAAAGCGCCGCTGCTCTTGTCGGCAATCGTCTCATTCGTCGCCGTCATCTCGTCCATCATTCTATTGAAAGAACCGGACCGAGAAATCGTACCAGTCACGTCCGACACCGAATCGCTGCCGCGCCAGCTGATTTCTTCAACGAGGAAACCTTATTTCTTCGTCCTCGTCATCAACTTGGTCATGGCGTTCGGGCTCATGGCCTATGAATCCGTGCTCGGCTTGTTCGTGAGCGAGACGTTCAGCGCGACACCGCAACAGATTGCGGTCATGATCACGGGGACGGGTATCGTCAGCGTCATCGTGCAACTGTTCGCCGTCGATCGGCTCGTGTCGTTGTTCGGGGAAATCAAAGTCGTGCTCATCTTCATCTTGCTCGCGGCGCTCGGCTTCTTGTTCTCACTATTCGCGGGATCTTATGCCATCTTTTTCGCTGTTACGCTCATCATCTTCTTGTCGACATCCATCCTCCGTCCGGTGCTCAACACGCTCGTGTCGAAGATGGCCGATAAAGAACAAGGATTTGCGATGGGGATGAACAACGCCTATATGAGTATCGGGAACATCGTCGGCCCGACGCTCGCTGGAATCGCATTCGACATCGATATGCGTTATCCATTCATCATGGGACTCGTCTTGCTACTCATCACGTTCGGCGGGACGCTGAATTGGACGAGACGAAAGCAAGTCGCCACGTTCGAACAATAAGAGAAGGAGGGAGACAAGATGATTTATGTCGGTGTGACCGGGTGGGGAGACCACGATCTCCTCTACACGAACCCGGAAGAGCGAAAACATAAACTATCGACATATGCGGGGCACTTTCCGACCGTGGAAGTCGACTCCTCGTTCTATGCGATCCAACCGGTCAAAAACTATGAGAAATGGAACCATGAGACACCGGATACGTTCCAATTCGTCGTCAAAGTTTCCAGGGAAATGAGCGGGCATGACCGAGAACCGAAACTTCCACTGAAGGAAGTCTTCGAGCGATACCGGACCTCGGTCGAGCCTCTGAAGCAGGCAGGGAAGTTACGGGCGGTGCTCGTCCAACTCCCACCTTGGTTCGACGTCTCGAAACCCCATCTCGACTACTTGCGGACGATTCGCGCAGAGCTCGCCGACTATGAGGTCGCCATCGAGTTTCGCAACCCGACCTGGTTCTCTGAGGCGTTCCGGGACCGGACGCTCGCCTTCTTGACCGAGCAACGGTTCATCAACACGATTTGCGACGAGCCGCAGACGAAAGAGAGCAGTATCCCGTTCGTCCCGGTCGTGACCCATCCATCGGTCGCTGTCGTCCGTTTGCATGGACGAAACACTGCGGGTTGGCTCCGAAAACCGGGAATGACGAGCCAGGAATGGCGTCACGTCCGTTGTTTGTATCGCTATAGCGAAGAAGAGCTACAACAGTTGGCGGATGCGCTTAAAAAAGTCGATGAGGCTGCGGACGATGTGTACGTCTATTTCAACAACAACTCGGCCGGCGATGCTGTGCCAAACGCCAAACGTTTGATTGAGATACTCGGTACCGAGTATGAGCTCGCGCCGAGCCAAATCAGTCTGTTTTAAAAAGAGAGGGGCGGCCATGGACACGATTACGATGTTTCATTACAACGATTTACACTCAAAATTTCAGACGTGGCCACAACTCGTCTCGTTTCTAACTGAACGCCGTCAGGCCGAAACGCTCGTCTTTGATCTCGGGGACCACGCCGACCGGACGAACCCGGCGACGGAAGTGACGAAAGGGCGTGCCAACGTCCGACTGCTCAACGAAATCGAACCGACAGCGGTGACGATCGGCAATAACGAAGGCATCACGTTCCCGCACGATTGGCTCGACGCCTTGTATGAGGATGCGACGTTCCCGGTACTTCTTTCGAACGTATACCATCAAGACGGGACACGTCCGGATTGGGTGACGGAAACCCTCGTCTTAGAACGGGCCGGTATGCGAATCGGCCTGTTCGGGGTGACGGCGCCATATGAGGAGCTATATCCCGAACTCGGCTGGCAAGTCGAGTCGCCGCACGAGGCGACCGCCCGCTCGCTCGAGTTGCTCGCGGACTGCGATATCATCGTCGCGTTGAGCCATCTCGGTTTCTATGCCGATGAACGGCTCGCCACGGCGTTCCCGCAACTCGACGTCATTTTAGGGGCGCATACGCACCACGTGCTCGATGACGGTGTCGTGAAGAACGGCGTCTTAATCGCCCAGGCCGGGAAATTTGGCAAGTACGTCGGGGAAGTGACATTGACGGTTGACTCGGGGCGCGTCATAGCGAAGCGGGCTACCCTACACGATCTATCCGACCGCCCGTTCGATGGACCGACAGAGCAGACGCTACGACAGGAATACGTAGAAGCGCAACGATTATTGGACGTGACCGTCGCCGTGACGCCAGGTTATGCGTCGGATTGGTTTGGTCCATCTCCAATCGCCGAGCTGTTGGCGGACGGGCTGACGGAATGGTGTGATGCCGAGGCTGGCGTCATCCCGTCCGGTGTATTGCTCGACCGGTTACCGCCGGGCGATGTGACGCTCGATATGCTACATCGGATTTGTCCGCACCCGATCAACCCGTGTGTGCTGACGCTCGACGGGACGACGCTCATCCGCTTTTTAGAGGACGTACATGAAGAGGCGTTCACTTCCATGCACGTCCGTGGTCTCGGATTTCGCGGGACCGTGCTCGGGCTGCCAACGCTCCATAACATTGAGTCGACGGGCGGACGGTGGACGATTTCCGGTAAACTGATTGAAGCGGCGCGCACGTATCGCATCGCAACGGTCGACATGTTCACGTTCGGACCGCTCCTGCCGTATTTGGCCGAGCAACGAAAGCGTTACTTCATGCCGGAACTGTTACGGGACGTGTTGCATGAGACGATTAAGCGTCACCACGTCCTGCGAAAAGGGTGAGGCGGCAATGGAGCGCGCATGATATGATAAGAATGTGGAGGTGTGAGTCATGATTAGAGTGAATCGCCACGGCTATACCGTCATCGAAGAGAAGCGAGACGGATTTGACGAGGAGGCGTTCATCGCGCGTTATAGCGATGTGCTCGATAAATACGATTATATCGTCGGGGATTGGGGACATGGTCAACTTCGATTGAAAGGTTTTTATGAGGCCAAATCGAAGTTTGCCACGTACGATAATCGAATCGACCATATGATGGATTACGTGTATGAGTACTGTAACTTCGGTTGTCCGTTCTTCGTCTTAAAAAAAGAGACGGAGATTGACGAGTCGGAAGACGGTCCTGTCTTTGGAGGGACGAAACAACCGCTCAAATTGAAGCGGAAATTCAAGAAGGCAGAAGAAGATGCTTCTGAAACATGACGCGCTGATGACATCAGCGCTTTTTTGTTACAACTTTTTTCCAAAATGTTTCGTTTACGTGAAAAGACGCTGTGATAGGTTTAGACACCTGAAGATTGTGATACCTTATTCATAAGATGTTGTTTAGCGTTTTGAAGGTACGGAAGAGGTGAGTGGATGGAACACGCACAAATGACGACCGTCGGCGATCGTGACGACGTCCATAACCGGATTCACAATTTAGGGTTAGGGCTGTTGACGATGTTGTTTTTCGGACTTGGAAGCATCATGACCTTTTATTTTACCGCCGCGGTTTTATTATTTGAAGTAACGCACGTCTTGTTCATCCGTCGCTTCGAATATCGACATGCATTTTTAAGAACGCGTTTGTTTAAAGCAACCTCACTTGCTGCGGTTGCAATCGGAGTGCTCTTATTGATTTTATCGATGTCGCAATTTTTCTTAGGCAATGTGATGTACTGAAAGGGAGAAGGGAAAACCTTTTTCCCTTTTTTCGTATTTTCATGAAACTTTTTCATTTGTTTCACGTACACTAAGGAAAGACTATAATAAAGGATGGATGATATGACAGCTCAATGGAAAAAACACGCACGTGACATGTTGGCAGGGAAATGGTGGCTTCTTGCCGGAATTTTAATTGTGTTTACGGCGCTGAACGCCATTCCACAATTCGTTTCGCCCCCGGTCGACCCGGATACGGTGCCGACGACGAATGAGACGATTCTCACGTTTGTCTCGCTCGTCTTATCGCTATTGATTGCGCCGCTTTCAATCGGCTGGTCGTGGATTGCGCAAGACGTATCACGCGGGAATAATCCCGTCATCTCAACATTGTTCGCACCGTTTCGTAACAGTTACGTGAAACACGTTCTCGCACCGATCTTGATGGGAATCTTCATTTTCCTTTGGTCCTTGTTACTAGTGGTTCCAGGGATCATCAAATCGTTCTCTTACTCGCTCACGTATTACTTGTTGCGTGATCAGCCGGAACTGTCTGCGCTCGAAGCAATCACAGAGTCGCGCCGTTTGATGGATGGACACAAGATGGAAGCGTTCAAACTCGTCTTGTCGTTCATCGGTTGGTTCTTCGTCGGTATTTTGACGCTCGGAATCGGATTCTTGTTCATCTATCCGTACTTCTCGACGGCGTACGCAACGTTCTACGAGTCGATTCAACAAGAGCAACACCCGGAATCACAATTCATGACGAACCATTCGACGGATGGCCCGACTGGATTCTAAATCGTTTGATGAAAGCGACTGACCCTCGAATCGAGGGACGGTCGTTTTTTGTAATGGTGAATCCTCGTATACCATTCGTATCCGTTAACGTGGCATCAATAGACAACCGATCCTTTTATATTACAGTTCAATATAAAAATGAAGATATGAGATGAATCAACATACTCCTTTGCTATAATATATTTTCATTGTTGTCATATTGATTGCACAAAAAGGAGAAAGAAATAACATGTTTAGATTCGTCACCCTCATGATTTTTGCGCTTCTACTGATTCCGTCTTCTGTCTTCGCAAGCTACACGCCACCACCGATGAACCCAGGCGAAGAGGAAATGATGTATGAGATGCCAGATACCGTCAATACAACTGCCCGCGTCCTTGAAGTCGTTGAAGAGAGGACAGAAATAGAGGAAATAACACAAGAGGAACGAGAGTTTCAGCTATTAAATGTCGAGATCTTATCTGGTGAGTACAAAGGCCAGGAAATCGAGATTGAAGGCTTCAATTATGTCGACACGTATTTTGCGAACAGCAATTTTTGGTTTAAGGAAGGGGACCGCATTACCGTCGGACTTCAAATCGAAAATGGTGAAATCACGCGCGCTTACCCAATCGGTTACACGAGGGATGTGCCGACCTACCTTCTAGGTGGGTTATTCATCGCGCTGTTACTCCTCTTTGGGAAAATGAAAGGTCTTAAGTCGGTCATTACGTTAGGGCTGACCGTCTTTATTCTCTTCAAGTTTATGATTCCATATTTGTTAGAAGGGTATAATCCGGTAATGCTAGTTCTTGTTACCGGCGCCATCGTCACGACGCTAACGTTCGTGATCGTAAGTGGTATTTCCCGGAAAACGCTTGCTGCGATTACCGGAACGGTCGGCGGATTAGGTGCGGCAGCTTTGATTTCTTTTCTATTCATGAGTCTGATGAAACTGTCCGGTTTTCATGGGGAGGAAGAAATCATGCTCGGCATGCTTGATTCAGAAAACGCGATTGATTTATCCGGCCTCTTGCTCGCTGGGATCATCATCGGGGCGCTCGGTGCCGTCATGGATGTCGCGATTTCGATTGCCTCATCGCTTGAGGAAATCAAACGAAACAATCAACACGCGACGTATAAAGACCTGTTCAAGTCCGGAATGAACGTAGGCGGGGACATCATGGGTACGATGGCGAACACGTTGATTCTCGCTTATGTCGGGGCCTCCTTGCCGATTCTCTTACTGATGAATGCGTATGAATATCCTTTCGGTCAATTAATCCATATGGAACTGTATAGTGTGGAAATCCTGAGGACGCTTGCTGGGAGTATCGGTCTCGTGCTCGCCATTCCGATCACGGCGCTCGTCTCGGCGTTCTTGCTTAGTAAAGGAGAAATCCAGACAGCGCAAGATTCAACGACTCGGATTGGTGACCGAGATACAGGCTCATAACGAATATCGTAAACGATTTATCAATCTGATCATATCAGGTGGCCCCGGTCTTGCTTTGGGGCCATCTTTTTTGTGAGGTGATTGCCAGCGAAACGCGTTCGACCAGAAAAAAACCTGTACGGCGTCCCTTTAAAAAGGGAGAGGCCATACAGGTTTCAAAGCAGATTGATCAGACGTTCACTGGTTGCTTCTGCAAATAGGGTTTGAGTGAGAGCGTATGCTCGGCGACGACTTTACGAATCGTCTTCGTCTTCGAGCGCATGACGAGCGACGTCGTCTCGACGATGTCGTCCGTCAAGAACTTGACGCCGTCGAGCAGTTCACCGGTCGTGACACCGGTTGCGGCGAAGATGCAATCATCGCTCTTGACAAGGTCATCGAGTGTGAGCAATTGGAGCGGGTCTTCAATCCCCATCGAGATGACGCGTGCCGTCTCTTCTTCGTTCATCGGGTGCAGGCGAGCTTGCATATCGCCACCGAGCGCTTTGACGGCCGCTGCCGTGATGACGCCTTCCGGTGCGCCGCCCGTCGAGATGAAAATATCGATCGGGTTCGATTTGACGGCTGCAGCGATTCCAGCCGATACGTCACCATCTTCGAACAATTTGACGCGGGCGCCCATCTGAATGGCCGCTTGTCGCAAATGCTCATGACGGTCCCGGTCCTGCATGATGACCGTCACTTCCTCAATTCGTTTTCCGTTATACAAGGCGGCCTTCTCGATGATCGATTCGAGCGGTTCGTCGAGCGAGACTTTCCCTTTCAAGTTCGGTCCGACGACGAGTTTGTCCATATACATATCTGGCGCGTGGAGGAGGGCGCCTTTATCAGCGACGGCGATGACGACCATCGCGTCTCCGAGGCCTTTGGCGACAATCGACGTCCCTTCGAGCGGATCGACAGCGATGTCGACTTCAGGACCGAACGTCGTCCCGAGACGCTCGCCGATGTAGAGCATTGGCGCCTCGTCGAGTTCACCTTCGCCGATGACGACCGTCGCATCCATGTTGACTGTGCCGAGCACTTCTCGCATCGCCGACGTCGCGGCGTCGTCCGCTTCGTTCTTCTGACCGCGACCGATCCATTTTGATGAGGCGAGTGCGGCTGCTTCTGTTGCCCGTACGATTTCTAACGCTAATTCTCGTTCCATAGTGTTGTACCCTCCACGTGATATCTATTTAATGTGACATACTAATTAAAGTGTTTATCCGTGGATTAGTGTATCACAATAAAAGAAATGATGTAAATAGGGGAGTTTCTTTTCTCGTTCTTCAAAAAAGATTATGATAAGGGACAGGGGGGATTCGAATGTATTTTGTGAATAGAGAAAAAATCAATGCGACATTGGCCCATATGGAAGCGATGCTCGACCGAATCGATGGACTCGTCGGGGACGCGTTCACGGTCGAACTGGCAAAGGAACGGCTCGCCGTCCACTTGATGGAAGGCGTCATTGACGTCGGGAACTCGATGATTGACGGGTTCATCATGCGTGATCCGGGGAGTTACGAGGACATCGTCGACATCTTGCTCGACGAGCGAGTGCTCGATGCGACGACCGCGGAGGCGACCAAATCGTTGGTGGCGTTACGCGCCTACTACGTCCGCGAGTTCGTCACGTCCGACAGCGCGAGGTTTGATGACTGGGTCGCATCCTCACTTGAGGACTTCCGAGCGTTCCCGGAACAGGTCCGACGCTATCTTGAAGTCGAGCTCGGGCCGGTGTCGGCATTTCTACCAGAAAGCGAGTGATTGGATGGAGACGATTAAAGGCTATTTATTTGATTTAGACGGGACGATGTATGCGGGGACGGCCCCGATTCAAGCAGCCGTCGATTTCGTGAACCGACTTGAGGCGACGGGGTTCCCGTACTTGTTCGTGACGAACAACGCCTCGATGACGCCGGCCCAAGTCGCGGACAAGCTCGTCAAGATGGGCGTCCATGTGACCCCGGCGCACGTGTTGACGAGTGCGATGGCGACGGCACGTTATATCGAGAAGATGACGCCGGGGGCGACGGTTTACATGATTGGCGAAGACGGGCTCCGCATCGCGCTTGAAGAGCGCGGTTTCGTAATAACGGATGAACCGAAAGCGGATTACGTCGTGATCGGGTTAGACCGTCACATCACGTATGAGAAGCTGGCCAAGGGGGCGCTCGCGATTCGAAGCGGGGCGCGCTTCATCTCAACGAACGGAGACATCGCGATCCCGACCGAACGCGGCTTCTTACCGGGGAACGGGGCGCTCACGTCCGTGCTCGCGGTCACGACAGAGAAAGAGCCGTTCTTCATCGGCAAGCCGGAACCGGTCATGGTCGATATCGCCTTGGAGATGATCGGGCTCTCGAAAGAACACGTCGTCATGGTCGGCGACAACTACCATACGGACATCTTGTTCGGCATTAACGGCGGGATTCGGACGCTTCACGTCAACTCAGGCGTCCACGGACCGGCGTTCATCCGGGAACAAGAAAAACTCCCGACCTACATGGTCGAGAGTTTGGATGAGTGGATGCACGAAAAAAAGGGATGACACACGTCTCCCTTTTTGTTTAGAATACTTGTTCGACTTCGACGATGCCAGGCACTTCTTCGATGAGCGCGCGCTCAATGCCGGCTTTCAATGTGATGGTCGAAGACGGGCAGCTGCCGCAAGCACCCATCAAACGGAGTTTGACAATGCCTTCTTCTACATCGACGAGTTCGACGTCACCGCCGTCGCGAAGCAAGAACGGGCGTAATTTATCGAGTACTTCTTGGACTTGATCGAACATTTCCATGGTATCTACCCCTTTCTGGTTCCCTTTCATTCTAGCAAGTTTGAGATTGTTTCTCAATCATTAACGCTGAGCGTTTCCATCCCTGCATCGGGAACGCGTTTTGTATAATAAGAAACAAGAGGGGGAATCGCCATGAAAATCACAGTATATGGGACTGAAGTCCAGTGCGCGAGTTGCGTCGGGGCACCGAGTTCGATTGAAACGTACGAATGGTTGCAAAGCGCACTCGGCCGCAAGTATCCAGAGCACCATTTCGAGTTCGAATATATCGATTTCGAGACGGTCGAGGATGAGTTTTCTGAGGCACTCAAACAAGATGAGTGGTTTTATCCGCTCGTGCTCTTGAATGGGGAAGTCGTGGACGAAGGGGTCGTCCAGTTGCGGAAAGTGTATGCCGCCATCGATCAAGCGTAAAAAGAGTCGGACGTGTCCAATGGACGCGGCCGACTCTTTTTTAACGGAGCTGGAATGACGTCGTCGCCGAACCGGCCGTGTAGCCTGAGAGCGTCGCGTCTGATTTCACTTGATACGTGCCTTTTTGTGAAGAAGACGTCGTCGAGAGCGTGAACGTGATCGAACCGTTCGCTGCCGTCTTGCCTGTCCCTGTCAACGTCGCGCCGTTCGGTTGTGTGACCGTCACGCGGACGTCCGCGTTGGCGACAGCTTGACCGTTCGCATCACGAACCGTCGATGAGATCGAGACTTGTTCACCGGCAGTGTACGTTGCTTTTGACGTTGTGACCGTCGTCGCGAGCGCTTGAACTGGTTGCGATGTGCCGCCAGAAGCTGGAGCTTGAACGAGCCCGTTACCGAACCACGTGTCGCGACCAGTCGGACCGAGATCGATGACGTCTTGCGACAAGCGTGTGCGGAGTTGCGATGCTGAAAGTGTTGGGTACGCTTGCTTCATGAGCGCCAAGTTACCCGCGACGTAAGGTGTCGCCATCGATGTACCGCTCAATGGACCGTAGCCGCCATTGTAAAGCGTCGAGTTGATGTTCACACCTGGAGCTGCGACTTCGACCGTGCTACCTGTCGCTGAGAACGAGGCGCGGTTGTTGTTGATATCCGTCGCTGCGACCGCGATGGCTGAGCTGTAACGAGCCGGGTAGTTGACGAGGTCGCCTGTTCCGTCGGCGCGTCCGTTGTTCCCGGCAGCAGCAACGACGAGGATGCCGGCGTTATTGGCGCGGTCGACGACTTGTTGAAGTGTTGACGAGTGACTCGTCGTACCTAAGCTCAAGTTGATGATGTCCATTTGATTCGAGATTGACCAGTCGATTCCGGCGATGATACTCGATAAGCTACCGCTACCGTTTGCTTCAAGTGCTTTGACGGCATAGATGCTCGCTTCGTGGGCGATTCCGACCGTTCCGATGCTGTTGTTGCGAGCGGCGATAATTCCGGCAACGTGAGTCCCGTGACCGTTGTCGTCGGCGTATGAGCTTGTCACGCTACTGAACGAGGCACCGCCCGAGATCGTTAAGTCAGGGTGTGCCGAGATGCCGGTATCGACGACGGAGATTTTGACGCCTTTCCCGGTGAATCCACTTTGCCAAGCGGCCGGCGCTTTTAGCTTTGGAATGCCCCAGTCTTGTGTCTGGTTTTCGATTTGAACCGTTTGGTCGACTTCGACGTGGGCGATGTTCGGGTTGTTCTTCAAGCCATTAAGTGCAGCTTTTGGCACTTCGAGCGCCGCGGCCGGAATGTTCGCGTATTGCTGACGAACTTCGAGTCCAGGAATCGAGAGCGGGTTCTTCTTGGCCGAATCCTTGAATACGACGATGACACGTTCTTTCCCGTTGTCGCTAGACGCATCCGCGACTTGTGGAGCAGATGACAAGACGAGAAGCGAGGCGAGGACGGTACTGCAAAGTTTTTTCTTCTTCAATGTGGTTCCCCCTTTAGGTTATGTAGGCGTTATTGACGCGTCCGCCGGTCCGATGAGGCGACGAGCGACGCATGTTGTTTGCCGTGTCCATAATGTAACAAGGATTTCCATTGGGATGTAGATGTCAATTGTATCAATATTCTGAATATTAAAAATGTGGAAACGGGGACATCGGTTCAGGACTTTTGTCACGCCCATGCAGATTCGCAAAACGTCCCAGACATGAAAAGACGCGACCTCCATAAAGGAAGTCGCGACTTCAGCTGAACCGTTACTTAATGACTTTATGCTTCCAGAGAATGCCGGACTTTAGTAACCGCGCTACTTTCCCAGTGAGCGATTGTTTACCCATGAAGACGCCGAAGCCGGCTTTCTTTCCGAGTGAACCGAGCGTCCCACGGAGTTTGATCGCTGGCAAGTCGGGATATGCCACGCCTTTCCATTTGCAGAGCAACACTTGGACGATTTGCTCGGCCTGTGCCTCTGCCAATTGACCGGAAGGGGCGTAAGGCAGGCTCGCGTTATCCCCGACGATGAAGACGTCCGGCGCTTCCGGGACGTGATGATGCGGCGTCAACTTGACACGGCCACCGCCGTCGAGCTCCCATCCTTGATTGCGGACGACGGCGACCGGTTGAATACCGGCCGTCCAGACAATCAGGTCTGAGGCGAAGAGGTCGTCGTGATTCCATAGCCCGTCCGCATCGACACGCGTGATGTTGGCGTTGTTGATCACGTCGACGCCGTGCTCTTCAAACCAGGACTGGACGTACATCGAGACGCGATTCGACAAGAACGATAAGACGGAAGGACCGCGGTCGAAGAGACGGACGGTCAAATCCGGACGGCTTTCCCGGAGCTCACTGGCGAGCTCGACGCCCGACAGTCCGGCCCCGACGATCGAGACGACAGAACCGGGCGACAGTCCGTTGATGGCCTGTTGCGTCTTCCGTGATTCTTCAAGCGTCTGGATGCTATACGTGAATTCGGCTGCACCGGGCACGTTATGGTATTTGTCCTCACAGCCAAGCCCGATGACGAGGTCGTCATACGGAACTTTTTCCCCGCTTGCAAGGAGTACCATCTTGTCTGTCGTGTCGATGTCGGTCACTTGGCCGTATATGTAGTCGATTCCTTCCGGGAAGTCGACCCGGATGTCACGGTCTGATACCGTTCCCGCGGCCAATGCATAATACTCTGTTTTTAACCCATGATAAGGCAGTCGATCGACGAGTGTGATCGAGATGTCATTCAGCTGATGGCTGAGCACACGTTCGATAACACGCATTCCCCCGTAACCGCCCCCTAAGACGACTAATTTGCGCATAAAAATCCCCCTTTGTTACTCTTTAACTGTATCATGTTATAATCTGCCGTAGAAGAACCATTTTCCTGATTCTATAGGAAAGAAAGACGGTGAAAGCAATGATGAATCCAATCATCGAGTTCTGTGCCTCGAACTTAGCGATGGGCTCTCAAATCGCCCGCGCCAAGCTCGAAAGCGACCCTGACCTCGACGTCGTCGAGTACGGTTGTACCGGCTATTGCGGCGTCTGTGCGCTCGACTTGTTTTGTCTCGTCGATGGAGAGGTCGTGACGGGAGAGACGCCCGAAGAACTCGTGACGAACGTATATGAAAAAATCGAAGAGATGGCATGGTAAAAAGTTTGGAGTTTCTTCAAACTTTTTTTCTTTTTGACCCGTTGCTTTTTTAAAAACGGTCTGTTATATTCAAAGAGGTTCGAATGTAGGTTGTCTGACGTTTAACATCAAAAAAAGAAAGCGTTTCAAACGGTAGGACACATCTCTTTTCGGGTATGACACAAATAATAGCTTTTCTTAATATGAAAGGAGCACAACACCAATGAAAATCATGAGTGTGGTTGGTATTTTGGCACTAATTGGAATCGCTTACATCTTTTCAACCAACCGTAAAGCCATCAAGTGGCGCACAGTCTTAGCGGCGTTCGCGATTCAGTTCTTGTTCGCCTTCCTCGTCCTTTACACTTCAGCAGGGCGGGCCGTCTTACTTTGGATCTCGGAAGGGGTTCAAAACGTGTTGAACACGGCGAACGCAGGAATTAGCTTCGTCTTCGGTACAGCTGTAGGCGGGGACAACTTCGTCTTCGCATTCCAAGTCTTGACGATTATCGTCTTCATGTCTTCGCTTATCGCACTTCTTTATTATATCGGCGTCATGCAGTGGGTCATCCGGATCCTCGGGACGGCGCTCGCGAAAGCGCTCGGCACGTCACGTAAAGAGTCGCTCTCGGCGACGGCGAACATCTTCGTCGGTCAAACAGAAGCACCGCTCGTCATCAAACCGTATCTTCCTTCGATGACACAATCAGAGCTCTTCGCAGTCATGGTCGGTGGTCTCGCCTCGGTTGCCGGTTCGGTACTTGCTGGATACGCCGCACTTGGTGTCCCGCTTTCATACTTGCTCGCAGCGAGCTTCATGGCTGCTCCAGCAGGTCTCATGTTCGCGAAAATCATCGTTCCTGAGACGGATGAGCCGGATGACAACATCGAAATCGCGGAAGATGAAGAGAACAAAGCAGCGAACTTCGTCGATGCGGCCGCACGCGGTGCCTCGGACGGTCTCTTCCTCGCCTTGAACGTCGGTGCGATGCTTCTTGCCTTCGTTTCATTGATTGCACTCGTCAACTTGATTCTCGGTGGAATCGGTGGCTTGTTCGGATTCGGTGACCTTACGGTTCAATTGATTCTTGGTTATGTGTTTGCTCCACTCGCATTCGTCATTGGTGTTCCTTGGGCAGATGCCGTTCAGTTCGGTAGCTTCCTAGGACAAAAACTTGTCTTGAACGAGTTTGTTGCCTTCTCTGAGTTCGCACCAATCATTGGCACAGGTGAGCTTTCGGCTCGTACGGAAGCCATGACGGCGTTCGCACTCTGTGGATTCGCCAACATCTCGTCGCTCGCAATCCTTCTCGGTGGTCTTGGTGGTATGGCGCCAAACCGTCGCGGTGACATCGCACGGATGGGTGTCCTTGCAATCCTCGCAGGTACGCTTGCAAACTTGATGTCAGCGACACTCGCTGGACTTCTTCTCTAATCGAATACGAGAGAATCAGAGCGATCACTTCGGTGGTCGCTCTTTTTTTGTAAGCATGCTGATCGTCCGTGACGAGATGCAGTCACTTCTCATAGCTTCGGCCAATTGGCGTGCCGGTTCTTTTCTTTATAACGGGTCCATAGAAAAAAGCACCTATTTCTAGGTGCTTTCCACTTATGCTTGGAGTTGCATGCGCTGGCGTTCGATCCACGGCTTCAATTTAATGAAGAGCGGGACGAACAATGCTGTAATCAACAACGCTTTAATGAGGTTGAACGGCAAGATTCCATAAAGGACGAGGTTCGTCTTCACAGCCGGATCGGCCATCTCAGCCATCCCGAAGAAGAACGCGTATGCCGGTAAGATGATTAAATAGTTCAAGATTGCCAAGCTGAGCGCCATCGTGATCGTTCCGGCAAGAAGACCTGAAGCGAGCGCTTTGTTCGTTTTACGTTTATGGTAGAACCAAGCGACCGGATACATGAAGGCGACACCTGCGAAGAAGTTTGCAAGTTCACCGACCGGAACGCCGCCACCGTTAAAGACATAATAAAGGACGTTTTTTAGAGCGACGACCACGACGCCTGCGAGTGGCGAGAAGACGATACCGGCGACGAGCGCTGGGATGTCACTGAAGTCCACTTTTAGGAACGGTGGTAGGAAAGGCAGCGGGAAGTTAAAGAGCATCAGTACGAATGAGATCGCCCCGAGCATCGATAACGTCACCAGTGTAGTCAATCGTTTGTTGCGCGTTGTTTTCATCAAAATCTCTCCTTTTGTCGCTCCTTGATGAATGGCACCCGTCGCATAGAAAAACCCGATTGCATCATAACAATCGGGAGAGTTTACGCGCATACGAAATAGATGTTTCCCGTCGCGGAAAAGACCACGTCAAAGAAAACATCCGAATATCGGTCGGATGCCGCCATCTTCTCCCATCCAGACTATACTGTCGGCTTTCGAATCTCACGAAATCAGCAAGCAACGCCTTGCTCGCTCACGGGCTGAGAAGAACTTGTCTTCAATACCGCCGGTCGGGAATTTCACCCTGCCCCGAAGATGGAACGATTTAATTTTTTTTGTTTACAGTTTAGTTATACAAGATAATCCACAAAATCTCAAGCGAGTTGACTTGAGGTTAAGATAATGAAGGAGGAGTTCAGATGATTCATTTGACAGAATCAGCGGCGCTTCAGGTCATCGATATGATGAAACAGACCGAACGCCCCGATGGACAGTATTTACGGATCAAAGTACAAGGCGGTGGGTGTACCGGTCTGTCATACGGGATGGGATTCGACGAGGAAAAGACGGACAAGGACGTCCAGTTCGACCATCACGGGGTCCGCGTCATCGTCGCCGAGGCCGACCATGGAGTCGTCGACGGGCTCGAGATTGACTATAAGCAGTCGATGCTCGGTGGTGGATTCACGATTAAGAACCCGAACGCCATCGCGACGTGCGGTTGCGGTTCGAGTTTCCGGACGGCGACGAACGCCGGGACACCAGGAGATTGCTGAACGGGGAGGTTGCAGACATACGTCTGCGACCTTTTTTTGTTCGTAGGTTATTCCAAGGAAATGAACGGGAATATTGGAGACAGAAGGATGAAAAGGGGGCAGGGAGGATGAGAAAAGTACTGATTTTCGGTGGATCGCGCTATTTTGGTAAACGGCTGGCGCTTCGATTGGCAGAGGCGGGAGACGACGTGACGATTGTGACGCGAGGGCAACTGCAAGTGCCGGAGGCGGAAGGCATCCGCTCCATCAAAGGAGACCGTCAATCGGTGGCGACGATGAAAGACTTGTCACGGGAACGTTACGACCTTGTGTACGACAACATCTGTTTCACGCCCTATCAGGCGAAAATCGCAGCCGATGCGTTCATGGACCAAGTCGGGAAGTACGTGCTCACGTCGACGATGTCCGTGTACGCACCCGGCGCCGAGCTGAAGGAGAGTGACTTCAACCCGCTCCATTACGACTATCATCTCGATGCCGAGCACGATTACGGTCAAGGGAAGCGGGAGGCGGAATCGTACTTCTTCAACCGGGCCTCATTCCCGGTCGCGACCGTCCGGCTCCCGATTGTGCTCGGTCCTGACGACTATACGGACCGCCTCAAGTTTTACGTCGATGCGATTCGCCGGGAAGAGCCGATCGTCCTCCATCGTCCGGAGGCGAAGATGGGCTTCATCTCAAGTTTTGAAGCGGCCGCTTTCTTGGAATGGGTCGGCCGGGCGAACGTGACCGGGCCGTTAAATGCGGCGAGCGAGGGGATCATCTCGATGGGGGCGCTCATGGAGCGAATCGGTCAGCATCTCGACAAGCCGGTTCATATCATCAAAGACGGGGAATCTTCGCCTTACGACACGGACGTCGACTATTACATGTCGATTGCCGAGGCGAAAAAGGCGGGCTTCGTTTTCACGAAACTTGATGATTGGATCGACCGGGTCATCATCCAAACGATTCGCAAATGAAAAAACGGCCTCTCATCAATCGATGAGGGGCCGAGTCACTTATTTCCCGGCAAATACCGAGGTCGAATGTTGTGGGTGACGCGCCGTCGGATCGACGAGCTGCTTCACTTGGTTGATGGCAATCGGGGCTTCACCGAAGCCTGTCGCGATCAGTTTGACTTTTCCTTCGTATGTGGCAATGTCTCCGCAGGCGAAGATGCCGGCGACCGTCGTCTCCATACGTGAGTCGACACGAATCGTGTTCTTCTCGAACTCCATACCCCAGTTCTTGATTGGGCCGAGTGACGAGACGAAGCCGTAGTTACAAATCAAGTCGTCGACTTCGATGAACTTCGACGCACCGTCTTTGTCCGTCAATTCGACCGACTCGATGTGCGTCTCTCCTGAGAGTGACGCGATGTTGTACGGCGTCCAGACGTTGATTGTCGAGGCTTTCATCTGCTCGACCGTATGTTCGTGGGCGCGGAAACGGTCACGACGGTGGACGATGTGCACTTCTTTGGCGATTCCTTCAAGCATGAGCGCCCAGTCGACAGCCGAGTCGCCGCCGCCGGCGATCATGACGCGGCGATCGCGGAACTTCTCCATGTTGTCGACGAAGTAATGTAAGTTCGCATAGTCTTCGCATCCATCGAGACCGAGCGGACGTGCGGCGAATGCCCCGTTCCCGGCTGTGATGATAATCGCTTTCGTATGGTACTCATCTTTGTTCGTCGTGATGTGGAACGTGCCGTCTTCAAGGCGTTCGACCGTTTCCACCGTCTCGCCGAGGCGATAGTCCTGTTCGAACTGATCGGCTTGAGCTTTCAGTTGGTCAATCAAATCTTGGGCTTTCACTTTTGGGAAGCCGGCGATGTCGTATATATATTTTTCTGGATAGAGCGTTGATAATTGGCCGCCGAGTTGTGGCAAGCTCTCAATCAACGTCGCATCGAGTTGGCGCATACCTGCATAAAATGCGGTGAACAACCCGACTGGGCCGCCACCGATGATGATCACATCTTTCGTCGATTTCATCGAATTCCTCCTCAAAACGTATACATTTATTATAATGACAATCGTCAATTAAATCCATTCTGTACAAACATGCAACAGATTCAAAAAAAATTCAAGAAGATAAGCTTTTCCATTGAGAAATCGAAACAAAGAGCGTACAATGGCATAGAAGCAATTGTGAACATTGGTTGAACAAGGTTTAGGCTTTATTGTGAACATTTATGTGAAAAAACACACAACATGATTGTTCAAGAAAACAAATCTAAGAAACATAAGGTGGAAATGAACATGAAACGACCTAACATTGTTATTCTCGGCGCAGGTTTTGGTGGATTGATCACAGCGGTCAACCTCCAGAAGACACTTTCAGCTGGAGATGCGAACATCACGCTGATCAACAAACATGATTACCACTACCAAACGACATGGCTCCATGAGCCGGCGGCAGGGACGATGAAACCTGAGCAAGCTCGTATTTACATCAACGACGTCGTCAACCCGTCACGAGTGAAATTTGTCAAAGGGATCGTCGATCGCGTCGATACTACGACTAAGCAAGTGTTGCTCACAGACGGCTCGACAGTCGAATTTGATTACGTCGTGTTCGCACTCGGCGGTGTTCCGGAAACGTTTGGTATCCCGGGCCTCAAAGAGAACGCGATGACGATCAGCTCGCTCAACAGCGTGCGTAAAATCAAAAACCATATCGAGTACTCGTTCTCGGAATATAAATCAAACAACTCGGCAGATCGTTCATACGTGACAATCGTCGTCGGTGGTGCAGGCTTCACAGGAATCGAGTTCCTCGGTGAGCTCGTCAACCGAATCCCTGAACTTTGCAAACAGTATGACGTCCCACGCGAAGCGGTCCGCATCGTCAACATCGAGGCAGCTCCGACTGTCCTTCCTGGATTCGATCCAGACCTCACGACATACGCCCAGAAATGGCTCGAGCGCAACGGTGTCGAGATGAAGCTCGGTAACGGAATCAAAGGCGTTGAGCCGGGCGTTGTCACGTTCGGACCACTCCAAGGTGACACGACAGAGACGATTCACGCGAACACGATCATTTGGACAGGTGGCGTCAGCGGTAGCCCGATTATCGAGAAGTCTGGCTTTGAAGCGGTGCGTAACCGTGTCATGGTCGAGGCGGACAACCGTGCCCCTGGCCACGACAACGTCTTCATCATCGGTGACTGCTCGGCCGTCATGGACCCGGTATCGAACCGTCCATACCCGCCGACAGCTCAAATCGCGACACAACAAGCACACAACGTCGCGAAAAACATCGCCGCGCTCATCAACGGGAAATCGACTTCGAAATTCACGTACGAGAGCAAGGGGACTGTGGCGTCACTTGGTCACAACGATGGAATCGGGATCGTCATGGGTAAAAAAATCTTCGGTCGCAACGCTTCATTCATGAAGAAAGTGATCGACAACAAACACTTCCTCGAATTGAAGAAGTATGGACTCGTCCTTAAAAAAGGGAAGTTCTAAGCAATATGCTCCAGAGGCTGGGACATAACTCAGTAGATTTATA